>NZ_JBNTJY010000006.1:0-5151 GCF_051195095.1 Halolamina sp. C58 | reverse complement strand
TCTGATGCGAGCCTTGGTAGTTCGGTGTCCCCCGGTTCGGCCGGCGGACAGCGAACGGTAACCGATACGCAAGACCAGATGGTAACGATCACGTCGTGTGATCCGACCCGCCACCCACGTGCAGATGCACGTACACATTCCGGTTGATCCTGCCGGAGGTCATTGCTATCGGGGTCCGATTTAGCCATGCTAGTCGCGCGGGTTAGACCCGCGGCGTATAGCTCAGTAACACGTGGCCAAACTACCCTACAGACAGGAACAACCTCGGGAAACTGAGGCTAACTCCTGATACGCGTCGACTGTTTGAACACATCGACGCTCAAACGCTCCGGCGCTGTAGGATGTGGCTGCGGCCGATTAGGTAGACGGTGGGGTAACGGCCCACCGTGCCAATAATCGGTACGGGTTGTGAGAGCAAGAGCCCGGAGACGGAATCTGAGACAAGATTCCGGGCCCTACGGGGCGCAGCAGGCGCGAAACCTTTACACTGCACGCCAGTGCGATAAGGGGACCCCGAGTGAAAGGGCATATCGCCCTTTCTTTTCTGAACCGTAGGGAGGTTCAGGAACAAGAGCTGGGCAAGACCGGTGCCAGCCGCCGCGGTAATACCGGCAGCTCGAGTGATGACCGATCTTATTGGGCCTAAAGCGTCCGTAGCTGGCCGCGCAAGTCCGTCGGGAAATCCACCCGCTTAACGGGTGGGCGTCCGGCGGAAACTGTGCGGCTTGGGACAGGAAGGCTCGAGGGGTACGTTCGGGGTAGGAGTGAAATCCCGTAATCCTGAACGGACCGCCGATGGCGAAAGCACCTCGAGAGGACTGATCCGACAGTGAGGGACGAAAGCTGGGGTCTCGAACCGGATTAGATACCCGGGTAGTCCCAGCCGTAAACGATGTTCGTTAGGTGTGCCACTCACTACGAGTGAGTGGTGTGCCGCAGGGAAGCCGCTAAACGAACCGCCTGGGAAGTACGTCCGCAAGGATGAAACTTAAAGGAATTGGCGGGGGAGCACTACAACCGGAGGAGCCTGCGGTTTAATTGGACTCAACGCCGGTAACCTTACCAGCCCCGACTACGGTGATGACGGCCAGGTTGATGACCTCGTCACGACGCCGTAGAGAGGTGGTGCATGGCCGCCGTCAGCTCGTACCGTGAGGCGTCCTGTTAAGTCAGGCAACGAGCGAGACCCGCGCTCCTAATTGCCAGCATGTCCCTTGAGGATGATGGGTACATTAGGAGGACTGCCGCCGCCAAGGCGGAGGAAGGAACGGGCAACGGTAGGTCAGTATGCCCCGAATGGGCTGGGCAACACGCGGGCTACAATGGCCGAGACAATGGGTTCCAACCCCGAGAGGGGACGGTAATCTCAGAAACTCGGTCGTAGTTCGGATTGCGGACTGCAACTCGTCCGCATGAAGCTGGATTCGGTAGTAATCGCATTCCAGGAGAGTGCGGTGAATACGTCCCTGCTCCTTGCACACACCGCCCGTCAAAGCACCCGAGTGGGGTCCGGATGAGGCCTGTTTCACAGGTCGAATCTGGGCTCCGCAAGGGGGCTTAAGTCGTAACAAGGTAGCCGTAGGGGAATCTGCGGCTGGATCACCTCCACTGACCGGGATCTGCCCTTTCGGGCAGACCCACTTTCACCGTTCGGTGTGCCGGTTCGACCGGGCACCTTAGAACTACCAAGGCTCCATAGGGCTCGTAGCTCAGTGGGAGAGTGCCTCCTTTGCAAGGAGGATGCCCGGGGTTCGAATCCCCGCGAGTCCATCTCGGATCGAAGGAAACCGTGCGGGTTATATGCCCGACGAGAGTACGATGGGATCCAGACCGATCGATGCACCAGACCGCGAGAGCGCGTCTGGGAAGGGTCAGAGTACGCTCCCGTGAGACCCACGGGACGTACGTTGACGACCGTGTGTAAGCGTAGTCCAGGCACCCACTGGACCCGTTCACCCGGGTTGCAGTGGAACGACGATAGACGATTACCGACAGACGGCTACTATGCCGGCTGATGGATTGCTCGGCTCGAGTGCCGAAGAAGGACGTGCCAAGCTGCGATAAGCCTCAGGGAGCTGCATGGAAGCATAGAACTGAGGATCTCCGAATGGGAATCCCCACCGCAATTGCCTCGCGCAATGGGGAACGTCCTGAATTGAAACATCTTAGTAAGGACAGGAAGAGAAAGCAACTGCGATGTCGTTAGTAACCGCGAGTGAACGCGATACAGCCCAAACCGAATCCGCAAGGACATGTGGTGTACAGGCTGGCTCCCAGCACTCGACAAACTACGAGAAGTCTCTTGGAACAGAGCACGAAACAGGGCGACAGTCCCGTACCGTAGTTCAGTAGAGTGTGCGCCAGTTCTAGAGTAGCGGGGGTTGGATATCCCTCGTGAATGTCGCGGGCATCGACCGCGAAGGCTAAACACTCCTCGAGACCGATAGCGAACAAGTAGCGTGAGCGAACGCTGAAAAGCACCCCGAGAAGGGCGGTGCAATAGGGCATGAAACCAGTCGGCGATAGAGCGACGGGGCTTGAAAGGCCCTCTTCAAAACGATCGAGGCGCGAGCCTCCAGTAGGACGAAGAGGGAGCCGAAGTTCCGTCGTACGTTTTGAAAAACGAACTAGGGAGTGTATCTCTTTGGCGAGTCTAACCTGTTCATCAGGGAAGGCGCAGGGAAACCGATAGGGGCGCAGCATTGCCAGGCCCACCGTGTTCAAGCGCGGGGAGTCGAAGGGATACGACCCGGAACCGAGCGATCTACTCTGGAGCAGGGCGAAGCGTGCCGAAAGGCACGTGGAGGCCCGTTAGGGTTGGTGTCCTACAATACCCTCCCGTGACTCGAGAGTAGGGGTGAAAGGCCCATCGAGCTCGGCAACAGCTGGTTCCAACCGAAACATGTCGAAGCATGACCTCATCCGAGGTAGTGTGCGCGGTAGAGCGACCGATTGAGAGACCCGCCTCCGAGAGGAGTCGGCCTCTCTGTCGAACTCCGAACGTGCGCACGCCGTGGACGATGGGAGTCCGGTGCCCGGGGTAAGCTTGGGTACCATGAGGGGAACAACCCAGAGCTGGGTTAAGGTCCCAAAGTGTGGATTAAGTGCGATTGGAAGGTTGTCTCGAGCCCTAAACAGCCGGGAGGTGAGCTTAGAAGCAGCTACCCTCTAAGAAAAGCGTAACAGCTTACCGGCCGAGGTTCGAGGCGCCGAAAATGATCGGGGCTCAAATCCACCACCGAGACCTAGCGGCACTAGTAACATAGTGACCCAGTAGGTTGGCACTCTGGACGGATGGAAGCTCGGGCGAGAGCTCGCGTGGACCGTTCAGTGACGAAAATCCTAGTCATAGTAGCAGCGAAAGTCGGGTGTGAACCCCGACGGCCAGAAGAGTAAGGGTTCCTTGGCACTGTTAGTCAGCCAAGGGTTAGTCGGTCCTAAGGTCCCTCGTAACTCGCAGGGATCGAAAGGACAGCTGGTTAATATTCCAGCACCATCGTGCAGTGAAACCGACGCTTTCGGAACCATCGAGCCGGGCCTTCGCCCGGTCGAATCGAGGAAGCTCGTGGACGCCGTAACGGCAGGAAGCGAGCGAAGCTCGAGATAGCGAAAGTCGATGTTACCAAGAGCCCGTGAAAAGGGAGCACGATGTCCGTACCGAGATCCGACACAGGTACTCTGCCAGAGCAAGGCGCGGCCTGTCGGGAGAACCGACGTTAGGGAATTCGGCAAGTTAGTTCCGTACGTTCGCAATAAGGAATGCCTGCCTCAAGCGAGGCAGGTCGCAGTGTCTTGGGCGCTCCGACTGTCTAGTAACAACACAGGTGACCGCAAATCCGCAAGGACTCGTACGGTCACTGAATCCTGCCCAGTGCGGGTATCTGAACACCAAGTACAATTGGACGAAGGACCCGTCAACGGCGGGGGTAACTATGACCCTCTTAAGGTAGCGTAGTACCTTGTCGCTTCAGTAGCGACTCGCATGAATGGATCAACGAGAGCGCCACTGTCCCAACGTTGGACCCGGTGAACTGTACGTTCCAGTGCGGAGTCTGGAGACCCCCAAGGGGAAGCGAAGACCCTATAGAGCTTTACTGCAGGCTGTCGCTGAGACGTGGTCGCTACTGTGCAGAGTAGGTAGGAGCCGCTACACAGGTACCCGCGCTAGCGGGCCACCGAGGCACACATGAAACACTACCCGGTAGTGACTGCGACTCTCACTCCTGGCGGAGGACACCGGTAGCCGGGCAGTTTGACTGGGGCGGTACGCGCTCGAAAAGATATCGAGCGCGCCCCAAGATTTCCTCACTCGGGTCGGGAACCCGAGGAAGAGCGCAAGAGCAAACGGAAGTCTGACAGTGTCATTCCCAACGAGTGACGCTGACGCGAAAGCGTGGTTTAGCGAACCAACCATGGTCCTTGATGGGCCAGGTTGCTGACAGAAAAGCTACCTTAGGGATAACAGAGTCGTCACGCGCAAGAGCACATATCGACCGCGTGGCTTGCTACCTCGATGTCGGTTCCCTCCATCCTGCCCGTGCAGAAGCGGGCAAGGGTGAGGTTGTTCGCCTATTAAAGGAGGTCGTGAGCTGGGTTTAGACCGTCGTGAGACAGGTCGGCTGCTATCTATTGGGGGTGTTATGGTACTTGACGAGAACGATCGTATAGTACGAGAGGAACTACGATTGGTGGCCACTGGTGTACCGGTTGTTCGAGAGAGCATTGCCGGGCAGCCACGCCACACGGGGTAAGAGCTGAACGCATCTAAGCTCGAAACCCACTCGGAAACGAAGTACCGTTGAGGACACTCGTAGAAGAGGAGTTAGATAGACTCGGGATGTACGCGCCAAGGCAACGAGGCGTTGAGTCCGCGAGCACTAACAGTCCGAAGCCATCATTCATCCGGTAATCGGATATCTCTGCACTGCACCCGTTTCGAACGGGTCCAGGTGCGAACTGGACTACGCTTATCACACGGTTCGATCCACACCGAGCTTGGTAGGTTCGCGGTTCGATTCCGCGACTCGGCGTGAGACGGCCAGAGTGGTGAGGTAACACCCGTACCCATCCCGAACACGGAAGTTAAGCTCACCTACGTGTGGGCGAGTACTGGCGTGGGCGACCCGCTGGGAAAGTGCACTCGCCGTCTCT
>NZ_JBNTJY010000005.1:0-37616 GCF_051195095.1 Halolamina sp. C58 | reverse complement strand
TTGCTTATACCGACCACCGACTCAAGTGAGCTGACTGAGACTCAGGTCGCCGGAAGGTGGAAGGAACTCAAAATGTCGAATCGTCTTTTCCGCAGCTCTACACAAGAGCGGGTAAGATTAACCAACACGAGGGTCAGTTAGAGGAAGGGTGTTGGTTAACCACGATCCTTACGAAGACGAACCCCCACACCCCGTGTGCGATATGAAATCGTCAAAGGAAGGGGTGGGGATGAACGCCGGGAGAGGTCGAGAGACAACCAAAACACAGGATTTCACGGATGAGAACCGTCCATAAGGCGGATTCACAGGAAGTCTATATTTAAGGGAAACCTTTACATAGACACTCTATCAACCATAGCCGCACTAGGACTAGAGTCGGTCGAAACGAAAAAGTGCGTTTTGTGATATTAACGCACTCCTCCCCCGGCTCGTCCTCGGCGTTCGAGTGGCTGTTCCTCCGTGTTTGCGTCTTCTCGTATCCTCTTGCGGCGGTTCTTCCCTTCTCTTTGCGTCTTCCTCGTACCGACTCTTCTGGTGAATTCATATCGCACACGGGGTGTGGGGGTACGAAATCCTGATCTCCTGCGTGATTTGGTGAGGGAACTCGTCAACAGGAGTGGTTGAGCATCTCGCACGGTTTCCGAAGGTAGTCCTCACGACATCAATCGAGTCGACTTGGCCCCTCAACTACCTCGATTTCATCTCGCAAACGGGGAGTTCTTTGGATAATTGATTTCGCCCGCGGTTACTGTCTTACCACGTTCACCCCTCGTAAAACCGCTTCTATCGACTGAATTAGCCGGATTTAACCTCGCACACGGTACCCATATTTATTTATACTTTCGACGTTACCCCGCGAACATGGCTGACGGGGACGACCAACAATCCCTCTCACAATCTATCAAAGGCCGTCTACAAGAGGGAGTTCAGAATTCTGTATTTCGAGACAAGGGCCTCCTCGACCCTGATGCCGTCATCGACGAGGATCGAATCGTCGGTCGCGACGACCAGTTGGACGACACAATCACCTACCTTCGACCGGCATTACAGGGGAACCGGCCTCCCAATATGCTCCTGTACGGCCCGTCGGGCACCGGGAAGTCGCTCATCATCAACGCAGTCTGTCAGCAGGTTCTCGAACTCGCGAATGCACAGGGTGACCGATTCGGGGTCATTAAGATCAACTGCCAGACGATAAAATCGCACGACCGCGCTGTATATCGGTTGGCGAAGAACGCAGCTGACGAAGCCGGCGTTGATGTCGACATTCCTCAGAGTGGAATCTCGACAGACCAGAAGCTCAATCGGTTCTACGAGATTCTGAGCAACAATTTCGACTCGGTTATCATCATTCTCGACGAGGTCGATCTTCTGGTTGGCAGGCAACGGGATCCAAACGACGAACCAGCATATTCGAAGCTGCTCTATCAGCTGTCTCGAGCGTCACAACTCGGTCGGATTGAGGGCCACGTTTCCGTCGCTGCGCTCACGAACGATCCCAGGTTCATGGAGGATCTCGACGGTCGGGCCGAGAGCTCATTCAATCCGCAGGATGTCGTTTTCCCTGACTACGACGCGAACCAACTGCAGTCGATTCTTGATCGACGTCGTGACGCGTACCAAGACGACGTCCTCGAGGACGGCATCATTCCACTCAGTTCGGCGTTCGCTGCGCAGGATCATGGAGACGCGCGTAAAGCGATCGACTTGTTCCGAAAAGCCGGCGAGATCGCAGACCGCGAGGGTGAGGATACGGTAAGTGAAGAGCAGGTTCGCGACGCTCAGAAAGAGGCCGAACGTGACCGGACGTTGACCCAGATGCAGGGTCTCTCGACACAAAAGAAGCTCTCACTTTACGCCACGGCGATCGTTCCCGTTCACTCTCAGCGCAACCTGAACGCCGTTCCCAGCACAGTTGCGTATCGGGTGTATCAGTATCTCACCGACTTGCTGGATGCCGACGAAAAGTCACGGGACTCTTATCTTCGTTATATGAATGAGGCCGAGACCTACAACTTTGTCACGTCTGAGAAACGGGGGCGAGGTTACGGCAGTGGTGTACACAAGGAATACACGTTCGTCGACGATCCTGAAGTGGTCGCTGAGACGCTCCAGGCCGATATTCGACTCGAAGAGGTAGAACACGACGAGAACTTGATCCGGTCTGTTGTCAACGCACAGATAGACGATTTCTTCGAGGGGAACTGACGCGACGAGACATCGACGCTGGCGCCGAATTCACTTCGCACACGGGGTGTCCTCCCCCGACCCATCAGTCAATTCATCTCTCACACGGGGCCCCCTTCCGGAAGGAAAACGAATTCATATCGCACACGGGGGGTGCTGGCTCAACGTCCTCGGCGAATTCACTTCGCACACGGGGTGTGAAGTCCCCGAGATTACGCCAGTTATCCCTCTACTCGTCCGGATTGACTGGACTCTTATACTTGGACGTGACCTTGTCTCCTTCCCGCCACTGCCAGTAGTAGTAGCGATTGTCGTTGATCTCCTTGATCGTGATCGTGGCCTTCGACGGGACGTCGTCGGGACGCTCGTCGATCTCGTCTTCGTCCGACTCCTCTTCGAGACGGGACTCACGAGCTTTGTGCTCCGCCAACTCCTCGGCGTAACGAGCGACGAGCTGGAGTTGGTCTGGAGAGTATCCGTTAAGCGTGTCGACGATGTCTGTGGGGAGTTCCGCCGGCGGCGTCGGTGGCTCGTAGGACATCGGGTAGCACCTCCTGTTAACCAACAGAGAGGCCGAGAGCATAGTTTTGTTGGTTAAGACTCAACGGCTCCGTAGGTCGCTGAAGCATACGAATAGCAAACTATTCAGCAATAGAATGGCCGATCACGCGTCGTCTGGACGGGGAGCGTTCTCGTATTTGACCATCTTCTCAGGCTTGTCGGAGATGGACTCGTAGATCTGCTGGAGGGTCTCCTCAGCGGCGAGCAGGTTGTGGTCTTCGAGGAACTCGCGCCCTTCCTCCGTGAGGCCGTAGAACTTCCAGGGATAGCCTTGCCGGCGCTCGTCGTCATCCAGGCTGAACTCCTTGACGATGCCGGTGTCGATGAGCTTTTGGATGTGCTTGTAGACGGTGGCCTCGCTGACGCTGGGGTTGAGTTCCTCGAGCTCGTACATCGAGGGGAGTTGCTCGGGGTGCTGGAGGATGTTGGTGACGAGCGCGAACCGCGTCTGCTGCGTGACGAAGTGAACGAGTTCCCGCGCTTCCATCCCATCGGCAGCCCCGAGGTCGGTGCTCATGCGTCTCGCTACGTGGTGCGGAGGCAAGTAGTTTACCCTTAAGTAAACCACTCTGGAGTAAGACAGACCGCCGGTTGAATAGGTAAGTTACTCCATAAATCATATCTCCCTCCTCCGAGAGCAGTGCAGTATGACCGACGAGGAGTCGCCCGTCCCCGACGAGATCCTCACGAGTGCCAAAGCCCAACTCGACGAGGCGGAGATCTCGCTGGCGGACAACGAGGAGATCATCCACGCCTTGAGTGAGCTGACGCCTGTCTACGAGAACGATCGATCATACTTCGTGCTCGGCAACTACGACCGGGAGCCAATCCGACGGCTAAACCTGGTAGTGGATCGGCTCAATCGCCGAACGGACGCGTACGCCTTCCGGATGGTCGACATCCGCGGCGAGTGGGACAACAGCATCCAGAAGTTCTGCCTGATCGCCGATATCGTCACCGCTCTCGTCGGCGTCGCCGAGAAGGAACCGAGCGACTTTCTCGTCGAACAGGGGCTGCTCGTTGGCACAGTCGAGTACTTCGCGAAGAGTCACGTCTTCAAGCGAGAGTATGAGAACGAAAACCAGCTGTTCGGCTGGATGCAAGACGGCGTCTTCGAACTGTTTGACCAGGAGGGGCGACTCTATCGCTGGCAGACCGAGGAAGAGCTGGTCGACGCGAGCGGCGAACTGCCGTGATCACACCTGGAACCACTGACGAACCCAGGTGTTAACCTCCACCGAAACCCAGATTGACCGCTCCTCTTCTGGGCACTTACGCCTGGGTCGAACCGGCCGGGAGTTGGCCGTCCGGTCGTGGGACACGTCCCTGCTTGATTTCGTGGTCCACCCGACGAATGTGTTTACAGCCACCCTCGGGGGTTCGCTGCTGCCAGTCCGGACAGGTACACGACTCGCTGATCACGTCGACATCGTATCGGTTTCCGGACGCTGACCGAACTTCGTAGCGACCGCCTTTTTCGAGTAGCGAGACCGCCATCGTTTCGTCGACGGCGCGTCGGGTTCGTGGTTCGAGGTCCGCACGCTGGCTCGAGTGCTCCGTAACGACCATCCGATCGCGAACATCACCAGTTCGTCCACCGTCCGGCGCGACGGCAGCCTCGGGGCCTTGGAGCCGATCCTGCAGGAGATCTTCGATCGGAGGGCCTTCTGGCCAGCGGTAGTGGACTTCACGACGCTCGCGATGGTCGTAGGAGCCACAGGCCGCGGCGGTCCCAGCCCACACGCGCCACGCACCGAGAGCGGCCATCACGTCGACGATCACTCGTGGAACGAGCTCGTGCTTGTCGGGGTAGAAGATCCGGAAGCGAGTACACTCCTCTCGCGGCGGGATGTCGTCCCACCACTCGACGTCGTCACCCCAGCTCTCGAACATCGCGTCATCCTCCCCATACCCGACGGTCACGCCGCTGATATCGAGCACGTCAACACTCGTCTCGGCAGCCTCGCCTTCGAGCAGCCGGAGGACGGCGTACCGTAGATACTCGTGTGCTGGATCGTCCGTGGACCGGGCGATTTGGTCGTGCTGTTCTGCAACTCGTTCCGCCTCGTCGAGGACAGCGGAGAGGTACGGATCACTCATGATTCGTGGAGACTGAAATGCGCCTCCGCCCCTCGGCGGGCGCCGATAAACATTAACCAACGAAACACCGTCTTCCCGATCGGTTGTTGGTTAACGAGGAAGAATCGCGGATTCAGCTCTCGACAACCGTGCCAATAATCTCTTGGGCGGTCGAACTGATCCGGCCGAGACGCTCCTGAATACCCGCTGCCTCGTCGTCCTGCCACGCAGCGAGGTAGAATGCTGAGCCACTCGTATCCAGGTCGAAATACCGCCCGACGATATACGCGACGGCTTCGGCTTCGACCTCACGTTTGGCGCGCTCGGTATCGTCATCGACATCGAAATGCAGCAACGCGTGCGCGTACTCGTGAATCAACGTCACGGCGAGATCGGCCTGATTCGAGCGCGCTTTCGCTTCGATGACGGGCTGGCACTCGTGGAGCGTCTGGTGTTTGCAGACGCCCTTTGCGTCGCCATGGTCCCAGTCGGCAGCGTCGACGACACGCACCTCCACATCGAGCGCAGCCGCCGCATCGAGGAGCGCTGGCACCAGGTCGTCGGCGTCACCAGCTGCCTCGGTTTCCAGTTCGGGGAGCGGTTCGCCCTCGGTCTGGGACACGTCGAAGACTGCCGTTGGCTTGAAGCCGACGAGGCCTTTCGACCAGTCCTCGGGTGGTGTCTCGTCGTACTCACAGTCGCTCTGCTCGTGGTAGCTCGGCGAGTTCTCACACTCCGGGCACTGCTTCGCGATGATCGGTGCCCAGATCCAGATGGCCTGTTCGCCCTCCTGGACGTGCCGGTCGAACTCGTTTCGCCAGGTGTTGTAGCCCGCGACTTTGGTCGCCTCGGGACACTGGAGATTGATCAGGAGCGTGTTTCGATGCGAGTAGTCGTGGAACCGGGACTGAACATCCAGCCATTCCTGGAACTGCTGGCTCGCTTTCGCTTCGTCAACGTCTGCGACGAGGTCGTCGATCCAGGCTTCGATGGTACTGTGCATCTCGTCGTTCCGCGTGTCGGTCTCCTCGAACGAGACCGACGTGTCACTGGTTGTAGCCATGATTTGCAGGAATTCGAGGTACGGCGACTGCATCAGTTCAGGACGCGCCGCACCCCTCGGGGGCGCACAACAAACAACGGCGCGGCTGCGGGGTTTACATCGGGGGTGCTATCGAGGGATGGAATTAACAATGGGTGCGTCACTACCGCCAAATAGATGGGTCTCGTCGAGGCGCTTCGCGGGGTCGTTGGCACTCGTGCGTCCAGCTCGTCACCCCTGTATGAGTGCCGGCACTGCGGAACGACCCTCTCCGAGGACGCCGAAATGTGTCCGACCTGTGGTGGAGAGGACGTCGCCTGCTACCAGCTCTAAGTGAATCTCGCTCCGTCTGCACCACTCACTGTCGTCAGCGCTTCTATCGGGTATTGTCCGGTTGGGTCCCCACGGTGTGAATGGGGACTGCTTACCGGAGCGATTTCGTCTCGTCAGCGAAGCCGACCGTGACAAGATACTCGAGGAACGCGTCGAACTGGTCGACGTCGCTGGGCGTGTCGCTCGCGAGGTGTCGTACCCACTCGACCGCCCACTGAAACGCGGGGTCAGTCCCGCCTTTGCCGTGGATATACCACCAGCGAGCCGCCTTCAGGACGACCAGCGGATTCGTCGGCGGTTGCTCGCTCGCAAGTCCACGAGTGATCGATCGGATTTCCTCGGGTACCTCAGCGGGGTCGACCTCGCCTGATTGGGTGTTAGATACGTCGACTGGAATGTCGTCGATCGAGACGTCGTTCTGACGCTGTTGTTGACTCACGGAAAATCACCTTCTCGGAGGACTTTCTGGATCGAGCCCTCGCCCTCTCTGGAGGGCGCGAAAAAACAGTCTACGGCGTCATACTGGTGGGAGGTAGACGCTCTGCTCGCCGGCGATCTCCTCAAGATTGTTTCGATGACGGTGCGCGAAGTAGCAGTCGTAGCTGCAGTAGCCACAGACTGCGCCGGTATCGTACTCGGCGACGAATGGACCGCGCCGAGTCATCCAGACGTTCGCTCCGCATTCGGTACACGCAGCCCCATCGAGATCGCCCGGCGATGGCTCCTCATACTCAACCTCGAGGGAGCCGTGCTGCGGTGTCGAGTCGGGCCAAACGCCGTGAGACTGCCAGAACGCCTTGAGGCGGGCGAGACTGTGACGGACCGTCTTGCGAACCGTGACGTGGTCTGCGTCGCGTCCGCTATCGTCCCACCCGTCAGCCGTCCAGAATTCCCCGAACTGCGCCCCCCGATGCAGGCCGTTCCAGTCGAGGCCGACGATGTCGGCCGGTGGCTCGTCTGTGAGCGTCGGTCGGGTCAGCTGCTCGATGACGTCCCACTGTTTCGGTGGGCTCCCACCGAGAATATGGACGCGACGGCCACGCCAGTCGGTCGGCTCGGAGAACTCGTGGGCCAATCGGTCGGCGTAGCCTCGCGAGTAGCCTAGGACAAGGTCGTCGGGGATCGCGTCGATCACCTGGCGGCACTTCGGGACGATGACGAGTTCTGCATCGGGATAGCTCGCCTTGATCTCGCGCGCTGCGGCCACGTACTCGTCGACGGCGTTGGGTTCGTACACGTCTCCGATCACGCCGACCTGGGGTTCGTGTTCGAAAAAGCGGGAGACATATCGATCCAGATCGGGGTTCCGAAAGTCGTTGTCGAGCATTCCGACGGGGATGTTGAGGTCCTGATACTGGGTCTGCTGATAGCCACAGTCTTCACGAAAGCCGGGCAGGAAGCCGAGCTTGTACGCGTCGAGCGCAAACGGCGCTCGATGGAGGAACGCCACGCTGTCGGCTTGTCTGGCAGCGGCAACCCTACGTGCAGTGCTACTGCTGGTGCTGGTATCGAGCGACATGAGTATGGCTCTGCGAGGACGAATCCGGCCGCCCTGCACCCTCTCGGAGGGGCGAAAAACGGAGCTGCAGTCAGAGATTAACCAACATCTGTCCTGAGAGTCCAGAACTGTTGGTTAACTCGGTACGCCACTGGAACTTGAATCGCTCTCTGGTTACTTGCAGAAGACGTATGCCCGCGTCTCCGTTCAGCGATGAACCCGATGCTCAATCGAGTTGTTGGGGATGCACACGATGACCGCACGGCGCGACCACCGCCTCACTCGGCCCAACGATCGTCACGCTCGCGATCCGCTGGGTACAGACCGGACACTGCTGGTCGGCGTTCTCGTCTATCATGAGTAGAACCGGAAAATTGAGCGATCGCGCTAGTTCGCGACCTGCTGGAATCGCTCGCGAAGCGCCTCTTCACGCTCCTCGAACTGCTCGACGTTCGCCTGCAGATCCTCACTCACCCGTTCGATACTCGCGAGTGCCCGCTCGCCGGCGAGTGAAGATTGCGACCCATCACCGTCCTCGGCGTCCAACTGCTGCTCGTAGGCCTGTTCGACCCGGTCGATGGTGCCTTCTGGGTTGAACAGGATGTCGTTCGCAACGCGGACGTACTGGTCGAGGGATGCGCCCTCCTTGCCCTGGAAGAAGTGAGTCAGCGCGTACGTCGCACCGGAGTGTAGTGTCCACATATCGATCTCGAACGGCGACGCCGCGTTGGCCTCGGCATCCTCCGCAGCACGCTCAGCGAGATAGTCCGGGAAGCCCAGCAAACTGTAGAACTCCGTGACGGTGAATGGGAGTTCCGAGAAGTCGAGGTCGATCTCTTGGGCATCGCGGATGAACTCGAAGAGGTCGTCGGCGACGAGTTCGACCTGGGCAAGAATCTCCTCCCACCAGGTGCGGAAATCCCGGACGTCCCCGACGTGCTTGATGACCTCCTTGTCGGTGAGCGAGCGCATCGAATTCGAGCAGGACCCATCTTGGGCGAACCCCTCGACGTAGACGGCGTGCTCGCCGAAGAAGTCGTAGCCGGAGGTCACGCCCATCGTGATCGGATCCGACCGTCCGGGCAGGCGTACCTCGAGGCCGTCGAACATGACGTCCATGTGGACCTCCCCACCGCCTCGGTAGCGTCGGATCTCGCCGAACATCACGTCGCCCAGCGGTGTCTCGTCGATGGTCTCCTCACGAAGGACGTCCTCCAGCGGGCCGTACACGTCGACCGGGTTGATGATCGCGTACGAGTCGGTCGGAATATGGAAGAGGGAATCCGTATCTGCATCTTCCTCACGAGCCTGCGTCCGCGCCCGACTCGGTTCGACAAGGGCGTTGAAGCGCTCCGTTTCGACCCACTCGTTGGTGTAGGGGTTCTGGTAGGCCACGGTCGTCTCGACGGCCTGTGGAAGGTCACGGACCGCCTCGGCGAAGGACTTCGGTTCGTCGACCGTCTTTTTCCGGCGGTACCAGTCGGGTAGTTCTGTGTCGGTTCGTCCGTCGACACCGGCGAACACGGTTCTGGATTCTGGGTCTTTCATTGCAGTTACCTCGAAATCGAATTCGTCACCCGCGACGACGCTCTCATCACGCGCCCTGCGCCCTTCTGACGGGCGCAAAAAACAACCCACTTAACCAACACCTTACCCAAGAACCCAGCGTTGTTGGTTAATTCTCTGAACGGCCTCGATACCCGGCTTCAACGTCCGATTTCACTCGTCGGCCTGACGTCGACGGCGTACCTGCTTGGGATTCGGTATCCAGGGATGGGCATCCCAGCAGTGGAGGGCATGATCTCGTGCCGTGTCGAACAACGCCTCGCACGACCCACACTCGTAGGTCGTCTCGGGCCAGCGCTCCGTGACGAACATCGCCGTCACCGTCGATCTGATCGGGTCGGGTGCGGCTGACCGCCGGACGTAGTCGTACCCGATTACTGTCCGTCGACGAAGCGCCGACCCCGCCAACCGCTCGGGTCGGTCTGCTGGGAGATACACCCAGCGGACGAACGCCTCTTCTGAGTCTTTCGCTGAGGGTTGGAGGATGAACCACCGGTCGTGCGCGTCACGGAAGAGATACCGTTCTGTACCCCGATTCTGGAGGGTAAGTGGATCACCGCGACCGGGAATCACCCGCAGGCCGACGGACGGCGAGATCGGGGTGAGAAGTCGCTCTTCCAGCGTGAGCGAGCGGGACTCATCAGACGGTTTCTCGGTCTCGAAGTCGTCGAGCGTCGCTTCGCCGGTCATGATTTGCTGGGACTCGTCTCGTCTGTGTCTTCCCCCGCTGTTCGCTCCTGTCGATCGTTGTATCGCTTGAGTTCCCGGCCGATCCGCTCCAGTGCCTCGACGGCGCGTTCGATGTGCTGGTAGGTAGTTCGGGAGAGGCGAAGATTCTCCATCAGGGATCCTCCTCTGGCTCGACGAGGTCGTTACTCTCAGCGACGAGTTCCTGCAGGACGGGGGCAGGATCAGTTTCGACCGACAGGGTTCGATGGTCGAGCGGAGCAGGATACGCTCGGTCGCCCTGCGCGCAGAGGATGAGCAACCACTCTTCGTTCCCTTCGCCGAGGACGACGTAATGGTCGATGTCTCGGCGCTGGAAGACCGTCTGATCTGCCCGACTCACCGCACTCCAGTTCGCCGGCAGCGACGGTGACGGCTTCCCACCATCCGGCGTGAGTGCGTGGTGCGCTTCGAACTCGGCGAGTGCTGTTTCGATGTCATCCCCGGTGAGATGCCAGCAGTCAGCCGGGCCATCACACACCAACTGACTGATCACCTTGTTTCGGAACTGGATGTAGTGTTGCTGGGTGACGCCCTCGTCGTCGGTGTAATCGAGCAGGAGCGCACAGGCGAGCTGCGCCGGGCCGCTTCCCGTATAGCCCCAGTCGAATCCCGCTGGGCTATGTCGCACGAGGTCGAGGCTTCGATCCGGGGTGAGGCGCTCGTGTTCAGTGAGGTTCAGCACCACTGACGTCCCGTCGACGCGCATCCCGACGTACTCGATGCGGTCTGGATTCGCCTGACATCGCTCATTCGTATCCTGTACTGCCGCTCGTGGGTCGGTAGTCGAATTCGTCTCCATCGGTTGAATGCGGGCGTTCGGATGCCCCGCACTCCTGCTGGGGGTCGAAAAACCTCCCAGACGGGCACACTCTCACGAGGAACTTTGTCGCGCGAATTATTTCCTGTGGGCCACGAGCGGCTTACTGGGTCGTGAGACGTTCGTAGAACGCTCTGGGCTCGACAATCTCGATCCCCTGGAACGAATCGAGATCGAGCAGGTGGCGGTCGCCGGAGACGATGTAGTCGACGTTCCCGGCCACGGCCGCTTCGAGAAATTTGTCGTCATCGGGATCGTCGTCGACCGCCGTGATCTCTTCGTCCGGGTCGACGAACTCCGCGAAGTAGCGGATCGTTTCGACCTCCTCCTGGACGTCTTCCTCGTCCATCTGGAACTTCTCTGGGTATTTGAGCAGGGTGTCTCGAAATTCTGTGAGCGTCGCGACGGAGACGACGATCTGATACTCGCTGCTAAATCCCTTGACGACGATTTCGTGGGGGACACCCGTGGAGATGACACTCGAAATGAGGACGTTCGTGTCGAGAACGGCTCTCATTCATCGGCGCCCCGCGCATCGTGGACCAACTCGTTGACCTCCTCCATCGACAGGTCGACCGTTTCAGCACGCTCTTCGACCCGCTGCTGGAATTCCTCGACGGAGGGGAGTTCGAGTTTTTTCAGCACGAGGCCGTAATCCGTTGGGACGACCATCAGTTTCGTGCCCTTTTCGAGGCCGAATTGTTTGCGGAGCCGACTTGGGATGGTGATCTGCCCCTTCGACGTCACCGTCGTGACTTCAGGGTCGTCAGTACTCATGACTGGCTCTACGTAAGAATTCCTTACGCAACGTCTTGAACCCTCCGGTGGGTTCGATTCCACTGCATCCCTCCCATCGTCGTCTACTTCCGTGTTGAGAATCAGCGTTCGGGGCCGTAGATGATCGCTGAGCGACTTTCGTAGCCACACTCCCGGCACTCGAACCACCGTTGAATCTTCGCGCCGTCAGCACTCTTCTGGCCGACGACGACCTCGTCGTTCGGGCACTCTGGACAGCGGAGCTCCGGCTGGGAACGCTTTTTGAGTTCGTCCCGAAGTGATGAGCCTTCCTTCGTCTCGAAGCCGCGCGACCATACCGGATAGCCGTCGACGAGGATTGCAGCCCGCCATTTGTGGACGTACGACTCCGGCGCTCGGTGTAGTACCGCTCGAGCGTTGGTCTCTGTATGTCGGTACGCCAGGGTCGGTGTACGGCTCTCTCGCGTCCACTTGGTGAGTCGTGTCATGATTACTCCTCAAAGAGACAGCGATCAGCTGCGTCGTCGCCGGCGAGCGTCTGCTGGTCCTCGGCCGTATCCGCGAAGAGACTGGCCTGATCGCCCTTGTCCGAGTCCTCGACTTCGGGTCGGTCGTCGACGCCGAACTCGCTCGCTTCCGGTTGATCGAGCTGTGAATCCCGGTCGCGATGATCTACGTCGGCACCGAAATCCTCGAGTGAGGTTTCGACGCTTGTCTCAGTCACTTCGAGTTGGCCATCGTCTCCGAACGCGGTCTGTCGTTGAATTTCGATTTCAGGTCGCTCGCTCATCTCATTCGAGCCTCCACCCACCGAGGCTCCGACAAACAGCCCCCAGCTGTCGCGTCAGTCGTCTTGTGAGCGGATTTCAGTAGCCCGCTCTTCGAGTCGGCGGAGGATCTGAACGCGCTGCTGATTCGCGTTCTCGTAGGCGACGCACGCTCGCAGCGTCTCCATGTCGGAAATCGTCACGATCCCGGCGTTGATGAGTCGCGTATTCGCGGGTTCGAGCCGTTGTTCTGGTGAAAGCTCGCTTGTGTCTGTCGATTGAACGTCAGGACCACTCACTGATGATCGCCTCCGCTACTACTGAGACGACGAAAAACAGTACTCGTCGCTACCCGTTTTCTTCTCCGGGCTGGATCTGGCGAGTGTCCTCAGCGAGATCGTGGATGTACTCTCGGAGGATTTCCATGTCCTCGCGGGCGTCTTCGAGCGTCTTGCCTTTCGCTTTGGCAACGATTTTGTCCTGGTCACGAGTGCCGGTGCCGCGAGTGAGCTTCACGGTGAGGGAGACGCCGACGTCACTGCGTTCGACGTACTCGGTTGATGCCTCTCGCTCATTGTTCGGTATCGATTCAGCGTTCGTACACGGCTGGTGAGGGTGTTCTGACATTAATTGCTCTCGGTGATCGATCTCAGATTGTCGGTGCGACCATGTCGTCAGACGTCTCGCGAAGGGCTGCGTCGATCTCGCTGGCAGTGAGTCGCCAGCGTCCCTCAGACCCAGCGCAGTCCAGCTGGCTCACAACCTCGGTTTTGAGCTCCTGATAGTGGTCGAGGGCGAACGCTTCGTCGTCGGTGTAGTCGAGGAGAAGCGCGAGCGCGAGTTGCGCCGGGCCGCTGCCACCATATCCCCATTCGAAGCCCGAGGGACTGTGATTCACCAGCTCGAGACTCCGCTCTGGCGTGAGCCGTTCCTGGCCGGGGCGTTTCTCCACGATGGCGTCCCCTCGACGCCGATACCCGACGTAGACGACATCGCGGTCGCTCGGTGGGCGTATCTGTTCGGTCGAGTGTGTGTCGTTGGTTCTACTCATCGGTTTGTTCGGTCGATGCTCGTTAGAGCACCCCCGCACCCCTCAGGGGGCGAGAAACAGCCACAGTGACTGCGTTCTCCCTACGCGAGGTGAGAGATCTCTGCCGGTTCGTCGATGTCGTCGAACTCGCCTCGTTCGACTGGCTCCCAGTCCTCACCCGGTTCGGGACTCCACCAGTCAACCTCGTAGGCGCCCGGTGCGCCGAAGACCTTCACCCGTGCCGACCCATCAGGCAGGTCGCGCCGGAGCTTCTCGTCGACGTGGAGGTTCCAGGTTGTGGCGGTGTCGAAGCAGGCGAGGACAGCCTCCTTGTAGCCGCGTGTCTCCCGTGATTCTTGGAATTCGACCTGGGTGTTGCAGTTCTTGCAGAACACCCCCTCGAAGGGGATGTGGCTGAATACCTCGTGCCCGCAGACGGGACACCAGAGGAACTCGAACAGTGCCTCACTGTGTCGGTCGATGATTTCCAAACTCATCTGTGAACCTGGCCCGATTGAGACGGGCCACCCATCCCAACCCAGAAATAAACGCCACCGGTTCCGCTGAAAATAGATTCCTCTCTCAATTGCAAACTATCACGACTGTGTTGTACTGGGCGTTGGTCTGAGTGGATGCGCGTACTTTTCAGGAATTTCGTCGTGAGGGATGTTGGTTGGTGCTGTACTGCCAGCAAAGGTTTATCAGACTACACTGTGTATGGTTTTGTATGTCCGCTCCCACGGCCGGAGAAGCAGGAGACGAAGACGGTAAGGAGTCTCCTGAAGCTGTATCTGCTGAGGAGGCACTTGAGATGCTGCCTGACGAAGACGAATTCGAGGCCGAATTCTAACACTCGCTTTTATTACTCCTGTTTGCTTGCTGTTCGTATAGATGGGCCGACGATATGTCGTGTTCTTTGAGCCAGCTCTAGCGAATCTTGATGCGATGGGGAATCATATGGCGACACGGCTGGAAAATCAAATTACGGATTTTCTTGATGCTTGGCGTCCTGAGTCCGCTTTTGCAAAATCGCTCCAGAGTGATTTATGGCAGTTCAAATGGTCCCCTAGAAATGGTAGCGGTGCGAGAGCGTTCTCTGGGTACTTTGCCGGTGACGAACACGACATCGCGCTTGTGCTGGTAACGTTCAAAAAGAAGAACGAGGACAAGTTCAATCTCCAGCAGACGGGATTCAATTCTCGTGCGAAGTCATTAATCAGAACACTTGACAGTAAATCTCCTTCAGATATCGACACCTGGCTGGATGACCAGCGGAACAATCCTGAGAGAAAAGTTCTCGACGAAACCGATATTTAGCTACCACAGAGACATCACGGTAAAGACGGGTGTGTCCGTCAGCGCTCGGCGCCGTACACGATCTTTGAGGACGCTTCGTACCCACAGTTTCGACACTCGAACCAGCGCTGGACCTTCGCACCGTCAGCCGATTTACCACCGACGACCACGTCGCCGTCCAGACACTCCGGACAACTCATCTCGGGAGCAGGTTGGTCGCGGAGAACGTTCCTGAACGCTTTCGCGTCCTTCGTCTCGTACCCTCGCGACCATACTGGGTAGCCGTCGACGAGAATCGCTCCACGCCATTTGTAGCGATAGGAGTCCGGTGCTCGATGCAGGACGGCCCGAGCGCCGGTCTCGGTGTTTCGATACTCGAGTGTGGGCGTGCGGCTCTCACGCTGCCAGTTTGTGATTCGAGGCATCTGTTAGAAATGGACGTCGGCGGGCACGATCCAGAGCTCTTCACGCTCGTTGAGGATTCGGTCCAGCTGGTCACGATGGCGAATGCCGCTCCCGTGTTCGTCGTACAGGAAGACCGAGGGGCCGTCGTACGCGCCGACCTGGTGGAAGGCGTGCCGGGCGAGATCCTCGTCACGCATGATCTCTTCGTCGCTGAATTCGTCGAGCGCCTCCTTCACGCGGTCGAGATTCCGCTGGAACTCGTCTTCAGTGGCCTCCCACCCGCGTTCGAGCAGCTCCTCGCCGTCATCGGAGTCCACAGGTGCCGCGACCGGCAGGTCGCCCCAGCGGGCCGAGCCGGCGACCGACGACTCGTCATCGTCGAAGGTCACGTAGTAGTCGAACACAGCGCCGGCGTGTGGCACGGCGCCGACGAGCCGATCGAACACCGTCTTTCCGGTGGAAAGTGCGTCGTCTGCTGTCGATGCCTCTACCAGACTGTAAATGACCATGTGCATCGGTTGTCACCTCGGGTTGCCGACGCCCCTGACTGTCCGCTGCGTCACTCCTGGGTGCGCCGGCACCCATCGCCGGCGCTCGATAAACACCGCCGGAAGCAGCGCTCGCTAACGGTTGTCTCGCTCCGATTCACTCACTTCCTCGACGGTGATCGTCAGGTCCCCGGTTGCGTAGTCCGCCTCGAACGAAACCACGAACGCATTCGACTCGTCGGCGGCGTGGTAGGCGCGGTGGCGCTTGAGTGACCCCGTCGCCTTGAAGTGGAAGAACGCCGCTGCCGTGTACGGTTTGCTCGCGGTCTCGATCTGTGTTTCGACCGATGCCGACAGGGCGATCTGGGGCGTCTCGGTGTCGATACTCGAGGCGAAGGCTCGAGCTTCGTCGACGGTGGCCTGCGAATGCTCAGGTGTCTCACCGGTCAGGACGTTCACGGGCGTCTCCGCTTCATCAGTGAATAGGACGTCTTCGTAGGTTCGTGTCCCGAGGATCGCCTCGGGGCCTAGCTCACAGTCCTCGAACGGGTCGTCGGTAGATTGTTCGGACATAGTTTCACAACCGGCCCCCGCGAGGGGGCTCAGTCCTCCGGCCCTCGATAAACCATCCTGGACACAGGCGAGGCTGGCCAGCAGCTACTCGGTGATCGGCTCGAGGCCGCTGAGATCCGCGTGCAGAACCTTACCGTCGCGAACGACGTACCGTTTGGCCAGCACCGGGAACCTGCATTTCGTGAACCCAGCAGTCTGGATGTCGAGTTCCTCGTCCGGTTCGAGATACTCCGCGAGCGACCGGAGGAACTCATGGGTGACGATACCACCGTCGTAATCGGGAAGACCATTTTCACGGGCCTCGTACACTTCGAAGCTGTCGTAGCCCCAGATAACGAGCTCGCCGTCGTCGTCCACCTCCCAGTCGAGCGTTCCGAAGCAGTGGTTCTCACAGAGCTCGCGGACTGCCTGTGGATCCGATATGAGCGCGCCGGTCGACGTCGTCGCGGCTTGCAATGTTGCCATGGGTTGTCCTCGGGAGCGTTCTCGTGCCCCCGCACCCCTTCAGGGGGCAAACAACCGCTCACGCCGTGGCGGGCATAGGACGCCGCGCTGTCGACGCGTCGTGCGGTCAGGACTCGCCGTGAGCGTCACCGTCTGCGTCGCATTCGGTCGGGTGAGGAGACTCACCTGATCAAGGAGCGTCACCGCTGCGGTGATTCGCTCTCGATCGGCGGACTCCAATTGCTCGCCGTCGATACTGGTGAGGTTGCTGAGCGCGCGGTGCAGCCGGTAGCCGGGAGTGTCTCGTGGCTCCATGTGTGCGCCTCCGCCGATTTACGGCGCGAAAAAACACCGGCGGGCAGTCAGCAGGGCAGTTCGGGGGTGGGGGGAACTGGCATTCAGTTAACCAACAGAATCGACTCGATATCAGTTGTCGTTGGTTAATCCGATACCGGCTCTACTGACCGGCTTCGGGTTCGGGCCCGTAGCGGGGCGTGCCGCACCGCTGACAGCCCCATAGTGGCTGGCCGGTCCAGTCGTTGTCGGGCACGGCCTCGAACTCACGAAACCGATGTTCGGTCTCCCGACCGCACTCCCGACACTCGAAGTACTCTCTGTTCGGTTGCTCGTGTCGTGAGTGTTCGGTACTGGTCGCTGCGTCGGAACGCTGGAGCGCAATCGCTGGTACCAGCCAGAGGTCGTCGTCTGCGTCCTCACGAAGGCTTACAAGACTCTTTTTGGCGCGAACCCCGCTCCCGGTTTCGTCGTAGAGGAACGTCGCGTGTTCGTCGTTATGACGCGACGGTGTCGTCTCTGTCCATGGTGTCCGCTCACTTGCGGCCGCGAGTAACTGCTCACCACATTCAGATGTGGCCCGTGTCGCCGAGGGGAGCGAGGGCCACTGGTCGGCAAGCTGTGGAGCCGGTTCTTCGTCGAGATCGTAGATCAGCTTGCAGTCATCGATTACTGGGTCACCATCTGCCTTCGCGAGGAGCGTGGCCGCAGCAGCACCCTTCGCGATGGCGGCGTAGAACGTCGACGCCTCGACGAGCGCCTGGACGACGTGGAGGAGTACCCGTTCGGCATTCGACGTGCCCTGCTCGTCGGCTGCTTCGAGATGGTTCGTGAGACAGAACCGGCACTTCGACTGGCCAATGGGAATCGACGCTCCACAGGACTCGCACTCGGGGGTAGCCGCTATCGGGTCGTCTGGATAGCCCCCGTCGACGCCACCAGATCGCTGCCGCCGGGGCTTGCTACCACTGGCGAGTTGGCCGTCGGGAACGTGGGTCGCTTCGCCGAGCGGACGGAGGGCCTCGTAGTCGTCGTACTGGTCGGTCATAGTGTGGTCTGGCCGTCTCATGCTTCGTCTTCCGGTTTAAACAATAGCTCTCACATCAATCAGCCTATAGATAGACAGCCGAAAAGCAACAACGCGGGTGTTACACAGCGAGGTCGTCCAGCGTGTCGCGGTGGGTTCGAACGGTGACTGGTGAGACGTCCGCAACTTCGGCGACGTCCGACTGGGTGAGCAACTGGCCTCGTTCGTGGCCTGCCTTGTACAGACAGGCTGCGGCGAACCCAGATGGCTGAACCCCCGTGGTTGCCTCGGTCGATTCGGATGCGTCCGCCAACTGCCGGGCCCGCTGGCGGATCTGATCGGAGACGTCGAGCTCCGATGCTAACCGCGGAACGAACGCACTGGGCGTCACGGGCTGGGCTGGCAGGCCAAGTTCCGTATTCAGCGTTTTGTACGCGTTCGTCACCCGCGACTGCTCGACGCGCGCTGGATCAGTGACGCCCTCGAGTGTTCGCGACAGCCCGTTACACCGACATGCTCCGTAGACGCTCGCTGAAGCCATCGCTTCGATTGACCGCCCGCGGAGGAGGTCCTCCTTTTGAGCACTGCGGAAGAGTTGGCACGCCTGGTCACGGATCGACTCGGACAGCTCGAGCCTACTCACGATCCGGCGGACTTCACTGAGCCCGTGGGCGAGGTTGCGCTCTGCTTTCGATTGAAATCGCCCCCGACTCTGTTCACGCCGCATCCGAGTCAGCCGCCGTCGCTTCTGTCCGGAGAGTTCGTTCCCGTTCGCATCGGTCCCGCGGCCGATCTCCGTCGACAGCCCCCGGTCGTGCCGTGTCGCCGTCAACGGAGCGCCCGTGCGCTCTCGCTCGTCTTTGTCGAAGCCTCGCCACTCCGGCCCGTGGTCGATTTGATGCTCGTCAACGACGAGCCCACAGTCCTCGCAGACGGTTTCGACTGCATTAGTGGTGACTCGACCGTCGCATTCGGGACACTGATTCGACTCCGTGTCGGTCTGGATGTCTTCGTCGAACGTCGTCTCGTAGATGTCTCTGGTTGCCATGAATACACACGAGGGGACTCACGCGGATCGCGTCTCTCGGAACGCCCCTCACCCATCGAGGGGCACATACACATCACACTGGACGGCGCTGCCACCGATGGGGTATGGTGGCGAAAGCCCGGCCGCGCAACGGCGCGCAGCGCCGTGAGCAGCCCGGACCGTGGAGGTGGTGGGAGGTGGCGGTGACGCGTACACATCAGCAAAAAAGGGGCGCGTCGCCCCGGCTATTCCCACCAGCGGCCGCGCTCTGGGAATTCGATACGCGACCACCCGGTCAGCGCGATTGAGCACCGACCTTCGTACCAGTTCTTCGCAGCCGCCCGGAACCGAACTGTCTGACCTTCACGCACAACTGTCTGATTGCTCTTCTCCCAGCAGGTGAACTTGATTTTCCCGCTGTCATCCGCTATTAGCCCGACTTGCTGGATGCTTGTGGAGGAAGGTTCCCAGAGTTCGATTACCTGTCCTTCCACGGTCACCTCACCGACTGCGATGTCCGGCACATCCGCAATGGGCACGACTGCTCCCGGCGTTGCCTTCAGCTCGTCTACCAGCTCTAACACCGCCTTCGTCCCGTCCTGACCGCGCTGCACCCGCTCGGCCAACTGCTTCGCGACGACCGCTCTCGACCAGCCACCCTGCACCTCGTCGCTGATCCGCACTGCCTGCTTGTTCACCTCCGCGAGTTCGTCTTGCGTCAGCTTCTCCCGGGGATCCGTGCGCTCCACCGACTTCGGTTCGTCACGGCCACACTGATCGCTGACGACCTCCCGCGTGCGCTGCTCACGACCGTCCTGCGTCCCGAGCTCAGCCTGGGCACTGATGTGCTCCAGTTCGGCTTCCCGCGCCTGAATGCGCTCCTCCTGTTCGAGGGTGACGCCGTGAATCCGGTCCTCGCTCGTGTCCGCGATCCCGTCTGGGTGGTTCGCATCCACCTTCGCCTGCGTCTCCTGCTCGACCGCGGCCTCGAACCCCGGCGTCTCGTCGACGACCGGGAAGCCGTCCTCATCGACCGCCTGCTCGTCCGTTTGTTCGAACGCCTGTTCATCGACCGAAACGACCTTGCGACTGGAGTTAGTACTGGACATTGGAACTTCACCAAGTTCTGAAGGCGCTCACGCGCCCGACACCGCGATGCTACTACATCGCGGATTTCTCGACGACGACAACCCGACAGAACCATCTGCGCGCTCTCGCTCGCGCCTTCGCGAGCGCCCCCGGCGCGACGCGAGAGCGCGCCCGAGGCGGACGACCATCCAGCACCGCGCGCCGACCCGCCCGAAGCGAGCGGCCAGCGCATTCCCCGTTCGCCGCGACGCAACGACGTCCGTCGCGGTCGGCGGAGCCGAGGTCCGGAGGACCCGGACGGGTGAAGCGCTGGCGTCGAGACCATATTCATTTTAGCCCGGAACGGGCGCGGGCGGTGCGGAGAGCGCCCGCACGCCCGGAATGGTCGGTCGCGAGCGACGCGAAGGGCGGCAGCGGCGAGCGGGGCGGGCCGTTACGAATACCTGGTCAACCGACGTCGACGCTCCGTGCTCCAGCTGCTACCCTGGTGGACTCAGAAAGGGCGAGGCCGCCTCGGTCGTCCCCCGACCCCGCTAGCACCGGAGGAACGAGGCGCGCAGCGTGGGGCGCGGGATGCCGAGCGGCCGAGGGCTTTCGGAATGATGGTCACCACTCGGCCTAGATCAGTCGCATCGAGTCGCCCGGATCGTCGCCGATAATATCCGCCAATCCGTAGACGGTGATCGCGTCCGTGTACCCCTGCGCTCGAACGGCGTTCTCGATTCCTTTCCTGGCGGGCTGGTCGTCGGTGAGCACGACGACACCCGTTGTCGAGCGGTCTCTCACATACTGAATGACTAGGCCCGCAAGAATTGCGTCCGTCTTCTCGACGTCGTGTTCGGCTTTGGTAGTTTCACTCGCGATGGTCCGTCTGGCGATATCACTCGCCGCGACAGCGTCCCCGTCCGTTGGTGATGGTGCATCGATGATCTCGGCCCATTCCTCGTCGAGTGCCGTCCGGACACGATCCGTCTCTGCTCCCCCGAGTTCGCCGATCACACGCTGGGGGAGTTTGCAGACGACGCCGGCGTGCTGGACTGCGCTCCGAAACCGTTGGTACTGCGGATTCGAGGGCCGGCCGATCGCGTAGAAGATGTTCGCGTCGACGAGGATGTCCTGGTCAGCGGATAATGGCGTGTCTCGACCCATTCGACGGACTCACCTGTCGGGGGCCGACGAGTCCGTCGGGGCGTCAGCCACGTCGTCGAGATCGGGGAGGTCCATCTCGTCATGGACATCCGGGAAGAGATACTCGAAGAACGGGTCGTGCTCCCGACCGACGGCCAGTGCCGGTTTGAGCGCGTAGGTGATCATCATCGCTTCCGTTTCGCGAACGTCGATGTCGCTGGCGACCATTCGTTGGGTAGTGTTCCCGGCGAAGTGGAGCCCGGCGCCGCGCAACGCGGCGATGAGCTTCCCGAGGCCGTACCGGTCCATGAAGTACTCGACGTCCTCGTCGACCTCTTGGAGCGCGAGGGCGTGGAGCACGGTCGGCGTGATGACGATCGGGACGTACTGCTCGACGATGATGATCGGGTCGGCGGTCAGCTGCTGAGGGCGCATCGAGTCGTCGCGGTCGACGAGGCCGAGGTCGACCAGCCGATCGACGTACTCGTAGGTCGTCGATTTCGAGAGGTCGAGCGCTTCCATGGCTTCCGGCGGCGCAACTGGACCCCAGTAGCAGATGTAGACGTAGACGCGGGCGAGTGCTGGGCGGTTGAGCAGTTCCACGACTGTTTCGAGCCGGGGCGCGTTCTCGGCCAGTGTCTCTGGCTCGAGCGTGTCTTCGGTGAGGACGTCGATCGGTGGCGGGTCCAGCGTGTCGATCCCACCATCCGGACGAACGTGATCGTGATCAGGAGCCATAGTAGCTAGTTCGAAGTCCGTGTACTTCACACTATCGGTGCAGCGAGTGATACGCTACTAGCCTGATGTACACGGACGCCGAGAGACGCTCCACCGAGTTGAACGGCTACTCGACAACGTGTGATTCGAAATCTCGCGTCCAGTACGTCGCGGGCCCGCCGGGACTACATCGAGCACACAGCTGAAGCGGCCCCTCGAGGTGGCCGAGTTCGACGCGAAAGCGCGTGAGTGCCGCAAGGGCGTCGACGACGAGGCCACACCCGTCGCAGGCGTGGTGATCGCGCTCCTCGGGATCTGGCCGCTCCTGGAGCGCACAATCGACGCAGATGGGGTGGGTGACCCGTTCGTCTTTCCCCCACGTATGCGCCTCGCCCATCTCTGTGCCGGGTGGTGACTCGCAGAAGGCACACCCAGCGAGCGTCTGTTGCATCAGTTGTCCTCCGCGTCTCTGGCGGCCCGCCAGCCGCGATGGAATACGGCGAGCTGGGTGATCGAGTCGAAGGCCTCACCACTGGGGTCGTGAACGAGGACTCGCTGGTCAGGGATCGGCCTCACCACATCGTCTTCAATGAGATCATTCACGATCGGGCGGGCACTCCGCTCGTCGATGTCCGCCGTCGCGACCCGGGCCGCATCCCGGTCCTGTGCAACAAGTTCGGCTTCGAGCCGCTCGTGATCGTCTGTCGTGTCGTCGAGGATATCGGGTCCAGTCATTGGAACTCACACGCGCTTCGAGCGCGCCGCACGCCTTCTGGCGCTGATAGACACACCTGCGGTGCGGGCACGATGTCCTGCGGTAGCGATCTGCGCCCAGCTACCGTCGTTCCTGGCGGGAAGGGTGGGGGACGTCACTCCAACAGCCTCCTGTGGGCCACCCCTTGCTGTCGGTACCCGTCGGTCTGTTAGAGCCAGATCACGAGGCCGGTCACGAGTGTCACGACTCCGAGTGCCAGCCACGTCGGCCGCGCTGCGAGACGTCGCCAGAACCGCCTCCCCAGCTGGCGGAGCTGATCCTGAAGGGCTGCCCGCCGTTCCGTTTCGAGAACCGCGACTTCGTCGTAGTAGTCCCGCCGATCCGCGGGCAGCGTCCGGAGTGTCGTCTGGCACTCGCTGCATGAGTATTCGAATTCCGCCCGGACGTGCTGGCGGCGGAACTCTTGCTCGCCGCCCTCGTCGTAGCCGGTGACCTCGTACACGAGGAGTTTCGAGACGAAGCGACGAGCCCCGCACGCCGGACAGTGGTTCTGCCTAAGCGTCGGCGTTCCATCCTCGCTGCTCGCATCGTCTGGCCACGACGGCTGCGAATCTGTGTTCTCGGTCTCTCGCGGTGGACTCGTGTGGTTATCTGACGGCGATGTGCTCGCTGTTTCGGAGTTACCGGACATAGACATGGATTCACCTGTGACCGCGCTCAGCTGACACCGGGCTGGACACTGCGATGGCTCTCGTGTGGTGCCCATTGTACTGAGCGCCGTCACCCTTGGTCGGCGCGATAAACGCCACTGCGGGAGCAGTCATTTATTCGTCCCACTGGACTGCAATCCGGTCTTCTACCCCGTCGAGAACGAGTCACCGGACATCACGATGGTCGGTCGACCAGGAAACGGTGTCACCGGATGTCGGGGGCGGTGGGCGGGGGATGGAGCGCGATATACCGAGTGCGTCGAGTACTCCGTCTCCGTTCACGGAACCAGTGCTCTCGAGGTAGGTTTTCTCAGGTAGGGATGAACGTCCTGACGTGACGGTCCTCGACGCTACTCGGACCGACCACTGAAGAATCGACTCAACAGGGAGGATTCTGCTGACTCACCACTGTTCTCTCTCGCAGCATCGGGTTCTTCCTCTTTGGGCTGCTCAGTCCCCCGGTCACGGGCTTCGAGTTCGTCGGTGAGTGGCTCGATCTCTGCTTCCAGCGTCTCGATCCGCTCAGTCTTCTGTTCGAGTGTTGCCTCGAGTTCGTCGACGCGCTCGCTCAGCAGTCGGTTTTTCTCTGCCAGATACGCACGACTCCGGTCTGCGTCGTCAGGCGTACCGCCAGTAGTGACCCCATCAGGTGGCCCGTGGGAATCTGCGGCGTCGTCGCCGGCGTCCGGCTCGTAGAACTCTGAGGTGGTCGCAATCGCTCGCTCGATGGTCTTCTCCCCGTACGTCGACCCGTCAGCGTAGTGGACATCGTCCCACTTCTCTCGATGGAGCCCTGACTGCCGGAACAGCTGGTCCATCTGTGTCCGGTCGCCGCCGGTCCAGAACGCCAACAGACAGCACAGCGCCATGTCGGCCTCGGACTGGCTGTCGTAGCCGACCGTGTTCCCGTTCCAGAGCCGCTCGAATTTCTCGCCGTTGGACGCATTCGTTGCTTTCTCGAGGAGTTCCTCATCTTCGAGATCGGCGTCGATGTCGGCTGCACCGGTCGTCGGAGACTGGTCGTCGACGCCACCGCGCTGCTCGGAATCGGCTACCGTGTCACATGTGGTCTCCTGAACGTACTCACGGTGGATCGCTGTGAGCGCGTCCTGCCGGCGTGCAATACGCGTGGGGGTCCGCTCGACGTGATCGCCAGTGACGGTGAAAAAGCGTGCCGTGTCGTACAGTTCGATGCTCCCCCGACGGTTCCGTCCCTCGGGGAGTTCGCCGGTGAGTAGGACGTGATAGCCGGTGCCGGACGGCGATACCTCTGTATAGGAGTCGAGTCGTTCGATGATGTCCAGCGCCGCGTCGTCGACGTCGCCGGTTTCAGGATTACGGCAGTCGTCCAGGTCGACGCCGACGATAGGATCGTCGTCGGTAAACACGAACCCGACGCCATCGGCGTGCTCCGTCTCGGTGTACTCGAGTGCTGCCTCGAAACTCCCCCACGTCTCCGGCTCTGTTGATGACGCGAACTCCCCAGCCCCTGGCGTCACCGGGATTTTCGTCGGCTTGCCGTCCCGCTTCTCTTCCCGCCAGCACACCCACTGCTCGCGTTCGCGCAACGTCTCCGGAATTGCCTCCGGTTCGTCGACGGTAGGTTCATTCATTCTCACATAGCACCTCGTATGGCTCTCACCGGCTCTGCGCCAGCACAGAACTCCCTCTCCTCTACATCTCGATCCAATCCCTTGGTCCCAACGGGGACCCCCCGTTCTATACTAGTTGGTTTTTGCCGTAACAGATCATCCAACTCCGCGAAATTCTGGGTTTGAGGCATCCAATACGTGCATACGGCAAAATCTCCCCAGAATGCTTGTATTACGGCAATCAACCGGAATGCCGTAATACCTCGCCGTCTGCTGATTTCGGTGCTGTGGAGACGATATGCCTCGATGTTCCCGTAACACGAGAGAAGTTTCCTATTATGAAAACTCAGATTTTCATTTACGATATGTTTGGCGCTGAGTGTGGGTTGCATTGTATTCACCTCCAGCTCTATTCTGATTTGACTGCAAGCCCCTCGTAGTAGCGAACAGAGTTGCCGTTCTCACTATCTGTGTTCCGCTCGAACGTGACATAGTTCCCGAGGCGACGACCGAACCAGGGTTTGCTATCTGTCTCAATCCCGTGCGCTTCAGCCCACTGTTCGTAGATTTCGTAGACCTCTCCGGCGGCTACTCTGCTTTGTGGGTCTTCGACGAGGTGTGTCTCCGCGAATCGCTCAACAACCGCCTCTGGATCATCCGCAATATCGTCAATCGATGGCTGAGGTGCCTGCTGGATATGATCAGGCTGCTCTCCTGTCGGTTTTTCACATTCGCTTGTAGCGACGGTATCGAGCAAGGTGTCCATCGAGTACGTACCGTCAGTATCGTACACGACCGGGTCGCCTTCCTCAGGGAGAATGACGATAGCGTACGACGTGGGGCTATAATCGGGTACTTGGAGTTCGTCTTCAGGGACGAATGGTTTCTTGATACGCACCCAGTCGTCTTCGAACGCCGATTTCGTCTCGTAGATGTGTTGCTCACCGTGCTCATATACGACATACTCCTCGGCAGCGTGGTCGTAGCTGTAGATGGCTGGCACACGATCCTTCGAGAGGTCTGCAAGCGACGGGAGGCGGATATGTTCCGTTCCTCCGGTATCACGGAGGACGATCTCGTCGCCATCACGCTGCCAGATGTTCTGGGTCCCGTTCTCGTCGCCGTTCGCCGGTCGCACGGCCGTCACCCCACCTTCTTCGGTCGCCCCGCCGTTGAACGTGAGATTCGAATCGGTCGTGTAGAATCGGGTATCGCCATTCTGAAGGTTGCGAACGGGTGGCGTGAGAATGCCGTCGACACGCTCGGCCCACTCTGTTTCGTCCGTTCCGGGGCGAACGACAAACAGTGGAATGTTACCTACTTCTTGGGCTTTCCGGAGATTCGTGAGCACCTTCGCTGGATTCTCTGGGGTCGTCGTCTCGACTTCGATAGCGAATGTCGCGTTGCAGTCGGAGTGAGTTGCTTTCGCATCTGGCTTTTCGCTTCCGTCCTGTGCGAGGATCGAGACGGTGAATCCGAGTTCGGTGAGCTCTTCTTCGATCTGGAGGAGTGCTGTGTCGTGGTCGCTCCCTCCGGCGGCTTGCACGCCCCCGGTCTCGGGTGTCGCAATGTCTTCGCCAGCGTTGGTCAGTCGAATCCGGATCTCGTCGGCGTCGATATCGACGGTCGTCTCGAGATGGCGTGACCGCTCGCGGATGTCTGCTAGCTCCTCATACGACGGCGGCTCGGCGTCGACCTCCTCGAAGAGCCGTCTGAGTTCCTCGTCGACCGCTTCGACACGTACCCAACCGTTCTCCTCGCGGCACCCCTCTCGAAGCTGGAGACTCCGGACCACCTTCGCTAGCGCAACGTCCAGGTCGTCGCTTTCGATGCTGAGCACCTCGTCTAACTCCGCAGGCGTGCTCGCCGTGGACACAGACGAGTCCGCTGGCACCCCGTAGCTGTCACTGATGTCCTCGTGCATCGAGGCGAGCGTCTCAGTGAACTGTTCCTCTTCACGCTCTGTCAGCGGGTGGTCACTCTCGGGATGGCCCGGTGGGATGTCGAGCGGTTTGAGACTGAATGGATACGGCCCGGTTTCTCCGAATGATGGACTCAGTACGCTGCCGATCCACTCCCCGCGGGGTAACGACCGAATTCGGTTGGCGAAATCCGCCGGGTCCATCTCCTCGTGGGCCATCGCTCGGGCCAGTTCTCGGTCGACGTTGATCTTGCTGACCAGTGATGTCCCGATATTGTTCAGGGCGTTCAGGTAGACTTTCCGCCCACCCTCCGCTTCCAATTGTTCGGGGAACTGCATTGAGAGGCCCACTGAAAGCCGGAACCCCCGTCCCTTCTCGAGGAGATCGTTCATGATGTCGGAGACCACGACTGAGGCTGCTTCGTCGACGAGCAGGTTCACGACGTAGTCGTCCGGGTATTGGGTGAGGTCGCGTTTGCGGTCTTTGAGCGCGTCGTCGAGATTGGTGAGGATCATCCCCGTCATGATCCGGGCCGCTTCGTCACGGAGGTCGCCGAGGTCGAACAGGATAACCTGGTTGTCGTCGAGCACTTCCCGGAAGTCGAACTGGTTCTCCGTGTTGTTGAAGATGCGGCGCAGGTGGGGGTTCTGCGAGATGTAGTTGAGGCGGTGCGTGACCCCACCCATCACGTTGTCGAAGGTGGTCGAATCATGCTGGAATTGCCGCCGGATCATGCGGGCGACCTCCTCATCACTCGACCGGGGTGCATCCGCGAGATTCGGCTGTGGCGGGCCGGCGTCCCACAGCTGGTCGACGACGTGCTCGAGCTGGCGGTGGGCAAAGTAGTCGGTCGACTCGCGGTACTGGCCGTTTTCGCGGCCGTATTCCTCGTCGAACAGTGCTGTGATGAGCGTCTTAATGAGGGTCGGGGCGACCGTCGCCCGCTTGTATCGCTCCTCGTCCATGACGAGTTTCAGGATCTCTTCGTAGTGGTCGGCTTTCCGCCGGACTGCATCCTCACGCCGGCGGCCACTCTCTAACGAGGGTTCGAGATCGAAAAAGGAGAACCCGGGAAGCACGTCCGGGATCGGGAAGTGGACCACGTTCTCCTCGAGGTCGGACATCCCGAACCGGCGTGCGTGAGCCCGCATGTAGTTCTGCGCCATGTCGTCGTTTTTCGGGATGATGAGGATGGTCGGTCCCTCAGTGGTGTCGTACAGCGACAGTAGATCGTTGATCAGGGCTTTCGATTTGCCTGAACCGGTGGTGCCGAACCGCCCGTAATGCATCGGCAGCAGTCGGGGCGGAATGCGTGTCGGGACATCTTCGGGGTCGCCGGTATCGTCGAGGGCGTAGCCGATGGCCATCCCGTCACGGAACTCGCTCATGATGTCCTGATGCGGTCGTGCGAGCGGATTCCGGCTCTGTTGTTCTGCACGCGTTCCTCGTGTGCCTTCGACGGAGAGCTGTTCCGAGGAGGGCACAACCACGAAGTTCGCCAGCTCGCGGCCACTCAGGACGAACTCCGGTCGGGTCTTCCCACGGCCGGTCGTGATCTCGCGGTCTAAGAGCCGGTGTAGCACGGTTTGTGCGTGCTGTTCCTTCTTGGCCTGCCGCAAGCCGTTATCGCGCACTCGTTCGGCTGCCACCTCGTAGTACGGGCCGTCGACTGTATCGAAGACCGGCGCGAGTGAGTGCAACCGCTCATCGAGTGCTTCACGCTCGTCGTCACTGGCTGGGACGCCGAGTGCCCGAATATTCGCGGTGAACGAGCGCTTCGGGTTTTTCGCTTCGATGGCTCCGACGCGCTTTGCTTGTGTATCACTCAACTCTTCCCGGCTTCGGCGGTCCGATCCATCGTCAACCTCGAAGAGCGGTCCGAAAAACCGCTGCGCCCAGGTATCCCGGCCATCGATGATGTCTTCCTTGCGAACTTCGGCATCGCCCTGCCAGCTCGCCCGTCGCTGGAAGACGACCTGAAACGCCAGTGGCGCACTCGCCTCCGTCAAGTCATCGACGAGCGACGCGAGCGCTCCCCCAGGCTGGTCGACGGCGTCAGGACTCTCGTCTGCGTCGTCGCCTGTGAACGGCGAGAGTGAGGTCATCCAGTCCTGCTTCCGAGTCGCTGATCCCTGCCACCGGACGCCGAGCGGGGAGACGGTATCAGTCGCTGGCCGGGCGAGTACCCTTCCTTCCGACATCATCGTTGGTTTCGCAAGTGTCGTGAGCGGCTCATCTCTGGGGATCGCTTCTGGTGGGGCGAGTTCGAAGGCAGTATCCCCAACTTCGATGACGTGGTCGGCCGACGGGACGGTGACCGTCCCTCCATCCGCGGCTGATTCGGCGTCTGCTGTCCCCGCTTGACTGTCGTCGTCGTCAGTCGCCAGTTCGTATCGCTCGTCAGGGCCGAATTCGTACTGGAGTTCACCCGACTCATAGCGCTCGACGAATGCCTCACGGTCGAATTCGACGGGTTGCACAAGTCGAGAAACGACATCAACCTCGGCGCGTTCGATGTCGAATGTCTCGGGATAGATCGACCGGAGACGCTTCTCAAGCGTATCCAAGTGTTCGTCGGCGCCGTAGTAGAACTCGACGGGCTCGTCCGCGCCCTCGCTGAGTGCGAGAAATTCGAACCGTGGCGGTGTCTCGCTATGCAGTGGATTCAGTTTGTCGGCCAGCCCTGTCGACGCTGTTGCGGTCAGTTTGTGGAGACTTTCCAGTGCCTGCGGCATCCGCTCCGGAGCGAGCTGTTCGGAGGTCGGCGTCACCCGAAGGTACTCACGCATCGTCATCACCCTCTTCTGACCCCCCATCGGTCTCCGCTGACATCTGCTCAGATGGGGTTTCTCCGGTGTCGGCCGCTCGGGCTTCGAGGTCGTCCTGGAACGCCTGGACATCCGTATCCACAGCGTCGTCGCCAGCACCGGGTAGCGACGACCGCCGTTGTTCGGTCGGCTCGAAGTCGATGACCTGCTTCTCCTTGGCCATCGCTTCCACTTTGATACCGCGCCACTCGCCGTCGACGCCCACGAGTGCCTCGGAGAACCCCGCATCCTCGCTGCCGAGCACTGCATCCTGAACGAATCGCATCTGGGCGTAGTTCAGCCCGAACTCGTCCGCCCAGTGTTCGTCCATCCCATCCAGCTGATGGAACTGCTTGACGGCACACTGGTCGAGGATTGCTTCGGACTCTGGATGCTCGAAGAACTCGTCGACGGTCTGCGTGACGAGGCGAATCGAAAGGTCGTGGTGACGGTGGTGGCGGAACACTGTTTCGAGGAATGCTAGACTCGCGGCATCCTGCATGATGTAGCGCGCCTCGTCGATGACGAACACGACTTCCTTGTCCGAGACTTTCGCCCGTTCGTACACCAGTGAGATGAGCAACTGCATCGTCAGCGCGGTACTACTATCCACACTCCCTTCCTGCTGGGCGAGATCGAGGTAGATCGTCTTTTCGTCGCGGATGTCGAACTCCGAGGCTTTCCCGAGATTCGCGTACCGGCCCTCCTCCTCGAAGGGCCGGAGTTGATCGAGCAGCCACGTCGCGTCTTCCTGGATCTTCCCGGCCTCCTCGTCGGAGCGAACGACGAACTCCTCGGGGTCGTCGATCATGTCCTCGAAGACGTCCATCATATCCCGGATGGTCGGGCTGGGATTGCTGTGTGTAGTGATGTCGTCGGTAATGCCGTTGCGCTTGTAGGCGCGTTTGAGGCCGAGTTCGAGCGTGGTTCGCCGGTCGCCCAGCGAGATGCCTCGCAGCGCGAAGAAGTTTGTGAGGAAGCTCATCGCGTCGTCGAGTTTTTCGTTGAACGGACTCGCGTCCTCGGCCATCGCTCGCTGGACGTGTTCGGGCGTCTCCCGGATCTCCAGCGGATTCAGGCCGAGCGTCCCGCCGACGGTAATGCGTTTTGCGTCGAGTGCTTCGGAGACGCCGGCCCAGTTGTTCAGCGGTTCGAGGATGATGCCGATGCGGTCCTTGCTCTGCTCGATAGAGCGAATGAAGTTCTGCTTCGAGCCGAAGGACTTCCCCGAGCCCGGGTCACCGACGGTGAACATCGCGTAGCCGTTTTCACGAGCAAACGGGTCGATGACGACGGGACTCTGGTTGTCCTTGTGAATGCCGAACTCCACACCGCCCTCCTCGAGGATCGTGGCGTTGTGGGGTGAGGAGAGGAGCGCGCCGACAGCGCCACCGAGGACGATGGACTCCCGGCCGAATTCGTTGTCGCCGATGGGGGCGGCGGATTGGAGAGCGAGGTCCTGCCGGCAGATCGCGGTCTTCGGTGTGAGATTCGCGGGATCATCGCGGAGCGCGCTTTTGACTGTCTGGACGGCGTCTCTGAGGTCGTCTTTCTCGTCGGACCGCACCGTGATGAACATTCCTTGAGTGAAGACGTTCGCGCCGTTCTCGACCGCCGTGTACGTCGCTGCGGCTTCGTTCGCTCGCTCTTGGAGATAGGCACTCCGGATGCTCTGTTCGAGATCGGCGTCGACTTGGAGGTCGTCAGCGATGTCCTGGAGTTCGTTCCGGGCTCGTTCTTGGTTTTTCGGCGTGATGTGGGTGGTGAGGTCGAATTCGACGTCGGTCAGCTCGAAGAGATCGCTGAGGTAGCCGTCGTTCGGATAGTCGGCGTAGTCGGCGATGTACAGCGTTGTCGTCCACTGCTCACCGACCCGAGCGGCTCTGGTTTCCCATTCGACGGCTGCCGGCGCGGTCACCGTCTTGTGGGATTCGGAGATGTCGTCGAGGATTTGGCCTTCTGCCTGCCCCGCTTCGAGCGTCTCCTCATCGAGGACGTCCGAAAAGTCGACCTGGGGTTCGTCGTCCGTCCTGTAGCGGTTCCAGAGCTGCTTGCTGCCGAGACCGAGGCCGATACCCAGGACGAGGGCGAGCACTGCTCCCTCCGCTGTTGTCAGGGCTTGTAGCCACTCGGTGGCGGGGCTGATCGCGCTACCACCTGTCTGGAGAACCACGTTATGCATCGGTCTCATCCTCCCGGCGCGAGTGGCCGATGATCGGTTGGTCGCGAACGACACGCTCCGCCTCGTCGTAGTCGTGTTCGCGGCCGTTCCAGAAGTCCATATTCAGGACGAACAACTCGACCGTGCTGAGACGACGTGCGGACCATCCGGAAGCCTGCTGGATGAACTCGGCACGAACGTCGTTGACGCGACTGTCGAGTTTCTCGAACATCTGGGCGCGGCGCTCGACGTCGGTGAGGTCTTCGCGGCGGGTGACGAATGGGTTGAACAGGAAGCCGATGACGGGGAACTGCGTCAGTTTCTCGGCGGGGGTGCCCTCGTCGCGGAAGCGGTCGTACACCTCGATGGGGCTGACTTCGACGCCGATGTAGTACCGGACCTGTTGGATGCCTCGCTCGCGCATCTCTTTGGGGCGTGTCTCGCGGTACTCTTCGAGGAGTTCCCGGAAGATCGGGTTCTCCGTGACGTCTTCGTCGGTGAGGCGCTCCTCGATGGTCTCGGTGATCTGCTCCACCGGGAACGAGCGGGTTGTGGCGTGGAGTTTGAGCTTCGAATCCAGCTCTTTGTTGGCGAACTCTTCGCCGGCGTCCTGGAGCTGCGCCCAGTCGTCGGACATGGCGAAATCCATGTTCGCTGGGTCGATCTCGATGAACGCCTCCATCGCACCATCCTCACGCTGGATCGCCCCAGCGCCCGGCCATGCCCGCTTGACGTTCGTGAGGTCCTGCGTTCGCTCGTCGGGCGTAAACGGCGTGTAGTTCGCGAGCCCGCCCTCGTTACGCTCTGTCTCGTTGGTACTGCTATCGGCTTCCTCTGGGGCGCTGAACGTCACTCGCGGGCGTTTGACGTGTCGGTAGACGTCTTTCGTCCACGTCCAGGCGTTCAGGTGGGTTGGGGAGACGTAGATGACGGCGGCGCCGAAGCCAAGCCCGCCAGCCACGAACGGGAGGGCGAGTGATTCGATTCCGGTGAGGCCCGCGAGGAACAACCCGAGAATGGGGAAGGCGATGAGCATGCCGACGTCGCCCTCTTCGATGTTGAGGTAGGGGATGCGGCTCTCCTCGCCGAACTGATCCATGATGCGCCGTGCGGCTGCGTCTTGATCTGCTGCCATTGTTAGTGAATCCCTCGGTCAAACTCCATCCCGCGTTCGTCACTCCCCGATTCCTCCGCTGCTCCGCCCGGATCATTCTCTGTTCGGCGGTACGACGGCGTCCCACCTTCCTCGCCGCCATGCCCACCGCGGGCGGCCGCTTTTTGCGCGACGGCGTGGCCGGCGGCGGCTTTCGGCCCCCAGCGAGCGGCGGTGGTCGCGACGCCGGAGCCAGCGAGGTACCCACCGGCGGCGACACCGCCGATGAGGGCTGCGCCTTTCGTCGCTCCGCCGACGACTTTGGCCGTCAACGGCGTCGCGTATTTGAACGTCTTCCACGTGAGATACAGCGCAACCAGGGGTAGCGAGGCTGCTACCAAGTACTTTAGAAACGCACTGTTTGGGGCAAGTGCATTCTGCGAGTACAGTAGATCATAGCCTTTGAACACGACTGCTGCGGGGAGAGGGAGAACAGCAAGTGGGACAAATCGCTTGGAGAACTCCATCGCGATGTCGGAGAGAACTGGGATATTGCCGTAGCCGAGCGCAAACGCTATCGGCATCCCATAAATGTAGACGTAGAGAAGAATCTCCCGAATGTAGTAGAGTGCCTCAAGCGCCCACATCGAGAGACCTCCGATGAGAGCGAATACTAACGCCAGCCCAGGATTTGTCAGAGATACCTCAAGAAAATCGAGCATCGCATCGCCGAGTGAACTCAGACTCGGCATCAAGGCGATCGTAAACCCGTCCACGATGTAGAGACCCAGAATACTCACCCAGTACCAGCTAATGATGAGGAACGCGCCAACCCAGGCGGTCTTTTTTGTCCGTCTGGATTCGTATGCACTCCCGATATTAAAAATCCGGATCGTATGCCGCCCTTGGACGCACATCAATAGAAGGAGTAATGAGATCAGCATGATCTCACCACCAACCAGGGCATCCCGGATTGCTTGCCACGGGGCGTTAGCCGGGGCACCAAAGACGAACCCACCGTCTGTCTCGGGGGTGGGAGTCCCGAACATCTCTTCTGTCAGGGTTTCATAACCGGCCGTCAGCCCCTGCATGAAGAGGCTGATGAACCAGTCGACGACATCTTTGAACCCTTCCAGAACAATATCGATTAGGTCAACCATGATTATGCCTCATCGATTGTGATCTCACAGGTATCGGACTTCTCCGATGCCGAATACTGGATGTCGTACGTTTGCGAAATTCGGGGTGTCCCAACGCGAGTCTCTAGAATGAGGTTGAACTCTCCGCTCTGTTGTTCGTCCTTACAGGATGTCCCACCGCCCGGCACGAAGGCGAATGGCGACCGTGAGCTGTAGATCGTGATTTGCTCGTCAGCGGCTATGATGACCTCACGGACTTCTGTATCCGTTTCGGGATCATATATCCCACTCACATCCTCGTTCTCTGCATAGTTCGTTCCTTCTTCACCGGAAGGATACGGTACATCTCCCATGAAGAGCAGTTTCGTTATTGCATCCGGGCCACTTCCTTGATTCTCTACAGTCACAAACGCTTCTTCAGCGATTTCATCACTTTCGCCATCCCACATCTGGTCTGGCTGGTTTTTGCCGATCCCCATCTCCACAATCTGGAGATCTGGTTGAATGGGCAGCGACGTTTCGACTACTGTCTCCTCGCCTTTCAGTGCGAGCACTTGGTACTCACCGGGCGCATACGCGGTGCCGATCTCGAACGAAACCTGTTGCGCACCTGCGGCTACGTCACGCTTCCCGGATAGCTCTCCATTCGGTTGGATGAGGTTGACCTGGTCGACGTCGGCGTCTGCGGAGAGTTCGACGACGAGTGTTGTCCCCTCAACAGCGATACGCGTGAGTGGGCCGGTGCCATCTGGAGAGGTTGTGCCGTCACTGAGCGTTCCGGAGCCACCATTGTCGTTCAGACAGCCAGCGACGCCTGCGAGCGCAGCGCCGGCGACTGTTTGGAGGGCGGTTCGCCGACTGAGGTGTGGGTTGTTTCTGGTCATGAACTATGGGTTCCGTTGGAAGATGTCTTCGGGACCGAGCATTCGGAGGAGCCGCTTGCCTGCGTAGAACATCACGACAAACGGGATGAGCTGCCAGCCGACCTCGACGATGAACGCAAACCAGCCGTCGATGGTTCCGAGCGGATGCCACCGAGCAGTAGCCGTCGCACTCACATACGCGGGATTGTGCCCGAGCCACGAGCCCGGATGGTATCGAGCCGTGTAGATTCCCGGCTCGTCAACCGTCACGATAGCGACCCCGGACGCGTTGGTCTCGACGCGCTGCTCAGCGATAGTGATGTAGCCGTTGCGGGCACTCCCGCCGATTGGATACCGCCGGTCGGGATCGCTAAGAACGATTGGTACGCCCGTCTCGTTGTCCCGGAGTTCGATGCGGAGCGTGGCCTGGCTTTCGTTCTGCTGGAGTACCTCGACGGTCAGATTGCTGCGCCGGAGCTGCCGCTCGGAACCGGCGTCGGGCGCGACAATCGAGCCGTTCACACTCCGGACGATCCCGGCAACCTGGAGCGCGTCGCGGTCGACGGTCTCGGCACGAACCGCGACACCGTACGTCGTCGTGTAGGACTGGTTGACGATCTCGATGTTGATGTTCTCGCCGAGAGTCTTGATGGGGGAGGGCCGGTCTGTCCCCCACGTATCGATGATCTCGGGGCCATCGCGAACGGGCTCGGCGCGAGGACCGATCCGCGATGGGTACGCGTGAACGTACACGGGGATCGCGTCGGATTCGACTGTCGTACTGTCCGTTCGACCCGACCGGACGAGCGTGTCCCAGTTCGTGTTCCGGGCGGTGTAGAACCGCCAGACGCCGCGAACCCTTGCATCACCGTTCTCTGTCAGCGTGTAGCCCTGCCACGGCCGGGACTGGAAGATGGCGACGCCAGCGTCACCATCGGGGTACTTGGCGTAGTAGGGGTACGCCGAGAGGTCGTAGATCTCGACGGCGAGCGAATCCGAGACATTGAGCGACTCGGCCCGGTATGTGACCTCGACGTCGGTCTCGTCGCCCCGGTCGATTCGCGTAGTCTTCTTCAGCCGGACGTGAATCTCCGCCTCAAACGTGAGCGTCGTACTCCAGTCGTCCTCGATCTGGTAGTCGAGGGCTGGCGTGTGTGAGCCGTCGCGCTCGACGATGGTTTCACCGTCCTTCTGCAACCGAACCTCCTCGATCTCGCTGCTCGCGAGCGACCACTCGATGGTCGTGTTCCCCGAGGAACTGCCGTTGGGGATGCGAACGCGGTAATCGACGAAGCCGCGCATCGTGCCGTTCGGCGCGATGTAGAGTGGGGTGTCACCGGATTCGAGGTGGCCTCGCGTTGACGGCTGCACTGCGAACACCGTGGCGTGGGCGTCCTCGATGAACACGCCGTCTTCGAGGCTCGCGTGCGGTGGATGCACGGAGGTATCCGAGTCACCGGCGTCGAGATCATCGAAATCGTTTCGCGTCCACGTTGCAGCGGTCGCCGGCGGGCGCTTGAACGTAATGTCCGTCCCGTTCGCGAGTTGGTGCATCGCCGTCCGACTCTCGCCGTAGCGCTGCTGGTACTCCTCCTGGCTGATGTAGTTGTCCGCGTCGCGAGACCACAGCGTCGCTGATTCATTCTCAGTGAGCCCGTTCCCCTCCGTGCCTGGCCGTGGTGGGGAAGCCGTGACGAGACCCGTGACTAGACTCGTCACGAACAGCGCAGCCATGAGCAGGGAGAGCTCTCGGTGTTCCATGGGGAGCGCTCGACGGGGCGGGACTTGCTTACCAGGGGGCGAGGTTGACGCACTGTGCCAGCGGAAGGTTCATCATCGACCCGGCAACGGTGTAGAGTGGCCCGAGGGCAACGAGGACGACGGCGGACTTCATCGCGGAGCGTTTGTGGCGCTTGAGGCCCTTCTTCTGATCGGGCGTGATCGTGAACATCTCGATGAGAGAGTCGGCCTGCCACACAACTGCGAGGCCGACAATGCCCAACGCCGTGGTAAGCTGGAAGAAGCCCTCGATCATGCTCGGGAGGTTGTCCGCGCTACAGACGGCGTTTGTCTGTGCGGCGGCGGGTTCTACAGCGACCAGGCTCAGGAAGATCACGATGAGCACGGCCTGCCTGGGGATTCTACTCGATGTCGTCGACTGGCTGTCGGTGCGATTCGAAGCCGTCTCGGAGGGCGTGGTGTCCTGTGACATGATGGATTACTCCTCTGCGTCGTCGACGAGTGCTTTGAGATCGGCGTAGCGATTGGTCTCCTCGACAATCTCGTCTTTCGTGTAGCCCTGCTCGCGGGCCCGTTCGAAGAGGTTGCGAAGCTCGTTCGGGTCGATATCCCGGAGCTCCATCTCCTCGCGGAGGGCGCGGCGATAGAGGGCGGAGCCGTTGATATGGCCGTTCCACGTCAGGTACAGGTCATCGATGTCTTCGATGGTGACTGCCCGTGTGATCATATGTGCGGGGTAGGTATGCACCGGTTGAGCCCCGGTCCATAGTGGCGCTGTAGCTGGGAGACCGGTATATGCTTTCTGCCTATCAACTGAAGCAAGAATTCAAAGTAAATTATACGCGAATGGCTCGTTTACTATCCAGAAGTACTGTTAACCAACAAGATGGGTATCCGCGGTTCACTGTTGGTTAAGGTTGGTCGCTCTTGTGTAGAAACGTGGCATGAGATCGTTTGCTTATACCGACCACCGACTCAAGTGAGCTGACTGAGACTCAGGTCGCCGGAAGGTGGAAGGAAC
>NZ_JBNTJY010000004.1:0-91658 GCF_051195095.1 Halolamina sp. C58 | reverse complement strand
TTGCTTATACCGACCACCGACTCAAGTGAGCTGACTGAGACTCAGGTCGCCGGAAGGTGGAAGGAACTCAAAATGTCAAATCGTCTTTCCGCAGCTCTACACAAGAGCGAGGTTGGTGCGGGATTCTACTCGAGTTCCAGCCAGGAATCGGCCCTTAAACGTACACCGAGCTATAGGTTCTGCCACTGCGTGACGTGAATGGCCACGACAAGAGCGATAAGTGCCCCACCACCGAGGATGGCAAATGGGACGCCAACACCCTGGGTGGTCTCAAGAACCATCAGCCGACGCAACCCGCGATGGAAGTGATAGAGTGGCATAAGTGTCGCGACTGTCTGCAAGTACTCCGGCATCAGGTCCAACTCCCAGAATACGCCGGACACGAACATCATCGGCAACGCAACCGCCATGCCGAGACTCGTCGCTGCGTCGGACCCATCGACGAGACTGCCGAGTGTCATTCCGAACCCGGTGAATGTGACCGCCCCGAGCAGAATCAAGCCGATGGCGAGCGGGCCGGGGATGACCGTTACGTCGAAGACGAGGTGCGCAACCCCTACCATAACGCCCGTGATCAAGAGGGCGAGAACGGCCTGCTGGAGCACGTTTGCGAGGATCCAATCACGCTTCCGGAGCGGGGTCGCTATCAGCCGCTTGAGCGTTCCATCACCGCTGAATTCGGCGAGCAGCGCCGGGAGTGTGATGAGTCCGTTGATCATCACGACGGCCGCAATCAACGCTGGGAGAAAGTACCCGACGCCTTTGACGTTCCGATTCCCCAGCTCTTCGCTCACGACGGTCGTCGGGGGTGTATCCATCCCGATGGCACGCGAGTTGAACTGGGCCACGACGCTCGAAAGGATGCCCCGAATGGCGGGCGCTGCCTGGTCGTCGCTCGCCGACAGGAACACGACCGCAGCCGGTCCCGTCGCGTTCGTCCCGTTCCCCGTTGCGTTGAGTCCCTGCCGAATTCGTGCTCTGGTCGTTTGATTGATTTGCCCGCCGGCACGGGCCATCGTATCGAGAACTACGGACCGGCGAGCCTGGCGGCTCCCCGCCCGTACTCGGTCGGCAAACCCATCCTGAATGACGACGACACGCGTCGCGCCAGCAGATCGTCGCTGCCGGCTCCACTCGGTAATATTTTGACCAGGCGGAACTGTTCGGATAGTCAGCGCATCGACTTCTTCTAAGGCATCGATAAACGTTGTCGAGAGATTCGTCGGTTCTCCCTCTGGCCCGATGTCGTTGTTCTGGACGTGGACCGTGAACTCGGCAGAGGCGCCACCGAAGACGGCACTGAAGATGAGAAGGAGGATAACCGGAAAGAGGAACGCGAAGAACACGGCTTCGCGGTTGCGGAGCCAATCTTTTGAGAGCGCGATCAACAGCGGCCAGACGCGAGTCATTGAAGCTCACCACCGCTCCCGACGGTTCCGCCCGCTAGTCGGAGGAAGACATCCTCCATCCCCGCCTCCGTGAGTTCTATCGAGTGCTCGCCCTCGACGTCCAGCAACTGGCCGAACGCCTCCTGAGCGTCAGCCCGGGCCTCGAAAACCCCAACGAGAGCGCCAGTATCGTTCTGATAGACGTCGGCGGCGACGGAGCGAAGTTCTGCTTCGAGTTCCTCACTTCGGTTCTCCGATGAGTTCACGACGAGTTTCACGTCACCGCCGTACGTATCCACGAGGTCGGCAACCGTATCGACGGCAACGATCTCCCCATCAACTAACAGTGCAGCGCGGTCGGCCAGTTCCTCGACCTCTTCCATATAATGCGTCGTCAGTACCACTGTCGTACCGAGGTCGGTCAGCCGGTCGATCTGCTCCCAGGTTGACCGTCTGGCAGCGGGATCGAGCCCCGTGGTCGGCTCGTCCAGGAAGAGTACGTCTGGATCACTGACGAGCGCCATTGCGATCCCCGTCCGTCGTTGGTAGCCCCCGGAGAGGGCAGCAAATCGAGTCCCAGCATAGTCAGTCAGGTCAAGCTGATCGAGGATGGTCTCGGGGTCGTTTCCCTCCTCGTACAGTTGGCGAGCGAGCGTGACGTTCTCGCGCACCGTCAGTCGGTCGAACGTGTGAAACGACTGTGGAACGACTCCAATACGTTGCTTGATTTTTCGTGACTCCTCACCCACGTCATACCCCAGTACGTTCGCGGATCCGCTCGTCGGGGTACGGAGGCATTCAAGAATCTCGACGGTCGTCGTTTTCCCGGCACCGTTTGGTCCGACCAACGCAAAGATCTCGTTTGCGTGCACCTCGAACGAGACATCCTCGACCGCGGTCGTATCGCCGTAGGTTCTGGTCAGGTCGTCGACGGCGATAACTGGAGGATTCGATTCTGCGGGCATCAACTGCAGTGAACGAAATATCTCTCACGTCGCTCGATTGTTCGAATTCGGGTGAGTGATGCCTGGATGAACCCGTTCGTAGAGGGGGTAGAACGACGGTTATGTGACATATGCCCCTCATCTACGGCTATTGTGTTAAATTCACTCCCGAATACGAATAGAAGACATACATCGTTTCCGACCCTGTCACAGCGTTGAATCCTCGATCTTTTGACCATTCGTCAATCAAACCCATCGGCCAGTAGTATACTCACCAACAGAGATGGCTCCCACCAATCGACACCACAAGAGCGTGAGTGTATACAAACCTCGTTTGCCGGGATCGTGCCCAGTTCAACCGCGAGCCCGTCACGGATTCATTGTTAACGGTCACACATATAACGCCGACTACGATGGGGCGACGGATTCGCGGTATTCGTTCCCGAGCGTCCACCGACCGACATCGTCAACGATAACCATCGCGTCGCCGCCAGTAGCGCCATCCGGTTGCGTTTCGATCCGGAACACAAGCCACCCTGTGATGCGGCCCCCCGGCTCAATTATCCCTGCAGCCGACTCCTGGCGTGTGTCGTAGTTCGCGTATTCGACCCCATTCGCCGTGAAATTTCCATCGAGATAGACCTGATTACAGTTGTTCGCCGGTTCGCCGAAATTCTGAGCGCGACACGCCGGCGCAATCACCGAGATATCGCCCACGGAGGTCCCTGGAAGCTGTTGGGGCGCGTCCCCCCGGTTGTCGACTGCAACCCGTACCAATAGGAGTCGCCATGAATTTTCCCCGTGGGTGTACCCACGCTCGAGCTCCGTTACCTCTGTGACAGTCCGAGTGTCTGTAATCGTAACTGAACGGGGATTCTCCTGAACCGGGTCGCCGATCGCGACGATTGGCAGCGCAATCAGCGCCGTGACAACCATACTCACCACAAAAAGTGCGCCAATAGCGGGCAGCACCCGCATGCTGAGCAGCTTCCGTGTTTGGTCGTTCGGATTGCCGGGGAGCCACGCCGAGACCCGTTGGCCGACACTCGGTCGCAGCAGCCAGAACCACAGCGGACTCGCCAGCCCGAGTAGCAATCCGAACGGAATGAGGAGCTGCTCCCAGAACGGCGAAGTAGCGGTGACCGGAATTATGAGGGCACCACCGAGAACAGCCCCGGCCAGCCCGGGCAGGAATCGCACGTCTTGGAACGGACGGACAAGGCGGCCCCCTGGCTGCTCCAGCCGGTACCACACCGGCCGTCCGATCCAGTACCAGAGCGGCGATCCGATTCCCACAGTCCCCGGGATCCACAGGAGAAAAAGTGAGGCGAGGAATCGAGTGTTAGCGTAGCCGAGTTGCCAGTTGCCCCCAAGCAGTATCACGAGTGTCCCTCCGCTGAGGGTCATCCCACCGAGTCCGCCCAGAAGACCACGAAGGACTCGCATCTCGGCGGGGAGAGAGCTGCGTACCGTCTGGATCGGGGCTGGCCAATTATCCATCCCTGCTCCTGGCGGCTTCATTGAAGGCTCTCTCGATAGGTTCGGGGTCTACCGCCATAATGGTGTGTTCTTCCTGGAGTTGTTGGGTCACTATCCACCGCTGTTGTCTGTTCTCCGGTCCCACTGCCGGATGGCGGTGTATCCGTGACGTTGCAATCATTCGAGAAGCCCGAGATCAACGAGTTGTGTTTGGATGGCCTCCAGTGCCTGTTCGGCGTCGTCGGTCTGCTCTCCACCTGTGATGACGAGTTTCCCACTCCCGAAGAGGAGGGCAACGACAGGCGGATCGTCGAGGCGGTAGACCAAGCCGGGGAATTGTTCGGGTTCGTACTCGATATGTTCGAGCCCCAGGCCGATCGCAATCGCGTTCAGATTGAGCTGGTGACCGAGGTCAGCACTTGAGACGATGTTCTGAATTTCGATATCCGGTGAGTCAGTTACCTGCACCCCCAGTTCGCGGAGTTCGTCGAAGACCTGTTCGAGGGCGGCCGTAACGGCGTCGACGCTGTTCGCGCCGGTGCAAACGACCTTCCCTGAGCGGAAGATGAGGGCCGCGGCCTTGGGGTTCTGCATGCAATAGACGAGGCCTGGGAAGTGGTCGGGGTTGTAGTCCGTCGCTTGGAGGTCCTCAGCAAGCGTTTCGAGAGCAAGTTCTTGGCCGATATCAGTCGAGGCGACCACGTTCTCGATGCCAATCGACTCTGTGACCGTACTCATACTGCACCCTAGCTCACACAAGCCACATAAAGACCGCTCGCCGGAGTAAGATATCGTCCGTGTACTGACGCTTGCTCTGTTTCAGAGGTCGCGTGGCTGGACCGTTTTCCGGTCGTTTGCTTCGGCTCGTCGAGCGGCGTCTTCAAGCAGTTCGGCGACCTCCTCGTCGAGGGCATCGTAGAAGTCTACCGCCACGTTCATCCCGTCGAGCTGTTCCTTCACGGCCGCTTTGACGATCAGGTCCGTCATACGTGTCGTTCGTTCTCAGGTCTCCACTATAAAAGCATAGACATCCGCTGGGGTGGTTAGAGGCCCTATGATTGGTATTCAGGTCAACAGACATATATCGCTGTATGGTGAACTATCCCGTGACATAATGCACGACTTGACCGGCTTCCAGCGGGACCTATTGTACGTGATTGCCGGCCTTGACGAGCCCCATGGCCTCGCAATCAAAGATGAACTCGAAACGTACTACGAGAGCGAGATTCACCATGGCCGACTCTATCCGAATCTCGATACGCTTGTCGACAAAGGGCTCGTCGAAAAAGGTGAGAAAGACCGGCGGACAAACGTCTACACGTTGACCCGTCGTGGCCACCGCGAGATTGAAGCCCGACGTGAATGGGAGCACCAATACCGCGACGATGTGGAAGCCGGCCAGGCATAATACTGGTTACTCGAAGAGTGTGTCGAGATCGGCGTCCTCGCTCACATCGGTGAGTGTCCGGTTGAGTAACTCCCGGATGATGAACTCTTCGTAGTGCTGGGCCTTGCAGTACTCACACGGTTTCATCTCCTTCGCAACTGACTCGATTTCATCTCCGTGTTCCTCGAGCAGGGCGTCAATGACAGTTCTGAGCTCATCACGAAGTTGGGTGCGTGCCCCGGTGAGACGCTCGTCTGCGTCGTCCGGCAGATCGTACGAGAACACTCGGGTATTCGACTTGTAGTATTTCCATGTGCCACCACCGGCCTCTTCGAGCCGGGCGAGTTCGACCATTCCGGCATCCTTGAGAACGTTCACGTGGTGGCGGACGGTCGTCTCGGCCTTCTCCTCGTGGCGACGTTCGAGTTCTGTGTGAATCTCCTCGATGGTCATCTCGCGGTCGGTAAGCATATCGAGAATTTTCGCTCGAACGTCGTTTTCGAGGGCCTTCGCTTTTGTGGGATCGGTTGTGATAACGTTCGTGATCGGAACGTCCTCCTCGAGAAGCGCCATTGCACCGTTCTAAGGGCGCTAGAAAGATAATATTGCCGGTATAGGAATAAGAGTAGCAGAATAGAAATAGAACCGATACAATAGGAGTCATAGTGGTTAAGAGCGAGCCGTGTGTAGGTCGACTTGATGGCGAGCACGCAGGTCCAGTACAATATCGGCGGGATGAGTTGTTCGTTCTGCGCCGAAACAATCACCAAGGCGTATGGACGAACCGACGGCGTCGACGATGTCGACGTCAGCCTCGCTCACGAAGAACTCCGCGTCAAGTACGACGACGACGAGATCTCGGAGGCCGAGGTAAAAGACGTCGTCCGGGATCTCGGCTACACGATCCGGGACCCCGACAAAGAGAAACGCTTCGAGGAACAGCAAGAAGAGCTCGACGAGGGGAAGCGCCGCCTCTGGATCAGCGGCATCGCGGCGATCATCTCGCTAGTACTGATGGCCGTAATGGTCGCCCGAAACGGCTGGAACATCTTCGCCGAGACCGACGCCCGCTGGATGTGGTATGGCTCGCTCGCGCTCGCACTGGTGACGATGTTCGGGCCAGGCCGCTACATCAAGAATAAGACTTGGCAAAGCCTCAAGCGCGGCATCTTCAACCAGCACGTCCTGCTCGAAGCCGGTGCCTTCGCTGGCCTCGCCGGCGGTTTCCTCGGCTGGTTCGTCTTCACCGGCCGAGGGTTTCCAGTCGTCCACTTCTTCGTCGTCTCGACGTTCATCACCACGTACCATATCCTCTCGGAGTACACCAGCCTGATCGTCCGCACGCGCGCCTCGCGAGCGGTCAACGACCTCATGGTCCTCCAGCCTGACACCGCGCGCCACGTCACCGACGACGGCGAGATCGAGGAGATCGAGATCGACGAACTCAACGTCGGCGACCGGATCCGGGTGAAACCCGGTGAGAACATCCCCATCGACGGTGAAGTCATCGAAGGCGAGTCGGCTGTCGACGAGTCTGTCGCGACCGGCGAGTCCGCACCGATCGACAAACTGCCTGGCGACGAGGTGATTGGCGGCAGCGTCAACGAGACGGGAACGCTTCTGATCGAGGTGACAGCCACCGGCGAGGACGCCTTCCTCAACCAAGTCGCCCGGCAGATCGAGGAAGCCCGGGCAATGAAACCCGACATCGTCCAACTGGCCGACCGGATTCTGAAATACTTCGTCCCGGGCGTGCTCTCGATCGCGGTCGGCGCGTTCCTGTTCTGGGTGATCGTGCCGACCATCTTCCCCGGAACGATCCTCGGGACGGGCCCGCAGTTCGAGACCGCGGCGTTCGCCGCGCTCGCGGCGCTCGTCTTGGGCTACCCCTGCGCGCTCGGCATGGCGACGCCGCTGGCACTCATCCGTGGCGGCGGCGAGGCCGCGAAACGCGGCATCCTGATGCGCTCCGGTGACGCCTTCCAGGTCTTCCAAGAGGTCGACCACATCGTCCTCGACAAGACCGGCACCATCACCGAGGGCGAACCCGCCGTGGATACGGTCGTCGGCGTCGGCGATAATGCCGAGGTCGACGTGGTGCGAATCGCAGCGAGCGCCGAAGCGTTCAGCGAACACCCGCTCGCCGACGCCGTCCTCGATTACGCCGACGAACACGACGTGAACTTCCCGGATCCAGAGGCGTTCGATTCGGTGACCGGGAAGGGCGTCCGCGCTACTATCGATGGTGACGACGTGTTGGTCGGTAAGCCCGGATGGCTCACTGACGAAAGCGTTGACCTCTCAGTAGCCCAGGAGGACATCGGGAACCTCCAGGGGAGGGGTCTGACCACCGTCGGCGTCGTCGTTGAGGGCACCCTCATTGGCCTTGTTGGCATCGGCGACGAGATCAAACCCGATGCAAAGGAGACGCTCGACCGGATGAAAGCGGAGGGAATCACGCCGGTGATGATCACGGGGGACAACGACCGGACGGCGCAGGCCGTCGCCGACGAGGTCGGCATCGAGCGCGTGATGGCCGAGGTGCTCCCGGACGACAAGCGCGAGGAGGTCAAGCAGATTCAGGATGAGGGTCACCGGGTGGCGATGGTCGGCGACGGGATCAACGACGCCCCCGCGCTCACGCAGGCCGACATCGGCATCGCCATCGGTGCCGGGACGGACACCGCTATCGAGTCGGCGGACATCGTCCTAATGGGCGATCGCCTCGGTGGCGTGATGAACGGCTACGAAATCGGCGAGACGAGTTACACGAAGACCAGGCAGAACCTGCTCGCGGCGTTCTCGTTCAACGGCATCGGCGTCACGGTCGCCACCACGGGTCTCGTCCACCCGGTGTTTGCGATGATCGCGATGGTTGCCTCGGTGTCGGCGGTGTTGGCCAACAGCTTCGCTGGCCAGTTGCTCTCCGGCGAGGGCATCAAGACGGATTTCTCCGTCGAGACAGTCGAAACCGAGGAAGCTGAGAAGACCGAGCAGGAGGTCGAGCCCGAGGAGGCCGGAGCGGTCGAGGCGACCGACGAAAAGCCAGCTCGCGAGACGATGCTGTTCGCCGTCGATCTGCATTGCGAGGCGTGTGAAGAGCGCGTCAGAGAGACACTCAGTACACGCGAGGGCGTTCGGACCGTCGAACCGGACGCGACCCAACAGCGGGTCAATATCGCGTTCAATCCACACGTCACGAACGCCGCGGAACTCCGCCAAGTGATTGGTAACCTCGGCTACAGCGTCACTGACCCCGCCTCGACGATCCCTGAATAGTCCGGTCGCCACCGTCCCGAATCGGTCAGCGGACGCTCTCGTGGATGCTGTTCGTTGATACCGTACTTCGATTATCCCCGGCTCATCGTCGCTTGATCGGTCGCCCACTCCAGCAGTGGTTCGAGTCGTGAGCTGACCTCACGGCCGTTGTCTGTCAGTTCGTATTCGACACGTGGGGGAATCTCGTCGTACTGGGTCCGTGTGATGAGTCCCGCCTCCTGGAATTCCGTCAACCGACGCGAGAGTGTTGTCGTACTCGCGGTCGGTAGGTGGTCTTCGATCTCGGCGAAGCGGAGTGACTCGTGGGCACCGATGATACTGATGAGTTGCATCGCGTACTTCCGGCTCAATGTCTCGATGACGCCGGTGAGCGGACAGTAACACGTCCCGTCAACGTCGCAGGTCGGGGCTGGCGGGGTTGTATCGGCCATTGCTTTACTGCCTGCAAGTGGCTCCACGGCTTTATACTCGACAGTATAACTACTCCACATTCTACAGTAAACGTATGGCTGATCCGCAGTCGTACGATCTCGTGATTCTGGGTGGTGGCGCAGCTGCCTTCGCTGCGCTCACCGAGGCAGACCGCCGCGATCTCTCGACGGCGATGGTCAATACGGGACTGCCCCTCGGCGGGACGTGTGTGAACGTCGGGTGCGTTCCGAGCAAGCACCTTCTCGCCGTCGCTGAGACAGCGTACGAACCGCCCCACACGTCGTTCGAAGCCATCGAGTACGGTGAGGACCAACCCGCGATCGACTGGGCGACAGCACTCGACGAGAAGGACGACCTCGTCGGGCAACTCCGCCAGGAGAACTACGTCGATGTCGCGGAGCACTTCGAGACTGACATCTACGACGGATACGGCCGGTTTACCGATTCAACGACTCTCGACGTCGTCGATGGCGCGGACGAAGGAGCGCACATTACGGGCGAGAAGGCTCTCCTCGCGATGGGGAGTTCGCCGTGGGCTGCGCCCATCGATGGCCTCGAAGATGTCGATTACGAGACTAGCGAAACGATCCTTGAGCGGCGTGACCTTCCCGGGAGTTTCATCGTCCTCGGCGGGGGCTACATCGCCTTGGAGTGGGGCCAGATTCTCCACCGCGTTGGCGTCGATGTGACGATTCTCCAGCGATCTGATCGCATCCTGTTCGGGATGGACGGGCAACTGGGGCGCGAGATGCAGCACTGCTTCCGCGAGGAAGGCATCAAGGTCGTCACCGGCACCGATTTCCAGCAAGTGACATCTGCAGCTGCCAATGGTGGTCTTCCAGCGCAGAAACCTGGTGTCAGCGTCGAAACCGTCGTCGACGGCGAGGAACGAACCTTCGAAGCCGAGGAGTTGTTCGTGGCGACTGGTGTGCGTCCCAACAGCGGGGATATTGGACTCGATGCGATCGGCGTCGAGACGGACGAGCGCGGCGTAGTCGTCGTCAACGAGCACTTCCGCACGACGAATCCCGACGTGTACGCAGCGGGGGATGTGATCGGTGAGCCGATGCTGGAGACGGTCGCCGCGAAGGAGGGCAATCACGCGGTCAAGAACGCCTTCGGAAACGAGGGCAAGACAATCGACTATGCGGCCGTTCCCGCCGTCGTCTTCACCAGCCCCGAGGTGGCCAGCGTGGGTACCACCGAACTGGAGTATATGAACGAGTACGGCACCTGTTCGTGTCGGACGGTGAAGATGGCGGATATGCCGAAAGCGAGAGCCGTCGAGGATACGCGGGGACTCCTCCAGGTCGTTAAGCACCACGAGACAGACGCGATCGTCGGTGTTCATATGGTCGCGCCACGGGCTGCGGATATGATTCCCGAGGCGACGCTCGCCGTCAAATTCGGGCTCACTGTCGACGACATTATTGATACAGTTCACCCGTTCCCGACGTTCTCGGAAGCATTCAAGCACGCGTGTCAGGCGTTTCGTCGGGATACGTCGATGATGAGTTGTTGCGTCGAGTGAACTCGACCCCGAGCACGCAGGTTTACGTTTGGTCGCCAGTGGACTGACACAGCAGTGGTTTCTCGGTAGCCGCCGTCGAAATCCCGGAGCTGCCCCCACGAGAAAGCACTTACCGATAGCGCTATCCATATCGGTCTGCAGCGTCCCTGCACGAGACGTTCGGCCCTCCACCTCAGTGTCTTCGACCTGACAACCTTTGCCGGCTGTACGACGGCCCGTGGTGGTGGAACCGCCCCTGAGAGCTCGCCGACTCGTTACAGTACGCGAGGTCGGCACACCCACGCGGGCGTTGGTAGTCGATATTCTTGTGGTGGCGGAGGTACGTGACGTAGCCGTCGTCGACCCGGTCGAGGATGTCGTGACAGAACCACTTCTCGCCGAACCAGTTCGCTCTTAGATTCCGGTACGGGCAGAGGAAGATCGTTCGTTCGACCGCGTCGACACGCGGCGTCTCGACGATGCGAACCCCGACGAGTCGGTACGCTACTCGAAGCCGTCGAACGACAGCAATCGGCGTGTTCGCCCCGAGAAAGAGAACGTGTGCAGCGACGTAGCCGAAGCCGTGGAGGAGGCGTCTGATCATTATTGGCACGGTCGCTTCCCACCGAGAAATAAGTTAACCAGCCGTCGCTACCAAATACGCTGATCTACGTTCTGTAACCCCACTATGTCGGATCGTACGATTCCTCGAAAGCTTGGACGAGTTCCTCCAAGGACGTGTGATCGAGTGCCGTGAGGAGCCTCTCGAGCTGTACATACACCTCTTGTAATTCTCGAATCCGCTCTAAGTCGTGTGTGGCTTGCTCCGAATCGAGAGACTCGAGTTGGTCCTCGGCTGCATCCAGCCCTGCGGTCATCATTCGCAGTTCCCGCGTCATATACTGTTGGAGGAGTTCTTCAGCGACCTGCCAGAAATCGCGCTGGGCTTCGAAGTAGACCCGGCGTCCACTATCGGGCGTGCTGGTTCGTTCAACCATCCGAAGTGCCTGGAGATCCTGCATGACAGAACTCGCCGTCGATTTCGAATAGCCAGTTCGATTTACAAGATCATCGAGTGAGAGGGGCTCCGTAGCGAAAAACAACACGCCGTACAAGCGCCCGTGGCTCTGATTGAACTCCAACACTTCTGCCGAGCGGGCGAAGGCATCGATTACCTCCGCACGTGCCTCCTGGATCTGGGGGTCGGTCATCGGTGTACTCTATGATGGGGTAATGTATGTGCGTTTTTGAGGAACGCTGTTCGATCGTACGAACATCTTGCTGTTGCTCGTACTCTCTTATCGGTTGAAATTCCCCGGTTCATATCCAGCTCAATTGTGGGTTCGTCACACCAGTTATACTGCTCACGATCTGTTGGTGGGGGTAATAATGTACTGTGTGTTTTGTTTTGCTAAGCCACTGCATGCGCTGTTCTGTGATCGCAAACTCTAACTTGGTATCGATATCGAATTTCGGCGAAATATGGAGAGTGAACAAGTCAAGGGTGGGTTGTCCTCGTAATGGAAACTGTATTGAGATAGAATCCACTATATCCTGTATATGCTAAATCAATCAAATCAGTGGTGGAGACACGACGATGAGTGACGCCCAGCAAGCATCCCGAACCAGTGGCCAACGAGAAACTATCGTTCATGCCGACGGGATCGAGAAGACCTACGAGTCGTGGATACCGTTCACTCGGTCGGTCGAAGTCCTCGACGGTGCCACGCTCGAGATCAACGCTGGTGAAATCGTGGGGATCATGGGCGGCAACGGGAGTGGAAAATCAACGCTGATGCAGATTCTGGCCGGTGTCCTAGACGCCGACGATGGGACGGTGACCCGGTCGGGCACTATCGGGTGGTGTCCACAGGAACCGAGACTCTATGACCGGCTCACTGTCGATGAAACCTTCGCGTTGTTCGGTCGTGCGTACGGGATGTCCGCTGACGACATCGAGGAGGCCCGTTCGTGGTTGATGGAGGAACTCGATTTCGAACGGTTTCGTGATCGCCAGGTGCGACATCTGAGTGGCGGGAACCGGCAAAAGCTCAACCTGAGCGTCGCGCTCATGCACCAGCCCGATCTGCTGCTGCTGGACGAACCCTATACCGGCTTCGACTGGGAGACGTTCCAGGCATTCTGGGATCTCACCGAGGAATTACGGGACCGCGACATCGGCATCGCCATCATCTCGCACATCATCAACGAACGCGACCGCTTCGACATCATCTACGAACTCCACGAGGGGCACCTCCACCGAGAAGTCGTCGGCGAAGACGATGAATCTGGGGCGACACCCAGTGAGGAGGGCAGTGATTCCGAGCATACAGATGGGAACGGAGGGGAAGCGACGTGAATCGCGTCGTTCGCACCGTCGCAGGTGTCCGCGCCAGCGCACAGTCGTTCTTTCGTGAGCGTCTCAACCTCGCGCTACTAGTCGTCCTTCCCGCGGTGTCGATTCAGGTGTTCGGGATCAGCCTCAGCCAGTTTCCTGAATCCGGCTTCCTCACGACTACCACCTCCCTCGGTATGACAGGCCGCATCACCGGCGCTGTCTTCGCAACAGGCGCCCTTGCTGGCGTGCTTGGGCTATTTCAGATCATCAGCGCCCGTGACGCCGATCGTCGACTCTCCATCTGTGGCTTCCCGGCCGTGGATTTACTCGTGTCCCGCTTCATCACGCTCGTCGCCATCTGTTTCGTCATCGCTGGGATCGCAACAGTGACGCTCATGGGGTTGGTATCTAAACCCGTCACCTCCCCAGTGTTCGTCTTTAGTGGCCTCGCTATCGGTGGTATCACCTACGCGATGCTGGGGATACTCGTCGGTTCAGTACTGCCCCGGGAACTCGAAGGGTCGCTCGTGCTCGTCATTCTCGCAGATATGGATAACGTGCTCGCCAGCGGGATCTTCGGGATCAGCGAGACCTTCACTCGCTTTTCGCCCCTCTCGTATCCACACGAGATCGTGACACAGGCTGTTCTCAACGGTGACTTCCCCAGCGGGAATATTCTTCCAGCGATGCTGTTTGTCTCGGTATTCGGTGTCTTAGCCGTAATAGCATACACGCGGACCGTTGAACCAGTCGCCACAGGTGGTGGAACCCAATGAATACGCGTATCCCGACAGTAGTGGCAATGGGGCTTCGAGAGTTTCGTCGAACGCCTGTGCTGCTTGGATTGCTGGTCGTGCTGCCGATGTACTTCATCGGTGGATTCATGTATATCATGCCGACGACGACGCTGCCGGTGTCGATTGCCGGGGAGCGTGTGACTGTCGAGATGGCGTCGTTTTTTGCTGCGCTCATGACACCGATTACCGCTGGACTTCTCTCGGGAATTGTTGGGCTCTTTCTGATGCACACCTCTGCGGAAGCCGACGACCGCTTACGGCTGGCAGGCGTCCGGTCAAGTGAACTCGTCCTCTCGCGGGTTAGTCTTCTGGGGATCGGTGGCCTCCTCGTCAGTGGTGCGTCACTGGCGGTAGTTCTCGTCGGATTCACACCAGCATCGATTCCTGGCTTCGTTGCCGGGACGGTCATGGCCGCACTGACGTACGGCATCTTGGGAGTTATCGTCGGTGTGTTACTTGACCGGCTGTCTGGGGTGTACGTGATGCTCTTCACCCCGACAGTCGATATGCTCCTGTTTCAGAATCCCCTGGCGACTAATCCTCCGAGCTGGGTAGAGTTTCTTCCCGGATATTTCGTCACGAAGGCCACGATGGATGCAGCGTTCGCCCCCGGAGTCGATGGAGGATACTTCGTGGGTGGAATAGGATATCTCCTGATCCTCGTTGTCGTTGGGACAGCCGTGTTCTATCGCGTGATGACGGTCAACTGATTCGAACGTCTGCATCAGAGTCTATACCAAAATGAACCATGAACAATCGCAGCCTAATGGCGATGCTCCGTTGAATGCCGACGCCCTCTGCGGATCGTATCGCTGATTTCACGGAATTTGGACGCTGTCTGGCGATATGGGGCGTCTCAGGAACCTCGCACAGACGTTTCACGAGTTCGCCACGAACTACGTTGAAGAGCCAGACGTACCCGCCGTCGCCGACGGCGACGACGGGTACGACAAGTCTACGAAGATCGGCCTCCTTCTGCTCAAAGAGGAGATCAACAAACCACTCCGGAAGCTCGAAGACTACCTCAACGAAATGCCGGGAATTCTCGGTGTGTTTGATCTTGAGGAATCTCCTGATTACACCTCTTTCAGCGTTTGGGACGATGAATTCCCGATGAAGGAGCTGCGCCGCCTGCTCCGCCGAAGCGCGGAGCAGGCGGGGCTTTCGGGTACTGCATCGATCGACGCCAGCGGCTTCCAGCGCGATCAAGCTAGCTCACACTACCGAAATCGGGTCGGCTATTCGTTCAACGCGATGAAAACGACGCTGCTCGTTGACACGGAGTCTCTTGCTGTTATGGATGCTCATTTCACGACAAAGAAAGCCTATGACGGCCATATCGGGCTGCAGGTCTTTCGGCGGAACGCCGAAGACCTGCAGGCGTTGCTGGCCGACAAAATGTACTCGTGGAGTGATCTGCGTGAAGCCTGTCGTGACGCATCTACACGACCAGTGATCAAACACTGCGAGCAAAACGCACTCAAGAAGGCTCACAACGCCAGAATTGACGATGATGTCTACAACCAGCGGTCAATGAGTGAGACCGTGTTTGCGATGCTGAAAGACGACGGCGACGAGATCCGCTCCCGGAGCTGGCACGGCCAGTTCCGGGAGCTCACACGGAAGTGTATCGTCCATAACCTCGCGCAGGCGGCGAGCTAGACCTCGCCGCCTGCTCTCCTTCTCCGAATGTATTCGAGAGAGGCATCGCCATCGTCCACCTCATACTTCGCGCGGTGTCTTGTGAAACTGATGTTTCGGTCATCGGACGATCCGGCTAGAATCGAATCGTCCGATCTGAGAATCTACAGCTAAAGCGCCGCTAGCGGTACAAAATCGAATATCATAAATTCGATGTTGCCGCCGTCTTGCGTTCAACACGGCAAATGGCGATGATTCGGCAGTACGAGAGATCGCTGTATTCGGCGCAACCGGTGGGACTGGTCGCCAACTGGTTACACGAGCCACCGCAGCTGGGCACGATGTGACGGCGCTCGTCCGCTCACCGAGCGACCTCGAAACGAGAGATCGCGTCACGCTCATCGAAGGTGATGTCCTTGACCCTGACTCCGTCGGAGAGACCGTCAAGGGAACGGACGCGGTCGTCTGTATGCTCGGCCGCACACCTAACAACCCGGATGATATCGTCTCCCGAGGGACCGAGCAGATCATCGACGCGATGACTCGACACGACGTGCGTCGGCTCGTCGTGCTGACATCGATGGGCCTCGGAACGAGCGTTCGGCAGGTTCCGTGGTACGTTCGCGTCGTGACTGCGACGCTGCTCCACGACCTGATGGCGGATAAGGCTCGTCAGGAGGAACTGGTGATGCGGAGCAATCTCGACTGGACAATCGTTCGACCGGGCGGTCTTACAGACGGCCCGTACACCGAAGAGTACGTTCACGGCGTCAACGTGGATGCGACTGCTGGGCCGATTTCACGTGCGAATGTCGCGGCGTTCTTGCTACGCATCGTTCGTGAAAATGGCTACATTCGGGAGACCCCAGTTCTCACCACCCGGGACGGCGTTACCGTCGAATTTCTTCGCGAGCAGGCGACCAGTATCGCCACCCGACTCCGTCAGGGGTGACATTAGTCGGTCGTCGTGCTTACACCCTCTGTACCGCCGTGCTGCTGGCCACCGTCAACCTGCTCTTGCTGATGGAGCCAGTAGAGGAACAGGAAGAAGACGGTCGCGAGTACGTTCAACACGAGCTTGTAGTTGAGTTCGATGCCCACTTCGGCGACCTGCGCCGATGCCCGTGAGGGAATCAGCCCGAGGCCTAGGAACAGGAAGTGGATGACGAATCCGACGACCACGGCCGTCACGAAGATCATCCCGCTCATGATCGCCGCGAATTTCGTGCCGTAGTACTCGTCGTAGGCTTTCATGATCGGCGGGACGATGAGGTCGGCGTAGATGTACGACAGCACCGACCCGAAGGGCAGCCCCTTCGTCCAAAGGACGGTGCCGAACGGGACGTTGCCGACCGAACAGACGAACGTGACGACGCCGATGACGGCACCGAGTGCGGCCGTCCAGAAGATGTAGACCGGGAGCCCGAAGACGGCCCCGGAGAAGACGCTCGTCCAGACCGATTCGGGGATGAAGCCGGCGATGAGGCCGGCGAAGATGAACCCGATAGCGATCTCGTCCCAGAGCATCCCCCACTCCGAGAGCTGCTTATCAGCAAGCGACTTCCAGCCGCTCCACGAGGTCGCTTTCTCCCGGATCGACGTGTTCGCCGCTTCCGGATCGAAAGAGTTCTGACACGACTGCGAGCAGAAGTAGTAGGTTTGACCGTCGTGTTCGGTGGTGTACTCGGTCTCTTCGGGGGTGACCTCCATCCCGCAGACGGGGTCTTGTACCGTGCGTTCCTCGCCGTCCATAGCGTGCTCGCGGGCTTCGTCGAGGACCTCGTCGGGGACGAGGTAGACGAAGCCGACTGACATCAGGCCGATGAGGAGCAGGCCACCGACGATGTCGGCGACGAGGAACTCCCAGCCAAGCAGGAGCCAGATGACGATGCCGATCTCGATGACGAGGTTCGTGGAGGCGAACTGGAAGGCGGCGAGCGCTGCGGCGGCTGATGCGCCCTTCTTGTAGAGGTTCTTCGCCGTGGCAATGGCCGAGTACGAACACGACGAGGAGACGAATCCAAAGAAGGTTGCGAGGCCGATGGAACGGGGGCCGTGGCCGTCGAGCAGCTCCGAGATCTGCTCGGTAGACGTCCACGCCTCGACGCCGCCGGCGATGGCGAAGCCGACGACGAGCGCCCACCACGTGATCCACGCCATGGCGGCGGTCGTCGTCGCAGCCTGGCGGGCGCTCTCGGCGAAGAACGTGCCCAGCGGTTGCTTGGTTGTGACGACGCCGATCCCGACGGTGATTACGGCGATGATCGAGAGGATCGCGTAATCTGATCGGTCCATAGCTCTGTGCCCGAAGGATAGGGGCATCATCCCCTAATGCAGTTGTGGCTTTCGTCGTATGCCTCTCTCCGGGCATTGTTCTTTTTGTGTAGGTGTGTATGCGGTAGTAGAGTTCGGAACTCAAACCCACCTGTGGCTCGTAAGGGGGAACGGACTTGTGGTTGGCTGACCTGTCCATTCGTATGCTGATGTCCTCAGTCGAACCGCTCTCGACGGCGATCGTTCTCTCGAGTAGCATATACACAGCGTCGAAAGCTCACGCCATCTGGCGCCGGTATCGGGGCACGTACGGGCGACTTCTCGTCGGCGTCGTGCTCGTGAGTCTCGTCTTCGGACTCGCGCACGTCGGAAAGCTTCTCTCGTTCCCACACGATCTCCTCGCGACGGTAGAAACCGGTGCCGTGATAGGTGTCCTGGCCGTGATCGCCGCACTCGGATACATCCACCCCCGCGTGTACGATTCGGGTGGTGAGACGCGATGAGCACGCTGTTCCTCACAGTTCTGTCGGTCGCAGCCGCGGGAGCGGTCGCTGTCCTCTGTTACGTGTTCCTCTATCGTGAATCCGTTCTCGTCATCCAGCGTCCGTTCTTTTTCAGAGTCGGCGCCGGTGCGCTACTCGGTACGATAGTTGGAGCGAGTACACTACTGTTCGATGTGGTGCCGATACATCTCGTCCATGCCGTGTTTGCGGTCTCCGTCGCCGCAGCTGTCCACGCTGTCGAGAGTGGACTTCATCCGAACACTGAAGCGTGGTTCTACTCGCTATTCGAGAGCTGACCGGTTGTCGTTCGTGCATCTATCGCTCATCTGAAGCGGTTTGGATTCGTAACCATAACCGAGGTGAACGTGGCGGTCGTGGGTCGTCGTAATGAGTGAGAAGCTGGGATTACTCGGCGGGGTTTCGATCGCGTTGGGCGGGATGATCGGTGGGGGCATATTTGCTGTACTCGGTGTCGTCGCGCAGATGGCGGGGCCGTCGGCGTGGGTCGCGTTCACCGGTGGTGGTGTCGTCGCCTTTTGTGCGGGCTATTCGTACGTTCGGCTCCAGCGGCTCGGCGACGTGAGTGGCGGCTCCGTCAGTTTCATCACGGAGTTCGTGGACTCAACGACGGTCGCCGGGATGGTCGGGTGGACGCTCCTGTTCGGCTACGTCGGGTCGATGGGGATGTACGCGTTCGCGTTCGGGAGTTTCGCGACGCGACTCCTCGGCGTCGAGGCGGCCGTTGGCGTCCCGTTGCGACCGGTCGTCTCGGTGCTGGCGGTGTTCGGCTTCGTCGGGCTGAACGTGTTGGGCGCACGGACGAGCGGGACAACCGAGGTGGTACTCGTCGCCGCGAAAGTGGGCATTCTACTCGTGTTCGGTGTCTGGGGGTTCTACTTCGGTGCGGAGACGGGGCAGCTGACGACCGGCCTCAGCGCAGCCACGGCGGGCGGGCTGCTCATGTCCGCGGCGCTGTCGTTCGTCGCGTTCCAGGGCTGGCAGCTGCTCTTCTACGACGAAGAGAGTCTCCGGAACGCCCGAACGACCATCCCACGAGCGGTCTACCTCTCGATCCCGGCGTCCCTGATACTGTACGTCTTGGTCGCGGTCGTGACGACGGGGCTGCTCCAGCCCGGGACGATCGCGGCCAATCCCGAGATCGCGCTGGCCATCGCTGCCGAGCCGTTCATGGGACGCATCGGGTTCGTCCTCATCTCGTTGGCGGCGCTGTTCTCGACGGGGAGTGCGATCAACGCGACGCTGTTCTCGGCGGCACACTTCGCGACAGGGATGCTTGAAGACGACCTGCTCCCCGATCGGATCGGTGACGAGGACGCCGACGGCGTTCCGACGCGGACCCTCGTCGTGCTGGGCGTGATCACCGCTGCGTTCACCGCGTACGGGAGCCTGCAGGGGATCACGTCGTTCGCGTCGCTCGCGTTCATCTCCGTCTTCGGGTCGATGAGTCTGCTCGCGTTCAGACACCGAACGGGCGTGCGGACTGGGGTTCTGCCCGCCATCGGCGTCCTGGGAGCCGTGCTGTTCTTCCCGTCGCTCGTCTACCATCTCGCGGTGATGGAACCCGAGGTCTTCGGCGTCGTCATCGTCGTGGCCGCCGTGGTTCTCGGCCTGGAGGCGCTCTACTTCAAGCGTGAGACGATCCGGTCCGGAATCGACGGGATGCAGTGAACCGCACCGGAGTCAAGTGGTTCGACGCCTTCGGCGTCTCCTCATCACGGAAGAGCTCCAGTCTTCCGAACGACCCGGAGGCAGTTGCCTTGCTCATCCGTAGACCCGGGCTGCGAACCTCCAAATCTCGGAGAACGAGTGTTCCGGAATCTCGCCGCCAATGTATTAGTTTAGACTCATTTGAAGTTTAGACGCGTCAAATTCAAGTGACGCCCCGTTCAACGCTCGGCTGTGAGAACCCACACCACCGGGCCGAGGACGAAACCATGCCATCGATAGACTACGACACTGCAGCAGAACTGACAGAACAGCTCGAAGAACGACTCGTCACATCACTCGGCGGCGACACGAGTGTCAGCCGACGCACGGTGCTTGGTGGTCTCGGTGTCGCGGGGAGTGCAGCGTTGGGGATCGGAGGGACGCGGGCGAGCGCCTCGCCCGGCCACGGTACCGGGGACGAATCCGGTAACTTCGGGGCCGTCGGCGAGTATCAGGATGCTGATTTCGACCCCCACGAGTTCCTGACCACGTTCAACACCGGCCGGAGCGGGCAGGAGTCCGTCCCCCAGCGGGTGTACGAGGAGGAGGGCCGCACGGTTCGAGAGTTCGAGCTCACGGCCGTCGATACGACGATCACGATCGCGCCGGGCGTCGAGTTCTCGGCGTGGGCGTTCAACGGCCAGGTGCCGGGGCCGACGATTCGTGCCGTCGAGGGCGATCTCGTTCGAGTCAAATTCACGAACCTCTCGAAGAACGCCCACACGATTCATCCCCACCTCCAGAACCTCAACCCCCGCATGGACGGGATCCCCACGAACGGGCCCGGCGAACTCGATACGGGGGAATCGTTCACCTACGAGTGGATCGCCCAACCGGCGGGGACGCATTTCTATCACTGTCACTCGCTCCCGTTGAAAGAGCACATCCACCGTGGCCTCTACGGGACGATCATCGTCGATCCGGATCCCGAACGGGTGCGGGAGAACCCGCGCGACTACGTCAACTATCCGGGCCCCATCGACGAGCAGCTCCGGAAGCGGCTCGTCGAGAAAGCCAAGAGCCGGAACCACGAGTACGCCGAGAACGACGCCGTCAACGAGATGGTGATGGTGATGAACTCCTTCGACACGGACTTCGACGGCGCCAACGAGGTGTACGCTGCGAACACCCGGGCCTTCGCGTACGGCGTCGGTGAGACCGACGGCGAAGGTAATTGGAAGGCGGGCGAGACGAAACGCCCCATCCAGGTCGACAAGAACGAACTGCAACGGGTGTATCTCGTCAACGCCACCGAGTTCGACCCCATCAACTCGTTCCACAGCCACTCGCAGTTCTTCGACTACTACGACCACGGAACGACGTTGACGCCGACGCGCCAGACCGTCGATACCATCATGCAGTGTCAGGCCCAGCGCGGTATCATCGAACTCGACTACTCCGATCATCAGCCGGGACTGTATATGATTCACGCCCACCAGTCCGAGTTCGCCGAGCTTGGCTGGATGAGCTTCTTCGAGGTGGTCTAAATGTCCGAGAAACTGAACCAAGAGGAGACGCTGACGGACGGGGGCGAAACAGTCGACAGCGAAACAGCACGACCGCTTGGACTGCCTCGGTGGGTGACCGCAGTGGCACCGCTGGTGTTGCTCGCGCTCATCCTGGGCGTGTTCGCGATGACGTCACCACTCGCGGGCATCCAGGGTGGGGAGCCACTCCCCGATCTGGCGATCACGCAAGCGACGATGCCGAACGACGGGACGGTCGTTCTCCACGTCACGAACAACGGTCCCGACCCGGTCACGATCTCGCAGGTGCTCGTCGACGAAGCCTACTGGAACTTCCAGATCGAGGGTGCTGGCGGTGACCAAACACTCGCGCCGATGCAGAGCGCACAGGTCATCATCCCGTACGACTGGACGGCGGGTTGGGATCTCCACGTCTCCCTTCTGACGGCGAACGGCCCGACGTTCGGACATACGATCGTGGCACCGACCCAGACACCCGGGTTCGGCCTCGGTCTCCTCGGGTCGTTCGCGTTGATCGGGCTGTTCGTCGGCGTGATTCCGGTCGCGCTCGGTATGCTCTGGTTCCCTTACATCCGGACGATGAGCGATCGCTGGCTACACGCCGTTCTGGTGTTCGCCGCCGGCGTGCTGGCGTTCCTCGCCTTCGACGCCGGGTTCGAGGCGTTCGACCTCGCCGAACGCGTCCCGGGTGCGTACGAAGGGCCGCTACTGGTCGTTTCCGGGATCCTCGGTGCGTTCTTGCTGGTGCAGGCAATCAGTTCGTGGCGCGAAGGCCGCGCCGAAGCCGGCGATGCACGAGCGAACAGCGGGCTGTGGATTGCGTATCTGGTCGCACTCGGAATCGGGCTCCACAACCTCGCGGAAGGCCTGGCTATCGGGAGTGCGTTCGCGCTGGGACGTGTCTCGCTCGGAACGTTCCTCATCGTGGGGTTCATGCTCCACAACGTGACTGAAGGCCCGGCGGTCGTCGCACCCGTCGCGCGCGACGAGCGCCCTGAGTGGTGGCATTTCGGCGCCCTGGGCCTCATCGCGGGGGCACCCGTCATTCTCGGCGGCTGGATCGGCAGTCTCGCCTACTCGCCGACGATGGGTGCGTTCTTCCTCGCGATCGGTGTCGGGGCGATTCTCCAGGTCAACTGGGAGATCGCAGGGATGGTCCGTGACGCGGGCGGCCGGGTCGCCAGCGCCACGAACCTGTTGGCGTTCCTAGTCGGACTCGGCATCATGTACGCGACCGACCTCTTCGTGGCGCTCTAATAGATCCGCACTCCGTTTCACGTTACGATGGCAACCGAGTTCTATACCAGGCGATCGTTCTTGCGGTTGGGTGCGGTATTCACGACGATTGGCACTGGCGGGTGTCTGAATGGGCAGTCACCGACAAGCAGGACCGTTACGATGACCGACGACTTCGCGTTCGAGCCGAAGACGGTGACAGTCGATACGGGGACGACCGTGACCTGGACGAACCCAGGCGACGTTCCGCATACGGTTACCGCCTACGAGGACGAGATCCCGGACGGAGCCGCGTACTTCGCAAGTGGCGGCTTCGAGTCTGAACGGGCCGCGAGAAACAACCTGAAGGAGGGCCTCATCGTTCCCGACGAGACGTACGGGCACACGTTCGAGCAGTCCGGAACGTATGGCTACTTTTGTATTCCACACGAGAGTTCCGGGATGGTCGGCACAGTCCGGGTCAAATGACCGAAGCAGCTGGTTTGGATTCCAAGCAGAAAACAACCTAAAGCTGGCAGTCGTTATGTTACCGCATGGAGACGACCACAGCCCAAGAGGCAGACCGTGGTTCAGGTAGCGACGTGCTCATCCGTGCTGAGGGTATCGAGAAGACGTACGGATCGAGAGTTCCGTTCACGCGAACTGTTCCGGTTCTTCACGGGGCTGACATCGAGCTACGTGCCGGTGAAATCGTTGGTATCGTCGGTGGGAACGGGTCGGGCAAGTCGACGCTCATGAACATTCTCGTCGGGATACTCGACGCCGATTCGGGAACGATCGAACGCACTGGCACCGTCGGATGGTGCCCCCAGGAATCGTTGCTCTACGACCGATTGACGGTCGACGAAACGTTCCGACTGTTCGGTTCGGGCTACGGCATGAGCCGCGAGGAGATCGACGAGTCGAAAACCCGCCTCGCGGAGCGACTCGGCTTTGAACAATATCTTGACTATCGCGTCGACCAGCTCAGCGGCGGGAACAGACAGAAAGTGAACCTCGGTATCGCGCTCATGCACGACCCGGACGTCCTCCTCCTCGACGAACCGTACACTGGGTTCGACTGGGAGACGTACCTCCAGTTCTGGGACATCGCTGAAGAGCTCGCCGACGACGGCGTCGGGATCGCGATGATCTCACACCTCATCGAGGAACGGAGTCGCCTCGACCGTATCTACGAGCTGCGTGACGGCGTCGTTCACGACGTGACCGACGACGAGACGGGAACCAGCGACCGGGGAGTGAGTGACGATGCGTAGATACGTTGAGGGCGTCGAACTGAACGTTCGCACGTTCCTCAGAACGCCGTTGAACGCTGTGCTCGCACTCGTTCTCCCGATCGTTGTCATCGAAGGGTGGGGGCAGGCGATGGCCGGGTTGCCGGCCATGCCCACGGTCGAGGCGGTTCCGTTGACGATGGGGCGTCTCCTCGGCGGAGTGTTCGGCGTTGCAATCATCGCCGGACTGCTCGGATTAGCGCAGATGATCAGCGCCCGCAAGGCCGACCGACGACTCGTCCAGACGGGGTATCCCTCGTGGACGTTGCTCGCGACGCGGCTGGTAACACTCGGCGGTGTGACGGTCGTCGTGGCGACGGTGAACTACGGTGTCCTCCGGCTGACGATCACTCCCGAGGCGCCTGTGCTCGCGTTCGTGTTCCTCGCGCTCGCTGGCGTGGTGTACGCGTTCATCGGTGCGCTCGTCGGGGCGGTCTTGCCACGGCTGTTCGAAGGGTCGCTCATCGTCGTGTTTCTGGCGATGATGGACGCGTTTCTCAGTGGCGACAGCCCGCTCGCCGCCGACGTACCCGAGTTCGTTCAGTACTTCCCGCTGTATCACCCCAAAGAACTCCTCCAGGCCGCGGTGTTCGACGGCACGTTCGCGACTGCTGACCTCGTGTTCGTGGGTGGGTACGTGCTGGTGCTGCTCGTCCTCGTGACCGTCGTCTTCGGCGTGACGATGCGGACATCGGGCGGGTGGTCGACATGAGTCGGGCGGCGACGGCGTTCGCCATCAGCCTCCGAGAGCACGCTCGAAACTACGTGTTACTCGGACTGCTGGTCGTGCTTCCAGTGTCGTTCATCACGCTCGCGTTCGCGGTGACTCAGGATGGCCAGATACCGGTTCGAACGCTCGTCGACGGCGAGATGACGACCGTCATGCGCGGGTTGCCGGCCGTCCACGGTGTGATTATGACGCCGATCACGAGCGCGCTCATCGCCGGTCTCGCCGGGCTGTTCCTGATGCACGAGGCGAAGGACACGGACGGGCGGCTCGTCTCGGTCGGTTACCGCGCTCGGCAGGTGGTCGCTGCGCGATTCGGCGTTCTCGCCGCGATCACGCTCGTCGTGACGGGCGTCTCTGTCGGCGTATTGTTGGTCGATTTCACGCCCGAGCATCTGTGGTGGTTCGTTGCTGCAATGCTCGTCCTGTCGGCGACGTACGGGCTCGTCGGGATGCTTGTCGGGACGGTGTTTGACCGACTCGCGGGGATGTGGCTCATGTTGATCCTCCCGATGCTCGATGTCGGGCTCTTTCAGGATCCGCTGTTCGTCCAGTCCGACCCCGACTGGTGGATGACGCTCCTGCCGGGGTATCACTCGGTTCGTGTGATGGTCGATGTGGCGTTGACGACTGACGTGGATGCGGTCGCTTCGCTCGGGTGGGCCGTCGGGTACCTCGCAGTCGTGGCGGTCCTCACAATCGCCCTGTTCTACCGGAAGACGGGACTGAAACGAGACTAACAACGTCTATAACGGTCAAGGGCTTTTTTCGAGTGTGCTCTTTTGGGTTCACGCCGCGATCGCGTATCTCGTGTATCGCGTGGTCGTCCACAGAGTCTCGAAAGAGCAACCTGTCGGAGATGGTGTCATCGTCCTCACTGGCGGTGCATTACTCCCTGACCTCGTCGATAAACCGCTGGCCCTCGTCGTTTCCTCGCTCCCGAGTCGGTCGATGGCACACTCGCTGTTCGTGACCGCTGGTCTCCTCGCAGTCGTTGGCGCTCTCGCGAGTCGGAGAGAGCAACGAGGGCTGGCTGGGGTGTTCGCACTCGGATACCTCTTACATCTCGGTGCGGATCTCGTCGATTACGTGTTTATCCCTGAGGAGACGCTCTTGTTCCTGTTCTGGCCAGTCGTCACCGAGTACCATCATATCGATACGGTCGGTGATCTCCTCGCTTTGCTCTCGCCGACGCCGTACGTCCTTGCGCAGACTGTCGTAACGGTTCTTGGGGTTGCTCTATGGGTTCACGACGGATACCTCGGGTACACTTCTCCGGAATAGTTGATAGCCGAGTGATTTTCACATTCTCGGTGAGTCACCGGTAGTCTGGATACGATGCTGGTGGGTATTTACAAGTTGCGCGTGAGGACTCCCCGTTGATGGAGGGCGTGTTGTGGCATTTGCTCGCGAGTTCTCGAGGCGGGGACACCCGAACCAGGGTGATCCAAGAGCTCGACGATCGACCACAAAACGCCAATCAACTCGCCGACAGCCTCGATCTCGACTACACGACCGTTCGCCATCATCTCGACGTACTCGCGGAGAACAGCATCGTCGAAGAGAGCCATGATGACTACGGGGCACCGTTCTTGCTAACCGATCGAGTACGGAACCACTGGACCACTGTCGAAGAGATCATAGACACTGTCGACCCGGAGGAGAACCCATGAGTTCGGATGAACTTTGGAGAGTGATTAAGGCCGCCGTCGCACAAGGTGAGAACGGATGAGTCTCTGGCTCACTGCGGCACGCGCCACGGCAGCTGTGAACATCCTCCTCCTGATCGGTCTCGGAAGCGTCTGGCTACGTAACTATCGAGATCACGGGGCGACTCACACGCTCGGACTGTTGGTGGTCGCAGGGTTCCTCCTAGTCGAGAACGCTCTCTGGGTGTATTTCTACACGTTTCATCCCGGATTCGTCGGATGGTTCATGAACGCCTCAGCCGACGTTCAAATCGGACTCACGCTGCTCTGCGGGCTTGAACTTCTCGCGCTTCTCGGGCTCGTTCGCATCACGTGGGTTTGACCGGGGAGTTCGGACGAAGTTCGGACGAAGTTCGGAAAACGGCTATCCATGATGCGTCGCAAATCTCACATATGCGAGTAACGAGACGACAGTTTGCCTCCATCGCGGCGGCAGGAACCCTCACGCTCGCTGGCTGTACCGGGGGAAACAATGATGGTGGGGGACAGTCACCGACAGAAACCGCGACAGCAACGTCATCAGAGACAGCTAACGGAGCGGCGGGAACCTCCGTGGCAATGGTGAACACCGCGTTCGATCCGGTTCGGGTATCCATCGATGCTGGCACGACCGTCGAGTGGGTTAACGACGATGGGTTTGAACACGACGTTACCGCCACCCAGTTCCACGACAGCGCCGCAGACTGGAGTTTCAGCACAACATTATCGGGAGGTGAAAGCACCACGTTCACGTTCGAGGAGCAGGGCGTCTACGAGTACTACTGCACGATACATGGAGAATCCATGTGTGGCGCGGTTCTCGTCGGCGGTGCAACCCTCGAGCCGTCCCTGCCCTGTGAAAGCGGGGGCGACGATGGGGACAGGTACTAGTAAACTACCCCGCCCTACTCGCTCCCTCGGGCCTTGCGGCCCTCAGTCACTCCTTGAGGACGGGGTTTTTGTCCGCACTCCACCGCAATTGTACTCCGGTCCCCATGCGTGGACGTGGCCCGGCTTTCTCTTGCTGTTCCACGGGACGGGAGCGGGTCGGAGCGGTGCTGCGACCCGCGCTTACCGAACCCGGCTCGTGGATTGTCCAGCCGGTTTAATTGCCGGTGGACGGTGTGTGCGTCCCCGACTACAGGCTGCGAGACCATCCAGCCTCGCAGCACGGGAGCCAGTTTACTCGTGGCTCCTACTGTCCCGGACTTGTGCCGGGGCAGCAGTAGCAAACAATTGGAGTACAGACGGACTAGGTCTTGCGGTTGCAGAGGATTTGACGCGCTCCTCCCCGCCCTTTCGGTCGGGCTCCGACCTCAACGACGAGAGCTCCGCGCTCCCCCGCCCCGCTGAGGCAGCCCCTATTGGTTCGTCGCCATCAGTCTCTGGATTCACAATGGGTTACCGGGGTTCAGTATGATTTCTGGAACGCCCGACGATCCCCACTCATTGACCGTCTCGCGTCGCCGAATTCGAGATTCGACTGAAGGGATGTTCGACTGCCCATGGCGTATTGTCGATTCGGATCGAGAGTGTTTCCCGTTCGGTGTCGATGTCCTCGAACTGGTCGCGTGCGAGTCGTCTCGGTGAATGACCGACGAGTGAGTATGATTCCGTCTCGAACTCCGCCCGTTCGAGCACGATGTGGTCGCCATCGGTTCGTGTACTGCTCAACCGATAGGTATCGGCTGGCGTCAGACCGAACTGGGAGCCGGCTTCCGAGACCGTCACCGTGCGGTCCTCATCGATATCGAGCAGTGTACGTGCGGTTCGTTCGAACTCGGCCTTCAGTTCCGCCGTCTCTCGGTTGACGTACGCGACCGAGCTACCCCAGATGAACGTGCCGGCGAGTGCGCCCGCGACCGAAAAGAGCGCGGCGGTCCCGAGGCCGTCGCGGCCGAGAAGGAACGACCCCGGAATCATGAGCCCGTTACCCAGCGCGAAGCCGAACAACCAGACACCCCCAACCGTTTCAAGCGGATGCCACGCTGCTCGCCAGAACAACCGACGGAGTACACCCCACTCGGATGGACCGGTCCGTATTGGTCGCATTGTGTGTGTATCTGTCCCAAATATACATATAGCTTGTCCGATGATACTCGCACATGTTCGGTACGTTCGGATACACGACTACGACGCTGTTCGCGCTCATCGTCGGTACCGTCGCCGGGACGATGTCGCTCTTGGCGTGGGACGTGTTCCGTGACTCCACGTTCGGGACGGCGATTATCGGGGTGATCGCCACATTTTCGGTTTTCACGCTCCATCACGTCTTTCTCATCACCGTCGAACCCCGACCGGCCGAGTTCCAGTCGTATCAGGCGCTTTTGAACACCGCCGTCGTGGCGTTCATCGCCTTGATGATCCGCCACCAGCGTCGGGTCCGAACGGCCACAGCGTGAACCAATGCTCGAACTCATCGCACTCTACAACGTCCTCACGGGATTTCTCGCGGGTGCCGGAATACTCTATCTCCTCTCTACACAGGATATCGTACGCCGACACCAACGGTTTGTCGTTCCCTTGCTTTCGGGGATCTTCCTGTATGTCACGGTCTCACCGGTGATCAACTTCGTCACTCCACACCTCACTCACCTGGTTCACATTTTTGCCGGGCTGTTGGTCATTTGGGGCCTCTACAGCCCGCTCCACAACGACTTGCGCACGAACCAGTGGAGCGCCCTTCTCTTCCGGGATCCCGCATCCGCGAGACACCCCAAAGAGTGGATGCGCCCGATGGATGACGAGATCCTGCAGGTGTTCCACTCGACACAGCTCATCCTCTCCCCGTCGATCATCGCACGCAACATACAGCGGAACCGCGACGAAGTCAACCGACGCCTCCGAACGCTCGAGGATCACGGGTTCGTCTCCCGCGTCGATCGTGGACAGTATCGTCTCACGCAATACGGTGAACGCTACCTCTACGGGAACGTAAGCGAGACTCTCTCCCTCCGAAAAAATACGAAATCAGACATTATCGAGTAGAACCAATAATCGCCCGACTGAAGGGGCACACATTAATTCGTGTACCCCGGATTTCGGGTCGGTAGGTGGGTGAAACGTCACCACGTTATTTGCTCCCTTGAGCAAGACAGTGGGGTATGGTACCACGAACCGGAGGTGATCGACGTGGCTGATAAGCCGAGTCGGCGACGGTTCCTGCGGTCGGTCGGGGCCGCGAGTGTGTTGGGATCGATGTCGCTTGCGGGGTGTCTCCAGTCACAGATGGTGGATGGCTCGATAGGTGCGAACATGCAGCCGATGATGGAGATGGGTCTTTCAGCCATGGCCGGCTCGCCGGCGAAAGACGCGTATCCAGCCGAGCCCAACGACGAAGGGTTCGTTGACGTGATGATGGTCGCCTATGCGGACGGCACGAACAACTACCATTTCATGCCCCACGTCGTCTGGGTCGAACCCGGAACGACGGTTCGGTGGATGCACACCGGCGAGGGTATCTCCGAAAAGCGAACCCACTCGGCGACGGCTATCACGCCGGACCTGATGACTGGGTATCCACGACTGATCCCCGAGGCCGGAGCACAGTTCGATTCCGGACTCCTGCCGGGCAGCCACGACAGCGAGTTCGACGCAGTTGGAGAAACCGAGCTCATCGGCTACGGCCCGTACACGCATACGTTCGAAGAACGAGGCGTCTACTTCTATCTCTGCCAGCCCCACTACGGTGTCAGCGGAATGGCCGGTGCGGTCGTCGTTGGCGACCTGTGGGAGGAGAATCAGGGTGAGGGCTGGTCGCCCGGTATGACCGCTGACCTCTCTCCCATCGTCGATGCCGACCCGGTGAACGGTCCCGTCATCAAAGAGAAGATCGAGGGCGATCTCCGCACGATGGTCCGACACGGTGAGGAAGGAGGTGGACATTAATGACCGAACACGCAACTAGCGCTGACGACGCCAACAGCCACGATGATCACGACGACGGCCACGGGCCATCGGGGTGGCGGTACTGGCTCTACACTACCGACCACGAGGTCATCGGCATCATCTACCTCTGGAACGCCCTCTTTTTCTTCGCCGTCGGTGGACTCGCGGCGCTGGTGTTCCGCACGGAACTCGCGATTTCGCCGGCAAACGCGTTCCTGAACTCGGCGGGGTACAACAGTCTAATCACGCTGCACGGATTGACGATGGTCTTTTTCGTCATTCCGCCGCTCACGGGTGCGTTCCAGAACTACCTCATTCCACATTGGGTCGGGGCCGAGGAGATGGCCTATCCACGGTGGAACGCGCTCGGCGCGTGGTCGATCACCGCCGGCGGCCTCCTTCTGTGGCTCCCCGTGTTCACGAACGCGTTCGGACTCACGGGACTCCCGGCTAGCGGCGGTTGGTTCCAATATCCGCCGCTGACGACCATGCTCAACACGTCGGGCATCGACGCCGAAATCTTCGGCCTCACGCTGTTGCTCGGTGGCGGGTCGATCCCGGGCGGCATCAACTTCTTCGTCACCGTCGTGAACGAGCGTCGCCCTGACCTCGGCTGGTTCGACATCCCGATGGCCTGCTGGGCTATCGGTATCATCACGCCCGCGCTCGGGTTCTACACGTTCCCGTGGGTCGTCACCGCGCTCAACCTGAACTTCCTCGAACGCGCCTTCGAGATGACGTTCTACAACGCCCGAACCGGCGGTGCGCCCCTGCTCTATCAGTGGATCTGGTGGACGTTCGGCCACCCCGAGGTCTACATCCTCGTCATTCCGGGGATGGGCATCGCGATGGAGATCATCGGCCGGTTCAGCGAACGCCCCATCTTCGGCAACAAGTGGGTCATCGTCAGCTTCGTGACGCTCTCGCTGTTCTCGGCGGGCGTGTGGGCACACCACATGTTCACCACCGGGCTCGGCGCGTCACGGTACGCGTTCATGGTGTTCTCGATGGTCATCGCGTTGACCTTCAGTCTCTACTTGTTCAGCGCGCTCGCGACCATGTACAAGGGCCGGGTTCACCTCACGACGCCGATGCTGTTCTCCATCGGGCTGCTCATCGGGCTGGTCTACTCCGGAATGGAGGGCCTCCAACTCGGCCAGCCCGCAATCGACCAGATGCTGCACTCGACGTACTTCGTCGTCGGCCACTTCCACTTCACGCTGTTCATGGTCGGCGTCATGGGGCTGCTCGCGGGCGTCTACTACTGGTATCCGCTCATCACCGGGCGGATGTATCACTCCCTCGCGGGCAAGTATCACGCCGTGACAACGATCGCGGGACTTCCGCTGTTGTTCTTCCTGATGGCTCGGCTGGGGGAACTCGGGATGATGCGACGCTACGCGACCTACACGTACGCACCCGAACTCCAGTTCTGGCACGTGCTGACGACCGGCGCAGCGTTCTTCGTCGCATCCGGCCAGCTGGTGTTCTTCATCAACATGCTCTGGAGCCTTCGATACGGCGAACGTGCTGACAACCCGTGGGCGGACGTTCTCGAAGGACAGAACATGCCCTCGCCGGAGTGGAACGGGTTCCCGCACCACGCGCCGACGCCGGAGAACGTCTACGACGACGCCCCTGAGGACGACGCCGACATCGACCTCGACGGCGACTCGGATGTCGTCGCCTCGGACGGTGGCACCGACGCGGTGCACGGAGGTGATTCCGATGAGTGACGAGTCCGACGTGGAGGTGCCTGATGACAGCTCCTTCGGCGCGCTGTCTGGCGCGTTCTGGGCACTCACCGTCGCGTTCGGCCTCGCGCTGTTCTTCTACGATTTCGGCATCGTGACCATCGAGGAGGTTGTCGCCGGCCAACCGATCGGCGTCATTCACAACTTCCGGGTAACGATGTCAGTCATCGCAATGATCGGCGGGGGGTCGTTCGTTGCTGTCACTGGCTGGTTCGTCTACCGGTACGCCGCCGCGAAACGGGAGTCTGCCGCGAAACTCAGTCCGGGAAGCGGTCGGTACACCTTCAGCGTCTGGAGTCTGGGTATCGCGTTCCTCGTGCTCATGACGGTGTTCATGGGGGCGAGTGCGCTCGCCCAGACCGACCAAGCAGCCCAACCGACCGACCAGGTCGAGACGGAACGTGTCCTCGAAATGGACATCACTGCCGGCCAGTGGTTCTTCCGCTACGATGTCGCCGGCGTACCGTTCTCCCAGGGGAACCACGTCGTTCTCCCGGCCGACACCGTGTTGAACTTCGAGCTAACGTCGGCAGACGTGATACACTCCTTCGCCATCCAGGAGCTCGGCGTCAAGAAGGACGCGATGCCCGGCCAGATCAACTCGGCGTGGTTCTACGTCGAGGAGGTCGAAGGTGAACGGACCATCACGGCCAACGGAACCGAAATTCCGGTGGACACGTACCAGGTGAACTGCGCGGAGCTCTGCGGAAAGGGCCACTCACAGATGGTCTCACAAGTGTTCATCGTCTCGCCGGAGAACTACGAGATCTGGGTCGAGGCCAACGGCGGTACGGTGCCCGAGAGCTTCGAGGCGGGCGAGGGTGGCGACGGCCATGGTGAAGAGGAAGGAGGTCACTGACAATGTCAAACGAAGACGCCGACCGACCTGGGGAACCAGTTCGCCGGGGAGAGGGAGCCGAGGGCTTCCCCCACGGTAGCAAGTACCCGCTGTTCGTCGCGCTCGGGATGTTCTTTACCGGGCTCGGCCTCTCGATGTTCACCCCCGCTCTCGTCGTGGGCATCCCCGTACTCGTTTACGGGATGTGGGGCTGGACGAAGGAGTACGTCGTCGACGAGTTCGAGGCCGGTATCGTTCCGCGACAGAAACGCCAGCTCCTGGGGTTCAAATCCGGTTACATCTCGATGTTGCTGGTCATCCTCGGGGAGCTCATCATCTTCGCTTCACTGTTCGTAGTGTGGTTCTATCTCGAAGCGGTGCGAGGGCCGTTCCCGCCGGAAGGGATGCCTGGCACGGATCTCACGCTGGGTCTCGTAATGACGGTCCTACTACTCGGCGCGAGCGTGGCGATCGGCTACGGCCGGTACGCGCTCGCGAGGGATCGACGGAGGTCGTTCACCTGGGGGCTCGCGCTCTCGATAGTGCTCGGCGTCGCGTACCTCGCGGTGTTCGCGCTCGACTGGTCGAACATGGCCGCCGGCGGCGCCGTTCCGTCGAAGGGATCGTACGCGGCGTCCTACTACGTCCTGACGGGGACGCACGCGGCGCACCTCCTCGCCGGGCTGGTGTTGAGCGGCATCGTCGGCTACCGCGCGTGGGCCAGAGACCACTTCAGCTCGACGCGCCATCTCATGGTCAAGACGACGGAGGCGTACTGGCATTTCCTCACGTTCGTCTCGATACTCCTGCTCGCGTTCGTCTACTTCCCGGGGTGAGACCATGAGGGACGCTTTCGCCCGCCGAACGACCAACGGGTTGGTCGCCGTGACTCTCGGCGTGTACGCGCTCATGCTGGCCGGCGTCACGACCGCCGTCACCGACGCGGCCTCGGCGTGCACGACGTGGCCCGCGTGTGGGGGATCACTATGGCCCCTCGACGCGGCGCTAGCCATCGCTCTCGGCCACCGGGCGCTCGCGCTGCTGGTCGCCGGGGGGCTCATCTGGGTCGCGTGGCGCTGTCGCGCCGGGGGGGTTCCACCGGGGGTTCGCCGGGCTGTCGCGGTTGCACTCGTCCTTTACCCCGTGCAAGTCGGTGTCGGCGCACTCTCGGTCGGGGGCGGAACCCCGTTCCCGATCAGAGCGACGCACCTCGTGGTGGCCGTCGCCATCTTCTCCGCCCTCGTGCTGGCGCTGTCGCGGCAGTTGACGGCGACGACGGCGGAGACCGAGAGCGATAGTACCCGCATGGCCGCCGAGCCACACTCATCGTCGGGGGGATATGACACCCCCTCGTCGACTGCTCCTTCGTCGTCGACGGATGGCGAATCGGCGTCTCGCTTCCACGACAGGGCGAGGTCGCTGTTTCCGGGACGGAGCTGGGCGTATCTCCGCATGACGAAACCGCGGCTGATGTGGCTCCTCTGTTTGGTCGCGCTCGCCGCGATGCTGCTGGCTGGCGGCCGGAGCGTATCGCCGTCCCTGATCGCCTGGACGCTGATCGGCGGGGTACTCGCAGTCGGCGCCAGCGGCGTGTTCAACAACGTCCTCGAACGCGACGTCGACGAACGGATGGACCGGACTGCGGACCGACCGCTCGTCGAGCAACGCGTCCCCGTCGCCCACGCAGCACTGTTCGGCGTTGTCCTCACGCTCCTCTCGACAGCGGTTTTTCTGGTTCAGGTCAACGCGCTCGCCGCGGTCCTCGGCGTCCTGGCGATCCTCTCGTACAGCGTCGGCTACACGCTCGTGCTGAAACCCAATACGACACAGAACATCGTCATCGGCGGCGCAGTCGGAGTGTTTCCCGCACTCATCGGCTGGAGCGCGGTGACGGGGACCATCGGGCTCCCGACGGTCGTGCTCGGCGCGGTCATCTTCCTGTGGACGCCCGCGCATTTCTACAATCTCGCGCTCCTCTACAAGGAGGAGTACGCCGCTGCGGGGTTCCCGATGCTACCTGTCGTTCGCGGCGAGGCGACGACGCGGCGACACATCCTCCTGTATCTCGGGGCGACGATGGTCGCCGTTGCGCTCCTGATCGTCTCGACCTCGCTCGACTGGCTGTTCGCGGGCGCAGCAGCCGTCGCCGGCGGCGTCTTCCTCCTGTACGTGGTGCGGCTGTGTCGTCGGCGAACCGACCGTGCCGCACGCGACAGTTTCATCTCGGCGAACGCGTATCTCGGCATCGTGTTGCTCGCCATCGTGCTCGACTCGGTCGTTGCCTGAGGACAGTCAGTCAAGGGGGGTCGGCGAGACCGTCCGTGACAGCCCCACCCCGATTTCTTCACCCCAGTACAGCAGTGCGATAGTGACCACGAAGACGAGCGTCGAGAGATCCCACGACAGCCACGCGATCGCACTGAACGTCGACGCGCCGAGCAGCGGGACGAGCACGGAGAACGTACAGCCGACACAGGAAACTACGCCGAACACACCCGAGAGAACGCCCGCCGTCGCGTCGAGGAGCCGTGCGTAAAGGAGATAGGCGAACGAAAAGTAGCCCACCAGTTTGAACGGAACAACCACGGCCTGAAGCCAGCTGTTCCGGTACACGAGCAGTGGCCCCCAACCAGGGAGTGCCCACGAGACACGGAACTCGGTCCCCGCGCCGGCCGACGGAAACGGACCGAACTGGAGCACTCCGCCCAGCGAGAGCAGGACGAGTAGGTAGCCGGCCGTGACCCCCAGTGCGAGCAGGCGGACCCGCCCGCGGCGGGCCCGCGTCGTCGTTCGTGAGACGGCGAGAAGCCCGAGGTTGATCCACACGAACGGATAGACCGCATACCGTGGTTCGGTGAGGGTCGACGTGGTCATCGCGAGGTAGGCGAGGATCACCAGTGCCTCGGCTGTGAGGACTCCTGCCCAGAGAGCTACGTCGGTCCTCGATACGTCGAACCGGCCACCGTCCACAGCCTTTCTGATTGGGGACGAACTCATTGGTCGTTCGGCTCTGTCGTGTACACTGTCACTATGCTGCGTAAATAAATCTTCACTCGACGACTGTCCGCCCGATACGCACGAGCGATCGAGATGCCCGATCAGGGCTTCGAATCCACCGACTGACTCCCGGGGCTACGGCGATCCGCCGGGTGCGTCGGCTTCTTCGGGAACGTCGTCGCCGCGTTCGGCGACGTGTTCAGCGACCTTTCGGCGGTTGATTTCGCCGACGCGGTCGGCGGTCTCGTCGACGAACGCGAAGAGGTTCTCGCGGACGGCGCTGTCCTCGTCGCGAATCGTCGGGCCGCCGCCCTCGCTGTCGAAGTCGGGGTGGACGGGGAGTTCGGCGAGCACGGGAACGTCGTAGTCGTCGCTGATTTCGGCGGCGCCGCCGCTGCCGAACATCTCGTGGGTGTCCTCGCAGTTCGGGCAGTGGTACGCGGACATGTTCTCGACGACGCCGAGCACGGGCGCGTCGTGGTTCGCGAACAGCTTCAGGCCTTTCCGGGCGTCCGCAACGGCCATCTCCTGTGGCGTCGTGACGACGACGACGCCCGCCACCGGCAGCGTCTGTAAGAGGTTCAGCGAGGCGTCGCCCGTACCCGGCGGGAGGTCGACGACGAGGTAGTCCAGCCGTCCCCACTGAACTTCGTTCACGAACTTCATCATCACGTTGTTGACCATCGGCCCACGCATCACCGCGGGCTCGTCGCCGTCGGGCATCATGTGGTCGGTGCTCATCACACGCACGCCCTCCGAGGCCGGCGGCACGATGTCGCCGTCAGGCGTGACGCCGGGCTCGTTCTCGGTGGACAGGATTCTGGGGACGTTCGGGCCGTGGACGTCCGCGTCGAGGATGCCGACGCGCGCGCCGCGGTCGTGCAGGCCGGCCGCGAGGTTCGCAGCGACGGTCGTTTTCCCGACGCCGCCTTTCCCCGAGGCGACGGCGACGACGTTTTTCACGCCGGGAAGGATCTCCTCGTCGAAGCCGTGTTCTTCGTCGACGTTCGCGCGCAGGTCGGGCTCGAGGTCGGCGTTTTCGATCACGTCCCGGATGTCGTTCCCGATCTCGATTTCGGCGGGCGAGTACGGCGCGTTGAACGCCAGTTCGACGCGGGCGGTGTCCTCGCTGACGGTGAGATCGTTGACGAGTCCCATCGAGACGACATCGTCGTCGTTCAGCGGGTCTTCGACATCGGCGAGTCGTGCTCGGAGTTCGGGTGCAGTGGGCATGGTGTTGGGTGTGGGTGCCGGGAGCCCCCGGCGGGGGTGGTTATCAGAAGAACGCGACCTCGATGACCATCGTGGCGACGAACAGTCCGCCCCACAGCGCGGTCGTGAGGCCGGCGAGATACGCGACGCCGAGGCCGACGGTCTTGCCGTCGCTCGGGTTGCCGAAGTACCACGCGGCCAGCATCACGTAGACGGGCGCGAGCACGATGCCGAAGATGAGGTACGTGCCCGGACCGACGAACGGCAGCGTGTAGGGAGCCGCCGACAGTGGGAGCATCAGTCACGCACCTCCTCGTGGTTGTCCTCGATGGCGTGCAGTTCCACGACCGGAATCACCTTCGAGACGGTGAGGAAGAACAGCACGACGATCCCGAGTGCGCCCAGGATGGAGGACAGCTCGACTGGCGAGGGGATGTAGTTCCCGGGGACGCCGTCGTACAGCATAAACTGCGGGTGCTGGAGCCCCTCGACGACGAACAGCGTCTTCTCGATCAGCGTGCCGGCGAGCACCGCGAACGACACCGCGACGATGCGCGGAATCGAGAACAGCGACGCCTTCAGCGCGGCCGCGAAGACGTACAGCAGGCCGAGTCCGACCAGACCGATGGCGAGCCAGTAGACGGGTGTCGAGAGCTTCACCTCGGTCGCGTACTGGAGCGCCGTCGGCGCCGCGAAGATGCCGGTGATGACCTGCTGGAGCTGCAGCCACAGGAACAGCAGGCCGAAGAAGCCGAGCCATTTCGAGAGCCCGTAGAACACCTGCTTCGGGATGAGCTCCTGCCAGCCGTAGGCGTACCGGAACGCCGCGGCGACGATGATGATGCCGCTGACCGCGGAGGTCAGCGCGATGGAGAGGAACGACGGCCCCTGGACGCCGCCCGCCCAGCCGGCCATCGACGGCAACAACGCGAACAGCCACGGGATAACGCCGCCGTGTAACAGCAGCGGCGCCATGATGATGATGGCGAACGCGAGCCACCAGACCATGCGCTCGACGACCTCGTCCTCCTTCTCCGAGTAGCCGACCAGCAGCGCCTTGTACAGCGGTTCGAAGGTGTCGGGTAGCCGGTCGCGCAGCCGGTGGATGTCGTAGCGGATGGTGAGCAGGAGGTACGTCGCCGTCAGCACGAAGTACGCGGTGATGACGGTGACGTCCCAGACGAGCGGTGACCACTGGACGCGTGTCGGCCACGCGGGCAGCACGCTCGTGACGAGGCGGTCCGGACGGCCGACGTGGATGAGGATGTAGAGTCCGGCGACGGTCAGCGCGGCAATCGTCAGCAGTTCGGCCATGCGCGCGACCGGCTGGTAGGTGTCCATGTCGAGCAGCCGTACCGCCGCGGAGAGGATGATGCCGCCGTGGGCGATGCCGACCCACCAGATGAACGCGCCGATGTACAGGCCCCACGGCACGCCGCCGCCGGACCCCCAGTCCGCGAGGTTGGTGACGACGAGGCCGTGCTGGAGCTGCTGGACGTAGAAGTACAGCCAGACGCCGATGCCGGCCAGCGCCGCCAGTAGCGCCACGAGGAAGAACTTCGACCGGGACTGGATCGGCCGGATGAGCGTATCCCGGTCGACGCCGGTGACATCGACGCTCACGGCCAGTCACCTCCGTTGGCGCGCGGCGTCGCATCGTCGCAGTCGGTGCGGTCGGGCCGTTCGCGGCCGGCGCTGCCAATCATGCCTCCTCCCCCTCCTTGTTGGCCATCGCGCCGTCGTCCAAGACCTCCTCCTTGCGGTTGTCGACGATGCCGGCGTCTTCGTAGGTCACCGGCCCCTCAACCTGTTCGGCGTGCGGCGACGGCTCGTTGCCGATGTAGTGGACGTTCGGGTCGGTGCCGCGTTCCTCCATGAGCTTGAACGTGGAGACGGTGTGCTCCTTGCGGTTCGGATAGGTCATGTCGTTTTCCTGTTCGTCCTTGTACTCGCGGAGGTGCTGGTTCGGGGGGCTCTCCGGATCGTTCATGTCCCCAAAGTGGATGGCGTCCATCGCACAGGCCTCCTCGCAGGCCGTCGTCCCGATTTTGTCCTCGCCCATCGCGCCGTCCTGGCGGTCGACGCAGAACGTGCACTTGCCCATCACGCCCTCGGGCGGGCGTGCGCCGACCCACTTCCCGCGTTCGTCGATCTGCTGGTCGTCGGGAATCTCCGATTCCGGGACATCCGGTTCGCCCCACTGGAAGTAGTTGACACCGTACGGACACGAAACCTCGCAGTACCGGCAGCCGATGCAGATGTCGTAGTCCGTCAGGACGAGGCCGTCCTGCTCACGGGTGTGGCGCGCACCCACCGGACACACCTTCGTACACGGCGAGTCCGTGCAGTGCTGGCACGGCCGCACAAGGAAGTTCTCGTCGCCTTGGTTTTCGTCCTCGTACGTGAACACGTACATCCAGTTCGCGCCCGCGGACGTGCCGTGTTCCTCGTTGCAGGCGACGACGCAGGCGAGACAGCCGTCGCAGTTGTTGAGGTTGATGGTCATCCCGTACCGCGTCCCGTCGCCGTCGTCGTCCGCTTGGGCGGCCGCAGTCTCACTGTCCACGCTCGCGAACAGCCCGAGTGCGACCGCCGCCGCGCCGCCTTTCTCCATCACTTCGCGCCGCGAGACGCCCTCGTCGTCGGCGAGCCCGGAGAGCCGGTCACCGAAGCCCTCGCCACCGGCATCGTCGAGCAGCCCCGAGATCTCACGGTCGTCCTCGCCGAACTCCTCGAGGACGTCCTCGTGATACTGGCGGTAGAACTCCGCCTCCGAGAGTTCGCCCGCCGCGACGCGCTGGGCGTCTTTCGCCATCTCGATGCCGAGCTCCGTGTCGTACTCGGTGTCGTCGAGCAGGCGCTCCATCCGCTCCTGTTCCTCGCCGTCAAACGATGTTGGGGTGTCGTCGTCTGGGTCTGGCATGCTGTGAGCCTCCGGCCGTGCAGGGGTGTTGCCGTCGCCGCCAGCTGTCGTTTTTCGCGTGGTTCGACCGTAGGTGGAAACTCTCACGCGTTCTCCAAGAACCACCCCCACCGTTTTCACGGACTGGGAACGAGCCCGATGATGTTCGCGTCCGTCGATGAGTGCCTCGTCGAAAAGGCGGTCTGGAGCCACTCGATATCGTCGTCGGGTATCTACGCGGCAAGACTCAGCGCCACGCACAACGTCGTGGCGGAGTTACTGGAGACGAACGATCAAACGACGAGCGGTGCCTGCGCGAGTCGGAAACGGTAGTACCAGAAGCTGAAGTGTGAGGTGCGTGGGGAGATCGTCCCGAGAGACTGTGCTCACCATCGGCCTCTCCGGCTCACATCCGGGCTCACTATGTTCTAGTGATGTCGACGAGTGCCTGCTTGAGCAACGCAAACGATCACGGACGCGATGGGTCGTGGCTTTTTAGACCGAGATTTCGACGAGGATTCTTCTTCGATAGGCGATCAATTGGTGAACGTCAAACACGAACATACTCGCTTGTGGAACCATCCTGTTCGATTGCGTATACGATAAACTCGCCGTCAGCTGTTCCTCCCATTCCGGGAGAGCCTGCAGGCATCCCCGGTAGCGCGATTCCCGTGATAGAGGGTCGTTCAGTTGCGACTTTTTCGACCGCCTCGAGGGGGAGATGGCCCTCCAAGACGTAGTCTTCAGTCGTGATCGTGTGGCACGCCCACAGTTTCCGGGGGATTCCCGCTCGCTGCTTCGGTTCAGTGTAATTCTCTTGTTCCACGATCTCGAGTGTGTCTACACCTCGTCCCCTCAAGATGTCGGCGTACCCATGACAGCACGGACACGACAGCGAGGTTACGAACGTGCCGCCGTTCAGCAGGGAGACCGCTTCCTGCCCGAGGCTCGGTGCGGAGCTCTCAGTTCCGGACGATCCGAGACAGCCACTCACACCGACAAGTCCGACGGTCCCTCCGACCTGGAGAGCGCGACGACGAGTCCACTGTGACACCATACCTGTTTCCGGTTGGATCTACGTGTATACGATATTACTGCCGATTCTCACAGGATGGGCATGGGGATGACCCCACTGCTCAATATGGCCTTTCCGTTTTGGTGTTCAGTGTGATACAGTAGGAGTCATTACTCAGGGGAGGATGATTCCCGCTCGTACCCCCACTGGTCGGTCGCCGCCGCGTAGACTCGTTTGAGAACACCGGGCCTCCCGAAAATCCGGGCGAACAGGACTGGATGGCGTCCCAGTCGGGCCAGAACGTCTCGCGGGGATCGATCGATAGCTTCGATATCCATCCCGGAGGCTGCCCGAATCGCTGCCCCCAGAATCTGTGGCTGGCGCGTCTCGATGAAGTATCGCACGACCGTTGCGAGCAGATACTCCGGTTTCATCGTCCGGTATAGGCGATCCGGATACTCGTGTAACCGGTCGTGCGTAGCCAGTTCCGCTGCGAGATACGACGATTGAACGGCCTGGGAGATCCCCTTTCCGGTGACCCGGTTCGCGAGACCGGCAGCGTCACCAACTCGGACGACGGATCGGTCCGGAAGGTAGGTCCGTTCGGGAGCGAGACTCGGACCCTCCGGAATGGTCGCGACGTTCGTTCGGTCCTGTGACGGTTCCGGCCATCCATTTCGGTCACACGCCGCCCTGAACGCAGCCATGTAGTCGTCAGGACGCTCGTCGAACGTCCACCCGATCCCGACGTTGGCTCGTCGTGCTGTCTTCGAGAACGCCCACGCGTAGCCCGTGTAGTTCTCGAGAACGATCCGACAGTTCGGATGGAGATCGCTGAAGTCACCCTCCACGTCGGCGTTGAGCGCGACGAACTGTCCCGAATACTCCTCGGTTGTTCCGAGTGCCTTGCTGGAAAGCGATGGCTGGCCGCTGGCATCGACGACGATGTCGTAGTCAGTCGTGAGCTCGAGGAATTCGGATCGCGTGATCGACTGGTTTTCGTGGATTTCGACGCCGTTCCGGCCGAGCTGGTCGGCCCAGGTGCGTTCGACGATGTGTCGGTCGGTGATATACGTATCCGGGGCGGTGAACTCCCCGCGACCGGTACAGCAGCGACCTGCGTTAGTACCGTCGTACACTTCGACTTCCATCGCTTGCAGCGGGTTGAGAAACCCGTTTTCGGTTGTGGATTCAAGCGGTATCGCGGAGCTATTCGTCATCGCTTCTCCGCAGTTGACGCGCTTGTCGGCGTAGGACTGCCGTTCGTAGAGATCGACATCAAATCCAGCGTCGTGGAAGCCGTCGGCAGCTGCCAGCCCCGCCATCGCGCCGCCAACCACCGCGACTCTCGAGGAGGATCTCATCGTCTTAGCCCCGACCGGGTTTGGTGTCGGCGCGGTGGCAACCGATCGGGACTCGGAATCAGTTGTGCTTTGGCATACGCAGTGCTGTTGGCCACACGGCCGCCAATGTCAGCTTTTTCGCCACTTGATTCTCCGGATGACTGAGACAGTGATTCGGCGAGAGGCATTGTGTTCATAGATCTGGATTGGATCGGGGTTTCGCCGACGAACCGTCGCTAGCCAACAACGATGTAGCCAGCGTCTTCGACGGCCTGCCTGAGATCATCGAGAGCGGCATCACCGTCGATCGTTACGAGATCGGACGTTCGGTCGGCCGTCGTATCTTCCACACCAGCCACACCTTCGAGAGCTTCCTGAACGGTCTGCTCACATCCGTCGCAAGTCATTCCTTTGACGGTGATCTGGATTCCCATGCCAGTATAAGATACACTCTCCTCCGTCATGCGAATTTCTGTTACAAATGAACGGAATCGAGGAAGTGTTTTCTTTGGAAACCACTCCTTCATTCCGGATACGATATAGAGTTCATAGAGAGGTGATGAGTTCGATCTCACGCGATGGACGAAATCACACGACTGAGTACGTATTGATCCGCGATCACGCAATCTAATAAAACACTGCCGAGATGTTCGCCTAGTAACCTCCGAACGGGTGGATGCGGCTCTCGGAGACCACGGCTGTGGTGTGATTCACCGGTTTCGGCGGGGAAGCTCCCGTGCTCCACGGTTCTCGTCGGGGCTGCAGACGACGACCGTTCGGTTACCGTCGTTGACGATGCCGCCGAGTTCCTGATAGCCAGCGAGCGTCGACAGTCCCGCTGCAGCGACACAGACGAACCGCTGTCGATTGAGACGCATGGGTTACTGTGTCGTATCGTTCCGGATGGGACCGGTCATTCGACGATAACTCGCCCGATCATCCCGTTTTCCTCGTGTGGAAGACAGAAGTATCGATAGGTCCCTGGGATGTCGAACGTGTAGCTGTACGTGTCGCCGCGTTCGAGAAACCCCCGGGCCGACGTACTCTGGCGGACGGCCTGTTCGGATTCGTAGCCACCGCTGGCGAAGTACGACGCCTCATCCGGTATCGCGTTCTCGTATGCAGACGCCGTGTGTGGCGCCCTGCTGTCGTTCGTCCAGGTGACTTGCTGGCCAGCATCTATCGTGATTTCGACCGGGTCGAAGCTGAATTCAGACGTCATCGTAACTGTCGGACCCGACGGGCCACCGCCCCCGAGACAGCCAGCGACCGTCGTCGTCCCGACGACCAGCGCGCTGCTACCCCGTCGGAGTATCGTCCGTCGCGAGTACGTCTCTGATGGCATCAGTACAGGCTTCCTCCTTGCATGCTCTTGTCGTGTTCGACATCGGAGACACTGAGTACGCTCCGACGTTGCTGTGGAGCGTTAGTCATGGGTCGCAACCTCCTCGATAGATTCAGGTCCTCGGAGTGATCCGTCGTCGCCCCCCTCGAGTTTCTTGATGCGGGTCGCGAGAGCGAGGAACGTCGCCGCGAGCGTCAGGGCCACCGCGGCGGCAGCCGCGAGGTCGTGCGCCCGAAGCGAGTGGTCGAGTGCCCCGTTGACGAGTTCGGCCCGCAGGAACGTGTGGTGGAACTCCCCGACGAGCGGTTCGAAGTAGTCCACGAGGTCGTTGAACCCGTACCAGATCGTGGCAATCGCGACTGCGCTGACCGAGAACTTGGCGTAGCGGTAGATCAGGAACGACTGGAGGGTCATCGCGAGATGGCTCACGATCAGGAACCAGTAGAGCCAGGCGGCGATGCCGCCGGGACCGTTGAGAACGAGCTGGACGAACGGCGTCCAGAGCCCGAGTTTGATGTTACCGAAGAAGGCAAGCATATGGAGCCACTCAACGTCGTAGTCGAGTTTCCACGCCGCGAGGCTCAGTGCGACGAACAGCGTCGCGCCGGGGCTGTCGGGAACGAACGGCCACATCACGAGCGGCGTCCCCGCGAGTTGGAACCGGTAGTACCAGAAGCCGAAAGCAGTGCCCGCGAGGTTGATCGCGACGATGACCCACGCGTAGCGGAGCGCGAGGTCTTCGAGACGCCGTGGAAGCGGCGCGAGATACGCGGGAAGCGTTTCCCGTGAGGCTGCACTCATGAGTACGAGCGATGGGTCACATTCCGGCTCCCGAACCGGACCGGTTCATCATGATGACGCCGCTGATCAACATCAACACCGCCAGAGCGACCATCCCGAGATCCCAGCCCATCCCGGCAGTCATCGTCGATCCCATGCCGCCACTCATCCCGCCGTTCATCCCTGAGCCCATGCCGCCACTCATTCCCATCCCCCAGTTCGCGCTGTCGGTGACGCCGACGAGCGCCTGATTGAGCAGCATCACCAGCGAGTAGCCGATCATCAGCGGGCCGCTCGCGTTCCCGAGCCGGCTCGCGGAGGGCGTCAGCAGGACGACGCCGTGGCCGACGACCACGACGCCGAGGACGGCCATGAGGAGGCCGCTGTTCGACCCCATCATTCCGGAGCCGCCGGTCGCGGAGACCAGCGAGTAGACCCCGGAAATCAGGGCGATTGCCGCGCCGTACTGCCGTGTCGTCTCAGTCGTATTCATCGAATCCATGGCTAGACACCCAGCATCATCCGAAGCGAGCCTCTGACGCCCATCGGAAGCCCGATAGCCCCGATGAAGAACGTCATCAGCCACCACCACGTCCGATTCATCTCATCCTTCACATCCGCGAGGTACCACACGATTCCCCCGGTGACGAGGAGTTTGAGCACGAACGTCGACCCGGAGAATCCGGTCGCCCGATACACGAACTGCGTCACGACCAGCTTCGGCGAGTAGCCGAGGAGCGTGACGCCGATGAGGTTCTGCGCGCCGTCCCACATCTGGCCGAAGACGGCGAGCAGGAACAGCGGATGCCGGAGGTTCGCGATGTCGATGAAGCCCGCTCCCCCGTAGTACAGGCCGGTGACGCCGAGGGCGATCCCCGTCGTCGCGATCGGGACCCACAGTCGAAGCGGGGCGGCACTCGTCGCGCCGTACCAGACCGCCCGGCCGAGAGCGCTGACAGCCCACACCGTCCCGACTGCACCGATCACCTGCGGGATCGAGACGAGTCCTCGATCACGACCGAGCGCTCCGATCCAGAGCGCGAGAGCGGTCACGGCGGTAACGACGACGTATATCGAGGGCGTGATGAACAGCACGGCGTACTCCCCGAGGATACCGATATCCTCCAGTGCGCGCATCGCGCCGCCGGCGACGATGATCGGCGCGAACCCGTACGCCAACCGAGCGTCGAACGTGACGTCGAGCCCGTCGAGATACGCGCGCAGCCCGGGAAGACTGTACCCGACTGCGGCGAGATACGTCACCGTGTTCACCGCGTTGTAGCCACGGACGGCACGAATCCCCTCGTGTGTCACCGGCCGACTGGCGGCGTCGGCGACGACCGGCCCCCAGAGGTACTGCCAGATGAACCGGTCGTACACGAGCGTCGGGAACGCGAGGACGCCGAGCCCGACGAGTGCGACCGGAGCGAGGAGATACAGTGCCCACCACGCGCGGGTTCCGGTGTCGGGGAGGACGGTTTCGATACGTCCGCTGACGGTGCTCACGACTCGCTCACCCCCAGTCGCCACGTCGTGCTCTTCGAGCGACCCCACTGTTCGAGCGACACGTCGGCGAGGTCGTCCTGGAGCTGGCTGAGATACTGGGCGACGGCTTTGGGTGACGCATCAGGGTCGTCCGCGATGTCGCGGGCGCGGAGGTACGTCGGTTCAGTGTCGGCTGTTCCGACGAGGTACGCGCGCACCGTTCGGCGAGAGAGGGTAAACATTGGTCGGGGATGGGAGCGGTCAGCGGAGCCGGCCGAACAGTTTGTAGTCGTGGTCGGGCGTGTACCGCCGGAACAGCAGGCTGTTCGTCAGCACCGAGATGCTCGAGAACGCCATCGCGCCCGCCGCGAGCACGGGCTGGAGCAGACCCAGCGATGCAAGCGGGATCATCGAGGTGTTGTAGCCGAGCGCCCAGACGAGGTTCTGCTTGATCTTCTGGAGCGTTGCATCGGAGATGCGGATCGCCTTCACCACGTCGACCGGGTCGTCGCGCATCAGCGTCACGTCCGCCGCCTCGATGGCCACGTCCGTTCCCGAACCGATGGCCGTCCCGACGTAGGCCACGGCGAGCGCTGGCGCGTCGTTGACGCCGTCGCCGACCATCATCGCCTTGCGACCTTCGTCCTGAATGGCCTCGACCGCGTCGGATTTGTCCTCGGGGAGCACTTCGGCGCGGACGTTGTCGGGATCGATGCCGACCTGCTCGGCGACCGCACGGGCGGTCCGCTCGTTGTCACCCGTGATCATCATTACGTCGACGCCACGCTCTCTCAGCTGGCTCACGGCGTCTTTCGCGCTCTCCTTGACCGTGTCGGCGTCGGCAACCACGCCCACGAGGCGGTCGTCGACGGCGACCAGCATCGCCGTCTTCCCCTCGTTTTCGAGCCGTTCCATCGTCTCCGCGGCGGGCGAGGGGTCGATGTCGTTGTCCCGAAGCAGTTTGCGGTTGCCGACGAGGACCTCATGCCCCTCGACGGTGGCACGGATGCCGTGGCCGGGGACGTTCTCGAAGCTGTCCGGGTCGGCGACATCGATACCGCGCTCTTCGGCTCCGTCGACGATGGCGCGGGCCAGTGGGTGTTCGCTCCCGCTCTCGGCGCTGGCCGCGAGCCGGAGGACGCCGTCCTCGTCGAGCGTCTCGGTCTCGCGTGTCGTGACTGCACCGCCGTCCGCAACTGCTTCCCCACCGCCATCGAAGACGACCACGTCGGTCAACTCCATCGCACCTTCGGTGAGCGTGCCGGTCTTGTCGAAGACGACCGTGTCCACGTCTTTCGCCCGTTCGAGGATGTCGCCGCCTTTGAACAGAACGCCGTTCTGTGCGCCGATGGTGGTCCCGACCATCGTCGCCGCCGGGGTCGCCAGTCCGAGCGCACAGGGACAGGCGATCAGTACCGCCGACGCGAAGACGACGATCGCGAACTCGAAGACGGACACCGTTCCACCGGCGATCGCCGGGCCACCGGCGACGAGGTCCAACACCGGAACCCACTCGACGAACCCAGCGAGTGCCTCCGGGAACAGGAACCAGACGACGCTCCAGAGGACGGCGTTGGCGATGACTGCCGGGACGAAGTACGCGGAGATACGATCCGCCAAATTCTGGATGTCAGGCTGGCGCGACTGTGCGTCCTTCACCGTCTGGACGATCTGCTGGAGCGCGGTGTCGGCGCCGACCTTCGTCGCCTCGACGACGAGCACGCCGTTCTCGTTGATGGTCGAGCCGACCACCTCGTCGCCTTCCTCTTTCTCGACGGGGACGGACTCGCCAGTGACCATCGACTCGTCGACCGCCGATTGGCCGTCGACGACCACGCCGTCCGTGGGGATCTGCTCGCCCGGTCGGACCTTCATTCGGTCGCCGACTTCCACGTCTTCGAGGGGGATTTCCTCCTCGTTGCCGTCCTCGTCGACGATGGTGGCCGTCTCAGCCTCCATCTCCAGCAGTTTCCGGAGCGCCTCGCCGGCCTGGCCCTTCGAGCGGGCTTCGAGGTAGTTGCCGAGCGTGATGAACACGAGGATGAGCGCGGCGGTGTCGAAGTAGAGCCCGCCGGCGATCAGCCCCGACAGCACCGCCACCGAATAGACGTACGCGGTGGTGGAGCCAAGCGCGATCAGGACGTCCATGTTGGCGCGGCCGTTCTTCACCAGGGCTTTGTACGAATTCTTGTAGAACGGCCACCCGAGTACAAGCTGGACGGGCGTCGCCAGCGCGAACTCGACCCAGCCGAACTCGACGCCGAAGATACTCGCGGGAACGAAGCTCCCACCGAGGAGGAACTTATCGGCGAGGAAGAACAGCAGCGGCGTCGACAGTACCGCGCCGAACAGCGTGAGCCGGAGCTGTTTCCGGATCTCGGCCTGACGGGCAGCGTCGCGGGCGTCCTCATCCGATTCGTCGTCGCCGTCCTCGCGAACGGGCGAGTAGCCGGCGTCCTCGATGGCGTCGTACATCGCCTCGCGGTCCGCGTCCGCGGGGTTGTACGTGACCTGGGCCTCGTCGGTCGCGTAGTTCACTTCGGCGTCGACGACGCCGGGGACGGCTTCGAGGGCGCTCTCGTTGGTGTCCGCACAGTTCGCACACGTCATGTCGGTGATGGCGATCGTCACCGTCCCCGAGACGGCGCCGTAGCCGGCCTCGTCGATAGCGTCGTAGATCTCTCCCAGCGATACCTCCTCGGGATCGTACTCGACGCTCCCCTCGTCGGTCGCGTAGTTAACGGTCGCCTCCGAGACGCCGTCGAGGGATTCGAGCGCCTCGCCAACCGTCTGCGAACAGTTGGCACAGGTCATCCCCGTGATGTTGAGGTGTGCAGTTCGTGTTCCCATTGCTACTGTATACTACGGGTTCCTCCCTTAGTGGGTTTACTACTTCGAGAGTGGTTCTCAACTCTTCGAATATCTTGGATTCGAAAGCGTATTTGAGTAGTCACGCGGCTTCTTCGAGGCCCTGGTACTGTTCTTCGAATCGAGTCCGACACGAGGGGCAACAGAAATGGTATACGTCTCCGCCGATCCGGGTGGATTCACCCTCGTTACCCACAGTGTTGCTACACTCCGCACACGTGATCGCGAACTCGGTTCCGTCGAGCGAGGGCGTCCACTCGAGATCGTCGATAAGCGTCACTGAGTAGTCGGTCGTTGGGATATCGTCGAGTAGGTCATCGATCCACCGACGGACGTTCTGCCCTTCTACACGACCGTAGAACCAGACCTCCCCCTCGGCCGTGACGAAAACGTGTTCGACACCGTCTGCACCACTGAGCCGGTTACGAAGCGCATCGACGGCGTCCGTGTCGTTGTCGAATCGGACGAACACCGGCACGCCGGCACGGAGCTGGGCACGGTTCACGTTGACGGTGAACCCGTTGATGACGCCCGATTCCTGTAACCGTGTGATACGGTCGGAGACGGCGGGTCCGGAGAGGTCGACCTCCTCGCCGATGCTACTGAACGGGCGACGGGCATCCTCGGCGAGCAGCGAGAGAATCTCCAGATCCGTCTCGTCCAAATCACGCATATCTTCCCGTACGGGTCCTGCACCACAATACTGTTTCCCTAGCTTCGCTTTCGAATGAGAGATTCTCTGGGCTGTGGTCTTTGGGTTCGAAGCAGTAACTGAGAAAAACGTGCATCCCGTACGTATGGTTGTATGGCCCGAACCATCACCGTCGAAGGCATGACCTGTGGACACTGCGAGGAGACCGTCGAAGAGGCACTGGAAAACGTGGACGGCGTCACGGCGGCAAGCGCCGACCGCGACGCGGAATCGGCGACCGTCGAAGGAACCGCGGACTCCGACGCGCTGGTCGACGCAGTCGACGACGCCGGCTACGACGCGTCCGCCTGAGTACCCTGTCGGGCGTACGGACGGTCACACTGCTGGCTGGGCTCCGGCGTGTTCGCGGGATAACGCCGAAATTCTCGGCCAGCAGGTCACTACTCCGAGGAGTTGTCTTGGGCTTCGAGTTGCGCCCGGCGCTCGTCGTACTCTGTTTCGGTGATCTCCCCGCGTTCGTAGCGTTCCTGGAGGAGCTCCATCGCCGAACCGGAGTTGGGGCCGGATTCGTCGCGACGCGCGAGCATGTAGGCAGCACCGCCACCCACACCGAGAAGGGTGAGCAAGCCGCCGAGTAGCCAGCCACCGCCACCCATGCCGGTCCCCCACATCCCATCCCCATGGCTGCCGCCCATACCGCCATGTCCCATCATGCCGCCGTCGGAGCGACCCTGCTCGGCGTTCTCGGACGAACCGTATGGCACTGTACCCTGTTCGATGACCGTATCACTCTCAGGGACAGACCCATCCGAGAGCGGACGTTCTTCGGCCGGGCCGCCGGGTTGTCCGACGACGATCCGGCCGACCATGCCGACCGTCTTGTGCGGGATGCAGTAGTAGTCGTAGGTACCGGGCGTCTCGAACGTGTGTTCGAAGCTGCCGCTGGAGATCGTCCCGCTGTCGAACGGGGTCGCGTCGGCTGGAATACGTTCCTCGTAGACCGTCGCCGAGTGCGCACCAGCAGCGATTGCGAACCGAACAGTCGTCCCCGGTTCCACGTGCAGCCCGATCGGGTCGAAGTAGTTGTTGCCCATCTTCACGGTGGACGTTGCCTGTGCCGTTGTCGTCCCTGTGAGCCCCGCGCTTGCGACGGCACCGGTGCCGAGCAGGCGCAGGAACTCTCGTCGGTTGGATTCGGTCATAGCTGTTGGTGGGTTATTCCAGGATCGACGCTCGCGGACGGCTGTCGAACACGCGTTGCCACGGGTTACGGGATCCTTCGTGAGCGACGAGTGTTCCGCGAACGAACGGGGCCACCGGCGGAATCCCGATCCCCAGTTCATCGAACTCCGTCATCTCGAAGCGGTCGTCGTGCCGGAACGTCGTTACAGTATCACGGTTGAGGTGACATCCGGCCGCGGCCCGACGCCAGACGGGATTCACGACGTCTTGGAGACGCGCGAGCAAGCCTTCGGCGTGAACGTGTTCGAAGAATCGGAACTCGCCGCCCGGTTTGAGAACGCGGGTAACCTCGTCGAGCGCCGCTTCGACATCCGGAATCGTACAGAAGACGAGCGACGCGATGACGACGTCGAAGGCGTCATCGGCGTACGGCAGCGACTGCGCTCCCTCAGAGCGAATCGTGATGTCGAGATCGAGACTCCTCGCTTTCTGCACGGCTTGACGGCGCATATGTGGGTCGGGCTCGACCGCGTGGAGGATGAGCGATGAGTCGTTGTCGGTTGCTGATTTGAAGTACGGGAACATCGCTCCAGTTCCAGCACCGAGGTCGAGGACGGCTCCGTGCAGGTCCGTGGCGAGGTACTCGCGGTGCTCCTCGAGGAGTCTCTCTTCGGCGTGCTTCGTCACCGGGTCGTACACAGCCGCAAACAGCGGATGTGAGGGGGACTCGTCTGTGGGCATCTTTCACTCGTGTTCGTGGTCTTACGGGCGCACCGCCACTCCCGTGGGCATTGCCCCGACGTCGACTTCAGTGTCCAACTGCTGTTTCGCCAGATCGATCACGGAGATACTGTTGGAACCGATATTGGTCACAAACGCGTAGCGACCGCTCGGTTCCACGTTGACGATGTGCGGTGTCTCCCCCACGTTTATCGTCTTCGTCACTTGTTTGGTAGTGGTATCTATCACGGAAACGATGTTGGCCGACTCGCTGGTCGCGTACGCGTAGTTCTCGTCGGGGTGAAACGCGATTCCGTGCGTCCCACTGCTGATATCGATCGTATCGCTCACTTCCAACGACGCAGCGTCAATGACAGTGACCTGGTCCGTGCCGCGGCTGGAGGCGTAGATCACCGAGCCGTCCGGAGACGGTTCCGCCACGTGGGTTGCCGGGCCGATTTGAATTTCCTCGATGATTTCACCGTCGTCGGTGTCGATGACGATCGTCGTCTGTTTTGCACCGCCACCGATGTAGAGTCGATCCCCGTCCTGACTGAACGCCGGCACATGGGCAATCGTTTCGACCGGGATCTTTTGATCGACCGTCTCGCTTCGGAGGTCGACACGGCGAACCTCTTTGGTCCCTCCGGTTGCCGTGTACGCGTAGTCCCCTGTCGGGCTAATCGCCGTGTGGAGTGGGTTCGGCCCGACCTCGATGGTGCTCATCACTTCCCGGGCCGACGCGTCGATCACCGTGATGATGTCCGCGCCGTTGTTGACGACGTACGCGCGCGAGCCGTCCGGTGAAAACGCAGCGAAATGTGGTCGGGCCTCGACGTCGATGGTCGTCCGAACCGCCATCGTTGCTGTATCGACGACCGAGACGGTGTTACTTCCCTGATTGGTTACGTACACGTCCTCACTGTTCGACGTCTGTGTCGCACAGCCGGCGAGTGAAACGCCGGCGGTCACGCTCCCTGCGAGACCGAGTGTCTTCAGCCAGTTCCGTCTGGTGTAGTTACGAGTCATGAGTGGATTCGGTGGGTCGGCGGAGTGTTGCGGTGTTCCTCGGCACGATGGGTCAATAGATCACGGGCTCCGTTGTTCGTCGCGAAGCGTGCGCAGACGGGCATCGAACTCGTCGTCAGTGAGTTCGCCACGGGCGTAGCGCTCTTGAAGCATCGTGACTGCTTGATCGGCGTCGTCGGGCCGGTCGTTTGTGGTCATTCTCACGCCCCTCCGGTCGTGAACTGCTCGTCCACAGCTCCGAGCACCCGCTCGAAGCGGTCGTGAACCTCCGTCCCGATGTCGTCGAGTTCCGGGTTCTCCGTGATACCAACGAGCTGTTGTGGATCGACGGCGCTCACGACGATGTCTCCGTTGTCCGCCTCGTAGACGACGACGTTGCACGGAAGCAACGCGCCGAGGTCAGGTTCTGCAGTGAGACCCTCGTGGGCGAGTGGTGGGTTGCAGGCACCGAGGATCCGATATCGGTCGGTCTCGACGTCGAGCTTCTCTTTCAGCGTCGTCTGCACGTCGATGTCACAGAGGAGGCCGAACCCTTCGTCCTCTAGCGCAGTCGTGACTGCGGCGACGACGTCGTCGAACGGTGCATCGATCCTAGTGGTGATAGTGTACGTCATGGTGGTGTGTTGGAGTTCGTTGTCAGATCAGGCTGTGAGCGCCCCTCGCACTTGGCACATCGTGTTCTTTCTTCACAATACTCTCTACTCCCCCGAGTATGTTAACCGGACGAGTCGGTTTGCTGAGTCAGCAAATCTCCCGCAGTTACATTCGATGCCGCGAACCGTGTCCAGCACCGAAGAATGGGGAAAACTGGGCTGTCACTCACGTGAGAGTGTCGCTCGCCGAGATTCGAACTCCTCGTCGGAGAGTTCTCCTCGGGCATAGCGCTCGCGGAGCTCCGCAAGAGCCGTATCCTCTCGCTCGCTCCCGTTCCCGCGTCCGACGCCGTAGACGAGCGCCAGGACGAGGCCGATCAGGAGGAGCAGCCAGAGGAGCATCCCGAAGCCGCCGAGTCCGCCCATGCCGCCCCAACCGCCGCCCATCATCCCGCCGCCGTAGCCACCACCGTGTGCAGCGGCCGTCCCGCTCGTACCGACGAGTACCGGGACAGCGACGAGTGCGATCTTCAGTCCGTTCCGCCGCAGGGTTTCGAGTTGTGAGGTCATGATTTCGTGTTTCGCTGATACCGCGTGCGTTCGTCCGATGCTATACCCGACACGAGGGGAGGGGCAGGTCAGCAGTGACCGGAGCCGCCCATTCCTCCGTAGTCGGTCATGTCGCCGTCATCGGCCATATCCTGGCCCATCTCCTCGACGGTTACGCCCATGTGCGACTCCATCCACTCTGTCGCACCGGGACCCATGTGTTCGGTCGTCTGCGCGTCCATCCAGGTGGCCCACTCCTCCGCGGTGCCGTTGTTCGGGGGCGCGTCGTCAGGAGTCGATGCCTCCCCGTGTGCGCTGACCGCGGGCGTGGCGAACGCGAGTCCGACGACCGTGAGCGCCACGAGCAGCCAGCGTCCGAGTGTGATGGTGGTCATTGTCCTTCTCCTCGGTTACTCGTAGAACAGCTCGAGGGTTATCACCGTGGGCGTGAACCAGCGCAGGAGAACGTTCGAGACTGTGTATAGAGCGTTCTAACCGTCTCTCTCGAACAAGATCGTTCATCGGCGGCGAATTCGGGCGTCTCGGTCGGTGGGCGCGGATAGCCGGCCGAGGTTCGGATACCAAACACGCAGCCGTGGCTGAGTTGAGCCTGCTAGCCAGAACTCCATTAAACGAACCTCGCGTAGTGTAACGCACCGAGTCGCCAGCACCGGCTTCGTGCGCCGAGCATCACACCGCGTATTTTCGAGACACACCAATGCCACTGGACCAACTCGTCACACAGATCGAACAGGCGTTCGACCCGGCGCGTGAGTTCCTCGTACCGATCCTGTCGGACCCGATAGTTGTCGCCGTGTGGGTACTCCTCGTCGGCGCGTCCACCGGAACCCTCCTGTGGGATGTTCGGAACCGTAACCAGGCGCTGCCGTCGATGATGAAGGGTGTCTGGACGCTCGTCGTCCTCTACTCCGGGCCGCTCGGACTCGGACTCTACTGGTACGCGGGTCGAACCCAGATCAGCACCGACTCGCTGTGGCGGCGCAGCGTTCGCTCCACCGCACACTGCTACTCGGGCTGTGGCGCCGGCGAAGTCGTCGGCATCACGCTCGCGCAGGGGGTTCTCGCGCTGACGGTCGGGTGGGTCGCCGCCATCACGTTCGGGTTCGCGTATCTCTTTGGGTACGCGCTCACCGTTGGCCCACTGATGCAGGAGGGCGTCGCGTTCTGGGAGTCGATGAAGGACGCCCTCTACAGCGAGACGCCCACGATCACGATCATGGAAACCATCGCCATCGGCGCCGACCTCCTGCTCGCCTCGGAAGCCCACATGGGCGACATCCTGTTCTGGATGGCGCTGGCGTTTTCGCTGTCGCTGGGCTTCCTCGCCGCCTTCCCCGTGAACGTCGCCCTCGTAAAGTTCGGCGTCAAGGAGGGTATGCAGAACCCGGCCGAGATGTGAATCAGTTGTAGCTGGTACGGACCGTTCCCGTACTCGTCAGCGGAAAGCCTTCGTAGTCACATCCGATAGAGAGGAACGCCTCGATGACTCTTGCGTATCTCGTCACTGGTCTCGTCTTGCTCGTCCTCGCTGCCACCGACTTTCTCTGGACGACACTGTGGGTCGAAGGTGGTGCAGGCCCCCTCACGAGTCGAATGATGACGGGAGTGTGGGGCGGGCTTCGACGGGTCGGGCTCCGGCGCTCGTGGACGCGGACACTCGCAGGCCCGATGATCGTGCTGGTCGGACTCGTGATGTGGATCTCGTTACTCTGGGTCGGCTGGGCGCTCGTCTTCGCCGGTGGCGAGAACGCGCTGATAGATACCATCGACGGCAGTCCGATCTCGTGGGTCGAACGCTTCTACTTCGTCGGCTACTCGCTGTTCACGCTGGGGAACGGCGAGTTCGTCCCGAGAGATAGCGTCTGGCAGGTCACGACCGTGTTCACCACCGCGAGCGGAATGCTGTTGATAACCCTGAGCATCAGCTACGTCCTCTCGGTCCTCGACGCAGTAACACAGAAACGGTCGTTCGCGACCAGCATAAGCGGGCTCGGACTCCGGGGCGAAACCGTCGTAACGGAGAGTTGGGATGGGGACTCGTTCGACGGCGTCGAACTGTCGCTCAACACGTTCACCGCCGAACTGAACGAACTCACGACGAACCATAAAGCGTACCCGGTGCTTCACTACTTCTACACCGAACAGCGGGAAGCCGCTGCCGTTGTGAGTATCGTAGTCCTCGACGACGCGTTGACGCTCTGGCGATTCGGAGTTCCCGAGCAACACCAACCCAGTCAAGTCGTTCTCGTTAACGCCCGCGCTGCTCTCCAAAACTACCTCGAGACCCTCGGACATTCGTTCGCGACCGAATCCGATACGATCCCTCCGGATCCCGATCTCTCCGCGCTCCGTGAATCGGGCGTGCCAACGGTGTCCGACGAGGAGTTCAGTGAGGCTTTGAACGACCTGACCGCACGGCGACGAGCGTTACTCGGAGTGGTGGACGCCGACGCGCGTCAGTGGCCGGGAATTCACGAGAGCGAATGAGGAACTCCCGGACTAAACGGGGCGTACACCGGGTGGAACCGTATCTTCGAACAGGTGCTACCGAACGCACCACAGGGGACCACACTGTTCACGATCAAGGATGCCACGCTCACTGATCAGCCAGCTCGTCGCTCGGATATATCCGATAGGTTCGCCCCTGTCGTTCGCGGTACAGTAGCCCCCGCTTCTCGAGGGCGGTCACAGTCTGGCTCACCTTGCTCTTCGAGAACTCCGAGCGATCACGCAGTTCGATCTGTGTGAGACCGGGCGACGTGATGACTGGTTCGAGAATCCGACGCTCGTCCTCGGGGAGCAGGTCCAACACACGAGACCGCGGGTGGGCTTCGGGGTCGATTGCTTCGTCGTCGGAGGCGTCGACAGCCGATTCCTCCGGGCGCTCCACGGGAGCAGAATCGGATGGCTCGGATGACCGCCCCCCAGCGGGGTCAGATTCGGAGAGGTCCTCACGGACGGTGAGATACAGCCCTCCGACGACAGAAGCGACGAGAACGGTGCCGAGAACGTACCAGATCGGGTTCGTCCCGTGGACTGAGCCCATCGACGTGCCCATCATCGAGCCCATCATCTCGTCGAGTGCTCGCTGCTGTTGGTAGGCCTGCCAGCTGAGTGCCCCGCCGACGAGCAAAATGGCCGCTATGAGGACGCCGGCCACGCGGTCTGCTCGTCGACGATTCATCCCACCCACCCCCGTATCGTGTATCTCGCAATCATATCCACCTCTCGACTCGCACGGTCTGTAGCAGTTTTGATCCGGCTGTACAAGGCCAGTCAGGGGTAACACGAGAAGCGTGACACCAACGCGGAACAGCCCCTAGTGATCGTGGCTCTCTGAAGACGCTGCGTCGGCAATTCGTGGGCGTTCCCCTGCGAACTCCTGTGGGTCGTCTTCGAACGACCGCTTGCAGGTCTGTGAGCAGAAGTAGTACGTCTCCCCGTCGTGGGTGAGACTGGGGCCGCTGTCGTCAGTCTGCATCCCACAGACCGGATCACGGTACTCCCCGGGCGCGCCCAGTCCGCGTCGGTAGACGTACAGCAGGAACCCCGTGAGGGCGAACGCGATGAGGTTGAGATAGAACGTGTAGTTGAGTTTGAAGTACGTTTTCTCGATCGCTGTGTTTCCGCCGGTGAGGTTCGGAACGATACCGAGCGCGTTGAACAACACCTCCATGAGGAAGCCCGAAAACGCCATCGTGACGAAGAAGACGCCGAGGATGTACAGCATGACTTTCCAGCCGTAGTACTTCCGGTAGACGTTCAGCACGGGGATCGTGATGAGGTCGGCGTAGACGAACGCGATGACGCCGGCGAAGCCGACGCCACCACCCCAGAGCGCAACGGCGAAGGGAACGTTTCCGATACTCCCGACGAAACTGATGACGGCGATCGCCACGCCCATGACGGCGTTTTCAGCAGTCACGAGCAGGCCGTCGCCCTGGATGAACAGGGTGTTCCAGACCCACTGCGGGACGAACACGATGACGAACCCGGAGATGAGGAAGCCAGCGATAACGTCCTTCCAGATCATCGACCACTCCTTGCGGTACTGGTTCCCGATCTTGTACCACCCTCCCCACGACAGCAGTTCGTCGCGCCACCCGCCACTACTCGACATCTCCTGTCGATAGGTCTCTAGACAGCCCTCCGAGCAGAACTTCACCGTCTCACCGCCGTCAGTCACGAGCGAGTACTCGTCCTTGCCTTCCATCCCGCAGGTCGGATCTTCCATGGTTCCCTGCTCGTGTTCGCGCTGGATGAGTTCTTCACGAACGCTCTCGAAGAGGTTCTCCGGAAGCGTCAGGTGGACGATGAGCGCCATCACGGCAATGAGAATGACGCCACCGAGCAACTCGGCGAGGAGGAACTCCCAGCCCAGCAAGAGCAGAATCATCAGGCCGAGCTCGACGATGAGGTTCGTCGACGCGAACATGAACGCGAGGAAGTTCACCGTGTGGGCGCCCTTCTTGAACAGGCCTTTGCCGATGGCGACGGCGCCGAAGCTACAGCCACTGCTCGCGGCCCCGAACACCGTTGCCTTCGTAAGTCCACTCACGTCGCCCTCACCGAGAACCTTCGCCATTCGCTCTTTCGAGACGTACACCTGAACGAGACTCGTGATCGTGAGCCCCATGATGATTGCCCACGCGGCAGTCCAGAGGAAACCGAACCCTATCCGCAGTGATTCGAGAACGCCGTCGACAACTGGTGCCGGCATACGTAACCCATACACAGGCATCGACTTTATCGATTTCTCTTAGGAACCCAAAGAATCCAGAGGAATCTGCAGAAGATAGCCAAGTTCTCTTTCGTCGAGTTATCCCCCATCAGACGTGGGAAAGCAATCTCGTATCAGCCCGGATGAGGTGACGACGGTCTCCGACTCACGAACTAGTCAGCTATCACCTTCGATTCAAAAATAACCACCCTCCGAATACCGGACTGTCATAAGCACAATCGAGATAACTTAGGAATGTGTGATATCTTACTGGACCATGTCCACGACAGAAACACTCGACACGGAACTGTTCGGTCGCTCGGTCACGTTCGAATACTCCGAACATTGGGTCGGCTACTCGCTGTTCGTCCTCCGGATCGTCATGGGATGGACGCTTTTCCAGGGCGGTGTCACAAAGCTCGTCACGTATCTCGATACCGATCCGTCGAACAACTGGACCGCCGCCGGCTTCCTGACGAACGCCGTGCCCGCGGGGAACCCGCTGATGGGGCTCTGGGGGAGCATGGCCGGCAATCCGCTATCGACCAGCTGAACATGTGGGGGCTCATCCTGACCGGGTTGGCGCTCCTTCTCGGTGCGTTCGTCCGGTGGAGCGCGTTCTGGGGGGCAGTGATGATGCTGTTCTACTGGCTCGCAGCCCTCACCGGCGGACTGCTGGCTGGCCTACCGGTCGCCCACGGCTGGGTCGTCGACGACCACATCGTGTACGCCGTTCTCCTGTTCGGCCTGGGCGCGTTCGGTGCGGGTCGAATCCTCGGCGTCGACGGCTACCTCGAACGACTTGACGTAGTCCAATCCAATCCGTGGCTGCGCTACCTACTCGGGTGAACCCCCGAAAATGCGACTGGTGCGGTTGAAATTCTCCGGTAGTGGTTCGGTTTGATTGCTCTCGGGGGCTCGAATATCCAAGATGTCATCCATCAATTAGAAACGTCGACCGATCACAAACGCCACGACGCCAACGGGGATTGCGAAGAGGAGTGCCAACCAGACGCCATACAGGATACCTGAGTTCGGATGGCCGACATCGAAAATGATGTCAAACTCCAGTGCTGCGAGGGCAGGCAAAAAGGCGAGCAAGATGCTCGTGAGTAGTCCCTCGTTTTTACGAGCGTGGGCCGCCCCTAAGACAGCAGCTACGAGACTCAGTAAGAGTACGGCCACGATTCCAGAAAATAGCACTTGAGGGCCTCCGAATGTGTATCCAACGAATTTGAGGACGAAAACAACTAGCGAAATACCCGTCCCAATCAGAAGGTACCGCAGAGAAACCTGCCTCTCCTGTCCAAACGCAAGGCGTTTGGTATCAGTCATTACCATCTGCTTGGTCGTGAGGGAATAAGTAGGCAAGGGAGGCTCAAACTACTGATTGATACATCTGCAAAAGAGACGGAACACCTGGATTTTCTCAGACGCTCTTGTGGCGTAGATTGACTCTATGAAAATCCTGCTACTAAGCCCCTGGCGCGTGAATCAGAAGCAGGGGCTGAGTGAGATCGCGCACCAACAAGTGCAACAAGCACGTTAGATTGACCGATCCAAGCACCGTGACAGGATGAAGAAAATTGTGCCATAGAGCACGCATAGGTGTCTCTCTCATTCACGCGCACAGCCCCAACGGAGGCGTTCCATGTACCTCGGCATCGACACCCACAAACGGTAATCGCAGGTTGCCGTCGTCGACGGCGACGGCAACCTGCAAGAGGAGAGTCGCTTGCCAAACGATCGCCTTGCGGAACTCGCCGAACAGTACTCCGGTGCTGAAGCCGCTATCGAAGCATCCGGACACTATCGCCCGATCTACGAGATGCTCGACGAGCATCTCGATGTTACCCTCGTTAACCCATCAAAGAATCGGATTATCGCCGACGCGACGGTCAAAACCGATCGCGTTGATGCGAAACGGCTCGCACAGATGCTCCGGGCGGACATGCTCGCTGAGAGTTACGTGCCACCGGACGAGATCCGCACCCTGCGGGATCTCGTCCGGACGCGGAAATCACTCGTCGAAGCCCGGACAGCTGAGAAAAACCGCGTCAGAGCTGTCCTTACACGCACGAACAACACCTACGACAGCGAGTTGTTCGGCCCAACTGGACGAGAGTTCCTGGCGGAACTCTCGCTTAGTGACACTGACCGGACGATCATTGAAGCTCACCTCTCCGTGATTGATGAATACGACCAGCAAATCGAGGGGCTGGAAGAGAAGATCGAACGGAGGGTGCTGGAATCGCCAGCAGCCCAGCGGCTGCTGACGATTCCTGGAGTCGGACAGTATACAGCCGCCGTAATCGTCGCTGAGGTCGGTGAAAATAGACCGATTCGACGAGGACAAACAGCTCGTGAGTTACGCCGGGCTTGATCCGACGGTGCACCAATCTGGTGACAAAGAGATCCGTGGTGGGATCAGTAAAGAGGGCTCAGCGCCGTTGCGCTGGGCCCTCGTCCAGTGCGCCAACATTGCTGTCCGGTGTGATGAGTACTTTGGTAACTTCTACACACGACTGAAAGAGCGGAAGAACCACCAAATCGCTATCGTTGCAACGGCTCGGAAGATGTTGGTCTCGATCTTCCACATGCTCACGCGGAAGGAGCCATACGATCCACCGGGGGTGAGTGCCTGAGCGATTTGACCGATCGCTCAGGCACGGCTCGCGTTCGTCCGCACAGCGACCGCTACGGCGCTCACGAGATCCCCGCCTACCGGGATATGAACCTCTGTCAAATCACCGCTGTATAGCGATTTTCTTCCGTTGGTTCGGGTGAGCCAGAGGCCCACCCGAATAATTATCATCCCTCACCCGGTAATTCAGCGTGCAGGATTTTCATAGGTGTTGGTAGCGAACTTCCGTATCGGTCTGGGTCTGTCGGACCTTCAGTAGAAACGGTGGCACCCCTGTTTGACCCTGTCCAGAGCGAGCCACGGCTACGGCGAAATCACCTGAAGGCTCTCCACCAACAATCCTCTACCCAAGAGCGTTCTCAGAAATAGAGCCCGGGGCGTCCTCCGCTCAAGTGTCCACTTTCGAATTCTAACAAAAACCGCATTGAACGATGCCCACGTATCTCTAGCCATGAGCACGACGACCAACACTGCCGACCGTACCGAATCGTCTCCGGGACCAGTCCGTGAACTGAACGCGACTGCACTCGCCTCGGCCGGAGCCGTCGTAGCAGCAGCCGTGATGGTGCTGCTCGGCGTCTTCGGCGCCGTCGGCGTCTACGAGGGTGCCGTCCGCATGATGGAGCAGTGGCACCTGTTCTTCGAACCGACGGTCGTCGGCACGGTCGCGGGCGTGATTGAGGCGGTCATCATCACGTTCGCGTTCACCTACAGCGTCGCGTGGCTCTACAACGTGTTCGCCCGACGGTAGCGGCTGAATCGAGCCAGGACCAAGCCTCGTAGTATCGCCACAACAGCTACCAAAATCGGCAACACAACACATGTACGACCACATCCTCGTTCCGACGGACGGAAGCGACCACGTCGAACCGGCTGTCGAGTACACGCTCGATCTCGCACAGCACTACGACTGCACCGTTCACGCACTCCACGTCGTCGATAGCTCGCCGATCGAGCGTAAACTCGAGCTGACCGCCCTGGACGACGAGTCACTTCCCGAGTCGTGGCACGCCGCCGGCGACGACGCCACACAACGGGTCGCTGATCGGGCGATGACAGAGGGGTTCAGGCCGAGACGGAAGTTCGTCGCGGCATCCCCGCCCGCGAGATCGCATCGTACGTCGACGACAACGACATCGACCTCGTGAGCATGGGAACGCGCGGGCACACCGGCCTCGACCGCCTCCTCCTCGGTAGCGTCACGACGCGAGTCGTCCGAACTGTCGACGTTCCCGTACTCTGTGTCAACGCACATGAAGCCGACCACACGCCTGAACCGCAACAGTCCGTTCAGTTCGACGATATTCTCGTTCCGACCGACGGAACCAAACCGGCACAGGACGCCGTCGACCGAGCTCTCGATATCGCACGAGCCTACGATGCGACGCTGCATGGTCTCTCCGTCGTCGACCGCCGTGCCTATGCATCCCGCCCGGGGCGTACGTGGCCCGGCCTCCAGCAAGCAATGGAGAAACACGGGGAAACCGTCCTCGGAAACCTGCAAGCGAACGCTGAAGAAGCGAACGTACCAACAGTAACCGAGGTTCGACACGGCGTTCCACATCAGGCGATACTGGACTATGCAGCCAATACCGACGCGGATATCATCGTGATGGGAACACATGGCCGGTCCGGGCTGTCCAGACAAATCATCGGAAGCGTCACCGAACGGGTGCTCCGCAGCTCCGACGTGCCGGTGTTGACAACTCGACGTTCGGGATAGCCACGCGCTACAGTGCTGGTGCTACGCGACAAAGCTACTGTCCGACGGTAGTGGATTCCGGAATCGAGCGCTCGTCATCGCAAAAGCGATTACTGCCGGAGTGAGATCAACAAGACCAGAAAACCGAGCCCGATCGCAACCGACTCGATGATGTGAACGACGGCGAGGTCGAACCCGCCGAACTCGAATAGCACGCCCTCGATGAACACGCCAACGGTGATGATCCCGAACCCGAGCGTCGCGTTCCGCATGTACGGCGTGCCCGTCCGTCTGTACGCCTGGAGGCTGTAGTACGTGATAAGCACGCCGAGCACGAGCACGAGTAGTCGAACGAACACGAGGAGCATCGTCGTCGTATCGAACATTGATTATCCCTCCATCTCCGTCGAGCCACCGTACAGTGCGTACAGGATCGTGAGCATACCGACGGCGACGATGCCCGTGGCGATGGCCGCGGCGTCAGACAACGGGAGGCCCACCAAGTCAAACAGGATGCCTTCGATGACGGCGCCGAAACTGACGAACACGAAGCCGATAGCAACGTAGAGCATCGGCCGGCTGTGATTCCGACGGTAGCCCCGGTAGGCCTGATACGCGATCAGGAACCCGAGGAGCATCGTGACAAGCTTCGCGATGATGAGTTCAGTGTGCATGATTACTCGTTTCTCATTTCGTCCCAGATACGCGTGAAGCGGTCGGCGGCGTCCTTTCGCAGTTCGACGCGAACGTCGAAGCCCGACTCGAGAAGTTGGACATCGACGTGATCGAGCTGGGCCTCGTACTCGCTGTAGTGGTGGCCGTCCGGGTCGACGTGGGTGTGTTCGGTGAGCAGGTCGTGCTCCAACAGCGTGTCGACCCGGCGGGACACGGTCGCGACAGACATATCGCACTCATCGCTGAGCGCCTTCGCTGACAGTCGTTCCCGACGCGTCGCCTCGAGGATCGCGCGTGCATAGTCGTCGTCGAGGATGGCGAAGATCGCCGAGGTGTCCCGCTCCTCGCTCACAATACGCGTTTCTTCGGGGAAACATATAAAGAAACGCCGATTTGCTGACCCAGCAAATCTGCTCACCGGTCTATATGTCCCCGGTGTATAGGCTCACATGCAAGGTGACCGATGCTATGACCGACTCACTCACGCGTCGACGGATGCTCCAGTTGACCGGCGGTGCGGCAGCCGTCGGTCTCGCAGGCTGTACCGGCACGCAAAACGACAGCGGTGGGTCGACGAACGAGACGCCAACCGAGACCCAGCACGACGAAACGGAGTCGGGCCACAGCGACGAGGAGAGCGGTCACGGTGACGAAGAGGGCGGACACAGCCACGACGAGGCGGTCGGTGCGCCGACCGACAGCACCGAGGTGTCGATGATCACCGAGGACGGTAGCTATCACTTCGACCCCCACGTCGCGCGGGTCAACGTCGGCGGGACCGTCACGTTCGTCAACGAGAGCGGCAGCCACTCGGCGACGGCCTACCACTCCGACAACGACCAGCCCCAACTCGTCCCCGACGGCGCAGCCTCGTGGGACAGCGGCCTCCTGTCGAAGCAGGGGGCGACGTTCGAGCACACCTTCGAAACCGAAGGTGTCTACCACTACTACTGCACGCCCCACGAAACCCTCGGGATGATCGGTACCATCATCGTCGGCGAACCCGACGCCCACGGCCAGCCCGCACTCGAAGAGCCACCCACGGACAAGCCCGAACGCGTCCGCGAGAAACTCGCCGAACTCAACAAGAAAGTCAATACCGCACTCGGTCACGAACACGAGTGACCGGGTGTCCCTTCGTTCCCCGGTTGTAAGGTCATAACTGCTTTCTGTGGTCGAAAGGGTATGAGAACCGCATAGATGGGAAATGCAATAACGAGTCGCGTTTCCTGCCCGTTCCCGTCTGGGTGTTGATGGCCACGGTTGGAGTGCTCGGAGTCTCGGGCGTCGCCGGTGGTAGCCAGTCCGTGCTCACCCCGTTGGGCGACATCATCGGGCTCTCGGCCACACTCCTCCGTGGGTCGCCGTTCGAGAGCTTTCTGCTGCCCGGGTTACTCCTGTTCACGGTATTGTGAGTCTACCCGCTGGTTGTTTTGTATGGGCTTTACCGCAGCTCTCCGTGGGCGTGGCCGGCAGCCCTCTCCGTCGGCGCAGCCCTCATTATCTGGGTGCTCGTCGAAGGCGCCATCATCAGATTCGGGAAGCGGTTCCAGTATCCGCATCTGGTACAGGGAGTAGCTATCGTCGCGCTCTCTGCTTTCCTCGGTCCGAGCGTACCTCAGCCGATGAGATTGAACCCGACGTGCGCCAGCGCGAGAACGAGATATCCGACAACGAGCAACACCGCGGTTCGGCGGGAGAGTGTCGGAACGCCAACCTCGTCGGTCCCGTGAATCCGTTCCCCGAGGGCGTACGCGAATCGGCCGGCGAGCAGCGCGAACGGCAGGTGAACGAATAGTATCGGAAGGACCAACGAATCGAACTGGACAGCACTCTCGAAGCGCTTCAGGTATTCGAGTTTGAACACGACCTCGAGAACAGCGACGGTGAGCCCGGAGGTCACGGCGGCGAGGAACCCCTCGGTCTTCGAGAGGAGCTGTCCCCCCCGGTAGCTCCACGCGTAGAACGTAAGGATCAACGGAACGAGTCGGACGAACCCCTCCTCGACGAGCCCAACCAGCAGCGTCCACGTCGTGACTGGCGTCACCTGGAGCAAGGCGAGTTCGAACAAGTAGGCCAGCCAGACGCCGACACCGGTCACGACCGCGCTCAGGACCGCGATGCCGACGAGTGACCGATATCGGTGCGTCATAGTTCACAACTGGGCGCATCCAGACACTCGAAGAGCAACCGGGATAGGCCTACCCGTTCCGGAGCGACGCTTCACGCCGAAGAGCTTTATTATCGCGTGCCTGTTAGTCAATACCACGACGCTCGATCAGCCGCCGCGTGACACAGCACTATGCCCGACGATTCAACCGCCGCCGAAATCCCGTCCGAATCTGAGAGCGATATCATCGGACGTGTCGAAGAGACGGTTCTGTCACGGCGGGGGTTCCTCGCCGGACTTGGCATCGGTGGCGTCGGCGGTGCTGGGGCGGTGTTCGGACTGGCGCGCTCGGGGGAAGGATTCCAATCGCTGGCGACGCTTGCCGGCGGGGCAGCGCTTCCCGCTAGAGTCCGGTACTATCTCCCGGCAGTCGACGGATCAGACGACGGGCTCGTCGTCCCGGTCGAGTTCGAATTCTCGGAGGGAAACGGTGAGTTGTTCGTCGATCTGGCGGGCGTCGAAGTTCGCCACGATCTCCAACTCGCGCTTCGCGAGGCCATGGAGACGGCAACGCGGCTTACTGGCGGCTCGCTCGCCGATACGGCAACCCGTGTCACGTTCGAACCGCCGAACGCCGACGTTCTCGCACTCCGTGGTAAGAGCTGGGAGGCCGGACTCACGGTCGCCCTCGTCGCCGGCCTTCGCCAGCGGACACTCCCCCGAGAGACGCTCATCACGGGCATCGTCGACGACGAGGGGACGTTGCTCCCGGTCGGCGGGATCGAAGGGAAAGCCCGTGCAGCGAGAGCGTTCGGCGCGAGGGAACTGCTCGTCCCCGAGGGCGACCCTTCGGACGTGGCGGTTCAGGGAATTTGCGTCGTCGAGGCCGCGTCGATCACGGATGCACTCGACCGCCTCCAGTGACCGACGAGGACGTCTTCTTCGACACGACCCGCGATTCCGAGTGCAAGGGAACCAGCCTTTGGCTTTTTCATCTCTGCGATGGAACGGGACAATATGGGACAGACTCGATCCGATTTCACGTTGCGCGTCGAGAAAATCGCTGATGAGACGGTTGGGCAGGTCGCTCCGGACACGATGATTGCCGAGGTTGCCCAAACGATGGTCACCCAGAGCCGGTGTGCACGCTGCGCCGTTGTGGAAGAGGACGACCAACTCGTCGGCATCATCACTGACCGAGATCTAATCGCCGCACTCCTTACGGACGACAGCGAATTCAACGTCCTCACAGCCAAACGAGACGGCACAGAGGTCTGTGCCGAGGATGTGATGACACCGGACCCGCTTACCGTCTCCCCCGATGCAGAGGTACCGAGAGTCCTCCGGCAGATGAATCAGGCAACAGCTCGACACGTTCCGGTTGTCGAAGACGAATCGGTCGTTGGGATAGTGACGCTCGACAGTCTCATCACCCATCTCGCGGGCGAGGCAGCCCACGTTTCCGCGCAGATGGATAACCTGTCTGGCATCATCCGATCGGAATCACAATCAAACTGAGAGAGATAGCTGGATTTCCGGATACGAGGCGCTCTCAGTGGGCAAATAGCCCGCTTTTCTGATAGAGAAGTGATTCAGTATTCACACCGATTGACCGACCGTTTGCTAGTCGCTGACTTCGGTTTTCACGACGGTCGCTGGGCGGGTGGTTAATCGAAGGACGCGGTCCGTGACGCTCCCGAGCAAGGCGCGGTATTCGTCCGGTCGCCGTTTGGTTCCGAGCACGAGCAAGTCCAGATCGTGATCGTCTGCGTACTCCACGATGGTCTCGGCGGGGCGACCGTGGCGCATCGTCGTCTCGACAGCAGTGCCAGCCTCCGATGCTCGGTGACAGAGGTCCGAAAGCGTCTCCTCTCCGAGTTCTTCGAGTCCGTGTTCGGGGCCTTCAGCCTCATCGACGTACTCGTCACCGCTGTACGCAGTCACGACATCCTCATCGACGACGTAGAGCACGTGGAGAACAGCGTCGTGAGTTGCTGCGAGGTCAAGCGCGTGCGACTCAGCCCGGTCAGACGCGACCGCACCGTCCGTCGAAAGCAGAATCCGGTCGTACATACACTCAGATGTCACACTCGGAGACAATAAATCAGCTTCTGATTCTCAACGCTCAAGAGACAGGTGAGTTCAGGACAGTCAGTTATTATTAATTGACATACATATCACCATCCGAACCGAGGACACAGATATCGGGGACTGACCGCGCGGGCAGTTCCCGCTGTCGACGCGCTTCGCGGAGCAGGGGCGCCGACGAGAAGACCGATCGCTCATCATACCGTTTGGCCTCCAGCAGCGGTGTATCACACTGGTCGGCTGAATAAGTCATCTATACGATCGTGAAAAGCCGTGATCGAGGTCATTTGACTGAGATCCGGGCACCCCCACGACAGCAGTGTCAGCGGCTGTGATCGGATATCCGTCTTCCTCTCGACGCTCGCTTTCGAATCGTAACGGCAATCGTATTGAACGATGCCCACGTATCTGAGAATATGGGTAAAGACATAGCTAAACCTGCTCCGTTCGACGCGATCCGCGAGTTCGAGTTCGACGGCACCGCCTACAAGATGGCGGACCTCACCGCCCTCGAAGACGAAGGACTCTGTGAACTCGACCGCCTCCCCGTCAGCATCCGCGTCCTCCTCGAATCCGTCCTCCGCAACGTCGACGGCGAGACCATCACCGCCGAGGACGTTCGCAACGCTGCCTCGTGGGAACCAGACGTCCCGGATGCCGAACTCCCCTTTACGCCCTCGCGAGTGGTCCTGCAGGACCTCACCGGCGTCCCCGCCGTCGTCGACCTCGCGGCGCTCCGGTCGGCCGTCGACAGGAAAGGGAAAGAGCCGGGCATCGTCGAACCCGAGGTGCCCATCGACCTCGTCATCGACCATTCGGTGCAGGTCGACTACTTCGGCTCGGAGGACGCCTACGAGAAGAACGTCGAACTGGAGTACGAGCGCAACGGCGAGCGGTATCGCGCCCTCAAGTGGGCCCAGCAGGCGTTCGACGACTTCAGCGTCGTCCCGCCGGGCACCGGCATCGTCCACCAAGTGAACCTCGAATATCTGGGTCAGGTCGTCCACGCCCGCGAGCGGAACGGCGAGAACTGGCTCCTGCCGGACACACTCGTCGGGACGGACAGCCACACGCCGATGATCGGTGGCATCGGCGTCGTCGGCTGGGGCGTCGGCGGCATCGAAGCCGAAGCCGCCATGCTCGGCCAACCCATCACGATGAAACTGCCCGAAGTCGTCGGCGTCCGACTGACGGGCGAACTCCCCGAGGGTGCGACCGCGACCGACCTCGTCCTCCACGTCACCGAGCAACTCCGCGAGGCCGGCGTGGTCGACCGCTTCGTCGAGTTCTTCGGCCCCGGCGTGGCAAACCTCACTGTCCCCGACCGGGCGACCATCGCGAACATGGCTCCCGAGCAGGGCTCAACCATTTCGATGTTCGGCGTCGACGAGGCAACCCTCGACTACCTCAAACTCACGGGACGGGACGACGACCACATCGAACTCGTCCGCGAATATCTGGAGGCACAGGGGCTGTTCGGCGAGCAGAACCCCGAGTACACCGAAACAGTCGAACTGGACCTCTCGACGATCACGCCCAGCCTCGCCGGGCCGAAACGCCCGCAGGACCGCGTCCCGATGGAGAACATGAAGCCGCACTTCCGAGAGCTGGTCCACGGCGAGTTCGAGGACGAACTCCACGAGATAGACGAGGACGCGCTCACGCGCTGGCTCGGCGAGAGTAGCGCCGAGGACGACCGCCCCGACGCCGACCTTCCGGAGCCTGACGTGGGCAATCTGAACGACACGGTCGGGGTCGACCTCGACGGTGAGACGACCGAAATCAGGCACGGGAGCGTCGTCGTCAGCGCCATTACCAGCTGTACGAACACGTCGAATCCCTCGGTGATGCTCGCTGCCGGGCTACTCGCTCGCAACGCCGTCGAGCGCGGTCTCGACGTTCCCGAGTACGTCAAGACCAGCCTCGCGCCCGGCAGCCGCGTCGTCACGGAATATCTCGAAGCCTCGGGGCTGCTGCCGTATCTCGAAGACCTCGGCTACAACGTCGTCGGCTACGGCTGTACGACCTGCATCGGGAACGCCGGCCCGCTCCCCGAACCCATCGAGCGGGCCATCGACGCCGAGGACCTCTGGACGGCGAGCGTCCTCTCGGGCAACCGGAACTTCGAAGCGCGTATCCACCCGAAGGTCAGAGCGAACTACCTCGCCAGCCCGCCGCTCGTCGTCGCCTACGGGCTCGCCGGGCGGATGGACATCGACCTCGATACGGACCCGCTCGGCACCGACGAGGACGGCGAGCCGGTCTATCTGTCCGACATCTGGCCCGACGCCGACGAGATTCACACGGCGGTCTACGACAGCGTCGACGCCTCGATGTTCGAGGAGAAGTACGCCGAAGTGTTCGAGGGCGACGACCGCTGGGAGGCCCTCGACGCCCCGACCGGCGACGTCTACGAGTGGGACGACAACTCGACGTACATCCGCGAGCCGCCGTTCTTCAAAGACTTCCCGCTGGAGGAACCCGGCGTCAGCGACATCGCCGACGCTCGCAGCCTGATGCTGCTCGGGGACACCGTCACGACCGACCACATCAGTCCGGCCGGGCCGTTCTCTCGGGAGCAGCCCGCCGGCGAGTGGCTCGTCGAGCAGGGCGTCGAACCCCACGAGTTCAACACCTACGGCGCACGCCGGGGGAACCACGAAGTGATGATGCGCGGTACGTTCGCCAACGTTCGTATCGAGAACGAGATGCTCGACGACGTCGAAGGCGGCTACACGGTTCACCAGCCCACGGGCGAGGATAGCGAGGTGCGGAGCACCTCGGACCAGTCGAGCGGCGACGGCGAGGAGCCGCGAGACGTGACGACCGTCTTCGAGGCGAGCCAACGCTACCGCGAGGACGACACGCCGCTCGTCGTGTTCGCCGGCGAGGAACTCGGCACTGGGTCGAGCCGCGACTGGGCCGCGAAGGGAACGGACCTCCTGGGGGTTCGGGCGACCATCGCGGAGAGTTACGAGCGTATTTTCCGTGACAACCTCGTCGGCATGGGCGTTCTCCCGCTCCAGTTCGCCGACGGCGACTCCTGGGAGTCGCTCGGACTGGACGGCTCCGAACACGTCGCGGTTCGTGGCCTCGACGACGGGCTTGATGTGAACGAAGAACTCACTGCCGTCGCCGAACGCGCCGACGGGTCGACCGTCGAGTTCCCGGTCACCGCACAGGTCGGCACGCCCGCCGCCGTCCGCTACGTCGAGAACGGCGGCATCCTACACCTCGTACTCCGTCGCTTGCTTACCGAGGAATAGCCGCGTCCGAGCCCGATTTGCTGACTCAGCAAATCAACTCTCGGGTATATCGTCTCTGCGACCCTACTGATACCTGTAGGTGAACTAACTATGGCAACTCTCAACCCCGGCGTCAACGAACTCGAAAGCAAGATCGGCGGATACACGGTTCGCGGTCGAGCACACAGTCTCTCGGCGTGGTTCGTGCTCGCACTCCGGCTCATGATGGGGTACGCGTTCGCGTACTCCGGGTTCACGAAGATCGTCGCCGCCGAACCGTTCGCGGCCGGCGGCTACTTGACGAACGTCGCCGCGACCAACGGTAACCCGCTCGCCGGGCTCTTCGCTTGGATGGGGAGCACTCCGTGGTTCGTCGAGTTCGCGAACGTCGCCGTCCCGTGGGGCGAGTTGTTCATCGGTCTCGGACTGCTCGTCGGCGCGCTTGTCCGCCTCGCGGCGTTCTTCGGCGCGCTCATGATGGCGATGTTCTACTTCGGCAACTGGGAGACCGCCCACGGCCTCATCAACGGCGACTTCGCGTACATGCTCGTGTTCCTCGCGGTCGCGGCGTTCGCAGCCGGCCGTATCCTCGGGCTCGACGCGTACATCGAACAGTACGAGATCGGCGGCCAGGCGCTCGTCGAGCGCTACCCCCGTCTCGAGTACATCCTCGGCTAACCACATCGAACTACCCACAAACACACGCCTATGCAAAACCCAATTCGAACCCGTAACATCCGCTCGCTATCACTCGTCGTGATTGGAGCGTTCACACTAGCAATCATCGCGGGCATAGCTCTAACGCCCGCGGCAGTTCCCGGCGTACAGATGTGGCACTACGACGGAATGTGGACTGATGGTCACATGCTCGGCTGGGGTATGTGGGGCTGGGGAATGATGCTGTTCGGCATCGTCTGGATGGCGTTCCTCATCGGCATTCCACTCTATCTCGTCTCCCGGTTCACGAACCGGACACAGCTAGGCGGAGAGAGACAGAGCGATGACCGCGCGCTCGAAGTCCTCCATGAGCAGTACGCCCGCGGAGAAATCGACGAGGAAGAGTTCGAGCGTCGTCGGTCTCGCCTCTCGTAGTCGCTGTTTCTGGGAGTCAAGTCATGTCAGATGCTGCGGCGGGTATATCGAACCGATCAGTCGCCACTCGTTGGAAGGGGAATAATATACGATGCGATGACAAACACCAATCAATGACCAATCACGACAATCACAGCCCTGAGGACGCACAATCACCGGAACAGTACGAAGGAATGCCGAGTTGTTGCCGTATATGTCAGCTAAAGGGTGAGAAGGTGACAGACGGATCGGGGCCTGATTCATCTCCCTCAGATCCAACACACGGCTCACAGGAGGGGACTCACGAGACACACCAAGAGGGAGAGAAGGCAGAGGAGACATCGCGAAGAAACAGTTCCGGACAAGAATCCGAAGCTGGTCACGACCAGCATCACGGTGGGCATGAACATACTCCCGGCGCGTCCGGCCACGACGATGGCCACGGCGCGCACACGGATCACTCCGGCCATGAACAGATGTTCCGTCGGCGCTTTTGGATGTCGCTCGTCCTCTCGGTTCCGGTCATCATCTTCAGCGAGTTCATTCAGGATGTCGTCGGCTACACGACGCCGGCGTTCCCTGGCAGTAGCCTGATCGTTCCCGTTCTCTCGGTGATCGTCTTCGCCTACGGTGGCGTACCGTTTCTCTCGATGGCGCGGACGGAACTCGAGAATCGCGAGCCGGGAATGATGATGCTCATCTCACTTGCGATTACGGTCGCGTTCGTCTACTCTATGGCGAGCCTGTTCCTCCCGGGGACGACGCCGTTCTTCTGGGAACTCGTCACGCTGATCGACATCATGCTGCTGGGCCACTGGGTGGAAATGCGGTCGGTCCGGCAGGCCTCGGGCGCGCTCGACGAACTGGCCAAACTCATGCCCGATACCGCAGAGCGCGTCACCGAGAGCGGCGACACGGAGGAAGTCCCCGTCTCCGAACTCGGTGAAGGCGACGTCGTCCTCGTTCGCCCGGGAGCATCCGTCCCTGCTGACGGTGAAGTCGTCGAGGGCGAGTCGTCGGTCGACGAGTCGATGATCACCGGTGAATCTCGATCGGTCGGCAAGGAACCCGGTTCGGAGGTCGTCGCCGGCACGGTGAACCAGGACGGGAGTCTTCGCGTGCAGGTGACGAAGACGGGCGACGAGACGACGCTGGCGGGCATCATGCGGCTCGTCGACGAGGCCCAGCAGTCCAAATCCCGCACCCAGTTGCTCGCCGACCGTGCTGCCGGCTGGCTGTTCTACGTCGCACTCGGCGTCGCGGCGCTCACCGCCGTCGCGTGGGTCGTCGCGGTCGGCTTCGAGATCGCGGTGCTCGAACGCGTCGTTACCGTCCTCGTCATCGCGTGCCCGCACGCACTCGGGCTGGCCGTCCCGCTCGTCGTCGCGATCAATACGTCGACCGCGGCGCAAAACGGGATGCTGATCCGCGACCGCATCGCCATGGAGGAATCCCGGAACCTCGATACGATCATTTTCGACAAGACGGGCACGCTGACGAAGGGTGAACAGGGCGTCGTCGATGTGGCAACCGTCGAGAGCGTCGACGAGGACGAAGCACTCGCATTGGCGGCGGCCGTCGAAGGCGATTCCGAGCATATGATTGCCCGGGCTATCCGGGAGGCGGCCGACGAACGCGGTGTCACGGCACGGAACTCGACCGACTTCGAGGCGCTCAAAGGACGCGGCGTGCGTGCGACAGTCGACGGTGAAACGGTCTACGTTGGCGGTCCGAATCTCCTCTCGCAGATCGAGAGCGATGTTCCGTCTGCACTCGCGACGTTCGCAGAACAGGCCGGGGAGAACGCACAGACAGTGGTCTACCTCGTCCGTGGTGGCGAACTCATCGCTGCGTTCGCCCTCGCCGATGTCGTTCGAGAGGAGAGCTATCAGGTGGTCGACGCACTCCACGAACTCGGTATCGAGGTGGCGATGCTAACCGGTGATTCCGAGGACGTCGCGAACGCCGTCGCTGACGACCTCGGTATCGATACGGTATTCGCGGAGGTGCTACCCGAGGACAAGGACAAGAAGGTGACTGAACTTCAAGAGCAGGGGAAGATGGTCGCGATGGTCGGTGACGGCGTCAACGACGCACCCGCACTCACGAGAGCCGATGTCGGCATCGCCATCGGCTCCGGAACCGATGTCGCCATCGAGTCGGGAGACATCATCCTCGTCGAGAACAACCCGCTCGACGTAGTCCGATTGATCCGGCTCTCGAAGGCGAGCTACCGGAAGATGCAGGAGAACCTCGTCTGGGCGACCGGGTACAACGTCTTCGCACTCCCGCTCGCAGCCGGGGTGCTGGCACCGATCGGAATTCTGCTCTCGCCAGCTGTTGGGGCAGTGTTAATGTCGCTCTCGACGATCATCGTGGCGGTCAATGCGCGCCGGCTCGGTAGCGTGGATCTGGCTGTATCCGCTGACAACTAGAACTCGAAAGCCATCGCAGTCGTACGACTGGAACGTATATATACTTCCACCGAAGGTACGATACACCGTTCCCAGGTTCGAGAAGACTGTGCCAAGCACCGTTTTGCTTGCGAGAGATACCGGCCAAGTGGTAGTGAGCGTCCTGACGGGAACGGACACCCCGATTCGAGCGATATTGTGGAACAGCGTTCTGTTCTCTGAATCCTCTCGCATTCGATCCTCTTCCGGACAGATCGGCAGTCGTTATCGCTCCGAGGGAATTCGCCTAAACGTTTTTGCACACATCGGACAACGAACTACGCATGAGGAAGACTGAACAACTCGCGACGTTTACGGCCGACATCGCGTTCGAGGACATTCCCGAGGACGCCGTCGATGAACTGAAAAAGCGCGTGTTAGACTCGATCGGAATCGCCGTCGGCGCGATGGACGCGGAGACGCCCAACGCGATCGGCACGACGGTCACCGAGTTCGACCGCTCGGGTCCGTGCCGACTGTGGGGGATCGAGAATCACGTCGCCCCCGAACAGGCCGCGATGTACAACACGTCGCTAACCCGCTATCTGGACTTCATGGACTCGTTTCTGGCCCCCGGCGAGACCCCCCACCCGAGCGACAACATCGGCGCCTGCGTCGCGGCCGCAGAAAGTGAAGAGGCCACCGGGCAGGAACTGCTGGAGGCGATCGGCGTCGCGTACGAGATCCAGGGCGAACTCGCCTGGAACGCCCCAGTCCGCGATCGAGGCTGGGACCACGTTACCCACACCGTCATCACCGCAGCCTGCGGTGCGGGGAAAGCACTCGGGCTGACCCATGAGCAGTTACAGGACGCCATCGGCATCGCTGGGACCGCCCACAACGCCCTGCGGGTCACCCGCACCGGAGGGATCAACGAGTGGAAGGGTGTCGCCTCGGCCAACGCCGCACGCAACGGCGTCTACGCGTGTTTGCTGGCCCGCAACGGGATGGAAGGGCCACGTGATCTCTTCGAGGGGCAAAAAGGGTGGCAACAGGTGATCGCCGACGACTTCGAGATGGAGTGCTCGACGGAGATCGACCGCGTCCACGACGTGATGACCAAACGCTACGTCGCCGAGACGTACGCCCAATCGGCCGTCGAAGGGATCATCGAACTCGCCGAGACCCACGACCTCACTGGAGACGAGGTCGCGCGGATTCATCTCGATACCTTCCACGGTGCGAAGCTCATCATCGGCGGCGGCGAAGGGAACCGACACGAGGTAGAAACCAAAGCCCAGGCCGACCACTCGCTCCCCTATATGCTCGCGGCGGCACTGCTCGACCGCGAACTGACTAACGAAGCCTACGACCCCGAACGTATCCAATCCGATGATGTCCAGCGCCTTCTCCGGCGAGTCGAGGTCACGGAAGACGAGACGTTGACCGAACGGTTCGAAGGAGGCGAGATGCCCGCCGCGATCGATGTCGAACTCGAAAACGGAACCGTCCATCACGTCGAGAAGGACGCGTTCAACGGCCATCCGAACAGCTCGATGAGCTGGGCACAGGTCGAGGAGAAGTTCGTGACGATGACTGCCGACCGGTACGACGAGGGCCACCGCGAGGAGATCGTCGACGTCGTTCGAAACCTCGAGAATCACGATGTCACGACGCTAACGGCACTGATCGAGTGATTATGCCGTATTCGGGCAACGAGGGCACGGCGACGTGGCCAACGCTCAAGTGCCGAGAGGACAACTGACAAAGGTATGTCCGACAGACCGTTCGACCGCGCATTCGAGTTCTTGCACGTCAACGAACGCCCGGACAAGCCGCGAGAGCGCGGTATCACCGAGATTCGCGGCCCGTACTACGACCCCATGGGTCCCCGGGAGCTACAGGACATCCTGGAGACGGTGGGGTGGTACGTCGACATCTACAAATTCTCCGGCGGATCCTTCGCGCTGATGCCGGAAGAACGAGTCAAGGAGCTCATCGACATCTGCCACGACCACGATGTGAAGGTTTCGACGGGTGGATACATCGAGAACGTCCTCGTACGCGACAACACGAAGGTCGAGCAGTACTTCGAGGAGGCCGCGGACCTTGGATTCGATATCGTGGAACTGTCCAGTGGGTTCCTGGCGATCGACTCCGAGGATATGGTGCGGATGACCGAGATGGTCGCTGAAGAGTACGACATCCAGCCGAAACCAGAGATCAACGTCCAGTTCGGCGCGGGCGGAGCCTCCGATCCCGAGGAACTCGAACGACAGGGTCAGCAAGACCCTCAACAGGCCATCGAGGAGGGGCGACGTCACCTCGATGCCGGGGCCGACTTGTTGATGGTCGAGGCTGAGGGAATTACTGAGGAGGTCACTGACTGGCGTACCGATGTCGCCTACGAGATCGCCAACGAACTCGGAACCGAGAACCTCGTGTTCGAGGCACCCGGACCGGAGATGTTCGAGTGGTACGTCAAGAACTTCGGACCGGACGTGAACCTGTTCATCGACAACTCCCAGATCATCGAACTCGAGTGTATCCGTTCGGGGCTGTGGGGGAAGGCGACATCGTGGGGACGTACTGTCACGTTCGACGAGACAGTCCAAGATTGACATCCTCCTGCGCCTAAAGTCGCAGGAATCCTGAGCGGTGGAGTTTTCAGGTTCGCAGTTCCACCGAGCATCCAACCAGTACGAATCTGAAGGGATGTTCATGGTCTAAGCGGGTGGGACTGCTGGGAGTGCCAAGCCCCCGGTACTCCTATCCTTGGCCGTGTTCGGACTCCCAGAGTTGTTTTTGCCTCGGGGAGTCCGGCAGACTTCAGCGGACTCGGAGTTACTTGTTCTGCTTACAGCAGTCAACTCCGCAACCGATTCTGTGAGAATCGGGCGGTCATCGACTGATTCCGATTATTGCTTGGTTGCTTGGGGCGGACAGGCCGCCATCGTAGGACTAGGCGGAATCGCTCCGTTCCAGCCTGATTCCTACTTTCGTAGACGATTGCCTGCCACTTGAAGCTATAGACTGAAATCTCGGTCAGGCTATCGAATGTAGACTGGTTCCCAGTTGTCGGATTCATCCTGTGGCTAAAGCCGCAGGTATTCTCCTCGAATCTCTATAATATCCTGTGAGATTTTAACCCAATAGTTATAGATTATCGGATGCGAATGCGGGCTGTGGCGGATCTGAACGATGTGATTTCTTTGTGTTTCCCATCAATAGAACAAGTCGATCCCCTCCATCGCGTATCATCCGAAGAACAAATGATTGAGTAGACACTAGTAACTACTAGGATACGATGGAACCATCGCAATTACCCACCTTTCTCGAAAGTGAATTCGAGTATCCCGTCAACCACACAACGGTACACAATCAGATCGGGGATGTAGTAGTGGATGCTCCCGATGCCGCCGACTCCGAGGCGATCAATGAAGTACTCGCCTACGACAACGACGAGATATACGAGACTGTAGATGACCTCTTGTATTCGATTATTGGGAATTTAGATGATGATTATATCGGACGCAAGTTCTACGATGATCGTGGCGAAAACATTGAGGGAGAAGCTGGAGAGTATCCGCATGACGACCGCGACGAGTCGTTTTAAAGCCGGGAAGTAGTAATCGACTTGAAGAGGGGTGGCGATACGAATTCTGGTCAGATATTCTCGTGGTTTCCAAAATCATCCATACGAAATCACCAAAATTTGACATCGCGTTTCATTGCCTCTCGCTTCATCTCTTGAATTTCTTCGGTAATTGGAATGTCTTTGGGACACACTTCAGTGCAGGAAAATTGCGTATGGCATTGCCAGACACCATGTTCTTTCGAAAGGATATCCAGACGATGGTTTTTGGGTTCATCACCTTCTCGTTCGTCAAAATAGAATCGGTATCCATTGACAATAGCTGCGGGCCCGATATACTCGTCGTCAAACTGGGCGTGGTTGCAGGATGATGTACAACACCCACACTGAATACACCGTGATGCTTCCTTGATCTTCTCACGGTTCTCCGGGGATTGTCGCTGTTCTTCGAGTTCACCGTCAGGCAGTTCGTCGGGTTGGAAGTACGGTTCGATAGATTCCATCCGTTCGAAGAAGTGGTCCATATCCACCACTAAGTCCTTGATAACGGGTTCGTGAGGTAGCGGTTCGACCTGAACGGGGCTGTCTAAGTCAGATATCTGCGTCTGACAGCCGAGTCGCTGGCGACCGTTGATAAAGAGGCCATCACTCCCACATACACCCATCCGGCAGGAGTGCCTGAAGGTAAGACTCGAATCGAAATGGTCACGAGCATAAATGAGTGCATCGAGAACGGTCATACCCCTTTCGAGTGGAACGTGAAAGTCATCGTATCGGGGTTCTTCCTTCGCCTCAACATCGGGATCGTACCGGAATACTTTCAGGTGAACCGTTTGCTCAGTCGAATCTGCGCTGTCGTCTGTGGCTGATAGTGACTCGGATTTGCCTGCTCCCGCGTGTTTCTCTTCAACTCGCCGTTGCTGTGGTGCCGATTCAGTAGCAGACGCGGATTCTGGGCTGGAAGAGGTCTGTGGTGAACTCATCTGTGTTAGTGGCGGATATGCAGTCTGGACTGATGTGAACATCTTTCCCACTGGCAGTCCATGTGTATGTGTCACTAACGGCACGCCCGTTCAAATAGCTGGCTCCATTGTCAAGAAGCCTTCCAATCATTTGTCAGCAGTATCTTCGCCGAGCGTTGCTTGGACGGAGTAGTACGTTCGGTCGTCGTCTTGGCTGTGGCGTTTCATCCCATCAGGGATGGCGGCGTCAGCTTCAGTTCGGAGACACGCTCCGGGAGGAACTGCTTGAGCTTGCTGCCGTACTTCCTGACGCGGCGATTGATTGTGGTCGGCGACGGCATCCTCTCGAAGATGCCGTCGCCGTGATCCGTAGGATCATGATAGCCGAGTGAGGTAGCGAGATCAACACTCTTGGCGGCGATGTACTGCTGATAGCGGTTTTGGTCGTCGAAGTCGAGAACGTTTTCGACGGGGCGGAAGTAGCTGAGTTCATCCTGATCAGCGGCGGTATTTTCGACGTAGTGAAGACCGAACTCGTGTCCTCCACCGATTGTGACGGGGATGGGTATCTCGTGGACGGGATCCGGAGTCTTAGTCTCGATATGCGCGAACGAACGCACGGCGGAGGACCGTTAGGAGCACATACGTCTCGTACTTCTGTGTCTGACAGTGCTCGCAGGGCTGCATCTCCGCGATGATCTCCTCGAGCGATTCGTCGTACTCGCCGGTGAGCGTGGCCAGTACGTTCGTGATCTGGGGCTGGACGGCGTCGACCATTTCGTCAACGGCAGCATCAGTCGAATCCGGCAGCGAGTACGAGAGAACGATCGTATTCGCGTGATAGTACTTCGTCGTGCCACCGCGACCTTCCTCGAAACGGACGACATCGACGAGGCCGGCATTCCGTAACTCGTTGATGTGGTGGCGAACCGTGTTCTCCGTCCGGTCGACGCCGCGATTATCGAGGCGCTCGTGCACCTCGGCCGCAGTCCGTGCCTCCTCGGACAAAATATCGAGGATCATCGCCCGCATCGGTTCGTCGATCGCGTCCGAAACTCGGGTATCGCGAACCGCGATGTCGTCAAGACGGTGGTCGGTACCGGAGCTACCCATACAGAAGCTGAGAGTGAGCATGCAGGAAAAGGTAGTGGGCTACGAGCGGCAAGGTATCCACCGAAGAATTGGTCTCGAATGGATTCCCGGGCTCGAAAGCCTTAGACGACCCGTTTGACCGTTTCAACGATCCATTTCGACGTTCAAACATATCGTCTGAAAAATACTTATTGGGATGTCGGCACTACTTCGAACCGTAATGAGCGACACAACCCAGTTCCGCGTCATGGACTTCGACTGCCCGACCTGCGCGAGCACCGTCGAACGCGCTCTCTCGAACGTCGACGGCGTCCAGCACGTCGAAGTCCACTACGCGACCGGCCGCGTCGAGGTCGAGTACGACGATAGCGTCGCCGATCCCAACACCTTCGCACAGACCATCGAAAACCAGGGCTACACCCCCCAGCCCGCCTAACACCGTGAACAAGCGATCGATCACGCAGTACTACCGGAAACACCGGAAGGCCATCGTCACAGCGGCCAGCGGCCTGCTCTACGGCGGTGGCTGGAGCCTCGGCTACCTCACGAGTTTCGAGATGGGGAGCGCCGCCATCCTCGTCCTCGCGACGATCGTGGGTGGCTACGATATCGCCAAGACTGCCTACCACGAGGTCACCAACCGGACATTCGGTATCAAGACGCTGGTGACGCTGGCCGCCATCGGCGCCATCATCATCGGCGAATACTGGGAGGCCGCCGCCGTTGTCTTCCTGTTCAGCCTCGGCAGCTACCTCGAGGGGCGGACGATGCGGAAGACCCGTACGGCCCTCCAAGAGCTGCTGGAGATGACGCCCGATACGGCGGCCGTCCGTCGCGACGGGGAGCTCCACGAGGTTCCTGCCCGCGAGGTCGAAGAGGGTGAAGTCGTCGTCGTGAAGCCGGGCGGGAAGATCCCGGTCGACGGCGACGTCGTCGACGGCGAAAGCGCCGTCAATCAAGCCCCAGTCACCGGCGAGAGCGCGCCCGTCCACAAGGACGACGGCGACGAGGTGTACGCTGGGACGGTCAACCAAGAAGGTGCGTTAGAGATACGGACGACCGGCGCGGGTTCGGACACGACGCTCGAACGGATCATCCGCCGCGTCGAGGAGGCCCAAGAGGCTCAGTCGCCGACCGAGAGTCTCATCGACCGGTTCGCGAACTACTACACGCCGGCCGTCATCGCCCTGGCTATCGGCGCGTACGCCATCACGCAGAACGCGATCCTGTCGCTGACGCTGCTCGTCATCGGCTGTCCCGGCGCGCTGGTCATTGGACCACCGGTCAGCATCGTCTCTGCGATCGGGAACGCCGCTCGATCGGGCGTCCTGATGAAGGGCGGCGAACACCTCGAACGCGCCGGCAAGATCGACCTCGTCGCCGTCGACAAGACGGGGACACTCACGAAAGGGGAGACGACCGTCGCCGACATTGAGGGGTTCGGCGTCGCTGATGAGGAGGTCCTCTCGCTTGCGGCGACCGCCGAGAAGAAGAGCGAACACCACCTCGCGGACGCCATCGTCGACGCGGCTCGCGAGCGCCCGACCGCTGCGACGGACGGTGGCGCAACGGTCGCGAACGCAGACGATACTGACGCGGGGCGCCAACCGATCCCCGACCCGGACGACTTCGACGTGGTCGCTGGCAAGGGCGTCGTCGCCCACGCCAACGGGCACGAGATTGTCGTCGGCAACCGCGCACTGATGGACGACCGCGACATCGACGTCCCCAGTCGGATCGCTGAATACATCCACGAGCGTGAGGGGTGCGGCGAGACGGTCGTTCACGTCGTCCGGGATGGGAACATCATCGGCGCAATCGCGCTGCGGGACGAGCTCCGGGAGTCCGCTCTTGGGGTCGTCGCGGCGCTTCAAGACGCCGGCATCGAGACGGTGATGCTCACCGGCGACAACGAGCGGACGGCCGCCGCGGTCGCAGAGGAAGTCGGCATTGACGACTACCGCGCCGAGCTCCTCCCCGAAGACAAGCAGTCAGTCATCGAAGCCTACCAGACCGACGGCCACGTCGTCGCGATGGTCGGCGACGGCATCAACGACGCTCCCTCCCTCGCGACCGCCGACGTGGGCATCGCGATGGGTGCTGCGGGCACGGACACGGCTATCGAGACCGCCGACATGGCGCTGATGGCCGACGACCTTGATCGCATCCCGTACGCGGTCAAACTGAGCAAAGCAACGCGGTGGAACGTCCTCGAGAACGTCGGGGCCGCGGTGCTGACCGTGACCGTCCTGCTGGCGGGCGTACTCACGAGCTACGTTACCCTCGCCGCCGGCATGCTCGTTCACGAAGCCAGCGTGCTGGCAGTCATCCTCAACGGGATGCGACTGCTCCGCTACTGACCACCAGAAACGATCCCCCTACCACAACTATGACGAGAAACCCGACAGAGGCAGACACGAACCACGGAGGAACCGACTGGCAGGTCGCGTACGACGTCGATCCGGTCGAAATTCGCGACCCCGTCGCGGAGGCGCTTGGCGTCCTCGAACCGGGCGAGCCGTTCGTCATCACCTACACGGACGCGGTGAAAGAGGCCGGACACTCCTGTCCGACCGCCTCAGGCGCCTACCGGATCGCCCAACTCGGACTCGACGCCCTGTATCCCGATGGCTATCCAGTCCGGAGCGAGTTCGAGGTCCAGGCAGCCGGCCCGCAGGACGACGCCGCGTACGGTGTGATGAGCCGCATCGTCTCGTACGTGACTGGCGCGACCGAGGATGACGGCTTCAGCGGGCTCGCCGGTGGCTACGGCGGCCGCCGAGGCCTCTTGCGCTTTGACGTGTTCGACCCGGCCACGGCGGAGCCGACGTTCCGATTCCGGCGAACCGACACGGACGAAACCGTCGAAGTGATCTACCACGTCGGCGACGTGCCAGACGGTGGCCCCGCAATCGGGAATCTCCAACTGATTCTCGACGAGTCGGCGAGCGACCAGCAACGGGAGGCCTTCGCTGACGCCTGGCACGGCCGGGTACAAATCGTTCTGAGCGACGACTCGCTGTTCACCGTCGACGCGGTGTGAACGCGGCGGTGGCCCCCACCGTCGAAAAGAAGTCGCTAAATCAGTAACGCCCGATAGCAGTCAGAAACTCGACTATAGTGTATGAAGATTTCTATGACACCCTCCAGCCCCTTAATAGGTATGATCGTACCCAAATGTTAAAGTTAGACGTGTCTAAACACGGGGCAAAATGACACCGAGCCCAGTCATCGAGGACACTCTCAAAGCGATCTACGATCTTCAGCAGGAAGGGAGTCCAGCGGTGGCGACATCAGACATCGCCGACCGCCTCGGCAAGACACAGGCGACGGTCGCGAGTACCCTCGACAGACTCGAAGCACAGGGGCTGATCGCACGGGAACCGTACCAAGGAAGCGAACTCACTGATGACGGCGAAACCGCTGCGGTCGAAGTGCTCCGGCATCATCGCCTCCTCGAGACCTATTTAGCTGAGCATCTGGATTATCGTTGGGAACGGGTTCACGAAGAAGCCGACAGGCTCGAACACCACATCAGCGAGCGGTTCGAGCGCCGGCTCGCCGAGACGCTCGAGAACCCTCGCCGAGACCCCCACGGCGACCCGATCCCGGGCGAAGACCTGGAGCCGCCTGGCCAAGACCGGACGATACCGCTGTCGGTCTGTGATGCCGGTGATAGAGTGATCATCACGCGCGTCAGCGATCGCGACGAGGACGAACTCGTGTATTTAGCCGATATCGGCATCACACCGGGGACGGCTGCCTGTATTGTCGACATCGCCCCGTTCGGAATGATCACCCTCGAGGTCAACGACACGGAGCAAGCTGTCCCCGAAGAGGTTGCCGCGTCGATCCGCGTGACCACTCGGAATAGCGCTGGCGCCCCGGTGAACGTCGATCAGCGGGGTGACGCATGACATCGTTTCTGGAAATCTTCGCAGTAGCGGCGATCGCTCAGCTCACCGTCCTGCCGGGTGAAAAGGTCCAGTTTATCATCGCTGGGCTGTCGACCCGATTCAAGCCGCTGCTGGTCGTTGCAGCGGCTGGAACGGCTTTCGCCGGCTGGACCGTTCTTGAAATCCTGTTCGGACAGGCGCTTCAACAGGTCCTCCCGGGGGTCATCCTCGACGGGATCACGGCCTCCCTGTTCCTCCTATTCGCGGTGTGGCTCGTCCGATCGGCCCCCGACGGACCCGACATCTCAGTCGAGAGCGACACACAGACCGACGGTGGCGTCGTCGGGACGCGGATCGCGGATATCGACCGGGAGTTCGAAGCCTTCGGCTACACGGTCGGCGGACAACTCGGGTAGTTTCTCACCATCTTCACGATGATGGCCGCCGGAGAGTTCGGCGACAAGACCCAGCTCGTGACCATCGGGCTGGCGGCCCAGTACGGGGCCAGCGCCGCCATCTGGTTCGGCGAAATGTTCGTGATCATCCCGGTGAGCCTTGCGAACGCGTACTTCTTCCATACGTTCTCGCATCGCTTCGACGTCCGGAAGGCCCACTATGCAGGGGCGGCCCTGTTCGCCTTCTTCGGGTTAGATACGATCCTCGGGATGGCGACTGGCCCGGAGGCTGTGTATGGTCACAACAGTCTCTGGGAGGCGATTGTCAGCAACGCCTCGGATATCATCCTCGCAGTCGTGTGAACACAGTATCTCCAAGGGAGAGTCTGTCAGACCCTTATCCACGGGAGTTCTGGTGGTTTCATTACCAGAACAAAGGCTGCCGGAGCGAAATACAGAATGCGACATCAATGGAGGTCACAAGTACACTACAGAGAAACGATCTCACTATCTACCTCGGAGAGTGCTTCTGTCGCCACATTACCCAACTCACCGGCCTCAATATGAGAATATCGCTCACGAACCATCTCTTCGGAGTTATCTAAGTATCGAGCGGCGACCGTGTAGCCGAATGCTCTGACGAGAACCTCACCCATCCCACGTCGTCCGCCGTGAGGGGCGAGATAGTCGTGTTTTGGATGGTCGATATCGACCTCGGCATCGTCTGAGAGTCGCTGGAGAATCGACCGAGCGCCGTCCGTTGTGATGGACGGCGGCCGAATATCCTCGTCGAGCGCCAGCAATAGGTCACGAGGGTACTCCTCTCGCAGACCGTCGATTGCCTGCGGTCGCTCCCCTCGGTCGGACAGTTCGTCCTGTACGAGCGTCGCGAGCGTCCGCTGGTCGAACGTTGGGAACACCGGCCACCGCTCCATCGGTGGAGCCATCAGCTGCCGGTAGCTCCGCAGCGGCGAAATCACTGGGTCGGGAAGGCTCGCAGCGTCCCATTGCTGTTTCTTCCGGTAGACGTCCATACTCCCATCTTCAAGTGAGATATCCTCCCACCGGACGCCACGCCGGCGTGGGTCATTCGGATCCCGGAGCAGTTCTCCAACCCGAACAGCTGTGTACGCAAGGACGAACACCAAGGCCCGGTCACGAGCCGCCTTCAGGGCCTCGTAACGCGCTCGCTGCGTGTCGAGGGGGTCACTATCCTCCGGGAGTGTCGTGTACCCTTCGACGGCGTCGCGGGCTCGTCCGTCGACTTGGCGGGTGAGAGCGTGCCGCTGTTCGGACGTCCAAGCCTGCTGATCACCGGGCTTGCGGCCGTCGTCCTCGGGGAGCGGCGCCATCGCACTCGCTCGCTGAGCGTAGTGTGCTTCAAGGTAACCCTCGTTGACGCACCAGCCACACCATGCAGAGATATAGCGGTAGTAGGTTTGTACCGTATTCTGCTTGAGTCCTCGATCGCCGGCGAGGTGGCGGGCGTATTCGCGGAAGACGCGTTCATCGAGGTCCTCGAAAGTGGGCTCTCTGCCGACATCGTCGGGGACGATCCCGGTCCAGTCGTCGTCGCCGGCGTCGCCAGCGGCCCACTCGGCGAACCGCTCAAGCTCGCGAGCTGCATTGCGTCGATAGTTGCCGCCGTCGCCACCGCGGCCTTTGCCCTTGTCCTGGAGGTACCGCTCGAAGCTGTCGTCAAGAGCGCTTTCAGAACGGGATGAACGATCGTTGTTCATCGCCCCTCACCTCGAATCTGTGTTACCGAAATTCGGTGGCCGTGAGCGTCTCGAGATACTCGACGCTGACGTATCGGAATTCGATCCGGTCGCTGAAGCCATGTTTCGGAAGAAGCGTCTCGGCTGCCTTCCCCGCCGGTTTGTCGGTCGTCAGGAGGACGACGTGGTCGGCCTCTCCAGTGTCGAGTACCTGTGCAGCAAGCCCAACGAGCGCCGGATCCGCTTTCTCGATGCTGTCTTCGTCGCGGTCGGTCTCGTTGGCGATGAATCGGCGTGCTTCGTCCATCACCGTCGACACGAGTGGATTGGCGTAATCGAGTTCGTCGGCAACGACGATCCAGCCCTCCTCGAATCCATCCGGGTAGGGAATGTTCCCTGATGGATACTCGTCCGCTGCGGGATCGCCGCCGAGTTCTTCGTAGACGCGCTGCGGGATACGCAACGAGACACCCGCCTGCCGGAGTGCTCGACGAAGCTGTTGAAATTTGTCCTTGTCCGGACCACCACACCGGACGAAGACGCCGGTATCGGCGATATAGACAGTCGTCATGCAGCCGCATCGGCGTATTCGTTCGCAACTGGTTCCAGTGCTTGAAGGATGACCTCGGCCTCAAGCGGTGAGAGGTCGAGTTCCCGGGCTGCAATCCGATGATTGACCGTACCGTCGACGTACTCGTAGGCGTACTCGAGGGCGACAGCGAGGCCGTCGAGACCGTGGCGCTCAATATAAACATCGATGTCTTCGTCCTCGTCGCGGCGGGCAACGGCTGCAATAAGTGCCGGCGTGATCGTCTGCGTCTCGCCGTCCGTCGAGAGCGTAAGTGCAAGCGATTCGGCGTCGTACTCGTACGGGCGCTGATCACGTGTTTTCTCCACTAAGCCAGCTGTTTCGAGGTTTTGGACGTAGTCGTAGGCGGTCCCTTGTGGGATATCGAGCTCGTCGACGATCTCCGATACGGTGACCGGACCATGTTGCAAGATGTGGGCGTACAGCCGAGCGAGTGCCGGTGTTTCGAGGAGGTCGGCGACCGTCTGCAGCTGCTGAATCGGTGGTCGACCGGAACGGGACGGTGATTGCGCCATCTTGGTTACGAATTATGGATAATTCGTGATAAGGATTGCGGCGTTGGAGCGGTTTTCGCAGTGAGCCCTGTAACTTCCGAGGGACACCCCCGTTCGCCGGCTCTACCCCGAGGGGAGCGCCGTTGTGAGGCAGTTGTAGCATTCGTGCTTCACCGACGGCGCCGGGGTACTTCAAACTGGTCGTGATTATTGGGGTAATCACGACTACTTGGGAAAATCGAGAATACTGCTATTTTCGGCGGGTATGAGGCCTATAAGCCGGATATGCCGGGATATAAATCATATGCCGCTATATTATTTCGCTGAGCAACGGAGCCCACAGTTTCGGAGGATAGTGCAGTTTCAGGTCGAATCTCTGCCGGTTCGAGATCTATCTCCCAACGAAGCGCTCGATTCCTGCTCTTACTGACCGAGATAATCGAACGAGCATGAGATATTACGCGGGTTTTGGTGCTATTACAGAGCGTTGCCACTCCCAAGCGGCGACCCCGGTGGGGAATTGGTCGCTCAGTCAGGCTGTATCAAAGCCGAGGCAACGATCTCAACACACTCACCCGCGGTCAATACTGGTGCGTAGTCCATTTCGCCGTCGACGCCCGTTTTCAGCAGAAAGTCGGTGAGTGTAATGAAGTGAAAAAGGGTCCATCTGGCTATAGACTTCTTTCAACCATATTCTTACAGAAGCCGGTACTGCTGCTGGTCCTAGTCGATAGCGTAGCCCCACTCCCGAAGCACGTCGGCGACTTCGTCGGAGTGTCGAAGACCGACGAGCAGCGCTGCCTCGCGGAGATCGGCCTTCTTCACGTCCTCTCCAAGGGTGTCTTCGACCTCCCGTTTCGCGTCTCGTTTCTCATCAAGCGTCGAGTCCTGAAGATGAAGCTGCACTGTCTGCTCTCGGCCGTCGGTGATGCTGTTTCGCGTGAGCACCCACGGCAGCTCCGTCGACGAGGTAGGCGTCATCTCGTCCTGGCGGCCGAGCTGTCCACCGCTCGCGGTGGTCGTCCTCGAAGTATTTTCCTGATTGGAGCGGCCCTCCGCTTCCTTCGTCGAATCAGGTTCGTCGCCGTCGGCGTCACCGTCGAAGTCGTCGTCCCAGTCGTCGTCCGCCGCACCGCTCTTGAAGCCGCTATCCATCAGGCCATCACCTCGCGTTCATCCTCGTCGAGCGCTCCTGGCTCCGGCGGATTCGGCACGTCAACACCACCCTGCTCCTCGACGTATCGGGCGACACGGTCGAACTGCGCGAGCGTGTCGAGCTCGTAATCGCGCCGGCGGTCGCGATGGCTCCGAACGTACTCGAACGCCGAACACTGCTGCCGCCAGCAGCCCTCCATTAGCGACGTTCGGTCGCCGATTACCTCGGGGACGTCGTACGGGATGTCCTCGAGGGTCTCCTCCTGGCCACGGGTCCCCTTGACGCCGATCGGGACGGCGCCGAGCACGCCGACGTCGATGTTGAGCTGGCTCGCGAAGTTGGTCGCAAGGTCCTCGAGGCCCTCAACGGACGCCTCTCCCTTCGCCGACGGTTCCACTGGAAGCAGCAGGTTCCGCGTCGCGAAGATCGCGTTGTAGAGATGCGCACCCTCCGTCGCGGGCGGGTCACAGATGACGATGTCATACTTTTCGGGCACGCCAGCTTCGCCCAGGACGCGCCGGAGCTGGGCGTGGATGTTGTACGCGTCGCCGAAGTCCTCTGCCTTCTGTTGTTCGCGATCCAGGTGCTGGCCGAGGTTTGAGAGCGAGTTGTGCTCCGGGATCACGTCGATGTCCTCGACGGTACGGAAGAGGTCCTCGAAGTCGCCGCGGGGACTCCCAACCATGTGCCGGACGAGGCTGTCCGCGTCGGACTCCGCACGTTCGTCGTCGACGCCGAGGAGGCGGCTGAGGTCGCCGTCCTGCGGGTCAAGCGGTACCACGAGCACGTCGAGTCCAGCACGGCTGTGCGCAACCGCCAGATTCGCCGTGAGCGACGTCTTGCCGACGCCGCCGGCCTCGCTGTAGACTGTGTAGGCGAGCATGCTCAGTCCATCTACGCCCAGCCTTATGAAGTTATGCCAGACACTAATCTAAGACTCTTATCTAAGATAGATGTCTAAGTTAGTTGTATCAGAAACACAACTATGTTGTGGGGATAGGTTACGCATCTCAGTTAGTTGGCCAGGTGTCGCAGAAACAGAGGTAAGCTATATCTCTGGGTGGTCGTACTCGTCGTAGGCGTAGCGGCCCTTCGGACTACCCAATGGCAGTCGTCCGCCTCCATGATGTCGCCGTCAGCCTCAGCCCTCTCTAGCTGCTCCTCGATCGCGTCGACGTCGATATCCAGGATCTCGGCCAGCTCTCCAGCGTCGGCGCCAGGGTTGGCCGCGACCGCATCCAGTAAGGTCGTTCGGTCCATCAGACGAGCTCCCGCTGGAAGAGTTGGTCAGTAGCTGGCTGATGGCTCACGTCGTCGACGGCGCCGAAGAGGTCCACCCAGTACGAGATCGTCGTCTGCCAGTAGTGTGAGCCTCAGTACACCTGCGTCTGAAAGTCGTCCTCTGCTGGGGGTTCGTGTGGGTGGTCAGGCGAATTCTTGCTCATGAATGGGTTCGGCCTCCTCGAGGATCTTCAACGCCGCCATCGGGGCAGCTGTGTTGTCTACGTACACGCGCATGATAGATGGTCGTTATGATGGGTGAACAACGCCAGTATCCGCCCTCTGCGACTATCCCGAATCCTTGTTTTCCAACCGTTCTGTGACTTCTGTGATGTCCATTCCTTCCAAGCATTTTATACCGAGTTCGGCTGCCGTCTACGGCGCGCCCGAGTGGTTCACTGACCACGCGTAGCCAGAAGTCGAAAAAGCGCGATAGACGGCGGTGAGGAACCGATCTTCGGGATACAAGGGGTAAGAAATTTGGGCGGGAAAACGGATACCCAGAACGGAATCAGGCCGGTTCTTCGCGGATTTGTTGCAAGTCGATATCCGCCGACAGGTCACCGAATTCGGGGTCCGCTCCAATGACGAGGGTAGCCTCCTCCTCGGTTGCCAGCGCAGCAGCGTATGAATCGCCGAGCGAGATACCACCTGCACCTTTGATGCGGGCGACCGTACTCCATGATGGATTCTCGATGGTCACTCCGAAGCCCCGGAGGATGCGCAGATCCTGCTCGCCGACGACGAACTCGTCTTCGCCAGGCGGGGTTTGGTTCGGGTCACCTGTTTCGAGACGAGCGACTTTATAGACGACCTCAGTCGCGGTGGCGTGGGAGATCGCTCCACTCGCTTCTTCGCTTTCGATCGCCTGGAGCCGCTCGGTCACAGCCGGAGCGCCAGGTTCGTCGTAAAAATATGCGATGAGTGGTTCTGTGTCAAAGACATAGTCCGTCATTGGTGCCGTTCAAGCCGCTCATCGTGCTCAAGCTGTTTGTCCTCTTCTTTCATCTCCCGCAGGTGCTCGAGGACGTCGCCCTTCTTGTAACGCCCGGCGTGGACACCCTGCATCTCTTCGACTGAGGGGAGTGGTTCGACCACGATTTTCCCCTCCGCTTCGTGGATGAGTACCTTCCCAGGCGTTTCGATGCCGAATCGTTCACGGAGTTCCTTGGGAATCGTCGCCTGCCCCTTCTTGGACACGCGAATGATTTCCCCCCCATCAGTACTACTAGACATTTCTGTATTACAGTTGGGATTGGTACTACTAAACTCTTGTCGTCATACTCGCTACCAGATTAACTCCATCGGACTATACAGAATCCTCGTTTTCCAACCGTTCTGTGACTTCTGTGACCTCCATCTCTTCCAGCCGTTCCAAGCCGAGTTCGACGATGAGTGGGTAGAAATGGCGTGTCATCTGTCATCTGCGACGAGCGGGGCTATCTCGTCGACGTCCTCCAACCCATCATCGACGCTCGCGACGAGATCAAGGCGGCCATCCGTCGCGAACAGCAGCGGGACGACCCTGACGAGGGACGACTGGCGGAACTCGAGGGACGGTCGGGTGCGCTGAAGTGGATTCTCGTCGCCTGCTTTGGGTATCAAGGATTTAACAATGCGAAATACGGAAGAATCGAATGTCACGAAGCGATCAACGCGTACGCTCGCGAAAATCTGTTAGCGGCGAAGCAACGCTTGGAGGCCGGGGGCTGGCGGGTCGTCCACGGGATCGTCGACTCGATCTGGGTGACGCCCGATCCTGACATCGACGACGATGACCGCGAGGACCTCGACACACTCGCAACGGAAATCACGAAGTCCGTCGAGATTCGGCTCGAACACGAAGCCCACTACGACTGGGTCACGTTCGTCCCGCGACGCGAGAGTGACGCCGGCGCACCGACGAAGTACTTCGGGAAAGTGGCTGGTGACGACGAATTTAAGATCAGAGGTATCGAGGCTCGCCAGCGGTCGACCCCGGCATACATCGAGGAGGTCCAGCGAGACTGTCTCGAACAGTTCGATGCGACCCGGTCACCGGAGGCAGTACTCAACTGTCTCCAGGACGCCATCGAGCGGCTACACGCTGGAACGGTGTCGGTCGAGGAACTCGTCGAACGGAATCGCGTCTCCAAACCACTCGAAGGCTACAGGCAGAACACGCAGAACGTGGCGGCGCTGAAGCGGGCTCGCGATCAGGACCTTGCTGTCCATCCGGGACAGGACATCAAGTATGTGGTCGTCGACGACGAGAAGACTTCGCGAGAACGGGTCGCGTTGGCCCACGAGGAGATTGAGTCGTATGATCCGTCGTACTATGAGACAGAGCTCGTCAGAGCTGCCGAAAGTCTGCTGTCGCCGTTGGGGTGGGATCGGTCGAAGATTCGTCGGGAACTCGCGGAGACCCGGGTGCCCGAGTTGACGGCGTTCACGAACACGGGGTAAGATCGCTCTTGTGTAGAAACGTGGAATGAGATCGTTTGCTTATACCGACCACCGACTCAAGTGAGCTGACTGAGACTCAGGTCGCCGGAAGGTGGAAGGAAC
>NZ_JBNTJY010000003.1:0-142488 GCF_051195095.1 Halolamina sp. C58 | reverse complement strand
TTCTGGACGAGGATGACGTCGGCCGACTGGACGGCGACGTCGGTGCCGCTCCCGATCGCGATACCGACGTCGGCCCGCGTCAGCGCCGGCGCGTCGTTCACCCCGTCGCCGACCATCCCGACGAGCTTGCCCTGGTCCTGAAGCTCCTGAACTTTCTCGTCCTTGTCTTCGGGGAGGACCTCCGCGAACACCGTGTCGATGCCCAGTTCGTCGGCGACAGCGTTGGCGACATCCTGGGAGTCCCCAGTCAACATCGCCACCTCGATGCCCAGATCGTGGAGGGTATCGACGACACGGAAACTCTCCTCACGGATTACGTCAGCCATCGCGAACGCGGCAATCAGCTCGCCTTCACGAACAAGGTATACCACCGTCTGAGCGTTCTGTCCCGCCTCGTCAGCGAAGCGGCGGAGATGGTCGGGTATCTCGCTATCGAGTTGGGTTAACAGGTTTGGCCCGCCGACGTACACCTCATTTCCGTCGACGTTCGCACGGACGCCCCGGCCTTTGATCGCCTCGAAGTCGGTCGCGTCAGGTGCGGTGAGGTCCTGCTCGTCGGCGGCCTCGCGTATGGCTCGCGCGATCATGTGTTCGGAGTCGCTTTCGACGGCTGCTGCCAGCGCGAGAGCGTCGTCCTCTTCCACGCCCTCGACGGTCGCCATGTCGACGACGCCGTGTTCGCCTTCGGTGAGCGTCCCCGTCTTGTCGAAGATGATGGCGTCCAGGTTCCGCGCCTCCTCCATCGCGATACGGTCCCGGACCAGCATCCCGTTGCGAGCCGCCAATGACGTGTTGATTGCGACCACTAGGGGGATGGCGAGCCCGAGTGCGTGCGGGCAGGCGATGACGAGCACTGTGACGACGCGCTCGATGACCGTTGCGTCGAATGAGACCGCGAGCGTCCACGCGATTGCTGTCACGACTGCCGCCGCGAGGGCGACGTAGAACAGCCAGCCTGCCGCTCTGTCGGCCAGTACCTGTGTCTTGGATTTGCTCTGCTGGGCTTCCTCGACGAGGCGCATGATTCCCGCGAGCGTCGTCTCCTCGCCCGTCGCACCGACGCGCACGCGGAGGCTGCCGTCGCCGTTGATCGTCCCACCGATGACCTCGTCGCCGGGGTCTTTCGAGACCGGTTTCGATTCGCCCGTGATCATGGACTCGTTGACGTCGGAGTCTCCCTCTTCGACGACGCCGTCAGCAGGGACACTCGCACCCGGCCGGACGAGTACGAGGTCGCCCTCGGAGAGTTCACTCACCGGGACCTCCTCAGTGTCGCCGCCGTCGGTAATCCGCTCGGCGGTGTCCGGCATCAGCTTCGCCAGTTCGTCGACCGCACTCGAGGCCCGTCGCACCGACCGCATCTCGATCCAGTGCCCCAGCAGCATAATGTCGATCAGGGTGACGAGTTCCCAGAAGAACGCCGACTGCGTCGGGAAGACCACGCTCGCGAGGCTGTAGACGAACGCGACGGTGATCGCCATCGAGATGAGCGTCATCATCCCCGGCGACCGATCTTTCAGTTCCGGTACCGCCATCTGGAGGAACGGCATCCCACCGTACGCGAAGACGATGACCGCGAAGACGGGGTTGATCCACTCGCTGCCCGGGAACGCGGGGACGGAGAACCCGAGCCACTCCTGCAGCATTTCGCTGTATAGCAGGACTGGGATCGACAGGAGCGTCGAGACGAAGAAGCGCCGGCGGAACATCTGCTCGTGGCCCTCGTGCATCCCGCCATGCCCCTCACCGTGGCCCTCATGGGAACCGTGGTCGTGTCCTTCGCCCTCGTGTCCAGCGTGCTCGTGCTGCTCGTCGAGCACTGTCTCACTCTCCGCAGCAGGGTGTGCCTCTTCTTCCAGTAGCTCCTGTTCTACCCGCTGCTCGTCCGACTCGGCGTCCGATTCATCCTGCTCGCCGTGTTCGTGCTGGTGACTGCTGTCGTCCTGCTGGTGTTCCCCTCCAGGGGGATTCTCATTTGTATCTTTGTGGTCGTCCATAGCCCATATTCTCTGTAGAGGTGGATCCGCTGGCCCCCTGAATCTTCCCCACTGAACTGTACAGCAGGACCAGCGTAGCGAAGCTTCAAAGACAACGGTTGGCCGTTGTCTCGGAGTGGTCCGCGCGATTCTCAGGCGTAAGCGGTGTACCCGGCGTCTTCGACGGCCTCCACGAGAGCTGTGACATTTGCCTCACCATCGACGCTCGCCTGTTCGCTCTCCCTGTCGACGGTCACGTCAGTCACGCCGGATACCTCTTCGAGGGCCTCTTCGACCGTCTGCTCACAGTGACCGCACGTCATGCCTTCCACGATGATCGTCGTCGTCATACAGGGATACACACGGCCTCCTCTCTTTAGCGGATTTCCCCTTCGATCATACTGATATCGTGGGGCTCAAACTTTAGATTCAAAGTGATACCTGCGGCCGTAACGAACTAGACATCGGATGCGGCAGGTGTCAATAGCGAGGAGGCTCAAGTATCGTTGTGACGCTCCCTGTACGTCTTCGCCGCTAAAAAGACATAGAGTGCGCCGATAGCCCGAATGCCCAAGCGGAATCGCTCGTTCCATTCTATCGACTCTGGACGCTCGTACAGGAACGCGGTGGCAAATCTCTGATACAGGTCGGGAAATAAGAGGACTATCGCGCCGAACACGCCGGTAAGATTCATCAGCAACGCGTATGCTCGCCCGTTAAAGAGTGAAAGCGCAGCTATCAGAACACCCTCCGACCGGACTGCTGGACGTATCCACCCTCTCACTGTTCCCTCGTCTGGATTCGAAATCGCGAGTTTCTCGAAGAGCTCGACGATTTCGTCCGGGAACAGCGCTGAGATAGCGCCGAGGACACCGACGAGTGTTCGAATCATACGATATGGTACGACCGATATGGATATAACTCCCACTGCGACGCTACACTATCGAGAACGAGGGGAGTCCGAACAGTAGCGGCTTCGAACCGGGCACGACGCGCACAGGCCGCTTGTCGAATGGGCGTCCTGAATCCTTATGGATTCGGGGCATACAGGGCGTAGAGGATAGACAGCATCCCGGCTGCGGTGACGAGTGCTGCGACGAATCCTGCTTCGAAGATCGACACCTGGAGGAGTTCGAAGAGGACGCCTTCAAGGAGGCCGCCAAGCCCGACCAATGCGAAGCCGGCGGCGACGTACAGGAGTAACTGCGTGTGATGTCGTTGGTACCCGCGATAGGCCTGATATGCGATGACCAGTGCTAACGCGGTCGTGAACAGTTTGCCGATGACGAATAGCGTGTGTTCCATAAGTCAGTCTCCCCGCATCTCCTCGAAGATGGTCGTAATCCGGTCGGCGGGGTCCGCCCGGACATCGATCTGGACATCGAAGCCCTCTGCCTGGAGGAGGACTTCAATACGTTCGAGACGAGCCTCGTACTCGCTGTAGTGCCGTCCTCCGGGGTCGACGTGCGTATACTCTTCGAGGAGGCCCTGCTCGACGAGGCGGGTGACACGGCGCGAGACGGTCGGGCGTGACATGTCACATTCCTCGCTGAGTTCCTTCGCAGACAGTCGGTCGGTCTTCGTCGCCACGAGGATGTCGCGAGCGTACTCGTCGTCGAGTGTAGCGAAGATTTCCGACGGGTCGGACTCCTCGGTCACACGTCTCTACTCGCGACAGGAGCGTAATATAGCCCGCCGATTTTCTGACTCAGAACGCCGGCTCGCCGTTATATCGTCTCTGCCTCCGTACTGATAGTTGAAGGTGCAATAACTATGTCCACACTCGACTCCGGCATGAATCAGCTCGAGAGCAGAGTCGGCGGTCTGACCGTCGGCGGGAAAGTTCACAGTCTCAGTGCGTGGTTCGTGCTCGCGCTCCGTCTCATGATGGGCTACGCGTTCGCGTACTCTGGGTTCACGAAGATCACCGGCGAGTTCGGCGCTGGCGGCTACCTGTCGAACGTCGCGGCGACGAACGGCAACCCGCTCGCGGGCATGTTCGCGTGGATGGGTAGCACGCCGTGGTTCGTCGAGTTCGCGAACGTCGCCGTGCCGTGGGGCGAGCTGTTCATCGGCCTCGGCCTGCTCGTTGGCGCGTTCGTCCGCCTCGCGGCGTTCTTCGGCGCGCTCATGATGCTCATGTTCTACTTCGGGAACTGGGACATGGGTCACGGGTTCATCAACGGGGACTTCGCGTACATGCTCGTGTTCCTCGCGGTCGCCGCGTTCGCTGCGGGCCGCATCCTGGGCCTCGACCAGTACATCGAACAGTACGAGATCGGCGGCGAAGCGCTCGTCGAGCGCTACCCCGCCCTCGAATACATCCTCGGCTAACCACGCCGAACTCTCTTCAGGAGTACAATAATGCAAAATCCAATTCAAGCACGCGGGATTCGTTCTCTGGGACTCATCGTCATCGGAGCACTGACGCTAGCCGTCATCATTGGAATGACTCTGACGCACGCTGCTGTTCCAGATACAGTGATGTGGGACTGGCATGACGGGATGTGGAATGATGGTCACATGGCCGGGTGGGGAATATGGAGCTGGGGGATGATGTTGATCGGTTTGCTGTGGATGGCACTTCTGATCGCCCTTCCCGTCTACATCGTCTACTGGCTGACAACGCGGTCGCCATCGGACGGCCCCACCGAGGATAGCGCACTCGCTGTCCTCCAGGAACGGTACGCTCGCGGCGAAATCGACGACGAGGAGTTCGAACGCCGGCGCGCCCGACTCACGCCTGACGGCGGCCGTTACTGACTGTTCTTCCCCTATTCGTCGACTTCCGTCTTCACGACGGTCGCTGGGCGGGTCGTCAATCGAAGGACGCGGTCGGTCACGCTTCCGAGCAAGGCCCGGTATTCTTCCGTCCGGTGTTTCGTTCCAAGTACAAGTAGATCCATATCTTCGACATCAGCATACCGTACAATCGTCTCAGCCGGTCGGCCGTGCTCAATTGCTTTGACAACATTGACACCGACCTCCTTCGCGTTATATTGGATGTCTGCGATTGTTTCCGTTCCAAGTTCTTCGAGGCCATGTTCTGGGCCCTCGGCTTCATCAACGTACTCGTCACCGCTGTATGCTGTTACGACGTCCTCATCGACTACATACAGAACATGAAGCTCGGCAGAATGGGCCTCTGCTAGCGCGATAGCATGGGATTCAGCCTCCTCAGAAGCAACTGTCCCGTCAGTTGAGAGCAAAACCGTATCGTACATTTCTCTTGACTTATTGAGACTAGATTATAAAAACCAGTGCTCTTGGATAGTGGCGTAGCTGGTAACACTTTTTGTAACTTCACAAAGTTTGGAGATTGTCGTCTCTCAGGGTTGAAGAGTGGAGGATTTCTATGACGACCAGCTGATGCTAAGCTATTTCCTGTTATGAGTCGTACTGATTAGCATGGGTACCAGACCAACTGACCTCCGGATGGACATTGGTCGTATTGCTGATGAGTCGGTCGCCCGTGTCACGCCTGACGCCACGGTTGCCGAGATCGCTCACACGATGATCTCCCAATCGCGGTGTGCCAGGTACGTGGTCGTCGAAGAATCCGATCAGATCTCTGGTATCATCACCGATCGAGACCTGATTGCTAACCTGCTCACCGAGGAAAGCGAGTTAAGTGTGCTCACAGCCGAGACGAGTGGAGACGACGTACGAGCTGCTGACGTGATGACGCGTGACCCACTTACTGTGCCAGCAGATGCTGAGATTCCAAAAGTCCTGAGACAAATGAACGAAGCGGGTGCTCGACACGTCCCGGTTGTTGAAGACGGGAGCGTTATCGGGATGATCACTCTGGACGATTTAATTACGCATGTTGCTGGTGAGAGTGCACACGTTTCAGCTCAGATGGATAACGTGGCGGGCATCATCCGAACAGAGTCTACGCACGATTGAAACGCTAATTTGGACTCAAAGTTATTCGTGTTGCTTGTGATTCCAGAAATAGAGTCAGTTGAGAGAGATTATTGCGTGAGGAGCCGTCTAAGGACGTAGTGGAGGATGCCGCCGTGTTCAATATAGGTCACAGCGGCCGGCGTGCCGACCTGTGCTGTGACCGGGAACTCGACAGTCGACCCGTCCGCACGCTCGGCGATAACGGTCAGTTCGTCCATCACGTCGAGCCCGTCATCGAGGCCGTGGATCGTGAAGATTTCCGACCCATCCAGACCGAGAGATTCCCACGAGTCGCCATCATCAAACTGCAGGGGGAGCACACCCATGCCGACGAGGTTGTCGCGGTAGATGCGCTCGTAACTCTCGGCGATGGTTGCGCGAACACCGAGTAGGTCCGTTCCTTTCGCCGCCCAGTCCCGGCTGGAGCCGGTACCGAACTCTTCGCCCGCCATCACGACGAGCGGGACTCCCTCCTCGCGGTAGCGCTGGCTGGCTTCGAACACGGTCGTCTGCTCGTCGGTTGGGTGGTGGATCGTATAGCCACCCTCGACATCGTCGAGCATCTCGTTCTCGATGCGGACGTTGGCGAACGTTCCCCGCATCATCACCTCGTGGTTGCCCCGGCGCGCGCCGTAGGTGTTGAACTCGTGCGGCTCAACGCCGTGATCGAGCAGCCACTGGCCGGCAGGGAGGTCAGATCCGAAGGGGCCAGCAGGGCTGATGTGGTCGGTCGTAACGGTATCGCCGAGTGTCAGCAGGCAGCGTGCATCCTCAATATCGGCGACGCCGGGTTTTTCGAGGGGGAAGTCCTGGAAGAACGGCGGCTCTCGGATGTATGTCGAGTCGTCGTCCCACTCGTAGACGTCACCAGTGGGCGCGTCGAGAGCAGCCCACCGCTCGTCACCCTCGAACACAGAGGCATACTTCTCCTCGAACATCTCAGGAGAGACGTTCTCGTGGATTGCTGCCTGCACGTCCGCTGCGTCGGGCCAGATGTCCGCCAGATACACCGATTCCCCCTCCTCGTCGGTGCCTAGCGGCTCGTTCTCGAGGTCGACGTCCATCCGCCCTGCGAGGCCGTAGGCGACGACGAGCGGCGGGCTCGCGAGGTAGTTCGCGCGGATCTTCGGGTGAATACGCGCCTCGAAGTTCCGATTCCCGGAGAGGACGCTCGTCGTCCAGAGGTCGTGGTCGTCGATCGCTTGCTCGATGGGATCAGGAAGTGGTCCGGCGTTCCCGATACAAGTGGTACAGCCGTAGCCGACGACCGCGTACCCGAGCTCTTCGAGATACGGAAGCAGGCCCGATTCCTCGAGGTACTGCGTGACGACACGACTGCCGGGTGCGAGACTCGTCTTGACGTACGGCGGGACATCTAAACCTTTCTCGACGGCGTTCTGGGCAAGCAGACCAGCAGCGATCATCACCGACGGGTTCGAAGTGTTCGTACAGCTCGTGATGGCGCTGACGAGGACGTCTCCGTGTCCAATTTCCACTGTCTCACCGTCGAGGTCGACCTCGACGCGTTTGGTTAACGGGTGCAGTTCCGATTCGGGTTCGACCTGAACACCGCCGTCGGTCTCCGCACCAGCTGCACCACCTTCGCCGAGCCACCGCTGTAGGGCGTCTTCGTCGACATCATCGAGGTCGTCTTCGAACTCCCCGTGGAGAAGTCCCCGGAAGCTCTGTTTCACGTCCCCCATCGGAATCCGGTCCTGTGGCCGCTTGTGTCCGGCGAGACTCGGCTCAACAGTCGAAAGATCGAACTCGACGACCTCGGTGTATTCCGGTTCCTGTTCTCCGAATAGCCCTTGCGCTTCGAGGTACTCGCGAACAAGGTCGATGTGGGCGGGGTCACGCCCGGTGAGTTCGAGATACTCGAGCGTCTGCTCGTCGACCGGGAACATACTGATCGTCGAGCCCTGTTCGGGCGCCATATTGGCGATCGTGGCCCGGTCGGGGACTGTGAGATTCTCCACACCAGGACCGAAGAACTCGACGAACCGGTCGACGACGCCGACCTCGCGGAGCCGTTCGGTGATGTGGAGCACGAGATCCGTCGCCGTCGCGCCCTCGGGTAATTCGCCTTCGAGGCGGACGCCGACGACCTCGGGAAGTTTCATCGTGACCGGCTGACCGAGCATTGCCGCTTCCGCTTCAATGCCGCCGACGCCCCAGCCGACCACACCGATGCCACCGATCATTGGGGTGTGGCTGTCCGTGCCGACGAGTGTGTCCGGCAGGAGCCATTTCTCACCGTCTCGCTCGCGGGCGTGGACGACCCGGCCCAGATGCTCGAGATTCACCTGGTGGACGATGCCGGTCCCCGGCGGGACGACGTTGAAGTTCTCGAAGGCGTTCTGCGCCCACTTGATCGCGCGATACCGTTCGGCGTTGCGCTCGTACTCCAGTTCGACGTTCTTCTCGTAGGCGTCCTCGGAGTCGAAGTAGTCGACTTGGACGCTGTGGTCGATTACGAGATCAATAGGGATCTCTGGTTCGACCAGGGTCGGGTCCCGATCTTTGCGGTCGACTTCGGATCGAAGGGCCGCCAGGTCGACAACTGCGGGCACGCCAGTGAGATCCTGTAGGACGACTCGTGATGGAGAGAACGGAACCTCTGCGTCCGGTACGTCTGGCTTCCAGCCAGCAGCATTCTTGACATCCGCTGCAGTAACAGTTTCGCCGTCGGCGTTCCGGAGCACCGACTCAAGCAGAATACGGATGCTCACAGGGAGCGTGTCGAGGTCACAGAGTCCCTGCTCTTCGAGTGCTCGAAGATCGGCCATCTTGTACGTCGTCCCGTCGACGTCGAGCTCGCGGACGGCATCGAACGGAAGTGTATCAGTCATAGTATCTACACCTGGGATTGGCAGTCGTATCAATCCCTCTCCGAATCCGATTCGACGAGAATCGGGATTTGTTACGCAGAGGCATCGTATCCAGCGTCTTCGACCACAGTCACAAGCTCATCCCGTTCAGCGGACCCCTCGACCGTCGCGGATTCTGAGTCACGATCCGCAGTAGCGGACGTAACCCCCTCAACTTCTTCGAGTGCCTCTTCGACGGTCTGCTCGCAATGTTCACAGGTCATTCCTTCGACGGTGATTGTCTGAGTCATATCCATTCGTAGATAGGGGCGAGTATTCTATGTGGTTTTCTGCTTAGAATCCAATGTTGTCGCAGCCCTAGATCACCGATTTCGAAGGTGTGTTGTGGGCAACAATAATGTATCCTGCGAGACGAAGCGGTCGTATGCGCAATTTGGATGAAACCGACTTAGAAATCCTCTCGTTACTCGCTGATGACGCCCGCCGCCCGTTCAGCGATATTGGCGAGGAGGTCGACTTGTCGGGGCCAGCCGTTTCTGACCGGGTAAAGCGATTACAGGAAGCTGGCATCATTAACAACTTCACGATTGACGTCAACCGGGCTCATCTCCGAGCTGGTGTACCGGTATTTATTCAGGCCGAAATCGGCTCAGCGTCGTTGGAGGCCGCCCGCGAGCGGGCTCGAGAGTCAGATGGCGTTGAACACGTCTTCACGACCTCCGAAGGAGATCTTTGGTTCTATGCCCGTGTTGAAGCCCAGAACGTACGTCAGTGGGTAGATGGACTCTTTAACGAGATCGATGTAGCAGATTACACCGTCACACTAATTGACGAGCTTGAATGGACGCCGTCCGTTGATGGCGTCGAATTTGCACTCACCTGTGCTGAATGTAACAATACCGTTGATAATCAAGGTGAAACGACGAGAATCGACGGAGAGATCTATCACTTCTGTTGTCCGTCCTGTCTCACACGGTTCGACGATCGGTATCAGCGACTCGAAGAGGGAGCGTAACGCTGTCTTTGGAATCCAAATTTTCCTGCAGTCGAAACCCCGCCTCTCGAAGCAGTAAATCGCCTAAACCTAGACCCCGTATAGTAGAACAAGCATGACAAGCCAAACAATCCATCTTGATATCACGGGAATGTCCTGCGCCAACTGTTCGGCGACGATCCAGGACACTCTCGAATCGCTCGACGGGGTATCGGAGGCGGATGCGAACTTCGCCACCGACGAGGGTTCCGTCACCTACGACCCTGAAGAGGTATCGCTCAAAGAAATCTACGACGCGATCGACGAGGCCGGGTACGGCGCAGTCTCTGAGACGGTAACGATTGCCATCTCCGATATGACCTGTGCCAACTGCGCCGAGACCAACCAAACCGCTCTTGAAAATATTCCGGGCGTCGTTAATGCGGAGGTCAATTACGCAACCGACGAAGCACAGGTCACCTACAATCCTGCGGAAGTATCTATTGGTGCGCTGTACGATGCTATCGAGGAGGCTGGCTACTCGCCCGTCCGCGAAGATGGTGCCGACGAAGAGTCGGGCCAGGACGCACGAGATGCCGCCCGTCAAGCCGAAACTCGGAAACAACTCAGGTTGACCCTCTTTGGGGCAGTGTTATCGGCACCGTTGCTCTTCTTCCTCATCGACAATTATCTGCTCGGTGGCGCGATCGTCCCTGAAGCCGTCTTCGGTGTGGAACTTGGCTGGGTTGAGTTCCTCCTCGCCACGCCGGTACAGGCGATCCTCGGCTGGCCGTTCTATAAGAACTCGTACAAGGCGATCGTGAAGAACGGCCGCGCCAATATGGACGTGCTGATTGCGATCGGTTCAACAACGGCCTATCTATACTCTGTGGCAGTCCTTGCTGAACTCATTGCAGGTGGACTTTATTTCGACACGGCAGCCCTCATCCTCGTGTTCATCACGTTGGGTAACTATCTCGAAGCTCGGTCGAAGGGCCAAGCGGGTGAGGCCCTCCGAAAGCTCCTCGAAATGGAAGCCGAAACGGCGACCATTGTCCGCGAGGACGGCAGTGAAGAAGAAGTTCCGCTTGAAGAGGTCACAACTGGTGACCGGATGAAAATTCGTCCAGGTGAGAAGATTCCCACAGACGGTGTCGTTGTCGACGGTCAGTCTGCCGTCGACGAGTCAATGGTCACTGGCGAATCTGTGCCTGTCGAGAAAGAGGAGGGCGATGAGGTCGTCGGCTCGACGATTAACGAGAACGGCGTCCTTGTCGTGGAGGCGACGAAGGTTGGAGAAGACACGGCCCTCCAACAGATCGTCCAGACAGTCAAGGAGGCCCAGTCGCGCCAGCCCGACATCCAGAATCTCGCCGACCGCATCTCCGCGTACTTCGTGCCTGCGGTCATCGCGAACGCCCTTCTCTGGGGTGTCGTCTGGTTCCTGTTCCCCGAGGCTCTCGCTGGCTTCGTCGACTGGCTCCCGCTGTGGGGTCAGGTTGCTGGCGGCCCGGCCCCGGTCGGTGGGACCGTTTCAGTCTTCGAGTTCGCGATAATTGTCTTCGCGTCCTCGATCCTCATCGCCTGTCCCTGTGCGCTGGGGCTGGCGACGCCCGCAGCGACGATGGTCGGGACGACGATTGGTGCCCAGAACGGCGTCCTGTTCAAGGGCGGTGACATCCTCGAACGCGCAAAAGACGTCGACACGGTCGTCTTCGACAAGACGGGCACCCTCACGGAGGGTGAAATGGAACTCACCGACGTGGTCGTCTTTGATAGCGATGGAAATGTGGTGACTGACGGTGGCGAGCCGACCCCAGATGGTGGACAGCTCAGCACCCGTGAGCGCCTCTCAGAGGATGATGTGCTTCGACTGGCGGCGATAGCTGAAAGCGGCAGCGAACACCCGCTCGCCCGTGCAATCGTCGAAGGGGCCGAAGAACGCGGCCTGGACGTGACTGAGCCTGACGACTTCGAGAACGTTCCGGGCCACGGGATCAAAGCAGTCATTGGTGACAGCGAGGTGCTGGTCGGCAACCGCAAGCTGCTGCGGGACAACGGGATCGACCCCTCTCCCGCTGAGGAGACGATGGAACGCCTCGAGAACGAGGGGAAGACGGCGATGCTGGTCGCCTACGAGGGGGAGCTCGTGGGTGTGGTCGCCGACGCCGACACAGTGAAGGAAAGCTCCAAGCAGGCTGTCACAGCACTCCAGGAGCGGGGAGTTGACGTGATGATGATTACGGGCGACAACGAGCGAACTGCCCGTGCGGTCGCTAAACAGGTGGGTATCGACCCGAAGAACGTCCGCGCAGGAGTCCTTCCTGAGGACAAGTCCAACGCGGTCGACAGTATTCAAGACGAGGGCCGGCAGGCGATGATGGTCGGTGACGGCGTCAACGACGCTCCGGCACTCGCGGTCGCACACGTCGGGACAGCAATCGGCTCCGGCACCGACGTCGCCATCGAAGCTGCAGACGTCACGCTGATGCGAGACGACCCGCTCGACGTGGTAAAGGCGATCCGAATCTCAGACGCGACACTCCAGAAGATCAAACAGAACCTCGTGTGGGCGCTCGGTTACAACACGGCGATGATTCCGTTAGCGTCGCTCGGCCTCCTCCAGCCCGTGCTCGCTGCAGCAGCAATGGCGTTCTCGTCGGTGTCGGTGCTGACGAACAGTCTCCTGTTCCGGCGGTACACCCCCGATCACGACTACAAGCTCTTCGGATTTCTTCGCTAACCGTCACCTCTAGATCAATGTCGAATATTTCCCGGCACACGGTTCGAAGGTACCTCGTCGAGACAGCCAGTAGCGAACCGACATACCTCCGGGCTCGCGAGATTGCCAGCGACCTCGACGGATCTCCCAAGGCAGTCGCGCAGTACCTCAGCCAGCTCCAGGACGAACTCACAATCGTTTCACTCGAACAGTGGGGGCGCTCGAAAAGCACGACGTGGCGATTGGAGGTGAACGGGTCGTGAGTACTGTCACCCGCCGCGTCGAGACTGTCCTTCCGGAGACCGGCTCACGCGAGTGGTGGGCGCTGTACCTGCTGGCCCCGCTCGTCCTTCTCGGTGGGGGCATCCTCGTGTTTCCGACGTTGGTCTACGACCGGTTCATCTGGCAGTATCTCTGGGGACCAGTCGTCGCCGATGCGGCCGGTCAGCCAGTCACGCACGAGGGGATTCGTGCTGTCCAGGGCTACAACGCGGTGAACACGGTAATCTACCTCGCGGCAGTCGTATACAGCCTCCCCGGACTACGTGCGTATCTCGACCAACTCGACGTCACGTTCGACGCACGACTGGCCTACGGGTTCGCTCCGATCATCATCGCAGGTGGGGCGATGCGCGCCCTCGAGGATCTCGGGCTGCTCGGGGACTACGCGGTGTGGTTCATCACGCCATCGATTTACATCGTCGTCACCGCTGTCACCATCCTCGCGCTCGGTGTCGGTGCACTCTTGCGTGACCAAAATATCGGATCTATCCCGCTAACAGTCGGGCTCGTCGGGTCGGTGTGGGCTGTCGGGGCCGTCTGGTGGGCTGTTTGGCACGGCCTCTCGACATCGACCCCACTCCGCCTATGGGTTCCTGTCGCGACGACGGGGATAGCGCTCGGCGTAACCGCACTCTACTACTGGGGCACGAGTTTCGCCAATATCACCCACCTTCGACACCCGCTAATTCTGCTGGCCGTTTTCGGCCAGTTGTGGGACGCTGCGCAGAATCTCATCGGTGTGACGTTCCTCGGCTACTCCCCAAAGCTGGTCGTGACGAATCTCGTGTACCAGGCGACTGGATTCTCCGGATCGACGTTCGTGCTGAAACTCGTCGTGACTGTCGGCATCGTGTGGTATCTCGCCGATGCGAAAGAGGAGATGAATCACACGTGGTGGTGGCTTATGACGTTCTTCATCGGAGCGATCGGACTCCCGATGGGCGTTCGTGGGTCACTTCGGATGCTGTTGGGAGCTTAACGATGGCCTCAAAGATTGGCAAAAACCGATGACTCGAACGTCCAAAATTGCGGTAATAGGTGGAGGGATGGCCGGGCTTGCAGCAGCTGCTGGATTCGACGACGCTGGATTCGTCGTCGAAGGCTCTGTTGAAACCCTCAGAGAGTTACAGGTTGGGCCGGTAGTCTGACCGGATGGAAGCCCTCCCGAAGTCACGGTTGCTCCGGTTCGTTGAGCAGGCGTATCACTTGGCTCGACGAGCTGTTGCTCGCTACTCCTCAAAGTTCTCGAAACGACGGTACACACTTCATCAACACATCGTCCTCCTCTGTCTCAAGGTTCGGAAGAATACGACGTATCGAACGCTTCTTGACGAACTTATCGAGATGCCCCGGATTCGGAGTGCCATTGATCTGACGGAACTCCCCTCACCTTCGACGTTGTGTAAGGCGTTCAAGCGACTCGACATGGCTGTTTGGCGGGTTCTTCTCAACCTCTCAGTCACGCTTCTCCCGACCAATGGTGTCGTTGGGATTGATGCCTCCGGTTTCGACCGGAGTCACGCCTCGAAACACTATACAAAGCGAACGGAGATGACGATTCAGCAGTTGAAAGTCACGCTCCTCGTAGACACAAGGTCGAACGCAATCATTGACTTACACGTGACGACGACACGAAAACACGACTCACAGATCGCACCGTCGCTCATCAAGCGGAACTACGGTGACGTAGAGATTCTCCTCGGTGACAAGGGATACGACGATCAGAAGATTCGTGTCTTAGCTCACGAGGAGGGTGTTCGCCCGCTCATCAAGCACCGCGAGTTTTCGTCGCTACACAAGGCGTGGAACGCTCGGTTGGACGCTAACCTCTATGGTCAACGGAGTCAGAACGAGACAGTAAACTCCCGCCTCAAGCGCAAATACGGTGCATTCGTCCGCTCACGCTACTGGTGGAAACAGTTCCGTGAACTCGCTATTGGCTGTCTCACACATAACATCGACAAGACACTCTGAGCGTTAGATACCGGTAGTACACTTATCGCGCTGTACAAGCCAATTATATAATGGATGGGGAGCATAGTATTCGACATGGGCGACTCCGACAACCTCCCCGAAGCCGAAATTCGGCGCGCTGTGCGAGAAGAGATGTCAAGAGCGGGGCGGTCAGTTCTCTCAACTGTCTTTTGGACGATACTAGCAGCATTCACGGTTCTCGTTGGCCTTCAAGCGGTTCAAATGGCATTCTACACAACTGGCTTGGCTGCTGTGGCCTTTATTGCGGTTGGTATACTCGTTACGGGCGCTAGCATCTATCTCCTTTATCTCCTTCACTGGGCCTAGCAACGTGATGATACGATTGTAGAATTGAATCGACCATCCGCAGTCCTATCTAACGGCAGATTCATCCGGGGAGCTATCAAAACAATAGGGTTTCAACAGAGCCTCGTCGAACTATATGAGCGGCAGTCCTACGATAGCAAAGGCGTTAATTGCGGAGAAGCGATGACAGCGGTATCGAAGATCCCACTCGAACCGACTGTAGAGAACGGCTTTCTCAACCCGCTGCCAGCGATGGAAGTGGAGGTGTATGACGGAATCGACACCGATCGCCACCGCACTGGAGCCGGCACCTTTCCTGCTGCGGATACATATATAACGGACCGAAATGTCGTTGAGCAGTCCTGGGCAGAACAACTCTCAGAGAAGGGTGTTGACATCCACGAAAACCAGTCTATCACACGGACAGATTTCCACGAGTTCACCGATGAGTATGATCTCGTCGTTGATGCAACCGGTCAGCCATCACTCTCTAGTAAAGCGCTCGGAACAACCAACGAGTATTCAGGATATATGGTAGCGCTTAACAGTGATGTCGAAGGGGACTTCACCGAGTTGTACCCGAACAGCCGGATAATTCTGGAGAACTATACAGGGTACTCGTGGGCATTCCCGAAGACATCGCAACGAGCCAACGTTGGTATCGGCTGGACGGTCAGTGACCGGCCTAGTGATTATATGAAGGCATTGAGGGAAGCCTGTAAGCGGAATGGGTGGCCAGTCCCGTCGCAGGAACGGACGAACGTCGCAATCATTCCCGAGGGACCAAGCCTTGATCCCGACAGAACCCATCTACCGGAGCATTCCGTCGTACGAGTGGGTGATGCTGCAGGTATAGCAAACCGACTCACCGGAAAGGGGATCTCACAGGCCGTTGAATCGGGATTCTTGGCCGCAGAGCTGGCTAACAGAGGCCAATTACACAATTATCCTGATAGATTATATCAGAGGATGAAAACGGAGTACATTTTCGCCACAGTTGTGAGATACTCTCTACATGTAGCTGACTATGGGATCATCCACAGCTACTACGCCAGAAGGGAACAGTAGTGAGATACTCGTTCGTGCTGAGGGAATCGAAAAAACGTACGGGTCAAGACTCCCATTCACACGATCTTTGACCGTCTTGACCGGTGCAGATCTCGAAATTCGGACGGGGGAAATCGTCGGCATCGTCGGCGCAAACGGGTCGGGAAAATCCACGCTCATGAACATCCTCGTCGGTGTCCTCGAACAGGATGGCGGAACAGTCGAACGGACGGGAACCGTTGGCTGGTGTCCGCAGGAACCACTGCTTTACGACCGCTTGACGGTCGGAGAGACGTTCCGATTGTTCGGTTCCGGATACGGAATGACCGCCGAAGAAATCGACGAGGCCAAACACCACTTGGCGTCGAAACTCGATTTCGAGCAGTACCTTGACTACCGAATCGACCAACTCAGCGGTGGAAACCGGCAGAAAATCAATCTGAGTATCGCCCTGATGCACGACCCCGACGTCCTCATGCTGGACGAGCCTTACACCGGATTTGACTGGGAAACGTATCTAACGTTCTGGGATCTCGCTGAGGAACTCGCTGCCGACGGAACAGCTGTCACGATGATTTCACACCTGATCGAAGAGCAAAGTCGTCTCGACCGCATCTACGAGGTACGTGATGGACAGGTCTACGACGTGACTGACCAGGAAGGCGAGACTGATGCAACGGCCAGTGAACGGGGGGGAAGAGACCGATGAATAGGGTTTGGACGGGGATCCGGACGAACGTCTCCACCTTCCTCAGAACCCCCCTGAATGTTGTCCTGGCACTCCTCCTTCCGGTTGTCGTTATCGAAGGCTGGGGACAAGCAATGGCTGGGTTACCAAGTATGCCGACGGTCGAGGCGATTCCGATCGAGCTAGGTCGCCTCCTCGGAGCGATATTCGGGGTCGCCATCATTGCCGGCCTGATGGGACTCGCGCAGATGATTAGTGCGCGTGCAGCCGATCGGCGACTCGTTCAGACAGGCTATCCACCCCGAACACTGCTTGCGACTCGATTAGCGACGCTCGGAGGTGTGACCGTCGTCGTGGCTGCCGTAAACTACGGCGTTCTCTGGCTGACGATTTCACCGGAAGCCCCTGTCCTGACGTTCGTATTCCTCGTACTTGCCGGCCTCGTCTATGCGTTTCTTGGCGCACTCGTCGGGGCGCTCCTTCCACGACTGTTCGAAGGCTCGCTCGTCGTGGTGTTCCTTGCGATGATGGATGCGTTCCTCAGTGGCGACAGTCCGCTGACCGCCGACGTTCCCGAGTTCGTGGAGTACTTCCCGCTCTATCATCCAAAGGAACTCCTTCAGGAGGCGATGTTCCAAGGCACATATACGACGGGTGATCTCGGCTTCGTCGCCGGATACCTGCTAGTCCTGCTTGTACTCGTCACCGCAGTGTTCGGGATAACGATGCGCACCAATGGTGGGTGGTCGGCATGAACCGTACGACAACGGCGTTCACAATCGGCATCAAAGAACAGGCGCGAAACTACGTCCTCGTCGCTCTACTGGTCGTCTTACCGGTTTCGTTCATCACGTTGGCGTTCGCAGTCACCCAAGATGTCGAGATGCCGGTTCGGACGCTCGTCGACGGTGAGACGGTAACGGTGATGCGGGGGATGCCTGAGGTCCACGGCGTGATTATGACGCCGATTACGAGCGCCCTCATCGCGGGACTCGCTGGGTTGTTCCTGATGCGAGAAGCCAAAGACACGGATGGGCGTCTGGCAGTCGCCGGCTATCGTGCACGACAGGTAATCACTGCCCGGTTTGGGGTCCTCGCAGCAATCACTCTCATCGTCACCGGCGTCTCAGTCGGCGTGATGCTCGTCGATTTCCAGCCTGAGCATCTCTGGTGGTTCGTCGCAGCGATGCTCGTCGTCTCGGTCACGTATGGTCTCATCGGGATGCTCGTCGGGGCCGTCTTCGACCGTCTAGCCGGGATGTGGCTAATGCTGATTCTCCCGATGCTCGATATCGGACTCTTCCAGGATCCGCTGTTCATCCAGTCCGAGCCCGAATGGTGGATGAAACTACTCCCCGGCTATTGGCCCGTCCGTGTGATGGTCGATACCGGACTCACAACGGACGTAGATACGGCTCTCTCGTTGGTGTGGGCGACTGGATACCTCCTCCTCGTAGCTGTCCTCACAATCGGCGTCTACTACCGAGCCACACAGGGGAAGTGAGGACAGACCGGGAGATCCCCTATTCCGGCAACGGTAGGGGAGAAGTCCCAGACAGCATTAGATCTAGCTTCGCTCAATTGGACTGTTCGAGCTGCTTTCGTCGCTGCTCGTACTCCTCATCGGTGAGTTCACCGCGAGCATACCGCTCACGGAGAACCGCAAGTGGTCGGGTATCGTTGCTCTCAACATCGCTGTTGAGAAGTGAGTAGACGAGATAGAGCGGGACGGCAATTAGGAGCCCCATCCAAAGGAGCCCCCAGAGGCCCATCCCACCGCCGAAGACCCCCCAGCCGCCACCCATCATACCGCCACCGTGAGCGGCTGCGGTGCCCGTTGCCGCAGTCAACAGCGGAACCGCGAACAGCGCGATCCGACGAGTCGCCCGTCCGAGGGTGCTGGTGTCGTGTGTCATTGTGATCGTTGGTTTAGTAAGTCGAATATCTATGTACTAGACGAGTGGTTGGAGAGGGATCGTTAGCAACCGTGTCCCTGTCCGTTCATCCCTGCAGCGGTGTGATTGTCATCCGTCATGTCTTGGGCCATCTCATCGACAGTCACGCCCATGTGCGCTTCCATCTCGTCAACGGCATCTGGCCCCATGTGGTCGGTCATGTGACCGTCCATCCAGGCCGCCCAGTCCGCTGCATCACCATCGGCCGGCATCTCATCGACTGCCGTCTCGTTCCCCTGGGTCGGTTCGTCACCGTGTGCGCTAACTACCGGGGCAGCGAACGCGAGTCCGATAATCGCGAGCGCCACGAGCAGCCATCGTCCGAGGTTTCGGTTGGTCATTGTCTTTCGCCTCACGTAGTCATACGGTGGGTTCTGGGTTATCTTCGTGGGTGTGAATCCAAACAGCAGACCGTTCGAGAGCGTCTATAGACCAGTCTAACCGTTTTGTTTTACGGAGAACGTTCATGCCCGTCGAATTCGAAGGTTCCGACCGTTGGATAGCCTGCGACTAGCGTCCCGGTCGTTGCTGCCGAAGGTCATCACTCGGATACACGCGATAGGTCCGACCCTGTCGTTCCCGATACAGCAGCCCGCGCTCCTCGAGTGAACTCACAGTCTGGCTCACTTTACTCTTCGAGAATTCAGATCGATCCCGAAGTTCGATCTGCGTGATTCCGGGGGAGTTCAGGACGGGTTCGAGGACGCGTCGTTCATCATCCGGTAAGAGATCGAGAACCCGCCCCTGTGGATCCGATTCAGGATTGATAGACGTCGCCAGCGAGGCTTCATCGTCCATCGACGTAGCCGTTGCTTCCGATGTTTGTGCGGGATCGACAGGCGCCGTTGTGTCGGCCACTTCTGGATCGGTGAGTTCTCCCCGAACCGCGTAATAGACGCCACCGATAACGCCAGCGACCAGCAGGGTTCCAACCACGTACCAGAGGGGGTCTGGGCCGTGCATCGTCCCCATAGATGAATCCATCATCGACCCCATTGATTGCTCGATAGTCCGCCGCTGTTGATAGGCTCGCCAACTGAGTACCCCGCCGGCCAGGAGAACGAACCCGAGAAGCACACCGACGACGGTATCTGCTCGACGGCGATTCATATGACGGCCCCGAGTTGCAAGATTTGACTATTCATACCGTCTATTTAGGCGCATTAGGTGTGACAATTGCGGATTGAAACTGTGATGATGAACCCCTTCACAGCGGATGAATCACAGTACGATCATCAGTGGTCATGGTCGTGATCGTGGCTCGATATTTGCGGGCTTTGATCAGCAAATTCCGTTGGTTCTTCTTCGAACGTACGCTTGCATTTCTTTGAGCAAAAATAGTACGTCGTCCCATCGTGGGACGCACTCGGGCCCTCATCGTCGGTTCGCATCCCGCACACCGGATCACGATACTGACCTGGTGCGCCGAGTCCCCGCCGGTAGACATACAGAAGGAACCCGGAGAGCGCGAAGGCGATTATATTAAGGTAGAAGGTGTAATTGAGCTCGAAGTACGTCTGCTCGGTCGCCGTCTCGCCACCCGCGAGGTCCGGGACGATGCCGAAGGCGTCGAATAGCAGCTCCATGAGGAAGCCGGTGAACGCCATCGTGACGAAGAAGACGCCGAGGATGTACAGCATGATCTTCCAGCCGTAGTACTTCCGGTAGACGTTCAATACAGGGATCGTGATGAGGTCGGCGTAGACGAATGCGATGATCCCGGCGAAGCTGACCCCACCGCCCCACAGCGCGACGGCGAACGGGACGTTCCCCATACTGCCGACGAAACTGAGCACGGCGATGATGACGCCCATGACGGCGTTCTCGGCAGTCACGAGCAGGCCGTCGCCCTGAATGAACAGCGTGTTCCACACCCACTGCGGGACGAAGACGATGACGAACCCAGAAATAAGGAAGCCGGCGACGATGTCTTTCCAGATCATCGACCACTCCTTGCGGTACTGATTCCCGACCTTGTACCAGCCACCCCACGACAGCAACTCGTCACGCCACCCGCCGCTACTCGACGTCTCCTGGCGGTAGGTCTCCATACAGCCCTCCGAGCAGAATTTGAGCGTCTCACCGCCGTCGGTCGTGAGCGTGTACTCGTCTTTCCCCTCCATCCCGCAGGTGGGATCTTCCGTGACGCCCGCTGCGTGATCGCGCTCGTTGAGCGTTTCTCGAACTTCGTTAAACAGGTTCTCGGGGAGCGTCAGGTGAACGATGACCGCCATGACGGCGATGAGGATGAGGCCGCCGAGTAACTCCGCGAGGAGGAATTCCCACCCGAGCAGGATCAGGATCATCAACCCCAGTTCGACGATGAGGTTCGTCGACGCGAACATGAACGCGAGGAAGTTCACCGCGTGCGCCCCCTTCTTGAACAGGCCCTTCCCGATGGCGACGGCGCCGAAACTACAGCCACTGCTTGCTGATCCGAACACAGTCGCCTTGGTAAGTCCAGTTAGATCGCCCTCACCCAGCACCTGTGCCATCCGCTCCTTCGAGACGTAGACCTGGACCAGACTCGTAATCGTGAGGCCCATGATGATCGCCCACGCCGCCGTCCAGAGAAATCCAACACCGATACGGAGGGATTCAAGAACTCCGTCGATTATCGTCGCCTGCATAGGTGTATCATTGTAGGGATCATCTATTGCGGTTTTGATTAGAATATGCTGCCTATGAGGGTGTCAGTACTATGGTATCGTAACCGTCGGCCATAGATGATCTATTGTGAAGAGGGGAAAACCTTGCAAACCTCCACAAGCTCCACGGACTCCGACTTCAGATTCAAAAGGGGAATCTGATTAAATCACGCCGACGTATTAGAGGCTAATGGGACCAGTAGAGACCGATGATATCCCAAATGAGGGGAACATCACCTGGAAGAACAGCGTTCGCCGGCCTGCTCGGTTGTCCAGTACGGTAACTGTCACATCCACTTCCTAATTTACGATGGCTGTCGATCTGACAATCCATGATGCACTCGTTCTCACAGCCGACGAGCGGAACCGCCTGTACGAGCGCGGCACAGTATGCATCACCGATGGCTGTATCGAAGAAGTCCGACCGTCACGTGCAGGAGACGGAGAATTAGAAGCGTCCACCGTTATCGACGGGAACGGGAAACTGGTGATGCCGGGGTTGGTGAACGCCCACACGCACCTGGAGATGACACCGCTCATCGGTGCGTTTAGCGAACTCGATCTGACGGAGATGCTCGGGAGTGGGACGGCCTTGTTTAACAGACTAGGGAACGGCGAATTCGAGTACCTCGTCGAGGCAGGCGTCGAGCTCGCAGCGCTCAATTTCCTCCTGGGCGGTGTCACGACCGTGAACTCGATGGACGCACGGCCTGCCGCAGGTGCAGAGGCGTTCGGGGAAGCAGGGCTCCGCGGATTTTTCGGCCCGGCGATCTCGGACCTCTTCTGGGACCAACCAGTCGATCAGCCGATATACAACGTTGGGCCTCTACGGACTACTCGTCGGGACGGGACTCTGTCTGATCGCATTCGTAACGAATCCAGTCCCTGATCCCTCATTCCCTTGGGCGACGCTGCCGGAATCGCTCCGACTTCCCTTCGAGCAACCACGGATCGAGCACTGGCCCGTGTCATACACTATCGGCATCGGGCTGTGGATCCTCGGATTTCCGGGGTTGTTCCTCGCTGGCTACAGACGATTCGGTGCCTTGACGCCATTCGGCTCGACGACATGGCTCGCGGGACTTCCCACGCTGGCGATGCTCGGCTGGACGACGTACTGTCGATTCTTTTGGCCGAAACTCCATCCACCGACCTGGAATGCCCCCTCCTACACGTTCGTCTGCTGGCTGTACTGCTCCTCATATGACGTGGTCTGGAGTGTTACAGCCTACGTAATTGCGCTTCTCGGCGTCGTCGCGACGCTCCTCGCCATGCGACACCAGGACGCAGATGAGTATGCCCTTCTCGGATTTGGACTCCTCGCACTCCCCCTCGGATTACCAGCTCTGTACGAGGGATACCGACGGACAACGGTACGGCAACCTGAGGAACTGTGACCGGAGGTTGGTTTCAGCTCTGTTGATAACATTGGTGTATGATGATTCTGGCTCAAGCGAGAGTGATTTAGGGGATTCACTTATCGGTACAGGCAGCGTATCGTTCAGTATGCCTGAAGAAGTCCTGTTCAAATCAGAGAGTGGCCAGACTCGAGAAGAAATCGCGTCGTATCTCCGTAGCGTCGCTGATAAACTCGAACAAGGGGACGCAGTCACACTCAAATCCGGTTCCGAGTCCGTGACAATGGAACCACCAGCGCGCCCGACGTTCGAGGTCAAAGCCGAGCGCGAGGGACCAACGGACGGACCCGGTGAATTGAGTATCGAGTTCGAACTCGAATGGGATGAGAACGACAATAGGGAGGACGGTGGGAGCAGTCAGTTAGAAATTGAGTGATCAATTCGCAGCCTCCAACGACCGGTGGTTTCGTGTCGTGTCGTATCTGATGAAATCCCAATAGTCCCGAGTTTTCTCGCTCAGGAGTCTCTGTGAGCACGAACGAACGCACGTCGGAGGACAGTCAGAAGCACATACGTTTCGTACTTCTGGGTCCGGCAGTGCTCGCAGGGCTGCATATCCGCGACGATCTCCTTAATAGCGTCGTCGTACTCGTCGGTGAGCGTAGTGAGCGCGTCCGTGATCTGGGGCTGGACAGCGTCGATCATCTCTTCGAGGGCGGCGTCGGCCGAATCTGGTAGTGAGTACGAGAGAACGATCGTGTTTGCGTGGTAGTACTTCGTCGTCCCACCACGACCCTCCTCGAACCGAACGACGTCGACGAGGCCGGCGTCCCGGAGCTCGTTGATGTGATGGCGAACCGTGTTCTCCGTCCGGTCGACGCCGCGATCGTCAAGGCGTTCGTGGACCTCGGTCGCGGTCAGGGCCTCCTCGGCCAGAATATCGAGGATCATCGCCCGCATCGGCTCGTCGATGGCATCCGAAACCCGAGTGTCTCGCACCGCGATGTCGTCGAGACGGTGGTCAGTATCGAAATCACTCATACGAGAACTGAGCGCGAGCACGCGGGAAAAGGTAGCGGGGCAGGAGTCGGGTAGGTGTCTGTCGAGGAATCGAGTACAGAATAGACCCACGATAGCAAAAGCCCTAGACGACCTGTTTGACTGTTCCAACGACCCGTCTCCGAATTCAAACATATCATCTAAAAAATACTTATTGGGGTATGGGCACTACCTCAAACTGTAATGAGCGACACAACCCAATTCCGCGTCCTCGACTTCGATTGCCCGACCTGCGCGAGCACCGTCGAACGCGCCCTGTCGAACGTCGACGGCGTCCAGCACGTCGAAGTCCACTACGCGACCGGCCGCGTCGAAATCGAGTACGACGACAACGTCGCGGACCCCGACGTCTTCGCAGAGACCATCGAAAACCAGGGGTACACGCCCCAGCCCGCCTAACACCATGAACAAACAATCGATCACGCAGTACTACCGGAAACACCGGAAGGCCATCGTCACGGCAACGAGCGGCCTGCTCTACGGCGGTGGCTGGAGTCTGGGCTACCTCACGAGTTTCGAGATGGCAAGCGCCGCCATCCTCGTCCTCGCGACGATCGTGGGTGGCTACGACATCGCCAAGACCGCCTACCACGAGGTCACCAACCGGACGCTCGGCATCAAGACGCTGGTGACGCTGGCCGCCATCGGGGCCATCATCATCGGGGAGTACTGGGAGGCCGCCGCCGTCGTCTTCCTGTTCAGCCTCGGCAGCTACCTCGAGGGACGGACGATGCGGAAGACCCGGACTGCCCTCCAGGAGCTGCTGGAGATGACGCCCGACACGGCGACTGTCCGTCGCGACGGGGAACTCCAAGAAGTCCCCGCCCGCGAGGTCGAAGAGAGCGAAGTCGTCGTCGTAAAGCCAGGCGGGAAGATTCCGGTTGACGGCACCGTCGTCGACGGCGAGAGCGCCGTCAACCAAGCACCAGTCACCGGCGAGAGCGCGCCCGTCCACAAGGCCGACGGCGACGAGGTCTACGCCGGGACGGTCAATCAAGAAGGCGCACTGGAGATCCGAACGACGGGTGCGGGCTCGGATACGACGCTCGAACGGATCATCCGCCGTGTCGAGGAGGCCCAAGAGGCTCAGTCGCCGACCGAGAGTCTCATTGACCGGTTCGCGAAGTATTACACGCCGGCCGTCATCGTGCTCGCTATCGGTGCGTACGCCGTCACGCAGAACGCGATCCTGTCGCTGACCCTGTTGGTCATCGGCTGTCCCGGCGCGCTGGTCATCGGGCCACCGGTCAGCATCGTCTCGGCCATCGGCAACGCCGCTCGGTCTGGCGTGCTGATGAAGGGCGGCGAACACCTCGAACGCGCCGGCAAGATCGACCTTGTCGCCTTCGACAAGACCGGCACCCTCACAAAGGGCGAGACCACCGTCGCCGATGTTGAGGGGTTCGGCGTTGCTGATGACGAGGTCCTCTCACTCGCGGCGACCGCCGAGAAGAAGAGCGAACACCACCTCGCTGACGCCATCGTCGACGCGGCCCGCGAGGATCCGACCGCCGCGACGGACGGCGGAACGACGGTCGCCCAAGCGGACGATACGGACGCGGGGCGCCAGTCGGTCCCCGATCCGGATGACTTCGACGTAGTCGCTGGCAAGGGCGTCATCGCCCTCGCCGATGGCCAGGAAGTTGTTGTCGGCAACCGCGCACTGCTGGCCGACCGCGACATTGACGTCCCCAGCCGGGTCGCCGACTACGTCCGCGAGCGTGAGGGGCGCGGCGAGACAGTCGTCCACGTCGTTCGGGACGGGGACATCATCGGCGCGATTGCGATGCGGGACGAGCTCCGGGAGGCCGCTCCTGGGGTCGTCGCGGCGCTCCAAGACGCTGGCATCGAGACGGTGATGCTCACCGGCGACAACGAGCGGACGGCCGCTGCCGTTGCCGAGGAGGTCGGTATCGACGAGTACCGTGCCGAACTCCTCCCCGAGGACAAGCAGTCCGTCATCGAGGGCTACCAGGCCGACGGCCACGTCGTCGCGATGGTCGGCGACGGCATCAACGACGCGCCATCGCTGGCGACCGCCGACGTCGGCATCGCGATGGGTGCTGCGGGGACGGACACCGCCATCGAGACGGCTGACATGGCGTTGATGGCCGACGATCTCGAACGGATCCCGTACGCGGTCAAACTGAGCAAGGCGACGCGCTGGAACGTCCTCGAGAACGTCGGGCTCGCGGTGCTGACCGTGACCGTCCTCCTCGCGGGCGTGCTCACCAGCTACGTCACCCTCGCGTCGGGAATGCTGGTCCACGAGGCCAGCGTCCTCCTCGTCATCCTCAACGGGATGCGACTGCTCCGCTACTGACCACGAGACACGATCACAACCACAACTCATGACATCGAATTCGACTGCGACTGACACGACCCAGACGAGAACCAATTGGCAGGTCGACTACGACGTCGACCCGATCGAAATCCGCGACCCCGTCGCGGAGGCCCTCGGCGTCCTCGAACCGGGCGAGCCGTTCGTCGTCACCTACCGGGACGCGGTGAAAGAAGCGGGCCACTCCTGTCCGACAGCCTCGGGCGCCTACCGGATCGTCCAGCTCGGGCTCGACGCCCTGTATCCCGACGACTATCCAGTCCGGAGCAAAATCGAGGTCCAGACGGCCGGCCCGCAGGACGATGCCGCGTACGGCGTGATGAGCCGCATCATCTCGTACGTGACTGGCGCGACCGGCGATGACGGATTCAGCGGGCTCGCCGGCGGCTATGGCGGCCGCCGCGACCTCCTCGTCTTCGACGCGTTCGACCCGGACACGGCGGACCCGACGTTCCGGTTCCGGCGAACCGACACGGACGAGACCGTCGAAGTGGCCTACCACGTCAGCGACGTTCCTGGCGGTGGACCCGCGATCGGGAACCTCCAGGGGATTCTCGACGGATCGGCAAGCGACCAGCAACGGGAGGCCTTTGCTGACGCCTGGCACCGCCGGGTACAGGTCGTCCTCAGCGACGACTCGCTGTTCACCGTCGACGCGGTGTGAACGCGACGGTCTACCCCTCACACTCGAAATATGTTACTACGGTATACTATCGATCTCCTCGAGCGCCTCAGTAGCGACATCACCGAGTTCTCCGGCCTCGATATGTGAATACCGCTCTCTCACCATCTCCTCTGAATTGTCGAGATACCGGGCGGCAACCGTGTATCCGAATGCTCGAACGAGAACTTCACCCATTCCACGCCGGCCGCCGTGTGGAGCAAGGTAATCGTGTTTCGGATGGTCGATGTCTATCTCTGCAGCTTCTGAGAGCCGTTGGAGAATCGATCGTGTGCCGTCCGTCGTAATCGAGGGCGGCCGAATATCCTCATCGAGCGCCAGGAGGAGGTCGCGAGCGTACTCCTCACGGCGTTCGGCGATTGCCTCCGTATGTTCCCCTCGGTCGGCGAACTCATCCTGGACGAGCCCTGCGAGCGTCCGCTGGTCGAACGTGGGAAACACCGGCCAGCGCCCCGTCGGTGGGTCCATCAGCTGGCGGTAGCTCCGCAGCGGCGAGATCACCGGGTCGGGGAGACTCGCGGCGTCCCATTGCTGTTTCTTCCGGTAGACGTCCATACTGCCGTCGTCGAGGGAGAGGTCCTCCCAGCGGACGCCGCGCCGGCGCGGGTCGTTCGGATCGCGGAGGAGTTCGCCGACGCGGACGGCGGTGTACGCGAGGACGAACACCAGCGCCCGGTCACGAGTCGCCTTCAGCGCCGCGTAGCGTGCTCGCTGCTTGTCGAGGGGGTCAGTATCCTCTGGGAGTGTCGTGTACGCCTCGACAGCGTCGCGGGCCCGTTCGTCGACGTGGCGGGTGAGGGCGTGGCGCTGTTCAGACGTCCAGGCCTGCTGGTCGCCGGGCTTGCGGCCGTCGTCCTCCGGCAGCGGCGCCATCGCACTGGCCCGCTGGGCGTAATGCGCCTCGAGATATCCCTCGTTGACGCACCAGCCACACCAGGCAGAGATATAGCGGTAATAGGTTTGTACTGTGTTCTGCTTGAGTCCCCGATCTCCACCGAGATGTCGGGCGTACTCCCGGAACACGCGTTCGTCGAGATCGTCGAAGGTCGGCTCGCGGTCGACGTCGTCGGGGACGATCCCGGTCCAGTCGTCGGCGCCGCGGTCGCCGGCGGCCCACTCGGCGAACCGTTCGAGCTCGCGTGCAGCGTTACGTCGGTAGTTCCCGCCGTCGCCGCCGCGGCCTTTCCCCTTGTCCTGAAGATAGCGTTCGAAGCTATCGTCGAGCGGCGTCGAAAGCGCTCGATCAGACATCCACCGGCCCTCCACCGTCCTGCGGGCCCGGTCTCGGTGTCTCTACCCCGGGGGAAGCGCCGTCGTGAGGCGGTTGCAGCATTCGTGCTTCACCGACGGCGCCGGGGTACTTCAAAGTGGTCGTGATTACCCGTATAATCACGACCAATAGGGAAAGAAGTCTCATCTCCGATATTCCTACGATATAAGGGTTCTACTCACCAATCATCGAATCTGAGTTGATAATAAATCGTATGCCGCTATACCAAAATCGTAACCGGAAGGTGGATTCATTGTCGAAGCTAAATCGGGAAATACTGGGGCTGAGTCGGTTGTCCTTCCCAATCGTGTCATCTATTTCTGGCGAAATCACGCCACGGTTGTATTGACCACATTGGCGACATCTCACTTTCTGCCGCCCCACAACGCCGCGAGAGTGTAGTCTTCTTCGGCGAACTCAGGGGATCAACCGTCCAAGAGAGATAGCGGATGGGCTTGCTTGACATCTTCACGACTGATTACGGGGCTGGGGACTCTTGGCTGGGAGATCATCTGAGCCCCGTCGATCACGGTACGAGATTATATGCAGAGCGTCGGTAGCTGATGTAGCTGAATGATTCTCTCCGTATCGAGGGAGAAGAATGGTCGACGGCCCGACCTTGTTCTACCTAGCGTGCCGACGTCCGGCGAATTTTGCTTTACTCACCCACATACATCAGTTGTGGCAGTCCGTTATGAACGTCCATTGTGAACGGTCATTATGAACGTACAGTATGGTCATAAGGTGTGGTCTGTAGTTGCTACAGTGAGTAATGTGGTGTGTGTCTGAGCAACTCTTATTATCGATGCGGATGATGGTGCGCACATGCTACCAATAACCGTCTATAACCAGAGTGGTGGCCAATCCAAATCCACGATCACCAGAGATCTCGCCGCCGCCTACGCCGAACTCGGTCTCAACGTCCTCATCGCGGATTTCGACGCGCAAAATGGGAGCGTCTCGAACTATCTTGGCGTCGACGAAGACAAACACAACCCCGACGCCGACGACCTAACGCTCCACCTCATTGACCAGGGCAAAGGGCCGTTCCGCGATCTCATTCGCACGGCCGACGACGGCATCGACGTCATTCCCTCACACAAACGCTTCAACCGCGTCGACCAACGCCTCGACCAACACGCCGACTACCTCGAAGCGTCCAAACCCCCCGAGTGGGAGTATCCCCGATACAAACGCTTTTTCCAAGTCCTCCAAGACAACGACATTCAGGACGAGTACGACGTCATGCTCGTCGATCCGAACGCGAAAGCCGACGAAGGCTACTATCTCGCCCTCTACGCCACCCGCAACATCCTCATCCCTGCCGAACCCACGCGCGGCGGCATCGAGAGCATCGCCGGCGTCGAAGACAGCGCCCGCAACTTCGCCGAAGAGATGGATATCAACATCACACTAAGCGGTGTCGTTCCATCGAAAGTCGACGCCGGAAAGAAGATTCACAAAGAGTACCTCACTAAGATTCACGAGCAGTATCCGGCTCCAGTCTACTTCAAAAACCTCGGTGCGTTCGAGAAGGCCGAGGAGAACTACGAGACGGTGTTTTCTCAGCTGAAGGACGGCCGCATCCGTGACTACAACGCGGACATCATGCCGAAGTTCCGCACCCTCGCATCGTACATCTACCATCGCGCGGGCCAAGACCTCCCTAACGGCGGGTGGCCGCGAGAAGATCTATTCCACGGGAACGACATCTGGGGAGAAGTCGACCTCTCTCAGCTGACAACTGGCGGTCCCGACGCCGCTGAGGTGTCACAATGAGCTTCGAGTCAGGCGGCGATATGGAGAACCCGTTCGAGGACACAAATGACGAAGGCGACGACACTCAAGCCGACGAATCAGTAGAGATGGACATGGAAGACACGCAGCCTGTCGAGGACGACGAATCGACCAACGAGACCACTGGACAGGCGTCGAGTAATACGAGGCGCGACGACTTACGTGAAGCCGGTGTCGGACAAGAATCCGAGACCGGAGTCGACTACATTAGCGACCTTAAATCCGGCCGCAGGCACTCGAACGAGCAGCTCGCGAGAGCACTCATGCAACCGGAGTATCACTCCGAGTCGCCGCCAGTCCCCTACGCGACGTGGCGAGATGGAACGTCGACGGCACGCGACCGGACCACGCTCGAACTCAACCCGGACGTCGACGACCTTGTCCGAAAGGCCCAAACCGAGTTCGAGGACCGCTATGGCACGAACATCACAAAGGCCGATCTCCGCGAGTTCGCGATGGTGTACGGCCTCGCACACCTCGATGACGTCTTCGAGATGGCTGAAGAATGGGGCATCCAGTACGACAACTGAACCTATGCGCTTCCGTAATTGGCTTCGAACTGTTCCTTGACGTCATCAATATACAGACTTGTGAGCATATCCTTGCCAACTCTAAAGACGAATGGTCCATCCGTACATGAGGAGAAACCTGAGTGGTAGAACTCAGCCAGATACGCTTTGACTAGGGTTCTAGTAAGACTTTTAACTGTTACCGGATTATTGGTAACCACCAGATGTATGAGGTGCTCGACGACACGGCGGCACAGACTATCCTCGCCATCGAGAGTGGTGACACCATCCGCCGTGTCTCCCAACACCTCCACACGCCGTACGAGACGGTGAGACAGGCCGTCAATCGGCTGGAAGAAGCAGGCTACGTTTCTTATGACGACGGGCTCGCTGTCGTCGACGAACGCGTACGCGACGCAGCCCGCGAGCTCGTCGCTACTAGTGCCGGCGTCAGTCCACCCTCCATCGAGGAGGCCTACGTCATCCCACAGTTCGGTGACTGGCCGTTCGCGTTTACGCGAATCGACGCCGTCTACGTGTGGACCCAAGGGGGCTACCAAGTTGGGCGGAATCCGGATAACTATCCGCTGTTCATAGCCGTCCGTGAGGAGGACGTCGACGCTTGGGAGGCGTATTTCGAGTCGTTCGACCTCCCGACCGCATTCGAACGACAGCCCCGTCACGAGCTGGACGGACCGCTACAGATCGTCCTCGAGCCAGGGCCGTCCCTCGACATCGAACACGTCGAGGGGTACCCGGTGATCCCGAGAGCAGAGACAATCGAGTATATGCGCGAGAACTACGCCCAGTTCCAGTCGGGGCTGGCGATGCTCGACCGGATGTACGAGGACCTCGACCTCGGCGTCACGTATCGAGAGACTGAACGGGCACAGCCATGAGCTTCAACAACCGCAGTGACGCGCTCATCGAACTGCTCGAGGTGCTCACTCAAGAGGGCCACGAGTACGTTCTCGTCGGCGGTTACGCTGTCTCAGCGTTCAATGCTCGCTTCTCCACAGACCTCGATATCGTCGTCGCGTCGGACTCCAAAGCTGACTTCGTCGACTTCCTCGAACGTCGGGACTTCGAGAAAACGGACAGCCACGCCAAGGAGTGGTTCTACGATACCGAAGTGATCGTGTACGAGAAGCGGCTCACGCCGCAACAGCCGATCGGCTTCGACCTCTTGGTAAACGGACTCGGGTGTCGTCAGACGGAGGCACAGTGGTCGTTCGATTACCTGTACGACCACAGCCACCAACAGGAGGTGAGCGGAGGCACAGTGACGACGACAGCCAGAGTGATCGATGGGGCCGTCCTCGTGGCGGCAAAGCTCCACAGCGGCCGCGAAACGGACCTTCGTGACGTCCTAGCAGTGGCAGAAGAAATCGATCTCGACGCTGTCACACCCCACCTGCGGCGAGGGGACGACGGTGCGCTACGGGAGCAGCTTGAGCGTGGTCTGGAGATCTTGGAGAGCGACGAACTCAAGCACGGATTTCGGAGTGACTTCGGGGCCTCAGCTGTCTCAGAAGAAACGGTCACCGCTCTCCAAGAGTATCTGTCTGCACAGATTGACCACCTGAGCTGAATCGGTCGGGACTCCCTTGACCAGAAGTGAAGATAAGGCCCTTCAGCGGTGCTTGCAGTCAGTCAAAAAATTGGAGGGGTGGTTGTCAGTCGACCGTCGCTAACACACGGACATCCGTAGCTGAGTGTCGTTCCCGTTCAGTACGAGCACCGTGCTCGCGGAGGAACTCATCAATGCGGTCGGCAAGAGCCTCCGCATCCTCCCTATCGACGTGGACGATTAGCGTCGGACGCTCCTCGTCGCTGTTCTCAATCACGAGCGAGACATCCTTGAATTCGTCCGGCTGTCTATACGCCTCGAACTCATCGGCGACCTGGTCGGCCAGGTCGTCAAGCACCTCAATCGATTCCTTTGTCATAGATTGAATTTCGGCTTTGGAAAGTTGTGCCATCGCGAATGGAAGGAGAAGGCGTGACGTGACTTTCAGAACCACCTCCATCAGACAAACTCAAACGGAGCCTTCTCACACCGATGGTTTACCGAGAAGAAGACCGATCCACAAAAGGGACAATGGGTTAGAGTGCTCGCGGATCGCTATCGACGATGCTCGCAAACGCGACGTTCTCCTGAACTTGTTCGATTTCGACTGTTGGCTCGTCGCCGGGCTGAGCGCCGGGAACGATCACGACGTACCCCCGTTCGACTTTCGCAATACCGTCTCCCTGATCGCCGACAGTTTCGATTGTTACGTCGCGCACTTCGCCCTCATCCACGGGCGGTTCCGAGGAGGATTGGTTCTTAATCTCCCGAGAAGGAGGCTGTTGTGACTCCGGTTGCATCGACGACGCTGTCGAGACTTGGGACTCTAGAATGGCCACTCGATACGTTTCGTTTGTTGACAACGCTTCATGATCGACTTCACTCGAGGGGACTTCTACTACGTATCTTCCATCCTCTTCTTCGATCGGAGCACTAAACAGGGAACAAAGGGGGCTGGGGATCTCGACCATTTCTAGTTAGATGAGCTTCCACGGTAATAATTAGCTTCTGTGATGATCACCGCCTCCTGGTCCAGATTGGGAGACATTAGGGAAGTAAATCGGCGAGAGCGGTCTCTTCGACCTGCTCACCGTCAGTAATGTGGATAATCACTTCGTCTTCAGACGAATAATCTTTGAGAACCTGAAGACAGCGTCCACAAGGGGATGACATCTCTTCATCCGCGACTGCAACACCTACAATTGGTTGCTTAGTGCTGTCAAACCCTTTCCAGACTGCAAGTTCGAGAGGATGTACATCATGAGATATCCCTTTCGTTAGTCGAGTTCCAGCCCAGACAGAGCCATCCTCAGTTCGGACTGCTACCCCAACATCTGATTCATCTTTGGCCTCAAACGCTTTTTCCCGCAGAGACTCCCAGCGTGTTTCTTCATCTTGTTCATCCCCACTTGAAGGAATACCGAGCTGATCAGGGGTTAGCCGTCGTATTTTAGTCGGTGTACGGTGGGTGTTTCTGATTCCCAGCTGTGTTTGGGTGTGCTCAGTCATAGGTGACAAATGACTCCTCCGTTATTTCTGAATCACTAGTTCTGTACAAGTGGGAGAAAGCTTCTCCACCAAATTCGTAGCCAAATTCTTCAATGAATGTCTCAACAAGAGTATAAGCAGAAGGATCGTCCACCTCAAATCCATAGTCGCGGAACAGATACGCAGACAAAGATTCTGCGGGGATTTGGTTGTCATCACAAAGATGGTGGCGGGCAAGCTGCCAATGACGATCTTCAATTCCCCATTTCGAATTATGTCCTCCTTCCTCAACTTCGGCGATTTGCATAAGTGGGGCAGTTGATCGAAGGGAGGAAGGAGCATATGTACCGGCGACGTTCTTATTATACCAGAGAGAACTCAGCGACGGGTTTGTTGATTGATTGAAGGGGACAAAATAGGGCTTGTCCGAATCATCCTCCCCGACACGGAGGTAATCGTCGAAAAATTCGTTATAGGGAAAGGAGAGTCCAGTGTTCCGATTATCGAGCCCGGATTGTTGCTGGAGACAAAGATATCCAGGAAACATCCGGTGGATAGGGGCATCGATTAACCGGTGGAGACAATCTCGTACGACTTCAGGTTTCAGGACGTATCTCGTCATTTGTATGTGGACAGTGCTTGGTCCTGTTGGAAGTTGGAAATATCTAAGTCTGTCCCAAATCCATTATATCCGAGACTGTTCGCAACTTGGATGGTGGTTCCAGAGCCAGCAAATGGGTCAAAGACAGTTCCCCTATTCCAATCAGGATCCTCGCACTCACAGCTCGTCCACCCGACAGTAGTCCACTCAGGGAAAGTGAACTCACGGAAGTAACCACCTAGAATTTCTTTTGCCTTCTTAGCACGACGTTGAACATCTTCATCGTTTGCTCCTGCACCAACTTGGAATTCCTCTGCTTTCCCCACGTCAGAAATCCCGACAGCCTGAATGGCTCGGATATGGTCCTCTGTCAATTCGTCGTGATTATGGTAAATTTCCAATGCCCGCTCTGCTTGCGGACGTTCCGTATTGAGCTCTGTTAATCCTCGCTTCGTATCCCGACGTCTAGGCTCATTACACTCGGAACAGATTGAAGGGGGACAGGCAAGCGTGATTGCCCTCCGCACTAGGTCCCGTGGGAAAGGAGCAAGGTGATCTCCAGTATTCCGATCATGAGAGATCCGCCATACGTCTCCCGGGTTAGATCCATTTCCGTATAACTCTGAATAACCGTGCAAGTCATAGAAATAATTATCTTTGTCTTGGACTAGATGGAATATTGGCTCATGCCGTGGAACAAGCCGGTCTTGGGCTGAAGACGGGATTCCATTATCCTTAGCCCACTGAATTTCGTTCCGAATAGTCCATCCCGCCTCTTGAGCAGCTCTTGCAAACCGACCAGGGATTCCCTGAAGGCTTTTATTATGGTATGTGTCGCCGATGTTAAGGAATACAGACCCAGTAGGCCGCAGAAACACTTTCCAGTGCTCAAGTGCATCGATCAGGTGCTCGATATAGGTATCCGGGTCAGGCTCCTGTCCCAGCTGGTCTTTGGTCCCATAGTCCCGCTTTTGCCAATAAGGGGGAGAAGTGACGATGAGGTCGACGGAATTCTTGCCGAGATCGATCGCATTCTCTTGATTTTCACTTCCTCCATCTTTGGGATGGATTTTCGCTGCGTCGGCCTCGACGACATTCCACCAAGGCTCAGTATCAGCAGAAAATTCGCCTTGTCCTTCTTTCAGTTTCTCCAAGTCAGGAGCAGGGTGATCAAAGTACTCCTCTAAATCACCGACTAGATTGACCGCAGCTTTCGGGTTGTCAAGGAGATAATCATACAGATCATCAACACTACTAGCCTCCCCGACTTCGTCCACGAAGTCCGTAAGAGAGGTAGAATTGTTTTGATGACTGATGTGCTGAGCTATAATTTCTATTACACCTCGAACTTCCTCGTCAACCTCAGATAGATTCTCATCCATGAATCAGATCCCTCCGACAGAGTGGGGGTTGCATCGTTGTTACGTTTGTTTCTCGGGGTGCTACTAGTGGACTTCGCAATAATATTCGACGACGACTCACGGTTCGTCGTCCTCCTCTGGCTGATACTGCTCCTTGACCTCGAGAGCCAGTTCCCGCCGTGGTTCGTCATCTGCCGGACCAAATACTCGACCGTGTAGCAATTCGATTCCCGCATTAGCGTACTCTTCTGCGATCTCATAGACCATCCGCTGGTCACGAAGAACTCGAACATCTCTCTCTTCACTCACTGCCACAGCCTCGATAACAGCCTGCTGGCGTTCCGATAGACTCGCACGCCCGAAAAACGCGCCCTTTTCGTTCTTTATCGTTTCAGGCATTGTGTTCTCTCTCCCATATCCAAGTGCAAACATGAACAGATCGTGATTCTCAGCTTGATAGAAGGGAGAATCTTCAGATTCCTGCAACGCCTCAAACATTTCTCGACGTTCGCTATCTATATGAACGTCACGCCGGGGTTCACGCTCCTCGTAGCTGTCTTCGGTATCTTGACTCATCGGTCGGTCACCTGTGTTACACCGTTTTGGAATTCAAGATGGTACTCATTCGCAACCTCGTTGGAAATGTACGCCCTGACGTCTTCACTATACTCGACGTCAGTCATGAGGAACGTGACCTGGGTATCATTCAGGTAGTCAGGTACGTTCTGCGCGATAAGCTGTTTCGGCTCGCTAGATATCCGTCCCAAGGGTGTATCGATGACAACAGGGGCGGAGAATCCGCTGATTTTTGAAAGTGCAGCCATGAACGAGAGAGCAAGCACTTGTCGTTCGCCAGCAGAAAGTGAACCCAGATTCTTCCGACCGTCCGGACCGTAGAGGCGCACCTCATACTCTTCAGTGAGGACTACCTCATAGTCTTCATCTTTCCAAATAAGATCGTTATAGTATCGTTCGAGCCGTTGTTCAGTTTCTGTCCGAACCTGCTCCAGAATCTCTCCTTTGATCTCAGAGAGCTTGTCAGTCGCACTGTCGATGAACTCACTCTGTCTCACAAGCAGGTCATGTTCGTCCTGCTCTCGCATTGCCTGTTTCCACTCCTCTCGACGCTCATCAACGACATCTTCTTGTTGTTCAATTTTCCCGTTCAGCTCCCCAACTTCACGTTCCATCTTACTGATCCGACCTTGGATATCCCGACGGCGTTGCTCTAGTTCCTGGGCGCGTTCATTATCGATGATATCTTCATCTTCAAGCTGGGCAGAGATGTTGGCCAGTTCTGTCTCGTTCTCGTCGATAGCTGTCCGTGTATCCTCTAGCTCGCTGAGGTCAGCTAGGAGATCCTCAATAAGCGATTCGCCATCACGGAGTGCTCGATCCATCCGGAGTCGACCCTCAATTGCGTCTTGGCTTTCACTAGTTTGCTCTTCCAACAGGCCCTCAATGTGTTCTCGTGAAGAGTCACATTCAGCCAAGTCAGCCCCACAAACACACGTATTCCGAGAAAGAATCCCTCGTAGTAATTCCTCTGTTAGCCCAGGGACACCGTTTTGTGACGATTCGTACTCTTCCAGTTCAGAAACAGCATATCGGAGGGCATCAGCGTTGTATGCAATCCCGCCTGCTCGGGCGAGTGATGCCCCTACAGCCTCTTTCGCATCTACAAGCTCCTCTTCTTGTTCATCCAAGCGTTCTTCCAGATAGACACGGCGCTGCTGCATCTCCCGAACGTCATCGTCTGCACTACCCGCAAGCTCATCATAGATGTCATCTATTTTGCCCTCAGCGGTGCTAATCTCGTCCTCTAAGTCATCCCGCTTTTGTTTGAGCCGTTCTAGCTCTTGTGAGGCTTCTTCCTTCCGTTCTTGGAGTTCTTGTATATCACCGCCCAGCTCGGAGGATTCACTCTCAAAGTCCCGCTGTACCTTCCCTAAATGACTAACAGCACTATTCAGAAGTTCAATATGAGATACATCGAGCACAGCTGCCCGTACGTGGTCGGTGTATCCAGTTTGGAAGAACTCATCTAGCTGTTCACCATCGAACAGGAAATATTCGTGGACGTGGGTTGGAAGAATCTCGCGAAGAATATTTTCAGGGTTCGGGTTCGGTCGCCAGTCATTCCCGCCAAACCGCTGGCGTAGCCGAAGGTCACCTATAGAGCTGTTAAATTGTCGTTCCTCGCGGTCTCCTTCCGCAGCATCTTCTTGACGAGCTGTCGAGAAAGTTCGTCGGAAGGCGTACTCGGGTTCGCCTTTACCCAGCTTGATCTCGATGTGCCCTTGAATCGATTCACCAGGTTCCAATTCCTTCAGCCGCTTCTTGTTGACAAGCGGGTCCGACTCGAGGCCCTCGTCATCGTTCGAATCAGTATGGGTTTCTTCCCCGTAGAAACACAGCGTAATCGCGTTCAGAATGTTTGACTTGCCAGATCCATTCTGCCCCTCAATCACGTTGATGTGCTTCTCAGACGTAGTCTCTAGGGGGATAGTTTGATTTCCTTCATATTGTCGGTAATCCTCTATTTCGAGTTCGAATATCTGAACGTTATTCATTGTCGAATTCCTGCAGTGATTCGTTCCCGACAAAATTGTCCACGAGTTCTTTATACTGCTCAGCGTACTCGGCTCGCGGCTCTTTCAGAATGTCCCGTTCATGCTCCAAAACCCCGCGTAAGAAGGCCCGAAGATCGTCATCCTCAACCTCGTCAATACGGTCAAGGATCAACGAATGTACCTCGGAGTCATTCATGCGATACTGCAACCATATCTACAAACGCTTATCAATGTATCTTCTCAGATACCATATGCGATACGAACGTCTTCGATCTTGTTGCGAGCTTCATATTCGTTTTCCGCTGTTTCAGCAAATTCCTCGAATCGACGAAGTTCCTTCTCAAGGATGTATTGTTCAGACATCGCAATATCCTCGTCTGGCTCAAGGGTTGGAACCACGAGTAGATCATAGATGTCCGCTCGATCCTTACCGGGGGCTTGCCGAAGAACTCTACCTCGGCGCTGGATAAATTGCATCGGGTTCCCAGTATTAGCCATTAAGATTGCTGTCCTGGTAGCTGGAACGTCAACACCTTCGTCTAGACACCGCATTGCCACAAGCGCCTCGTATTCACCCTCTCCAAACCGGGTAAGTAACTCCTCGCGCAAGTCATCACCCTCCTCATGGGTAAACCGGTGATGCATTACCCCGAATTCGTTCAGAATCGACCCGACTGTGTCTATCTGTTCTGAGTTTGTATAGACTAGAAGGTGCTTGATATCATCTAAACTTCGTAGGATATCTCGGAGAACATCATACTTGTTGATCGCTTCTTTAACGATTTCTGCGCGTTGTGATTGGAGAATATTTGTTGTCTCCTCATCTGCATCTTCAGAGTATCTTGATGCGACTACGGACTGAGTCATTTGACGATAGTCCTCCAGTTCGTCTTCATCCATTTCAACAACAATGGGATGATACCGATATGGAGTCAGATACTGCGGAATGGCGTCTTCTAACGGGTATTCGTATATGACTCCATCAAAATAGTCAAGTAGATGGTTAGAACCTTCTTCATCATAATAGCGCTCCGGAGTCGCTGATAGCCCAATCCTCGCGTCATAGGAATCAAGAAGCCCTTTTCGCCTACCCTCGGAACCAAGGCCGTGTACTTCGTCCCCGATGAGGATTGTATCCCGAGAAAGCTGACTCACTTTCTCTCGAAAGTGCTCCCCGGAGAATGTTTGATGAGTTGTAATCAGGCATTCGTAATTCTTGATTCCGAGTTCTAAATTTGAAACCGCCCGGGAGAGATCGTTTTTCCAGTCGGGATTAGCTGAGTGATAGACAAATTTTGGTTGGTCAAGCCCGAACGTATCCATTTCCTGGGCCCACTGCCGCGCAAGGTGTTTCTGAGGGACAGCAATTACACAAAGAAGTGGATCATCTACGGTATCTGTGTATTCATCAAGCGCCGCTAGAGCTGTGAACGTCTTGCCTGTTCCAGTTGCCATCTGGAATAGGCCTCTGTTGTCATTGTCGAACCAAGCATCAACAGCGTCCCGTTGATAATCTCGGAGAACAATTTCAGATTCGGTAGTAGCAACTGATTCTGGCGGTTCATAAGGTCGATTGTTATTATCTCGGAGTTCAGCGATTCCCTCCTTAACCCCCTCAGGGATTGTATGGACTCCGACATTCTCATCTCGGCCTTCCCAAAGATTCTCAAACCGCTTTTCTTGCATATTCACCCCCTCACTATCGCGGTCGCTTATCCAATCGCAGTCGATGGTATATGCTTCGTAATTCCGGAGAGCCTGTTCGCTATCATTCTGGGAGCCATGGAAAGCAACACGGTTCCCATTCCAGTCATAGAATACCCCAAATTTATCGTGGAAGTCACCCGACAGCTTCTTCGAAGGAACAGCCAGCTTGATTTCGAGTAGACCATCAGCGATCATCCACGCGATCGCATTGCGAGTTTCATACTCCAGGTCATACCGCAGATCAGATATCGTGCTATCTAGCGATTCTCGGAGGACCTCATCCGTCTTAGCACGGTTCCCCCTCTTAAGAGCCTCCCAGTCATCTTCTTCCAAAATAGGACTCATTATCCACTGCGCTGTACCGCCATTTTCAGCAAGTTCCGCTATTCCTCGTGCCGCAGATCGGACCCAATTTGTAGTGAAGTATCCGACACCGCGTCGATAGACCTTAGCTCGTGAGAGAAGGGGGATATAGAAATCCTCCATTAGGTCATCAGAAGAGGTGTCGATGACCCTAGGGAGTTCCAAATCTGCGAAATCGCTCTCGGGCTCCATCTTAAAACAGATAATGTGGCAGAGGTTCAAAAGCGTATATACCGTCTTTCCCGGATTCGGACTTGAATTATGAACAGCAAGATCGACCAGCTTTGAGAATGAATAGCGTTTCCGGAAATGAGGAGCTAGCTAAGGAATCAGCACAGAACCACCCGACGTGAACCATTTTATCCAGTTCCAGGATATGTCCAAAACACTTCCCGGAAACGACCCAGTTATTCTTTTTATAGCTGGTTGTGAATCACTCCAGTAGAGCCAAATGATCCGCGATGCTCGCGTTCTCCGCGCCGGGTTCGTTCCTCGGGAAGTTGAGCATCGCGACGCCGAAGTCAACCACCTCTCCAGCGTTCTTGAGCCCATCACGAACGGGGAACCCGCCGACACGGCCATCGTCACTGGACCCAGCGGCGCCGGCAAGACGTGCATCTCGCAATTCGTCACCGAACGCCTACGTGAGGAGGTGCTCGACGTCGAGGCCACCTACGTCAACTGCTGGCGTAACTACACCCGATTTCGGACGCTCTACCAAATCCTCGACGACCTCGGCGCGACCATCGACATCCACCGGCAGTCGACGCCCCACGACGAACTCGTTGATCGCCTCCAGCAGCATGACGGCCCGCGAACCGTCGTCATCCTCGACGAGGTCGACCAGCTCGAAGACCCCAGCGTAATCTACGACCTCCACAGCCTCCCGCAGTTCGCGATCATCTGCATCGCGAACAAGGAAGAGGAGCTGTTCAGCCGCGTCGACGACCGCCTCGTGAGCCGCCTGCGCTCCAGCGAACACGTCCGGATGGACAAGTACCACGACGAGCAGCTGTACGACATTCTGAGTGCGCGGGCAAAGTGGGGACTCGATGAGGACGTCATCACCGACGACCAACTCTATCGGATCGCCGACGCAGCCGCCGGTGACGCACGCCTCGCAATCGGCATCCTCCGAACGGCCGCCGGCAAGGCCGATCGCGAGAACCACGAGCGCATCACCGACGATATGCTCCTGGACGCCGCCGAGGATGCTCGGGCCCAGATCAAGCAGAAGAGCCTCGACTCGCTCACGCCGCACCAGCGCGTCGTCTACGACATCGTTCGTGAGCACGGCTCGGTCGGGCCGAGCGAGATTCACGAGCGCTATTCCGAGGAGGTCGATGACCCACGGACGAAACGGACCATCCGGTCCTATCTCTCGAAGATGGCCCAGTACAACCTCCTCGAGGCCGAGGGCACGAGCCGGGATCGAGAATACGCAATCATTGAGTCACCGCCTGCTACAACAACCACTTAAAACGTTCCAGAACATCGATACACCATGACCACACTTCCCACACTATTCGAGACCTTCCTATCAGACATTCGCCCGCAGGACGAACACAATGATGCCTACAAGGAGGGCCACGAAACCCTCCGCGATCACTTACAGACTGACGATGACGTCGACGAGTTCTACGTTGCAGACTTTCTACAGGGGAGCTACCGCCGGTGGACGGCACTCAGACCGCAGGAAGACGAGAAATCCGACGTTGACGTCGTCTTTGTCTCTGATCTCAGCAGTGACCTTGATACCGATGTTGCGCTAAGAAAATGCGAGCCGTTCCTGGATGAACACTATGAGGGACAGTGGGAACCGAATGCCCACTCCTACAAGATCGAGGAAGAGAAGGTGGAAATCGATCTCGTCTTGACAGCGGCACCCAGCGAGGCAACACGAGAAGCCGTCAAATCACTGGGTTCACTGGACGTAGGCACAGCCCTGAGTCCGGACAACCTTTCGACCGTGGCGGAGGCCCTCAATATGTCGGCGGATGGCGACGACGAGTGGAAGGACGAACCGCTCAAGATCCCACATCGAGATGAAAACGAGTGGGAGAATACCCATCCCCTCGCAACTATCGTCTTCACCGTAAATAAGAACGATATCACGGATGGCCACTACGTGAACGTCGTCAAAGCCATCAAATGGTGGCGGCGAACGAAGACACCCGACGTCGAAGGACCGACAAGCTATCCTCTCGAGCACATCGTTGGCCAGTGCTGTCCTCATGATATCGACAGCGTCGCCGAGGGCGTGACAAGAACGCTCGAAGAACTCACAGGGCAGTTCAAGACCGAAGCAATGGCTGAGGAAACCCCTACCCTGCCTGCTCACGGTCTCCCGAAAACCCCCGAGAATGACGTCCTCAAACAAATCGACGGCGTAGATTTCGCGGCGTTCTACGATGAGGCAGAAGATGCCGCAGAGCTCGCGCGGACAGCACTGGATGAGGAGGACAAAGAAACATCGAGAGATTACTGGTACCAGCTCTTCGGTGAGAAATTCCCTCCCTTCGGAAGCGACGACGATTCTGACGATGGAGGGGAGAAGGCCATGTCAGTAGGATCGTCCTCACAGGTAGAGGATCCATCTGACCACCAGTTCGCCGCGTCGGACAGCTGACATCATAAATGCCTCCCCATGAAATTACAGAAGCCGTCGCAGCCATTGCCGAACGGGACGGAGTCACCGTCCTCAAAGATCCATATCGACACGATAGCAACGGACGGTGGATCGTCAAGATCAGGCTTTCTCCAGACGACTTAGAACCCCATCCGGACGTGCCACGCGAGACGGACTGGTATCTCCATCTACGGGATACGTACCCCGCCGGTTCAATTGGGATCTACCCTGCGGATCAAGAAGAGAACACCATTACAGCCACATTCCCCCACCAGAAGCTGAACGTGGCTGGGGGCGACGATACCCCGTGGCGACGAGGCGATATCTGTGTTGCTCGGTATGGGCACACCCTCAGTCAAACGGGAGCAACCGGTGAACCCAGCACAAGCCGTGATCGACTCTGTTGGCATATGGACCGAGCATTGCGGTGGTTAAGTAATGCTGCGAAAGGGGAACTCCGGGAACCAGACGAACCGTTTGAAATCCCGGCCTTCGATACGAACTCGGCTTCGGCCACGACCATCGCATTCAACGAGACGCAGGAGTCGTTCTCAGATTGGAGGACGGCGTATGGACAGTGGGGGACAGTCAATCTCCGCTCGTTGCCAACTGCTGAAGAGACATACGCGACTGTTACGTTCAAAGATAGCGACGATGAAGTCGTCTATCAGCCACAATGGGGCGGATATATCGATTCGAATCCTGATGACTCTGTTTCCGGAGCGTGGGCACTGTTAGAAGAGGTGCCGATTGAACCCCCGTGGGAGGCCCCAGAGACGTGGGAACAGTTAGACGTATTTTTCGAGGGTACCGAGACCGACCCGTACGAACTACGGGCGAATATTAAGCCCGTCTTAGACGATGAGCCGGTCAAGGTCCTTCTAATTGGATTCCCCATCCCAGCAACGGTTGGCGGCGACCCCGAGATCATCTATTGGCAACCAATCGAAATAAAAGAGTTCAAAGATCCGAATGACCTCTCCGGCGGATTTCGAGATACTGGAAAGGGGCCTGAGATAGCCGAACGGCGGGAAGCCGGAGAGGAACAGATTCGGTGGCTGGACTCGGACAACTGGTCGCATGAGCAGCTCACCAGACGCGGGCATATGACAGAGTGGTTTCTAGATCGCAACATCGTACTCATCGGAGCGGGAGCGCTCGGCAGTATGGTTGCTGAGAACCTCGTTCGAGCCGGCTGTAAACAGCTTACCCTCGTCGACAATGATACGTATGAGATCGGCAACGTGGCTCGTCACACACTAACAATCGATGAGGTGGGGCGAAACAAGGCGACAGCAATCGCGGACCGGCTCGAATCCATTGCACCGTACGCCCAGGTCTTTGATGTGGATAGCGCCTTTCCACCGAGCGGTGAGTTGCCGGAGCCAATTAGAGAAGCGGAGGTAGTAATTGACTGTACCGCGTCACGGGGAGTTCGTCGCGCTCTGGATGCGATTAGATGGAATCACCCGGTCGTGTTTTGCTCCGCTGCGATGGGTCGGCGAGCGAACCGGTTGTTCTGCTTCACAGCTTACTCACATACGTTTCCGTACAGAGATTACAACGAAGCGTTCGATCCATGGCGGTTGCAAGAACAGATCGAATGGGACGAAGACGAGGATGCCATCCCCGAACGAGTGGGCTGCTGGCACCCAGCATCAGTTATCCGAACGGACCGGGTGATGACGTGGGCTGGGACAGTGACACGGCTTCTTGATCAGGCGACGGCATTGAGTCTGCGCGAGAATCACTTCACCGTACTCGAGACCGGTAGTGACGACGAGCTGCCGACTATTTCACAGGCCACACCTTCCTTCCAGGACGGAACAATATGGCGAGCGCCGGAATCACCAATCACCGTACAGATTCCGGCCACGTGTCTTGAAGCGATGTATGATCGCTGCCGAAAGGAACATCCATGTGAAACGGGCGGGATTCTGGCTGGTACCGACCGTCTCGATGGACCAGCACTGGTGGTTAATGCCCGAGACCCACCGCGGGACTCCATTCAAGAACCAACTCGATTCCTCCGAGGAACCGACAAAGTCGAGGAGTGGCTCAAAGACGCCAGAGAGAGCATCGGCATCGACTATCTCGGGGAATGGCACTACCATCCCGGCGCATCACCCAATCTCAGTCGGGACGATCGAACTGCGATGAATGAAATCGCCAACGACGACGGCTACGACTGTCCGCATCCGCTCCTCTTCATCGTTGGTCAGGACGAAGAGGGTCAGTTCTCGATTAACGCCTATCTATTCCACGATAGTAAGGAATACGAGCAGTTAGAACGGATTGACAACCCAGATGCTGCTTCAACTCTCAACGTCGGTGACGATATATGACTGATCCAACTGGCCGTGTATTTCTCAGCTATAAGCACGAACAGACGAACGTCGCCAACTTCCTGCAAACGGAACTGGAGCGACACGGGGTGCCGATTTGGCGGGATATCTTCGATTTGAAGCCGGAGCCACTCAGAGACGAAATCATCGACCAGTTGGAGAACCCGGAAACGGCCAGTGGTATTGCGCTCGTCAGTGAGGGCGTAGCCGACTCCGACATCATTCTTAACGACGAGTTGCCGGGATTCAACAAGCGCTGGGACGGGGATGATGAGTTTTTCGTGGTCGTTGTGCCATGTCCCGATGTCAGCGTTGGAGAAGCCAAATCGATACTCAACGAGGCACCGATCCTCCACGACTTTTCCGCCTGGAAAATGCTCCCCCTGGAGGAGACCACGGCTGACAAAGCTACAGAGATCGTCCAGACCGTCTTATCAGAGCGGATCGAGCGGATAGATGGGTATTTACCGGACGGTGAGCCTCTCGAATGTTCACTTGACACCTACGAATCGCCGGCTCACGACATCGATCCAGCGATTGCTATTGACTGGTCAAGATCGTTCGAACATGGCCCACCATCCCAAGAAGTATGGAACCAGCGTCTACTCCCGGCCTTAACCACGGTGACGGACTGCCTCATTCAAAACACATCGGGGCGTCCCCTCCGCTTCCGTGGCCGAACGCATCTTCCCGCTGCGTTTGCGGTCGGTTACTGTCTCCCAACCACACGTCGTATCCAAGCAACGTGGATGCAACCCACCGGCCCTGCCGGGATGACAGAATGGACATTCGATATCGACGAAGAGGAAAGCGGGTTAGAAGGAGAGCTCCAGCGACAACCGAATCACGGATCCGAGCTTGCGGTGCTCGTCAACATCGCGGCCGATGTGCAACCGGAGATAGACCAGATGCATAACAACCTTCCGGATTTCAACGGTGTGCTCAGATTGACACCGGAAGATGGGCCTGATGTGGAATTGTCCCCGGCACAGGCAGCCCATGCTGCAGATGTTTTCCGTACCAAGGTACGAGACGCGATCAAAGAACTGCCAAATACATCGACCATTCATCTCTTCATAGCTGGCCCGATGGGGCTCGCCTTTCTCTTCGGGCGAAACTCAAACACTCTTAGACCGATCCAGACCTACCTCTATAGCAAAGACGAGGGTCGGTACTATCCTGCTGGTCGATTACAGGATCAGTCACTCTCAGACTGCTCAGGCACCGCCTCAGAAGATCAATAGCAAATCAGTGCCCATTGCCAGAAGAGCATCGACTCGATCACGCCGCACCAGCGCGTCGTCTACGCGGTGATTAAACTGGTAGGTCGTGTTTTGTTGACCGAGAGAATGCACCCCCGTGATTTATTACTGCAGGAGCGATTATGTCCTACTATGAGCGCAAAGAGCCAGCTCCGTCGGTTCGAGAACAGGGCGCAACTGCTGCGCCATATCTCTGAGGAGACCGGCACGGACATTGACACGCTTTGGGACGAGTACGAAGCCCAAGTCGAATAGAGCTCTTTGCTGTTTTTTGACGCGTGGGCGACGACACTGATCTCGACTTATCGTTCGCAATAGATGCAGAGACAGTCTCTCTGAGCCCTATCGGGGAATATCAGGTTCTCGACCTGGAAGGGCCGGTCGTCATCGTTGGAGATGCGTCGTACCGCGTCGTTCCGGTCGGTGAAGAATCAGACGCGTCAGAAGATGTCCGGGAACTTAGCGTCGACGAGATACGTGCTGCACTCAGCGAGCTCGCTGACAACGACGACTTTCAGTCAATCGTAGACAATTGCCCGACGAATACGCCGCTCGTCTACGACGACATCGATTATTTGACTCGCCATCTCCCCACAACTTCGCTCCAGAAGTGCCAGAAACTGAGTGAGAGCACCCCTTTCGAGAAGGAATTACTCCTCCAAGTTGCCTACGTAGAACGCCAAAACTCTCTCGTCGGGCACTCAGACAACGTCCTCGAGTATTATCTCGAACAGCGTACTGAAATCGCTGAAAAACTCCGGTCCGCCGACGAGATCGACAGCGACGTTGAGCGGTCATTCTTTTCGTATCTCCTCCTCGCCTCGGCACTCATCGAAGAGCTGACGACAGAAACGGTCCTCAACGAGCTCTTTCGCGAGGAAGCTCGTCTCGACAGCATCACAGAGCACGTTCGGAGTATGGGGCACGCGAAGCGATTAGAGAAACTCTGTGATATCCAAATACTGACCGGAGGTGACCATGGATCACTTGTCGAGGTCAAAGAACGTAGAAACAACCTCGTCCACGACGCGCAGAAACGTGCAGGCCTTGACGAACTCGAATCGCGTCGTGAAGTCGCACAGATCCTCGAACAGACTGATCGATGTGCGTCCGTCCTACTGACGATCTCGGGAAAGAACATCGAGTCAGTCATCGCGAAGCGGGGGTGTGAGCCCTATATCGAACACGCTCAATCTGAGGCAGTAGCCGACACAATCACAACCTGGGAACAGGAGAATCCAGAGCGCCTATCAAGACTTCACGACTGTGAAAGAGCAACCATCGAAGAGATTCGCTGGGATACCGAAGAGAGTGACCCCGGGAACAACATCACGGAGGGATTCACGTTTGATGGATTTGATGACGAAGAGCTGTATGAGATACTGATGGAGTTCGTCGGTGATGCCTCACAAGCGTTCCTCGACCGGATTGATGCCGATGCAAACGAGAGCAATCTCGATCGCTTCGATTTCGCAGTGATGGTGCTGCTCTGTGCTGGTCACAGTTACGAGGAGATTGCCCGGTGGCTGGATACCGACGAAAAGTATGTCCAGCGGAAGGAGAACGTGATAGCCTGGAGAGCTTCGCAGTTCGAGAAGGATCTGGTTGAGGAGATTCCCCGCCCAGAGGGCCCAACATGGCCATCGGACACGGCATCAGATGATCAGGATAGGTGCTAGCCTGATAACAGACGAGTCATCGTCGCATAGTACGTGATGCTCTCTCAGCGGAAGGCACACTTGGATAAGACCGAGTGTAAGCATCTCGGAGACCCCCTCACGGCAGAAGGCACCATCCAGGATCGAGAGCACTCGCTCGTCGATTCGGCAGCAGCGTCGCCGATGCAGTGACCGTGACCCCGTCAGCTATCAGGAACTGAACTCGCCGAGGCCCGATTGCTCGTGGTCCAGCGGCTCGATGACCTGAGGATCGTCGTTGCCGGGGTTGTTGACCCGCGTCGAAATCTCGTAAGCGTCCAGATCGTCCTTCGGATACGGCTGACACAGTTCCTTGCGGGTGTCCGGATCTGCGGCGAGCCAGTCGGACTCAGTATCCTTCGGGAGGACGACCGGCATCCGGTCGTGGATTGAGTTCATCAGGTCGTTCGGCTCCGTCGTGAGAATCGTGACGCACGAGATCGTCTCGTCGTCTTCCCAGACGTCCCAGAGCCCGGCCATCGCGAACGCGGGGTCGTCCTCGCGAAAAATCCGGTAGGGCTGTTTCGAACCACCGTTCGGCGATTTCCATTCGTAAAACCCTGACGAGGGGACGAGGCAGGGACGTGATTCCCACGCTCGCTCGAAGACGCGTTTCTCGTCGGCAGTCTCGGAGCGAGCGTTGATGATGCCCTCCTCGGGTTCGTCCGCCCAGAACGGAATCAGCCCCCAGTGGTAGGTGTCGATCTCGTCGGAAGCCTCGTTCGTGATGATGTGGAGGTCGTCGCCAGGCGCGATGTTGTATCGGGGTGTGTACCCGCCGTCTGCGACGACCTCGGCATCGAAGCGGGCCTCGAGGTCTGCTTGGTCGATAAAGAGCGAGTTCCGTCCACACATACCGAGGAGTTCGGTGGGTAGCATCTTGAACGTGGTCGCACAGGAATCTCGTCAGCAGCAACGTCTTTAACCAACAAACAACCACGAAGAATCGGGGAATGTTGGTTAACTGAGCGGGTCCGACTAGTCTGGTTCTGGAAACGTTCTCGGAAACAGTCAATCGTCCGCAGAAACACGACGACTGAGGGAGGATTACCATCTATCTCGTGCCTTTTCCTGAAACGCGGAAGCGCCACGCCGCGGCTTATCGGGAAGGTAGACAACTAGTCGAGTATGAGAGAACACTCAACGTCGAACCGATTGGCGGTGGACCAGCCAACTCGGGGTGCAGACCGCAATCGGTCTCTTGCGGACCAGGCCGATCCGGCTACCGACGAGATGCTGTTGCCGTCACTCGAGGACGGCATCACGCTGCTCGACGTCGAGGGAGGCCGCGGCGTCCCGATCCTGCAGTCGCTCGTACTCGACCATCTCCTCCTGCACGACGGGCCCGCTTTCTGGGTCGACGCAAACGGACACGCGACGACGACGACACTCGCCCAGATCGCGCCCAGTCAACGGTTGCTCAACCGAATCCACGTCGCACGCGGATTTACCGCCTACCAGCACTACGGCGCCGTCTGTGATCTCCCAACAGCGGTGAACAAGGCAATCCAGGCGTCCACCGCCGATTCCGGGGCGGCCGGTCGAAGGGCACCAAGTCGTGACGAGGACACGTCGCCCCACACGCCCGCCCTCATCGTCGCGCCGGCCGTCGACGCCCAGTACCGCGCCGACGATACCCTCGGCGAGACCCACGCGGAAACTCTTCAGGCTCGAACTCTCGCCCGGTTGGCGACCTACGCCGATGGGTACGACATCCCAGTGCTCGTTACGCGAAACGAACGAAACGAATTCACCGAGTCAGTCGCGACGGTCGCCGACCACCACCTGGAGTGCGAGCAGACCCGGATGGGGCCACGGGTCGTTGGCGAGGACTTCGAGACGCTCGTCTATCCCGTCGACGACGGCGCGTACTACCAGACGACGTTCGCGTACTGGCGGCAGCTGCTCGCGGCACGCGCCACGCAGGTCGGCGTGGAACCGACGACGCCGGCGCCGTCGACGCCGACCCCGGAGGGTGTCGGGACGGGTGTCACAGCTGACGGTGAGACGGTGGCGGCCACCGCAGATCCCTTGCTCGATGCGTGGACCGCAACCGGGACAGGAGGACGATAGCGATGGGGCGCACGAACCCAACCTACCGTGATGCACTGCGGGCCATCGAAGAGCGCTGGGCCGAGTTCCGCCGGGCACTGCGGCGTCGCGACCAGCCACGGTTCGACCGGCTATTCGAGTACGCACGCGAGCACGCCGACGCGAGCGGGCTGTTGAACCACCAGAACCCACTACTGCCGGCGCTGCTCAGCATCGATATCGAACAGGAGGGGCGCCTCGACGACCACGAAGAGCGCCTCGAGGAGCTCGAAGCCGCGGTTGCAACAAGCGATGACCAGGAGAGTTCCCCACCGGACGCGAACCCGTGACGATGCCGTTCAGTATCGATTTTCTGGACGACGGGCGCGTCATAGAGTGGGAGGCAACCCCCGACGGCGCCGTCGCAACAGAACGGGATAACTACACACCGCGATTCTACGTCGCCCCTCGGGACCCTGATGCCGACCTCGATCTCACGACGCTCCAGTCGGTGTACGACCAGCACCCGGACGTCGTCGCGACCGAGATGGTTACGCGACGGCCGGGCTTTCGACGAGACGAGGAGGCCGTTCTCGCGGTCGACGTCGTCCACATCGACCGCATCACTCCACTCGCCCGGCAGGCGCGTCAGCTGTCGGCCTATCCAGTCGGGGATCTCGCCTGCTTCAACGTCGACTTCTCGCGAGAGTTCCGGTACTGTCTGGAGACCGGCGCCGATCCGACGCCGGCGAACGAGCTGTCGACGCTTCGGCTCAGCGTTCCGGTGACCGAAACGAGCAACGACGTCTACGGGGAGCTGTCCGTCGCCGGCGACACCGTCACCGGCTCGCCGACAGATATCTTGACCGCCGTCCAGGGGGCGCTCGACGCACACGATCCGGACGTCCTGGTCTGTTCGACGAGCGAGATCGTCCCAACTCTGTACGAGATGGCGACGGCTGCCGGCGTCGACGACTTCTCGCTGAGTCGGTGGCCGGACGTCGACTACCAGCAGCTCGCGAGCCGGTCGACGTACTCGAGTTACGGCCGCGTCGGCCACTCGCCGGCGCGGTACAACATCCCCGGCCGGGCGATCATCGACGAGTCGAACACGTTCTTCTACGGGGAGACGAACCTCGACGGCGTCCTCGACCTCGTGTCGCGCTCAAAGAAGCCCGTCCAGGAGCTCGCGTGGGCGTCGATCGGGAACGTGCTCACGGCGATCCAGATCTGCGAGGCCCACGACCGCGGCGTCCTCGTCCCATGGAACTCCTGGCGCCACGAGTTCTACAAGCCGATGGGGACGCTCCACGACGCCGACCGCGGCGGCTTCATCTTCGCACCCGAGGTCGGCCTCCACGAGAACGTCCACGAACTCGACTTCTCGAGTCTCTATCCGAACATCATCTGTACCCGGAACGTCTCGCCGGACGTCATCCGGTGTAGCTGCCACAGCGACCGCGACGACGTCCCCGGCCTCGGGTACTCGATCTGCGAGGACCGGGGCTACCTCGTCGACGTGCTACAGCCGATCATCGACGCTCGCGACGAGATCAAGGCGGCCATCCGTCGCGAGAAAGAACGGGACGACCCCGACGAGGACCGACTGGCAGAACTCGAGGGGCGGTCGGGAGCGCTGAAGTGGATCCTCGTCGCCTGCTTCGGCTATCAGGGGTTCAGCAACGCGAAGTTCGGCCGCATCGAGTGTCACGAGGCGATTAATGCATTCGCTCGTGAGATTCTGCTGACGACGAAACAGCGGCTGGAAGCGGGCGGCTGGCGGGTCGTCCACGGAATCGTCGACTCCATCTGGGTGACGCCCGACCCCGACGTCGACGACGATGACCGAGAGGACCTCGGGACGCTCGCGACGGCAATCACGGAAGAGGTCGAGATTCGGCTCGAACACGAAGCCCACTACGACTGGGTGGCGTTCGTCCCGCAGCGCGAGAGCGACGCTGGTGCGTTGACGAAATACTTCGGGAAGGTCGCCGGCGGCGACGACTTCAAAATCAGAGGTATCGAAGCCCGGCAGCGCTCAACCCCGCCGTTCATCGAGAACGTCCAGCGGGACTGTCTCGACCAGCTCGATGCTACGCGGTCACCGGACGCGGTGCTCGGACGGCTCGAACGAGCAATCGACGAACTGCAGGCGGGCACCGTAGCAGTAGAGCGGCTCGTCGAGCGGAACCGTGTCTCCAAGCCCCTGGAGGGCTACTCACAGAATACACAGAACGTGGCCGCCTTGAAACGGGCTCGCGAGCAGGACCTGGCAGTCCACCCGGGCCAAGATATCGAGTACGTGGTCGTCGACGACGAGAAATCCTCGCGAGACCGGGTCGCCCTCGCCCACGAGGAGATCGAGACCTACGACGCCTCGTACTACGAGACGCAGCTGGTTCGGGCGATTGAGAGCGTGCTTTCACCGCTCGGGTGGGACCGATCCGACATTCGCCGAGAGCTCTCCGGTGAGAGGGATGCCGTTTTGAGTTCGTACGGAGCCTCCAACGAACTGTCGTAGTGGACCCACCCCTGGTTTCCGTCGTTTCGATCCAACCCCACGTTTCCGACGTAATTTTCGACCCCCCTCGTTTCCGTCGTTTCCTCACGCCCCACCCCGGATTTCCGTCGTCCGCACCCACTCAGTAGTAGGGGGTCACTACTCGCGAGTCCAGTCCTGCATCCGGCTGTCCTCAAGGATCGTTTCGCGGACGACCTGGGGATCTTCGATGAGTCGGTTCTGGAGGTGGATCCCGCCCGCACTTCCCTTGTTGATCTTCTCGATTTCGACAACCCCGAGGAAGGCCTGCTCTTTCAGGATGTCGCGGAACCGGCGGACGGAGAGGATATCCATATCGAGATGGTTGCAGATGCGTTCGTACTGGTCGTACACCCGGCTCGTGAGGAACGCATCGTCGTTGCTGTTGACACTCAGCTCCGTGAGCGCCAGCAACGCCGCCTTCGCCTGCGTGGGTGCGCCGTTCACGAGTTCTCTGAACCGGTCCTTTTCGGCGTGCTGCTGTGCCTGGCGGACGTGTTCCTCCGTCACCTGCTCTGCTCCGGCCTCGTAGGCGACCTCCCCGGCGTGGCGAAGAATGTCGATCGCCTTCCGAGCGTCACCGTGTTCCTGCGCGGCGAAGGCCGCCGAGAGCGGAATCACGTCCTCGGAAAGGACGTCGTCCTGGAAGGCGTCCTCGCGGTTGAACATGATCTCCCGGAGCTGGTTGGCGTCGTATGGCTTGAAGAACAGCTCCTTGTGCTGGAAGCTGCTTTTCACGCGCTCGTTCACGTTGTCGACGTACTGGATCTTGTTGCTGATCGCGATGACACCGACGCTACAGTCGATTTTTCCCGCCTCCTCAGCGCGCGAGAGCTTCATCAGCACGCTGTCGTCGTTCATCAGATCGATCTCGTCGAGGATGATGATCACAGAATCGAATTGAGCGTCGAGCGTCTTCCAGAGGAGTTTGTAGTATTTCGACGTACTGAGGCCGGTATGGGGGACGGAGATTCCAGTCGAAGATTCATCGTTCAGCTTCGCGGCCAGTGAGGAGATTGCTTGAGTCTCCGTGTTGTCTTCAGCACAGTCGATATACGCGGTTCCAATCTCGACGCCATCCTGAGCGGCATTCTGAGCTCGTTGGCAGACGTGTTTCGAAACGAGAGATTTACCGGTCCCCGTTTTCCCGTAGATCATCACGTTTTCCGGGGAGTACCCGTGGACAGCACCGTTGAGACGTTTCGCGAGCTTCGAGATTTCCTCGTCGCGACCGACGATCCGGTCAGCCTCCGGAACGTGGCCGATTTTCAGGAGATCCTTGTTCGCGAAGATACGATGCCCGGATTCAAAGAGTGGATCGTCGACAGAACTGGGTGAAGAGTCGGGCGTCATTGAATATCACACGGTGTGAGCGGGGGGAGTATAAATCTAGTGGAGAACGTCACCCCACGTTTCCGACGTTCCTTGTCCGATATCAGCCGGAAAATGCCGTCATTCGGTGGAATTGGATTGCTGACAATATAGCCGCGTTTCCGACGTGAGAGAGGAAACCCGTAGACGGAAGCGTCGCCTCGATGTCGAATCCCGAACCCACACACCCCACGTTTCCGTCGTAATCACCGAACAGGTGGGGAGGGGACTCGAAGAAGACATCCACGACGAGATACCAAAGACGAGAGCGGCCTAGCCGTCCAATACTGGCCGTCTACAGAAGCAGCTGGAAAGGATCGTTTCATCTGAGGGGGCGAAGTACTTCGCCCCCCTTTTTGGTCGAAGTACACTTAATGAGCGTTTCTCAGCTATACCACTTTAATCTATGTGTTACAGAAGTTAGTTCTTCTCTAGATTGGTTCTAGGTCAACAGAATTAGTGGCTGTATTGCACTATCGTAGTCTCTCCCTACGCCGTCGTGGAGAAACGACGGAAATGCGGGGGGTGTGGTCCCTTCCAAATCAGCGTCACCCCCTCCACCAACATCCAGTTACGACGGAAACGTGGGGTGGGTGTCCTCCATCATCGAGTTTTACTCGTCCGGGTTGATCGGCCATCCATACTCTGCGACATCTCGTCGAGTTCGGTCCTGAGCAAGGTATCTTCCTCCGGACCTATTCTAAGAGCAATTTCGGACGAAGCGGGACGCCTTCCCATCTGGTGTGACAAGGCTCACAGAGCGAGACTAGATTCGATGGATCGTGAGCAGCTTCGACCTCATCCTCATCGAACTCCGCGAACGGCCGAATATGATGTACTCGCGGCGTATATCCGAGTTCGTTTTCGCTACGGCCACACCCCTGGCAGGTTCGATTATCTCGCTCTAAGACCTGTTCACGCCGCTCTTTCCATAGCGGTCCATAGTTCGGGGTTGATACCCAATCGTAGGTAGCTGTCTCCTCCTGCCATTCCCACTGACAGTCTCGACTGCAGAAATGGCGATCAGCTGATTCGATATCGTACTGAATCCGCCCGATTGTCTCACCGCAGTTTGTACATTCTGTCTGTGGACGATTTTCTATCTGCCATCGTCCCCTACACTCGTTGCTACAGAACTGGTTTGTCTGATCGTCTTTGAGATTCCACTCGTATCGTTTGAAATCCGTCCCACAGTAGTCGCATTGGAGGGTGACTCTGTTGTCCTTTTGTTCAGACCGCCAATTCCCCTGACAAGTCTTATCGCAGAAGTGGTGCTCTGCACGCTCCACTACCGACGGAGATTTTGAGATTGTCTCACCACAGAAATCACACTCAACTTCGATGGGCATGGGTCGGCCTTTCGCCGCCCATTAGCAACCGGCATCACTGATGAATGTCCGGGGCTATTCGTCCGGGTTGACCGGCCCTTTATATTTGGACTTCACTGAATCGCCCTCCCGCCACTGCCAGTAGTAGTAGCGATTATCGTTGATTTCCTTGATCGTGATCGTCGCTTTTGCAGGGACGTCGTCCGGGAGATCATCTGGTCGCTCTTCGACCTCTTCTTGATCTGCCGACTCCTCGAGACGGGCCTCTCGTTCCTTGTGCTCGGCGAGCGCTTCAGCGTACGTCGCAACGTCTCGGAGCTGCTCCGGCTCCGACTCGTTGAGCGTGTTGACGATCTCCGTCGGGAGGTTCGCCGGTGGGGTCGGGGGTTCGTAGGACATCGGCTACTCTCGTGTTAACCAACACGGCCCACGAATCCATAGTTTTGTTGGTTAAGACAATGGAGCCGGTACCCGTCCCCCCTGACTGTAACACTACTCGAAACTTCTTTACATAGCAGTTTCGTACTGTGTTACACTGTGCTCCGGCGCATCGAACTCGAGGTCCTCGCCACGGTCGACCGCGGCGACACGATCTCCGAACTCGCGACGAAGCTCGACCACAGCGAGAGCTACCTCTCTCGTGCCGTCGGCGACCTCGTCGAAAAGGGACTCGTCTACACGGAACGCGACGGCCGTCGAAAACGCGTCGTCCCGTCGGATGCTCGCGCCGTCGAGCTCTATCAGGACCTCGTTCGTCAGCACTCCCACATTGACTTCCCCGAGCTGCTGACCGGGAAGGCACTCGAGGTGCTGTACTACCTCGACCAGCCGCGAACTGTCTCCGAGATCGCCGACCGGAGCGACAACTACCGCAACACGGTTAACCGCGTCCTCAAGCGGTTTCGCGACCGTGGGCTTGTCGGGACCGTCGACGGCCACTACGAGTTCAACGCCGACTTCGACCGCCTCCACGAGTTCGCCCGTGAACTCGCACACCAGCTGCATCGCCATCGCCTCGAAGCCGTCGCCCCGAAGGGCACAATTCTCTGGGAGGACTACGACGAATTCCTCGCCCAGGCCGAGACGGAGATCGACGCGGCGGCGTTCCACGAAACCGGCCTCGCTCGATTCGCCGCCTTCGACCTCCAGTTTCTGCTCACCGGCCACCGCTACTATCTCTACTCCGAGGACCTCGACGCAGTCTCGCCGGCGGAGCTCTGCTGTCACACGCTGCTCATCGACGACGGCAGCCGCCACCGCTCGTACTGTCTCCTCCTGCTCAGCCACGTTGACGTCGACGAGGCGGACCTCCGAGAGCGAGCGGCGAAGTATGACCTCGAAGACGAAATCGACGCCTTGCTCCGCTATCTCGAAACGCACGGAGAGGTCGACGACGACCGGCTCCCGGAGTGGGGCGAGTTCCAGGAGCTGGCGGCTGACTACGAGGTGCCACTACCACAATGAGACCAACATTCGGCCGTGAGTACATCGAGAACGAATTCCAGCGAATCGGGGACGGGCTATCTGAACCGCTCACGGTCTACCTGATCGGTGGTGGCGCGATGTCGCTGCGCGACCTCAAGGGGGCGACGAAAGATATCGACCTGGTCGTCCCGGATGGCGACGCGTACGGTCAGCTGTGGGCCGTCCTGATGGACCTCGGGTATGCAGAAGTTCAATCGCTGGATCCAGATTATCGGGCGCTGGGGGCGACGAGCTGCGTCGAGAACGACGATGGGTGTCGCCTCGACATCTTCAACCGGCAGGTCGCAAACAAGCTCGTGCTCACCGACGGGATGCAACAGCGCAGCGAGCCGTTCCTCGATACGGATCGACTGACGGTCCGGCTGGTCAGCACCGAGGATATCTTCCTGTTCAAACTGATCGCAGGTCGTGACGACGACATCGAGGACATGAATATGCTCGTGCAGGCCGGCCTCGATTACGATGTCGTCCGGGATGAACTCGAAGCCCAGATCGAACGCCTGGGGGACGATCAGTTCGCCACGTTCGCGAACGAGGCCCTGGTCGAACTCGAGGAGCGGTACGGGGTGACCACGCCGATCGAGGGCCGCGTCCAGGAGCTCACGAATAGGTACTACCGGGGGCTCGAAGTCCTCCAGGCACTCGATGAACCGATGACCGTCGACGAACTGGCCGCGAAACTGGAGCTGGATGCCGAGGAGGTTCGGGACCGGATCGCGTATCTCTCAACGTTCGACCGGGTCAGTCGGGATGGCGACACGATCCGTCCTGTGGAGTAGCTCAATCGTCGCCCTACGTGGAAGGAAGGCGGCCGTCTGGTCGGGGCACGCGGCCCCGTTTGATCTCGTGATCGACGCGGCGCAGGTGCTTGCAGCCGCCTTCGGGTGAACGTTGCTGCCAGTCGGGACAGGTACACGATTCGTCGATAACGTCGACTTCATACCTGTTGCCGGACGCGGACTGTACCTCGTAGCGGCCACCCTTCGAGAGGAGTGAGACGTCCATCGCTTCGGCGACGGCACGCTTCGTGCGGGGCTCGAGATCGTCCTGTGACTCTGCGTTTTCGTCGACGACCAGTCGGTCGCGAACGTCGCCCGTTCGGCCCCCGTCCGGAGCGACGGCTTCCGCAGGGCCACGGAGCCGCTCGTGGAGCACTTCCTCCACCGGATGGCCTTCCGGCCAGAGATAATGGACCTCGCGGCGCTCGCGATGGTCGTAGGAGCCGCACGCGGCTGCGCACCCAGTCCAGACGCGCCAGGCACCGAGCGCGGCCATCACGTCGACGATGTCGCGGGGAACCGTCTGGTGGTCGTCCGGGAAGAACACCCGGAAGCGGGTACACGCCTCCTGCGGCGGGACAATCTCCCACCAGTCTTCGCTGGAGCCCCAGCTATTGTACATCGCCTCGTCGTTCCCGTAGCCGACGGTCACGCCGTCGATCGGCGTCCAGCCCGTCGGGAGGTGGTCTGCCTGCCCCTCGAGCACCCGGAGGACGGCGTATCGGAGGTACTCGTGGGCTTGGTTGTCTGTCGTTCGAGCGACCTGGTCATGCTGCTCGGCAACGTGCTCAGCTTCCTCGAGGACTGTCGTGAGATAGCGGTCAGTCATCATTCGACGGAGGTCAGAACGCGCCTCCGCCCCTCGGCGGGCGCAGAAAAACTTCCAGAAACTGGAAGTCAATGTTGACATAGAGAATTGATCTGGCTCAATTAGCCGTCTGGCTTGGTGCCTTTTGAGAACGAAATTTAATGTGCCACTAGTTACTACATAACACACAAGATGATTCGGGGACTTATCGCGTTTGTGGCATCGCTGTTTACTGAGGCTGTGAAGTTCGCAAAATGGCCATTTAACCCGACCAACGGCACGGGACAGTACGTCACACCTTCAAACCGCCATTTCCTGACGGGGAAGGCGAATTTCTTGGTGACGGTTGCGTACCGACTGGGTCAAGCAGGGGTGAATTTTGGAAAGGCGCTGGTATTTGATGTGTTGGCTCCACTAGTTGATGCGATAATTGGGATGGCGAGCGACCTCTACCATTCAAATCCAAATTATACTCGAATGGCACTTCGCGGGGGTTTCTCTGCAGTTCAGACGACTTTCGCGATAGGAGCTGCTGGTTTGATGCTACTCGTAGGACTGTTCCGCTAGTGAAGCGCGAGGGTTACTCTTCGAGGACGTCGATGAGTTCCTCTGCCGTCCGACTGATTCGTCCGAGCCGCTCGCGAACGACCTCGGGATCGTCCGACTCCCAAGCTGCGAGGTAGAACGCCGACCCACTGGTGTCGAGTCCGCAGTACCGGCCGACGACGTACGCGACGGCTTCGGCCTCGACTTCGCGTTTCGACCGCTCGGTGTCGTCGTCGACGTCGAAGTGGAGCAGGGCGTGCGCGTACTCGTGAACCAGCGTCCGGGCGAGATCAGCGTCATTCTCCCGATCACGCACCTCGACACGCGGCTGCATATTGACGAGACTCAGCTGCTCGCAGATGCCCTTCGCCTCGCCGTGCGTCCACTCCTCGGCTGGAACGATTTGCACCGTCACACCAAGCTCATCAGCGGCGGCAGTCAACTGTTCGACGAGGTCGTCGACGTCCCCGGTCGCTTCCGTGTCGAGATCAGGAAGCGGCTCGCCTTCGGTCTGAGAGACGTCGAACACCGGCGCGGGCTTGAACCCGACCAGTCCTTCGGACCACTCCTCGGGCGGTGTCTCGTCGTACTCACAGTCACTGTCCTCGTGGTAGCTCGGCGAGTTCTCGCACTCCGGGCACTGCGTGGTGATGATCGGCGCCCAGATCCAGATGGCCGACTCGCCCTCCGTGACGTGACGGTCGAACTCCTCCTGCCACGTACGGTAGCCCGCAACCCGGCTCGCCTCGGGACACTGCCGCTTGATGAGGAGCGTGTTCCGGTAGGAGTAGTCGTGGAAGCGACTCTGGACGTCCAACCACTCCTGGAACTCCGCGCTGGCCTGCGCGTCGTCGACGCCGGCGACGAGGTCGTCGATCCACTGTTCGATCGTACTGTTCATCTCGTCGGATCGCGTGTCGGTCTGGTCGAAGGAGACCGACGAGTCACTGGTCGTGGACATGGTGTTCACCGAATCACGGTCACCGCGACTGCACCTGTTCAGCCCGCGCCGCACCCCTCAGGGGCGCATCAGAAACAGCCCTCCGCGAACATCGTTTAAGTAGGGGTAGGAGTTAGAGGATAGTGTTAACAACCGAGGGGACCTCATCTGGCCCGGATGGGGATACTGACTACACTCCGCAAAGCCGTCGAGGGGAAGTCGTCGACGGTGTGGGAGTGCCGGCACTGTGGAGAGACACTCTCAGAGAATGCTGATGAGTGTCCAACTTGCGGTGCCGAAGATGTCGCGTGCTACGAGATCTGATTAGCGAAGCGTTGATCGCTCCTCAGCGAAGCCGACCGTGACGAGGTACTCGAGGAACTCGTCGAACCGCTCAACGTCGCTAGGCGTGTCGGTAGCAAGGTGACGCGCCCACTCGATGGCCCACTGGAAGGCGGGATCCGTGCCGCCCTTGCCGTGAATGTACCACCACCGGGCCGCTTTGAGAACCACTATGGGATTCGTCGGCGGCTGCTCACCGGCGAGCCCACGGGTGATGGATTCGATTTCGTCGGGGACGTCGGCGGGGTCGACCTCCGCTGATTGCGTGTTGTCGATGTCGACCGGAATCTCGTCGATCGAGACGTTGTCAGGACGCTGTTGTTGACTCACTGGAAGTCACCTCTGAGAGCTTTTGAACGAGCCCTCGCCCTTTCTGGGGGCACGAAAAACAGGTCGCGAAGTCACGCCGGCGGGAGGTAGACGCTCTGCTCGCCGGCGATCTCCTCCAGGTTATTCCGGTGACGGTGGCTGAAGTAGCACTCGTAGCTGCAGTATCCACAGATTGCGCCGGTATCGTATTCGGCCACATACGGGCTGCGGCGAGTTCGCCAGACGTTCGTCCCGCATTCGGTACAGGCGGCGTCCTCGAGATCGGCAGGACTCGGTCCCTCGTACTCGACGTCGAGCCCCTCGTCTTGCGGTGTCGTTTCGGGCCAGATTCCGTGGGTCCTCCAAAACTCACGGACGCGAGTGAGGCTGTGTCGCACCGTCTTTCGGACGGTGACGTGGTCGGCGTTGCGACCGCTGTCGTCCCAGCCGTCGGCCGTCCAGAACTCACCGAACTGTGCGCCGCGGTGCAGGCCGTTCCAGTCGACGCCGACGATGTCGGCCGGTGGCTCGTCGGTGAGTGTCGGTCTGGTCAGCTGTCGAATGGCGTCGAGCTGCTTGGGCGGACTCCCGCCGAGGATGTGGACGCGCCGCCCTCTCCAATCGGCTGGGTCGGAGAACTCGTGGGCTAGGCGGTCGGCGTATCCCCGTGAATACCCGAGGACGAGGGTCTCGGGAATCGCGTCGATCACCGCCTGCGACTTCGGAACGACGATGAGTTCGGCCTCGGGATAGCTCGCTTGGATCTCACGAGCCGCAGCGACGTGGGCGTCGACGGCATCTGGTTCGTAGATGTCGCCGATGACACCGACCTGTGGCTCGCGCTCGAAGAAGCGATTGACGAATCGTTCCAGGTCGGGATTGCGGAAGTCGTTATCGAGCATCCCCACAGGAATCTCGAGGTTCAGGTACTGGTCTGCCTGATACCCACAGTCTTCTCGAAACCCGGGAAGAAATCCGAGGGCCAACGCATCAGCGACGAATGGAACTCGATGGAGGAACGCCACATGGTCCGCTTGTCTGGCGACAGCGATGTCGCTAGCCGTGCTGGAGTCTGGACTCAAATCGAGGGACATAACGGAACTCGCGAGGCGGCTGTTGGTCGCCCCGCGCCCATTCAGGGGCCCGAAAAACCGCGGCACAGCACATTAACCAACAATAGGGAAACTCACGCGGAATGTGTTGGTTAAGAACAGCGCTTACCCTTCGTCCTCACGTAACTCTTCAGCTTTCCACTTGAGCCGGCGCAGAATCTGCGTCCGATTCTGGTGCGCGTTCTCGTAGGCAACACACTCACGGAGTGTCTCCATATCCGGAATCGTCTTGATCCCGGCCTTGATTAGGCTCGTGTTCGGTGCTTCCAGACGCTTCTCTGGAGGGAATTCGTCGCTCTCTTTGTCGTCAGTGGTCCCCATCTCGAAGAGCCTCCACCCCTTTGGGGCCGACACAAACAACTCTCCGGACGATAACGCCTCATCTCTAATAGAGATAATACCGGTATAACAGCTACCGTAATGGTCATCCCCCGCGAGTGTTTACAGGCCCGTATGGAGCGAAAGACGATCTCCGTCACCGGGATGTCGTGCAACGGGTGCGAACAGAACGTGGAGACCGCCCTGCGAAACCTCGACGGTGTGAGTCGGGTCGAGGCCGACCACGAAGCTGACACGGTCGACGTGGTTCTCGAGGATGGAGTCGCAGACGACGACGTGAACGCGGCAATCGAACAGGCTGGCTACGACGTCAAGGCCTAATCGGCCGCCGCTCGGCCGTCTTCCCGCTCGCCCTCGGTGTGTTCGTCGAGGGCGAATTCGGTGTTGACACCCTCACCCGAGAGGAGCTGACCAGCGAAGCTGTTGGCGAGGACGGCCGAGACAGACAGCACCATCGCGAGCATCGCGAACACCGGGTGGACGAGCCCGGTCGTCGCGGCGGCGACACCGACCCCGTTGAACGCGAAGGCCGTCGCGAGGTTCTGGCGGGTCTTCCGGTAGCTCTCTTTCCCGATCTCGTAGGCGTCCATCACGCCACCAAGCCGGTCACCCATCAGGACGATATCCGCCGACTCGATGGCGATGTCGGTCCCAGCGCCGATGGCGATGCCGATGTCCGCCTGCGTGAGTGCAGGAGCGTCGTTGATGCCATCGCCGACCATCGCCACGCGGTGGTCGGCTTCCTGCAGGCGCCCGATCTCCTCGCGTTTCTCGTCAGGGAGGACGTCGGCCATAACCCGGCCGATGCCGATCTCTTTGGCGACCGCGTTCGCGGTGCGTTCGTTGTCGCCGGTGATCATCACGGGCGTGATGTCGGCGTCGCGCATCCGCCGGATCGTCTCGGCGGCATCGGCTTTGATTTCGTCGCCGATGCCGATCAGGCCGATTAGGTTACCACCACGGACGACCCCAGAGACGGTGAGGCCGCGGCCCTGAAGTCGCTCAATGTCGTCGGCCCTCTTCGACAGGTCGATCCCCTCGTCGCTGAGCCATCCCGGTTTCCCGACCAGCACGTCGTCGCTGGCCACGGTTGCCCGGACGCCCTTGCCGGTCACAGAGCCGAAGGCATCGGGGTCAGCGTACTCGACATCTTGCTCGTCAGCGAACTCGAGGATCGCATCAGCGAGAGGATGCTCGGAGAAGGCCTCCGCACTGGCCGCAGTCGTGAGTACATCCACCTCGTCGGCACCGAACGCGACGACCTCACTAACGGCGGGTTCGCCGACGGTGATGGTGCCGGTCTTGTCCAACACGATGTGGTCGACGTCGGGAAATATCTGGAAGGCGTCACCGGAGCGCATCAGGATGCCACGGTTCGCGGCCTTCCCGCCGCCCCGGATCAGGGCCAGCGGTGTCGCCATCCCGAGCGCACACGGATAGCCGAGCACGAGGACCGCCAGCGCCGCGAACGCCCCGCGCTGGACGTTTGGGGCTGCTCCCCACGCGAGGGGGGCGACCACCCAGAAGAGGAACGACAACCCAGCGATCGTCAAGACGCCGGGGACGAAATACTTGAGCACGCGGTCGGCGAGCTGGATGATGCCGGGCTTCATCGCCCGCGCCTCCTCGATCTCGCGGGCGATCTGGTTTAGGAACGCGTCCTCCCCGGTTGCAGTTACCTCGATGAGCAGCGCCCCGGTCTCGTTGACGCTGCCACCGATCACCGTGTCGCCGCCCGTTTTCTCCTCGGGAATGGACTCCCCGGTGGCGACCGATTCGTCGACTGTAGACTCACCCTCGACGACTTCGCCGTCGACGGGGATGTTCTCGCCGGGCTTGACCCGGACGCGATCACCGATGTCGAGGTCGTCGACAGGAACCTCCTCGACATCACCGTCATCACTGACGCGGCGTGCCGTGTCGGGCTGGAGGTCGAGAAGGCCTTGGACGGCTTGGGAAGCTCGCGTGCGGACGATGAGGCTGGTGTACTCCGAAAGGATGTGATAGGTGGTGATGAACACGGAAACGGCGAAGAAGTGGACGGTCGGGAAGCCAGGGAACACGAACAGGCCGAGCAGCCCACCAAGTAACCCTGCGAATGCACCTGCTTCCAAGAGAACGTGCTGATTGAAGATCCCCCGGCGCAGGCTCTGGTAGGCTTTCTCTTTGATGTACCGTCCAGAACCGAACATCGTCCCGAGCGCCAGCCCCAGTGTCACCAGATCCATCACAAGAGATGATGACTCGAAGCGTCCCATCACGAGAATCATCCACCCCATCAGGGCAGCGACCACGATAGATGCGCCACCTGCGAGGAGGAGGCGGCGCTTGCCGTCGGCGAGTTCGGCCTGCTGTTGCTCGTACCGCTTCGCTTTGTCCGGGTCGCGGATGGTGTACCCGAGATCCCGGAGCGTGTCCTTCACCTCGACCTCACTCAGCAGGTCGTTGTCGTATTCGACGAGAACTTCCTCGTGGGCGAGACTCACGTCGACGTCCTCGACACCATCGGTTCGGCTGTAGGCCTTCTTGATGCTCTCGGCACAGAACGAGCAGGACATTCCCCCGACGTTGAATTGTTCGTGTGTCGTTCCCATCGTGGATGGTGGTTACCGTGCGACGCGGATAACCATTACGACGATAGTTATAGCGGTCTCGATGTTATACTACCACTGTGGGGTGAGTGGCGTTACTCTTACTGTCGTTGTCCGTCTACCTCCTCACAAGAATGGCGCTCCTTGAATCTGACGTACCGATCCGGGAAGTCGTAACCACCGACCCGGAGAAAGCGAAGGCGCTGGAGAACGATGTCCGGGCGAAGATCCTCGATATGCTCGCGACCGAGGAGATGACGATCGAGGAGATTCACGACGAACTGCATCGTCGCGGCGAGGAGAAGGCGGAAACAACGGTCCGCCACCATGTGAACGTCCTAAAGGACGCCGGGATGGTCGAAATCGCGCGGCTCGAGGAAGCTGGTGGTGGGACACGGAAGTACTACAAGTCGAACACACGGGTCTTCTCGTACGACCTTCCAGAAAGCAGCGGAGAGCAACTTGCTCCGGCGCAGGACACGACTCGTGAAGAGCTAGCTGCGCTGATCGAGACCCTCGCCGAGCAACACGGCGACGAGATCGAGGCCGTAGCCAAGGAGATGAAACCGTGTGAATACTGCGAATCCCAGCACTACAAGGAGTTCGTCGTTCGAGAACTGCTCAATCGCGCGCTCATCGACCTCGGCGAAACTGGGGAGCTCGACGAACTCTTATCGACAGCTGAGTGACCGATTCCGCGGTGAAATATCGCCTGCTCTGTGACGTAATAACTCGCTTCAAGACGCGTTACGAGGGTTTGTGAACACCTCCGGCGGCTGAGTTGATGCTCTCGGGGAGCGTGGGGTGGATGTGCATCGTGTCGGCGATCTGGTCGGCGGTCGCGCCGAGTTCGATGGCGAGGATGAGTTCGTGGACGATTTCAGCCCCTTGTTCGCCGACGACGTGGGCACCAAGGAGTTCGTCGGTGTCGGCGTCGGTGACCAGTTTGACGAATCCCTCGGTCTCACCGAGTGCCTTCGGCTTGCCCTGGTCGGCGAAGTCCTGGCGGCCGATGCCCACCTCGTACCCTTCGTCTCGTGCTTCCTGTTCGGTCAGTCCGACGTGGCCGACCTGCGGGTCGGTGAACACAGCCCACGGGACGGTTCGGTCCTCGGTGCTGATCGTTTCGTCTTTCGCGAGGTGTCGATACAGGAGGTCGGCGTCGTCGCGCGCGGAGTGAGTGAACATCGGTGGCCCGCTCACGTCGCCGATGGCGTAGATACCGTCGGCAGTCGTTTCGAAGCTGTCGTCGGTCTCGACGAATCCTCGCTCATCGAGCGACACGTCGACATCTTCGAGGCGGAGACCGTCCGTATTCGGCGTCCGCCCGGCGGCGAGCGCGACGTCTGAGACGGTGACGGCGCCGGCACCATCGGCATCGACTCGGATGCCGGAATCAGTCTCCGACAGTGCCGTCACGGGCGCGTCTGCCTGGACGGTGATTCCTTCGTCTTCGAAGGCGCTCTCGATAACCTCGCTCACCTCGGGGTCCTCGTTCGGGAGGAGGTGGTCACCGCGCTGGAAGACGGTGACATCAGCGCCGAATCGGCTGTACATCTGGGCATACTCGCAGCCGACGTACCCCCCGCCGATGACGGCAAGCGAATCGGGAACTGCGTCAAGCTCGAGCAAATCTGTACTGTCGTGGACCTCGACGGCGTCGAGACCGTCGATCGGCGGCTTCGCCGGGCGTGCCCCCGTATTGATAATGACCCGGTCGGCCGAGAGTGTCTGGTCGTCGACCTGGACTTCGTCTTGTGACGTGAAGACGCCGTGGCCTTCGATGAAATCGATGTTCTCGTTTTCCTCGACATTTTCATAGGCGCCCTCACGGATGCTCTCGACGATGTCGTCTTTGCGATCGAGAATCGCTTCCATGTCGGCCTCGATTGCGCTGTCGATGTCGATGCCGAACTCCTCGCTGCGGCGGGCGAGATTCGCGACCTCCGCGCTCCGGAGCATAGTCTTTGTTGGGATACACCCGCGATTGAGACACGTTCCACCGAGGAGATCCTCCTCGACAAGGGCCGTCTCCATGCCCGAATAGGCACACTTCATCGCGACGGGGAGGCCGGCCATCCCACCCCCGAGCACGAGCAGATCGTAGTCGTATCCGTTACTCATCGCTCTGGCTCCCGATCTGGATTGTATTGTGGTCTGCCGTTGCTTCTCGGGTGGTACATTGAACGAGAATCACTGTATTCTTGGATACGGTCATAATTCGGATAATGCTGGTGGGGATTACTCAACGCAGCAGCTCATCGTCGACGTGTCCCGCCGAAACGCCTGACAGGCCTGTTTGAACGCCTCGGAGAACGTCGGGAACGGGTGGACGGTGTCGATGATGTCATCGACGGTGAGGCTGAACTTCACCGCCAGCGTCGCTTCCATGATCATGTCAGCGGCACGGGGGCCGACCATGTGGACGCCGACGATCTCGTCAGTCTCGTGGTGTTTGACGACCTGGACGAGGCCATCTGTGTTCTTGACTGCCTTCGCCCGCGGGACATCCTCCATCTGGACGGTTCGGCACGAGCAGGTGCCGTGCTCGTCCATGTACTCCAGTTCGGTCGTGCCGACTGCGGCGACTTCGGGACTGGTGAAGACGACTGCCGGGACTGCGTCGTAGTCGATGCTGACGCCCTCGTCGCCGAAGGCGTTCTTGACGGCTTGATTGCCTTCCTTGGCGGCGACCGTCTCCAGTTCGGGTTCGCCGATCACGTCGCCCGCCGCGTAGATGTCGGGATTGGTCGTCTGGAAATGTTCGTCGACACGAATCGTCCCGTCGTCGTTTGTTTCGACCCCTACCGTTTCCAGGCCGATGCCCTCGCTGTTCGGCTGGATGCCGGTCGCGACGAACAGCGCGTCCCTTGTAACTGTCCGCTCGGTGCCGTCGACGACTGTTTCGACGGCGACGATTGACTGAACCGCTTCGGTTCCACCGTCGGCTGCTCGCCTGCGGACGCGCTGGAAGTCGTTGCCGGTCATTACCTCGATGCCGTCCTCCTCGAACGTGCGCTGCATCTCGCGACCCAGTTGGCTTTCCATGTCCGAGAGGACGTGGTCGGAGCGCTGGAGGATGGTCACGTCGACGCCGACGCGGTGGAGGATCTGGCCCCACTCCAGCGCGATGTATCCGCCACCAAGCATCACGATGCTCTCGGGGAGGTCGCGCTCCTCGAGGATGGTCTCGCTCGTGTAGTAGTCAACGCCGCCGAGGCCGTCGATGGGCGGCGCCCAGGGCGAACTTCCGGTCGCGACGAGCGCCTTCTGCCCAGTGATGCGCGCGCCCTCGTCAGCGCCGTCGACGACCTCGATAGTCGTGTCGCCGACCAGCTGGCCGTAGCCCTCGTAGATGTCGGTCTCGAAGTGCTCGGCGATATCGACGTAGTTCTCCTGCCGGAACCGTTCGACGAGTTCGTCGGTGCCGTCGAGTGCGTCGGCCCAGTCGACGGTCGGCTCCTCGGAGTATCGAACGGCGTCGAAGGGATTCTCCGACGCTGCAGCGCCGCTCTCGGCGACGGCGAGAAGATGCTTACTCGGGACACAGCCGACGTTCACGCAGGTCCCGCCAATCGGCAAGCCTGTGTTCACCATCGCAGTCGAGAGGTCCCGCCGGCTCGCTTCAGTGATCGCGGCGAACGCTGCGGCGCCACCGCCGAGAATCACGAGATCATAGTCGGAGGTGTGGGTCATCAGTGCCTATACTTTACGACGGGAAGTTCTTATGCTCCAGAGTCCGAAGCTATAGAGTAGGTTGGAGGCTACGAAGCTATGGCAGATACTACTTCACCGGCGCCAACGTGCGATGTTGAGGGGACGTGCTACTGTCCGCTCACAGGAGTTATCGACACGTTGAGCCGAAAATACGCGATGCAACTCGTTAGCATCATCGGCGCACATGACTCACTGCGGTTCGCGGAGATCGAAGACCACCTCCCGACAGCGAGCACGTCGACAATCTCGAAACGCCTGAACGAATTCGAGGAGGCAGGGCTCGTCTCACGGACGCAGTACAACGAAATCCCACCGCGTGTCGAATATGCGTTGACAGAGGATGGCGACGAGGTTCGAACACGACTGGAACCGTTACTCGAGTGGGCGACAGAAAATAGCGGAAATGCGTAAACCGAGCCATTCCAAAAGAGAAACCAATTCTCCACGGACTCCCCTCAAGTCTGGTTAGGCCTCTGGGGATTCGAGTACTGTGAGATTCTGGACTGGGAAGGGATTGCTTTCTCCGGCGAACTCGTCCTCAGGGACGTAATGCCAGAGGTGGCCGTTTACCTGGTAGAGAAACGACTCGCTGCCTTCTGCTTCTACTCTCACCCGCTTCCCGACATTATCGTCTTCTTCCCAGCCGATGACGGTCAACGGCTCGACGGGCCATTCAAAGAATTTGACCGAGTCACCAGGCTCCAACTCTTCAAAGGTCTCTATATCCCCCTGCTGTGGCTCTCGCGCGTCGAGAGTCGGATTATGCTCAATAGACATGGTCTCTGGGTGCGCCCCTACTCACTTAATACTGTCAGCAGTGGATTCCAGCCGCTAGAACGGAAGCACGCCTGGCGAATCTTCTCTCCGATTGCTCTTAGCCCATTGCCTCTTGGAACCGCTCACGCAGCGCGTCCTCGCGTTCTTCGAACTGCTCGACTTTCTCCTGCAGGTCGTCGCTGACCCGTTCGATGCTCGCCAGCGCTCGTTCGCCGGCCAATGAGGCCTGTGACCCGTCGTCACCGTCTGCCTCTAGCTGCTGCTCGTAGGCCTGCTCGACGCGCTCGATCGTGCTTTCCGGGTTGAACAGGATGTCGTTGGCAATCCGAACGTACTGATCGAGGGACGCCCCCTCTTTCCCCTGGAAGAAGTGGGTGAGCGCGTACGTCGCGCCGGAATGCAGCGTCCACATATCGATCTCGAAGGGAGACGCCGCATTGGCTTCTGCATCGCCGGCGGCACGCTCGGCCAGGTAGTCCGGGAACCCCAGCAGGGTGTAGAACTCCGTGACGGTGAACGGGAGCTCCGAGAAGTCGAGGTCGATATCCTGGGCGTCCCGGATGAACTCGAAGAGGTCGTCGGCGACGAGTTCGACCTGTGCGAGGAGTTCCTCCCACCAGGTGTGGAAGTTCCGGACGTCGCCGACGTGTTTGATGACCTCCTTGTCGGTGAGCGAGCGCATCGTGTTCGAGCAGTAGCCATCCTGGGCGAACCCCTCCACGTAGACGGCGTGCTCGCCGAAGAAGTCGTAGCCCGACGTGACGCCCATCGTGATCGGGTCCGACCGGCCGGGCAGGCGCACCTCGAGGCCATCGAACATGATGTCCATGTGGACCTCGCCGCCGCCCCGGTAGCGTCGAATCTCGCCGAACATCACCTCGCCCAGCGGCGTCCCGTCGATGGTCTCCTCGCGGAGGACCTCCTCTAGCGGCCCGTAGACGTCGACCGGGTTGATGATCGAGTAGGAGTCAGTCGGGATGTGAAATAGCGACTCTGCTTCGGTATCACCGTCTGCTTCTGCTTGTAGCCGGGATGGCTCGACGATTGCGTTGAACCGTTCTGTTTCGACCCACTCGTCGGTGTACGGGTTGCGATACGCGACTGCTGTGTCGACTGCCTGGGGAAGCTCTCGAATCGCCGCACTGAAGCTGATCGGTTCGGGACCCCCGTGTTGCTCGGCGTACCAGTCGGGTAGTTCGGTGTCGGTTCGCCCATCGAGGCCTGCGAAGACCGTAGCTGTCTCTGGGTCTTTCATGGATTCCATTCCACAGGCGCAATGCGTTCCGAACCGCGCCTGCACCCATCGCAGGCGCAAAACAAACGCTACGTATCGTCGATATCTGGAGTTGTCCAGATTGAGGCGACACGCTCGGCGAGGTCTTGATTACGTTCCCTGAGATTGTCCTCAGTCCAGCGTTCCAAATCCTCGAAATAGCCGTTCAGTTCGACGTGGCTTTCCATAAGCAGTTCTCGCTTCTCCGCGAACGGCCGATTCGAGAGCTCGGGGTTGTACCCGCTGAGAGTCAAGTTACCCAGTGCGTGTAACCACTGGTCATGAATACGCTCCCACTCTTCGCCGAGCATATCCTTCCATTCGTCACCCCACTCGTTGTCATCGATGGTCTGGGGCATCACATGCTCTATCGTTAATTCATCGTACTGTACTGGCTCTTGGTGGCCGAACTGCTCTTCGAGCGTCCAGAGAATAAGCCACGTTTTCTTCTTATCCCGGTTGTACATATCGAACCGGTTGATATTATCGAAGAGTTCTGCGTCATCAGGCCACCCTTGACTCTCCAGATAGGCGAACAGCGATTCTTTCTCGTTGCCATCTTCGATTGAGCGGGCCGCAATTGGGAACGTCCGATAGTACCCCCGGGTACTACGACCGCAGATGAATCGACGGAGCACGAAGCTCTCTAGCCCGTGAAGGATGTCGAGGAGCTCATCGAGGCTGAGCTCATCGGAGTTCCACCGGTCAAGCAAATTCAGGATCAATTGGTGGGCAGTCCCGATTTCCAGATACTGGATGCGTTCTAGCGCATCCGTCAGCTCCTCACGGGGGGCTGTTCCAGGCCGATGGATCCAGAGGTACAGATCGGCATAGTACGATAATTTGTCAACCAATTCGTGGGGAGTCAGGTCTGCGGTTCGCTGCTTGAACTGATGATAGATCTCATTCTTCTGGACGTACTCACCGTTTCGCATCATGTAATCCCGATAGAACTCGGTGAGATCAACCCCGGCATAACGGTCTGTTTCTTCGAATTTTTGCTCGAATGGCATCCAGTGATCGTCGTTGAACTGGTCCTGTTCGGTCAGAGACAGCTGCATAAAGACGTGATTCCGGATAAGATCCGATTCCTCAAGCTGGAGTCCACGCTCGTTCAACGTCTCAAAAATCGCATAGGGATTCTCATCTTCAGATGTCGTAATCATCACCAGTGGAAGCTGCTGGATGATGATTTGTTTGAGCCGATCTAAGGTTTGTAGTTCGTCGTCGCCGTTGAGGTCGTCAATCCGTTCATAGAGGAACTCGTAGCTGTTATAGATCGAAGTATCCGCCAAATCCCCATCCACAGATTCCTGTTCAACGATTGCGAAGAGGGCGTCTCGGTCCTCAGCGCGGGAGACGACCTTGAATTTCTCAACCCCGTCTTTGAATTCGTCAATAAGATACTTCTTGTTGATCTCCTCAGCGAAGTTCGTGTACTGTTCGCCCCCGATTTCGGCTGCGTAGTCACGAATGGCGCTCAAAAACAGCGTGAGTGAAATGAGGCGCTGCTGTCCGTCAATCACGAGATATTCGGGAACTGTCCCGGGTCGGTGGTTGCCGGGCATAACGACGAAGGTTCCAATGAAGTGTTCTTCCGAGATTGAGTCGGCTTCTAAGAGATTCTGGATATCTGACCAGAGGGCTTCTAATTCCTCTTGTCCCCATGAATAGTTCCGTTGAAAAACCGGTATGACGAACTGCTTCTCGCCCGCAAATACGTTTTGGAGAAATTGATCTTCGGCGTCCATTCGTGAATCTATGATAACCACCTAATGCGAATCTCATAAACATAAGGGAAGTCTCCGAGTAGAACCCTCGTCCGGGGTGGTTTGCTCCCCTTGGATGCCTCCGATTTGGAAATTCTTGGATCTCACTAAGTGCCTGTCTAGGTGTGTCCCTCCTCGCTTTCCTGGAGGTCATTATATCGCTCCAGTTCACGACCGACCTTTTCGATGGCCTCGATACCTCGCTCGACGAGCTGATAGGTTTCTCGCGACAGCCGCAGCGTCTCCATCAGTGCTCCCCCTCCGCGGGTTCGATGAGGTCGTTGCTCTCCTTTGCGAACTTCTGGATTACCTGTTCCACGTCAGCCTCCTCGTCAACCGTCCGATGTGCAAGCGGGGTAGGATATGCACGGTCGCCCTGGCTGCAGAGAACGACCAGCCACTCGTCGCTTCCATCCCCGAGTACGATGTAGTGGTCGCGATCAGCGCGCTGGAAGACCCGCCGGTCCGGGCGGGAGACGGTTCGCCAGTTCTCGGGGAGCGTCGGCGACGGCCGTCCGCCGTCGGGGAGCGCGACGACGTCGTCGGTAAGGGTCGCCATCGCGGCGTCGATCTCCTCGCCGGTGAGGTGCCAGCACGCCGCTGCACCGTCGCACTCCAGCTGTGAGACCACCTGATTCCGGAACGCGATGTAGTGCTCACGGGCGAACTGTTCATCGTCGTAGTAGTCGAGGAGGAGCGCGCACGCGAGCTGGGTGGGCCCGCTACCTCGATACCCGACGTCGAAGCCACTTGGACTGTGGTTGACGAGATCGAGACTGCGGTCGGGTGTGAGTTCTGTGTCCTCGGGACGGCGAGTGACAACGAGCTCTCCTCGTCGACGTCGGCCGACGTACGCCGTCGTCATTTGAATCGCCCCCGTTCGTCCCGCTCGCGATCGGACACGTCCCACTCGTGGTCTGTTGGTTTAATCTCGGACCCGAAGCCGTGTCGTTCGGCGTGTTCGGTCCGACTGAGGAGTTCGAGATTCTCCGGCCTGTTGTCCCACCGGATGCCATTCTTGTGATGAACGTGCTTGTCCGCGACATCGTCGAACCCGCGCTCTGCGACCATTACGAGCCGGTGAATCCCGACGGAGTCTGTGGTTCCACGATAGTTCGAGGCGCAGATGATGTAGCCACGGTCGGTGAACACGGCGGGATGCCGTCGCCGGTTCGGGGCCGCCTCGCGTGCGTCTCGACGAGGAATGTCGAACTTCTGCATCCACTTTGAAACCGTCTGTTGTGTACAGCCCAGTTTGTCCGCGATCTTGACCGTGCTCAACTCCTGTTTCCAGTAGAGTTTGTAGAGGAGCGATTCGTCTCGCCAGGGGTACTCTGAGTCGGTCATGGCTCGGTTGTGGGGAGTGACTTCCCCCGCACCCCTTTCGGGGGCAACAAACACTACCGACCGGAATCGTACTTGAATTTCAGACCGATAAATAGCCTACAGGAAGCGGGAAACAGCTCGATGACCTACTAACGTACTACGGGTGTTTCTGCCAGTTCGTAGATAGTTCTGCGAGTCGTGCTGAATTCAGAGGTTGTATGCAGCAGTTGGTCGCCGTTTGTTTCTACCTATCTTCGACGAAACAGCCGTTGGTAGGTATGCATATTTTTCTCCACAAGGCACTTACAATCACGGAGACTCCATACTACTGATGAAACGCCGAAAATGCGTCCTCGGACTTACGTCAGTCCTCCCCCTCATTTCCGGCTGTTCCGGCGTACTCACCAATAATTCAGAACCCGAGCAGGAGGGCAGCGAAACTCCGGATCGAAATAGCTCAACGACTCATCTTTCGCTTTCAATTGAATCACAGCTAACCTCAATTGAAGCAAAATACGAGCTGTCTCTCGTCCGCGGAGTGACACAGGACCATCCACCACAGATTCAAGCCGTCTTAACGAATACCTCCGATTCCCGCCGTGAATTCACGTTTGGATCTCAAGCCCCACTTTCCCCGCAAGCGAATGACGGTCCAGAACAGAAACTTCACTTGCGGACTCCCCCCTCAGATGGAGACTATGGTGCTGACGGTTGCTGGCAGTCTACATCCGATGCGTGGAAAATGAACGCGACGATTGCCACGCTTCAGCCCGGGGAAAGCACCTCAAATACACTTGATGTTCTCGCTGCACCAGATGTAGATGGAAAGAGGTACTGCCTTCCAAAAGGGGAGTTCACGTTCATCAACAAGGTAGGCGAAGGCACACTACGCTTCACCATCTCTGTAAAATAGTTTGCTTGTACTTAGCGTTCCCGCCAGCAGTTTAAGCGGTAATGACGTGACCGATTCACGCTATATATCAGCAGCCTCCTTCTGACAGATATTGGGCAAATCAGGTCTTGGACTGTCGCAGCGCACTTCTATACTTACCGATCACCCGGTCCAGCGGGGAACTATTTTAGAATCCCGTCTCACGTCAGTCGTTTTGATCGGCCCCTCTAGCTGTGGTTGACGAGGTCCAGACTGCGCTCGAGGGAGAGTCGCCGATGCTCCGAGAGGTTCAGGACGACGGCTTGGCCGTCGACGCGGAAGCCGACGTATTCGACTGTGTCTCGGTGAGACTGACCGGGCGATGCTTCTGGAACCGAGTCCGAACTTGCTACAGGTACATTCCCGTTCATTCGTTGCTCGCGGGCGGTTCGGTGACCCCCGCACCCCTCTCAGGGGTTCAACAAACAGGACGGCGTAGCGTTCGGCAACGTATTTGGCAGTTGCAACGTACTGTCCACATAATTGAGGATGGCTGTACTGGACGATCTCTCGGGGTTCGAGTTCGAGGACGTGATGGAGGACGTGTTTCGCAACCTCGGCTACGAGAACGTCCGCCAGGCCGACCGCACGGCTGACGAGGGTCGCGACGTCATCATGGAGGAGGTCGTCGACGGCACGCGGCGCGCGATCATCGTCGAGTGCAAGCACACGGGGACGGTCGGGCGGCCGGTCGTCCAGAAGCTCCACTCGGCGATCGCGACGTTCGACTTCGACGGCCCCAAACGCGGAATGGTCGTCACGACCGGCCGGTTTACGAACCCTGCCCAGGAGTACGCCGACCGCCTCCAGCAGAACGACGACCCCCATCCAATCGAGCTGCTCGACGGCGAGGACCTCCGGGAGATCGCCGACGAGATCGGCCTCGACCTCTACAACGGGCGCATCGAGATTCTCTGCGACGAAACGCTACGTCCCTACGACCCGGCCGCCGACGTCGACGCACCCGTCGAAGAGGCATTCCGCGATGTCGAGAACATCGAGGCTGCCGACCTCCTAGACCCACACTCATCGGTGACGTTCCGGCCGGTGGTCGCGGTCACGGCGGACACGAACGCCGTCTTCGAGACGTCGGTGGGCGTTATCCATCGGATCAACGACCGATCGCGATTCGTCGCCCACGCCGAACGCGGACAGCCACAGGTCGCGGACGAGGACGTCGCAACGCTGGTCACCGAGAACCTTCACGCGACGGTCGACCTCGATGCCGAGCAGTTCGGAGAGGTGTTCGACGCCGTCGAGGAGCGCCGGTTCGGACAGACCCAAACGGAGTACAAGGAGTGGGCCGTCGAGCGACTCCAGCAACACCACACGACGACGGTCACCTACACCGGCGACAACAACGTCACGTACAACAAGACTTGCGAGCCGAACCGCTCGGACATCTCCGTCCAGTCGATTGAGCCGGTGTACCTCCCCGAAGTTCGGCACACCACCGACATCCAGGAGTACACCTACCCCTACGAGTACTACGCGGCAGGCCCGTCACGAGTGACCGCCGAGGACGGCATCCACCGCTGCGTTCATTGTGACACGAGCGGCGGCGACGAGACGTACACCTACTGTCCGAACTGCGGGGCCATCGCCTGCTCCAGCCACATCAAAACGGAGCGGCTGGAAGGCGAGCCGATCTGTACGGGCTGTGCCGTGACGGAACGGTTCGCGCTGAAGACGAAGTACTTCTACGACGAGGAGAACCTCGAAGCGTTCCGCGAGGAGTACGCCGATATGCCGCTTCACGAGAAGGCGATGGAGAACAAGTGGCTGGCCGGGGGAAGCGTTGTCGCGGCGCTGCTGGTCGTCGTCGGCCTACTCGTCATCGGCGGCATCATCTGAGCGGGCTAAGCGTTCACGCCGGCTCAGCGACCAGCTCTTCGAGCGCGTGCTCAAGCGGGCCGTGGAACTGCCAGCTGGCCCGCTCGAAGGCGTCCTCGGTCGGACCATCCCACCGGGGGAACGCGGAATGACCACTCACCTTGACCGTCCACTCGGACGGCTCCTCGAACGGGTTCCGGGTCGGGAGTTCAACGACGTAGAGGTACTCTTCGTCGCCGTGGATGCCGTCGGCTGGGTTCTCCACGCCGTGTCCGAGCAGGAACATCGGCTGGTCGAGGTGCTCCATATTGTCCGGCTCGAGGAGATCCGAGGGTTGGTCAGCGTGGATGCTCCGATCACGCCCTTCGTCCACGTAGAGGGTCATCGTCGAGAGCGTGTCGAGGAACAGGAACTGGGCAGCTGCGTACGCAGGCCCGCGCTCTGTTCGTGTCTCGTCGAGCAGTTCCTTCAGCTGGACAAGGTCACGGAGGACGCTGTCGGGATAGCCGTCCGAGTGGCGGTAGATTTGTGCGATGCGGTCGGTATCGGACTGTTCGCCTGCGGTCTCGCTCCGTTGGATGAATCGGAGTTGACTTCGTGTCGACATCGATCACCGCCGGCGCGTGTGCGCCGGCACCCATCGCCGGCGCAGAAACAACCTCTCCTGAATCGAGTGGGGTCTCTGGGATCTCGACGAATGGCTGAAACTGAGAAACTTAAACCCGGTTAAAAACGGATTCCGGAATTCGCAAGATGGCAGTCGGGTGGGGTCCTTGCTCGGAAACTGATGCTCTTCCAGCCCAAAGGTATGCGTATGTCATCTGAGTCTGAGAGGGGCTCACCGCTCCCCGATCCGGATGAGATTGCCAGGCGGGCCGAACGACAGCGTAGTCTGTACGAGGAGGCCGCCGAGAATCCAGACCGGGTGGTGCCAGCGATGTTCATCGAGGACTGCGCCCGGTGCGAAACGCTCGCCGATAAGCGGCGTCGTGAGGGCTTCTATAAACACTTCTATCGGACACTCCCTGACCGAGAGACGGCGAAGCTGTCCAGCGACGATCTCCCCGAGGAGATTCAGTCTGCTGCGCCCGTCCATCGTGCAATCGATGATACGACTCTCGAGGACGAGAGCGCCGACGTGGCTTCCGTCTCGGAGCTGTGGGAGCAGATCGGCACTGGTGAGCACCCGGGCAAGCTGTGTCAAGCTCCGCTGGTCCACTACATCGACCGTGAGGACTGCTATATCCACGCAGAACCAACGCGAGTCGGCTTCAGCTATGGTCTCCCCGTGTTCGTGTACAAACGCCGGCAATCGGACAACCACTACGGAGTCTTCTTCTCCAGTGAGAAGGCGTATCTGTGGCTCTGTGGGTGGATTCTGCACGCCAACGGATTCTTCGACCCGAAAGAGTTCATCCCATCACTCTACTTCTTGAAGGCCTCGGACCCATCCACAGTTGCTCCTGAGCTGGTGTCCAAAACAGAAGATCTCGTGTTTCGTAACGGATTCCCCGGCGTAGACGCGCCCGAAATCACAGACCTGCCGGACGGGGTCAATCTGTACCAATTCCCGTACAGCAAGGACACGTATGCGGATCAGTTTGCTCGATGGCGCCGTCTCTACTTCGACGAGCGAACCCCTCGTGGATGCGGGTCCTGCGACGTGTGTCGGGCGTAAATTCACCGCCTTAACGCGTGCTCTACGCCAGATGCGACACCTCTGATGGTTCCTCGAGGTCGTCGAACTCGCCGCGCTCGACAGGTTCCCAGTCCTCACCCGGCTCTGGACTCCACCAGTCGACCTTGTAGGCGCCCGGTGCACCGAGGATCTTCACGCGCGCCGACCCATCAGGCAGGTCGCGGCGCAGTTTCTCGTCGACGTGAAGGTTCCAGGTGGTGCTGGTATCGAAGCAGGCGAGCACGGCCTCCTCGTAGCCGCGTGTCTCGCGGGATTCCTGGAGTTCGATCTGGGTGTTGCAGTTCTTGCAGAACACCCCCTCGAAGGGGATGTGAGTGAAGACCTCCTGCCCGCAGACGGGACACCAAAGGAACTCGAACAGTGCCTCGCTGTGTCGGTCAAGTACTTCGAGACTCATTGGTTGACTCACCCGGTCGTACCGGGCCACCACCTCGTGCCCGGCCGAAAAACAGCGCCCACCACTCACCCACTCACCTTTCGGCGCCATAGACGATGCGTGAGGGGGCTTCGTACCCACAGTCGGGGCAGTCGTACCACCGCTGGACTTTCGCCCCGTCTGCTGCCTTCTCGCCGACGCGAACGTCGTCGTTCGGACACTCCGGACAGCTGAGGTCCGGTGCGGGCCGCTCCCGGAGTTCGTCACGGAACGACGTCGCGTCCTTCATCTCGTATCCTCGCGACCAGACCGGATAGCCGTCGACGAGGATTGCCCCACGCCATTTGTACCGGTAGGAGTCCGGGGCTCGATGCAGGACGGCTCGCGCACCGGTCTCGGTGTTCCGATACGCAAGCGTCGGCGAGCGGCTCTCGCGTCGCCAGTTGGTGATGCGAGGCATTATTCAGAAGTGGACGTCGGCGGGCACGATCCAGAGCTCCTCGCTCTCCTCCAGCACTCGATCCAGCTGCTCACGGTGACGGATCCCGTTCGCATATTCGTTGTACAGGAAGATCGTTGGCCCGTCGTAGGCGCCAACCTGGTGGAAGGCGTGCCGAGCGAGATCTTCGTCGCGCATGATCTCCTCATCGGAGAGCTCGTCGATGGCCTCTTTCACCCGGTCGAGATTCCGCTCGAACTCCTCTTTCGTCGCCTCCCAGCCACGCTCAAGCAGGTCTTGGCCGGCATCGGAGTCGACGGGGGCTGCAGTCGGCAATTCACCCCATCGCGCCTTCCCCGCAACGGACGTGTCCTCCTCATCGAACGTCACGTGGTAGTCGAAGACTGCGCCGGCGTGTGGGTCCGCGCCGACCAGGCGGTCGAACACCGACTTTCCGCTGGCCAGTGCGTCGTCGTGGGTCGATTCTTCTACCAGAGCGTAAATTACCATGTGCATCTCGAACACCTCGAAACGCCGACGCACCGGGAGTGGTTGATCGTTCGCTCCTGCTGCGCCGGCACCCATCGCCGGCGCTCGAAAAACCCTGATCTAGCGGTCGATTCTTAGGACTCGTTCGTTCGATCGACTGTGATGGTCAGGTTTCCGGACTCGTAGTCAGCTTCGAAGTCGACGGTGAACGCATCCGAGTCATATGCGGCGTGGTAGGCGCGGTGACGCCTTAGCGAGCCCGTCGCCTTGAAGTGGAAGAACGCAGCCGACGTGTAGGGCTTACTCTGCGTCTCGATTTGCGTCTCAACTGACGCCGGAAGTGCAATCTGTGGCGTGTCGGTGTCAATACTCGCAGCGAACTCCTTCGCTTCCTCGACGGTCGCCTGTGAATGTGCGGGCGTCTCGCCAGTGAGCACGTTCACCGGTGTCTCCGTCTCATCGGTGAACAGGACATCGTGGAAGGTGCGCGTCCCGAGGACTGCGTCGGGATCTAACTCGCAATCGTGGAATGGATCGTCGTCTGAATTCTCGGGCATCAAATCACGAGCCAACGGTGGGGCTCAGTCCTTTCTGCCCCAGACAAACCACAACTAGTCTCGATGTAGCGGAGGTAAGTCCCGAAAGAAGAGCGTCCTGCCCGCACTTCCCGCCGCAGAATCAGGCGTCGATGATTCGATCGGGCTCGATTCGTGACAACCGCATCGCGTTCCCGGTGACGCCGAGGCTCATCCCCATATCTCCGACAACGACTGCCAGCGCAACGCTGACCAGGCCCAGCGGCACGCCTAACGCGAGCAGAAGCTTCACGCCGAGGCTCGCCCAGATGTTCTGCCGGATCACGCCGTTGGCCGTATGCGACAGGTCGTACAGGTACGGGAGTTTCCCGATGTCGTCGCCCATCAACGCAATATCAGCCGTTTCGAGGGCGGTGTCGGTGCCCGCCGCGCCCATCGCGATGCCGACCTCCGCAGTGGCCAGCGCGGGGGCGTCATTGATGCCGTCGCCGACCATCGCGACCTCCCCGTACTCCGCCTGTAACTCCTCGACTGCGTCGACCTTCTCGTCGGGTAGGAGTTCGGCGCGATATTCATCGACACCGACCTGCTCGGCGATGGCGCGGGCGGTGCCCTCGTTGTCCCCGGTCAGCATCACCACGCGCTCGACGCCCAGCTCGTGCAGGCGTTCGACAGCCCGCTTCGAGGCCGGGCGCACCTCGTCGGCGATGGCGATTGCACCCAGCAGTTCCGACTCCGTCCCGACGATAACGACCGTCTTGCCCTCCCGCTCCAGTGAGGTGAGCGCGTCCTCGGCGAACGCCCCGTCGTCGGCCTCGGTCGCCTCTTCCGCCACGACGCCGCCGTCTGTCTCGCGGCGTGCTCGAGCGAGGTCGAAGCCCAGCTCCTCGAAGAGCGCGGGCTTGCCCGCATAGTACGTCTCGCCGTCGATCTCGCCCCGGATGCCCTTCCCCGTGAGGCTCTCGAAGCCACTCGGGTCGGGCAGGTCGCCCACGCCCGCCTCCTCAGCACGGGCGAGAATCGCCGCAGCGATGGGGTGCTCACTGCGCCGCTCCAGCCCGGCGGCGCGACGGAGCAGATCATCCTCAGTGGTGTCGCCGACCGGGACGACATCGGTGACGGCGAGTTCGCCCTTCGTGAGCGTCCCCGTCTTGTCGAGCGCGACGGCATCGACTTCGCCCATCGCTTCGAGGTAGTTGCCGCCCTTGATCAGGACGCCGTTCTTCGCGGCGCTGGTGATGCCCGACACCACCGAGACGGGTGTGGAGATGACGAACGCACAGGGGCAGGCGATTACCAGCAGGGTGAGCCCGCGGATGAACCAGGTCTGCCAGTCGCCGGCGAAAGTGAACCCGTACCCGGCCACGTCCACCGAGATGGGGTCGGCGATAACCAGCGGCGGGATAGCGGCGGTCAGGATTGCCAGCACGACGACGAGGGGTGTGTAGTAGCCGGAGAAGCGGTCGACGAACTGCTCAGACTCGGTCTTCTTCGCCTGTGCGCCCTGTACCATCTCGATGATGCGCGAGAGCGTCGAATCGCCAGCGGTCGAGGTGACCTCTACCTCGAGGTACCCCTCTTCGTTGATCGCGCCGGCGTAGACCTCGTCGCCGGCAGTCTTGTCGACGGGGACGCTCTCGCCCGTGATCGGCGACTGGTCGACTGCACTCTCGCCGTCGATGACCGTTCCGTCGAGCGGAATCTTGTCGCCGGGGCGGACGACGACGGTCTCGCCAACGTCGACCTCCTCGGCGGGAACGGTCACTTCCTCACCATCGCGAAGGACGGTCGCCTCGTCGGGCGAGAGTTCCATCAGCTCGCGCAGGGAGTCCCGTGCCCTGTCCATCGCGTAGTCCTCGAGCAGCTCGGCGATGCTGAATAGGACGGCCAGCGTGGCGGCCTCGACGAAGTAGCCGATACCGGTCGCCGCGATGATCGCCGTCCCCATCAGCAGGTCGATGTCGAGGCTTCGGTTCTTCGCGGAGTAGTACCCGCTACGGACGACGGGGATGCCGCTGGCGGCGACGGCGCCGAGGAACAGGACATCTGCGATGTGGAGCGGGTACTCGAGGACGCTCGCCACCGTGACGTTCTGTCCGGTGAGGAGGAATTCGAAGAGGAGGCCGAGCGTGACGAACGCCGCGCCGAGCCACGTCTTCTTCGCGCGAGGACTCGTCCAGACCTCCGATGGTGGCGCGATGTCGACGCCGTCGGTCGCCTGGTTGTCCTCATCATCGCCCTCAGCGTCCGAGCCCCCGACGACCTCGTAGCCGGCGCCTTCAATCGCCTTGATTACGTCGGCTTCGCTAGTCCGATCAGGGTCGTACGTGACGTTGGCCGTGCCGGTGGTCGGCTGGAGCGTGGCGTCAGTAATGCCGTCGACACGCTGGAGGCTCTTGTCCACCTTTTGGGCGCAAGAGGGACAGTCCATCTCGGGAACGGCGAGGCGGGCGGTCAGCTCACGTCGCTGTCCGCCGCCGCTCGTTTCTCCTGCTGCGTCCGGATTCTCTGTCATTACCTCACGGTAGGAGTGGGAGTTCCATATGTCTTTGTTGGAATATTCCAACTGCGGCCCTCAGTGCGATGCCAGCCGTTCTTCCGCTACCCGCTCGCCGGCGACATGTTGCTTCGCCAAATGTTCTTCCGCCCGACGGAGTCGGTAGGTGAGTGTTGACCGTGGCACGTCGAGATGCTCGGCGAGTTCGCCGACGTCGACCTCGCGGGGTGACTCGTAGTAGCCGTGTTCGACAGCGGCCTGGAGTGCGGCCTCCTGTGCTGGCGGCAGGCCGCTCGGTGTCCCGTCGCCTCCCCCAGCTGATGTCGTCGTATCCGCGGTGCGGAGCATCTCCATCTGGGCGCATTCCCCGACGGCAACCCCGAGGGAATCGAAGAACGCCGCCACATCGCCCTCGTCGGAGTGAATGAGCCGCCACGTGTAGTGGCGGCCCTCGTGACGGGTCTCGAACAGCACACCGTCGCCGAGGTGGTCGCGGGCGATGTGGGGGACTGAGGCACAGGCAGGGGTCCGCTCCCAGTCGGAGTAGAGGATGAGCGTGTCGTCCGTGCGGTCGAGGACACGGGTGGTCTGGGTTGCGCCGCAGTCCTCGGTGGCGAGACAGTCGGCGTAGTAGTCGCTGTTGCGAAACGCGTCCTCGATGGCGTCGAGTGCGTCCGGAGTGCCGGTGGCATGGTCGACTCGCCAGAGCTGGTCGGCAGTGGCGTGCAGCGAGAGTGAACGAACGCGAGCGTCGGGGTGGTCTGCGAGGGCGTCCGCCACCCTGTTGCAGCCGGGCTCGTATTCGAGAGCGAAGACGAGTTCGCGCATACCCCGACTAAGGCCTGCCACGACATAACCCATGGCTTGGGGCGATGTCTACTGGCGGGTATCAGATCACGTCGTCCGGGTCGTGAACCTCCTGCATTCGCTGTGCTTCGGCCGCGTATTGCTCCTGGAGGTCGGGGTCATCGACCATGCCAAGATTGCCGGGTTCAGCATCGACTGCTGCTGTCGTATCTCGGACGTCGGTGAAGGACGTGAGTGCGCGTTCCTTCCGATAGTACTGTTCTCCATCGGGTGTTGCGTAGGTGAGGATGATCAGGTTCTGCTCGTCATCGGAGTACGTCCGTTCGACAAGCCAAACACGAACGTCATCTTCAGACTGATTTGACATACTTAGACGTCCCCCGATATCCACTAAGGGATTGGTGTTACGGCTTGCCGAGACTCGCTGTCTCGAAGGGTGATTCTCCGGTCGGAATGAGCAGCTCCTGTCGGTCTCCGACCCGCTCAGCGAGCTTCCGTTTCAGATACTGTATCGCCGTTGACGGCGTGAAGACGCCCTTATCGAGCATGTCGCCGACGACGTCTTTGAGGGCCGCGAACTGTCCCTGTAGGTGGCCGTCGCCGACCGGCTTGCCGTCGTACCAGCGCACCGTCGCGAGCGCGCCGTTCCCGACGGTCTCTCCCTGTTCGACCGTCTCCGAGTCGTACTGCAGCCCGAACCACAGCGTCCGATAGGCGGTCACCTCGAAGGTGGGTGACACCACGAAGATCGCCTCGTGGTGGAGATAGTCGAGGTGGTCCGCGACGATCTCGTCGAGGGTGAGCCCGGTGGCACGGGGCTTCGGCTTGACGACCGACGACGGACGATCCTCGCCGGCGAGGTAGCCGTCGACGCCATCTGCTTCGAGGCCATCGGCCAGTTCCGCCAGCAGCTGTTTCGCCCACTTCGAGTCGGTGTCGTCGCCACCGAACGGTGTTTCGGCCGAGATTCGGTGCTTGAGCTTGAGATTCGCTGCACCCCAATGAGAGTAGTGGAGCGTGTACTGTCCGTCTGTGCGTTCGTACGCAACGAGTGCGCGGTGGCCCATTGAACAATCTCCTTGCAGGACGACCCACGACTGGATCGCCCCGCACCCCTCCCGGGGGACGAACAACGCTACTCGTCGATCGGGTCGGGGGAACTGAGGTCCGCGTGGAGGACTTCGCCGTCGCGAACGACGTACCGTTTCGCCAGCACGGGAAACCGGCACTTGGTAAATCCGGCTGTCTGGATGTCGAATTCTTCGTTCGGTTCGAGATACTCCGCGAGCGACCGGAGGAACTCGTGAGTGACGATGCCACCGTCGTAGTCAGGAAGACCGTTCTCACGGGCCTCGTACACTTCGAAGCTGTCGTAGCCCCAGATAACGAGTTCGCCGTCGTCGTCCACTTCCCAGTTGAGCGTCCCGAAGCAGTGGTTCTCACAGAGCTCGCGGACTGCCTGTGGATCCGATACGAGCGCGCCGGTCGATGTCGTTGCGGCTTGCAATGTTGCCATGGATTGTTCTCGGGAGCGGTCTCGCGCCCCCGCACCCTTTCAGGGGGCGAGCAACTGCTCACGCTGTGACGGCCACATGACGTTGCGCTGCCGATGCGTCGAGCTGTCAGGATTCTCTGTTGATGTCACCGTCCCTCGTCGTATTCGGTTGGGTGAGAAAATCTACCTGCTCGAGGAGCGTCGTCGCGGTGCTAATTCGCTCTCGATCAGCGGGCTCCAATTGGTCGCTGTCGATACTGGTGAGGCTACTGAGCGCGCGGTGGAGTCGATAGCCGGGGGTGTCTCGTGGATCCATGTGTGCGCCTCCGCCAATTCTCGGCGCCGAAAAACACCGGCGGGCAGTCAGCAGGTGTGGTATCGTCGGGTGGTCGCGAGCTGGCTTCTGTTAACCAACAACTCCGAGCCGACACCAGAATTGTTGGTTAATTTGACGTCGTCTTTACTGATCGGCTTCGGGTTCGGGCCCGTAGCGTGGCGTGCCGCACCGCTGACAGCCCCACATTGGCTGCCCGGTCCACTCGTCATCGGGGACAGCCTCGAATTCGCGGAATCGATGCTTAGTCTCCCGATCACACTCTCGACACTCGAGGTGAGTTCTGTTTGGGCGCTCGCGTCGTGGCTGTTCGGTATCGGTCTTGTCAACGGATTTCTGGAGCGCAATCGCTGGCACCAGCCAGAGGTCGTTGTCTGCGTCCTCACGTAGGCTTGCAAGACGAGCTTCGGTGCGAACCTCGCTCCCGGTTTCGTCGTAGAGGAACGTCGTGTGCTCGCCGTCGTGACAGGACTGCGTCGTCTCTGTCCACGCCGTCCGCTCACGAGCAGCCGCGAGCAGCTGATTACCACATTCAGACGTGACCCGTGTCGCCGAGGGGAGCGAGGGCCACTGATCGACAAGCCGTGGGGCCGGTTCCTCGTCGAGATCATAGATTAGCTTGCAGTCATCGACTACTGGGTCATCGTCTGCCTTCGCGAGGAGGGTGGCCGCAGCAGATCCCTTCCCGACGGCGCCGTAGAACGTCGACGCCTCAACGACTATGTGGATGATATGGAGGAGAGTCTGTTCGGCAGTCGATGTGTCCTGATCGTCGGCTGCTTCGAGATGGTTCGTGAGACAGAACCGGCACTTCGACTGGCCAGCGGGGATCGACGCTCCACAGGAATCGCACTCGGTCTCACCTTCTGTCGGGTCGTCTGGATAGCCCGCGTCGACGCCACCAGAGCGTTGCCGCCGGGGCTCGCCACTACTACTGGCGAGTTGATCGTCGGGAACGTGGGTCGCTTCGCCGAGCGGTCGGAGGGCTTCGTAGTCGGCGTACTGGTCGGTCATAGAGTGATCTGGCCGTATCATGCTTCGTCTTCGGGTTTAAATAATGGCTCTCACATCAATCAGCCTACAGACATACAATCGAAAATCAGCAGTGTGGGCGTTAGACAGCCAGTTCGTCCAGTGTGTCGCGGTGGGTCCGCACGGTGACCACCGAGACGTTCGCAACGTCAGCGACGTCCGACTGGGTGAGCCATTGCCCGTCTTCGCGTCCGGCTTTGTACAGACAGGCTGCAGCGAACCCGGACGGCCGAACCCCGGTGGTTGCCCCAGTCGATTCGGATGCTTCCGCCAACTGCCGAGCCCGCTGCCGGATTTGATCGGAGACGTCGAGCTCCGAGGCCAACCGCGGAACGAACGCACTGGGCGTCACGGGTTGGGCTGGCAGGCCAAGTTCCGTATTCAGCGTCGTGTATGCGTTCGTCACCCGCGATTGCTCGACGCGCGCCGACTCGGTGATGTCGTCGAGCGTTCGTGGTCGCCCGTTGCACCGACAGGCTCCGTAGACGCTTGCGGTGGCCATCGCTTCGATCGACCGGCCCTGCAGGAGGTCCTCGTTCTGGGCGCTCCGGAAGAGCTGACACGCCTGGTCACGAATCATCTCGGACAGCTCGAGTGCGCTCACGATCCGGCGAACCTCACCCAGACCGTGCGCGAGATTGCGCTCGGCTTTCGACTGAAACCGCCCCCGGCTTTGCTCTCGGCGCATCCGAGCGACCTGACGGCGCTTCCGTCCGGAGAGTCTATTCCCGTTCGCGTCGGTACCCCGACCGATCTCAGTCGACAACCCCCGGTCGTGCCGCGTCGCCGTGAGCGGCGCACCCGTCCGTTCGCGTTCGTCCTCGTCGAATACTCGCCATTCGGGCCCGTGGTCGATTCGCTGCTCGTCGACGACGAGGCCACAGTCCTCGCAGACTGTTTCGACCGCGTTCGTGGTGACTCGGCCGTCGCACTCGGGACACTGGTTCGCACTCGATTCCGTTCGGACGTCCTCGTCGAAGCCAGTTTCGTAGATGTCTCTGGTTGCCATCGTTCTCACCGTGTTTCGGGAACCCGCCAGTACAGCGAGCCCCTCACCCATTCAGGGGATGATAGAAATTATCCCATCTCACCTACGGCGATGGTGTCTCATTGAAGGGCATGCTATGGGTTGCAATAGGGAGTGAAGATGCCTCTGAGTGCCGAGGCCAGCTTTCTATCCATACATTTGCGAGGAGAAGTGAACGAACGTCAGAGAACCGCGTCTACTACCCTCTGAGAGAGGACAGTCGTAATCAAAAGGCGAATAGAGTATACTCTGAGAGGTCACATAGGCCCCAGTCACTACTTTATGAGTGACAATCCCTAATGGAAGTCACTCAGGTCTGTCCCGAACCGGTGTTTCCGACCGACCAAGGAGGTGTCTGTATCGATAAGCGCCGTCGTTTTGAGCGTGCGTATGTGACGATTCGAGCGGTGTTGGTAGTGTCTCGATGCCGTTTCGCGGTCGAAGACGTGGCATCGATGGCACCATGCGAGCCCGGATCGCAGATCTGCGCAGGCTCCCGAAGGAACCTGCGCCACACTGACAGTGGCAACCCTCGAATGACCGGTACAGCGTTGAGAGTGCGGGAAACACCGTCCACGACAGCTGTAACACTCTATAAACTTGATCCATCTCACTCGCCCAATCCACGATTTCGCGGTACGTCGCATCCATGTGAACGCACAAAAAGTGGTGAGTTAGGTGCTTTCACCCGGGAAATCCGTTGCCAGCCGGATCACTCACCGCCTTTGGACTGGCGGCACAGCGCTTTTGAACCAGCGACGCGGCTTGCTTCCCAAAGCGGAAGAGTAGTTTAGGCACATTCGGCTCTTCCGCTTCGCTTCCACCTTCAGAGCGACGTTATCCCTTCGCCCTCGACGGATTCAACAGAGCAGATCCTGACTGATTATTCCCATCAGCACAGATAATACAGGCCAGTGACACCAAGCGAGCACGGGTTCCAGGCGGCAATAACGGATATGATATTCATAACCTCGCTATCGGCAGAATACTTTTGCGTTCTCCGACAGGATGACGTAGGTAATGGATACGGACACTCCCCCAACTGGTAAGTTCTACGCACTAAATTTCTCTCCAGCTCCCCTCACCGACCAGTTCGCCGCCGTCTATGAGGAACTCCTCGACGACCACAATCCCCGCGACATACTCGTCCTCAAACGCATCCCCTGCAATCTGGACCCGCTCGCTGACCACATACAGACCGCGCTCGGGCTGCAGGTTCGCCCTAACGTCCAGTCAACTCCACAACACGCCTCCCACGTCGTCGAAATCAACGACCCGGACATCGACCGGCTGGCATACGAACAACGTATCGAACTCCTCGCCGACGTCATCGAATCCACCAACTGGGAAGACCTCGTTGACGAAGCCACAACCCGGATCGACAATGTACGATGGCCGGAAAACTACCAGCGGGCGGACGTCATCGAATTCTTCCAGACTGCAAGCGAGCAGGACAGCTTCGGACGGGACGTTGGACAAGTCCTGCTCGAGGCCACCCGGCAAGGCGGGTTCACACCGGAAGACGACGAAGCAGAACGACACATCCTGATAGCAACGTTGGCCTGTCTCAACGACCGGTTTCATGAACGGTTAGATACACACGGACTTGTCGAACGGGCCAACATCATCCCCCGTGGTACGGACGCACTACAGGACGACACGACCTATGACCACGTCGCCTCCGGGTTTGAAGCTATCCTCGCCCTCGAATTCGAGGAATATACCGCAAACGACCGACGGTACCTCGCCCATCTCGCCCAAGATGCCGACCTGATCGCAATCGGGGAACGCAACGCCAGCATCCAACGCGTGAAAACTGAACCGGGAGAACTCAACGAGCTCCGCGAAGACAGTGTCATCGACTTCGAAACCGGAGAACCGCCCACTCTCGATGAACCTGCTGGCACCCGGCGTTCCGTGACCGGGCCAGGCCGGATAGCATCGTTCCTAGCCACCAACATCGATCTCACGGACACAGTCTCAGGGACACACCTCCACGAATCCACATTCCGGGAGCAGATCAGTGCCGTCGCCAATGAAATTGAGTACCTTAGACACGACGACGATGACGAATACAGCGATTTCGCCGTTGTCGTGAACAGTCTCGGTGATCGGCTGTCAGAAGCTCGTCGCCATCTCCGGGCTGCCGGTCTTCCCACTCAGACCGTGGGTGCACCGGCGCTTGCAGAGGATCCGGCTGTTACGGAACTCTATGCCTTTGTGCAGTTCCTGCTGAACCGGGACGAAGACGCAAGGTCCTGGCTGACCGCCCGGGTCGACGACTTCTCCCCGGAGCTCGCAGAGGCATGCGGTAGCGGATCGCCTAGCACGACCCTCAACCGGTGGATCGTCAATACGGACCTGAAGGAACGCGTCGCCACCGGTGAAAGCCATATCGAGATCCAAGAACAGTTCCAGAACATCAAGCGAGTTACCGAGCTGGCACAGTTTATTGACCAGACCACCTTGATGGACAGTGACCTCCCAACGTTCAAGCACGTGCTGGAGCGGGCTATCAGGTTCGACGCGGCATACACCCATACCATCGAGACCGCACCCCAGTCGCACGGCATCACAGTCACCGATATCCAGGGCGTAAAACATGAGAGCTACAACACGGTGTTCTTGCTAAACGTGGTGGACCAAGAATATCCCGGCGGTGAGCGATTGACACCACTATTCCCCAAGCCGTGGTTGAAAAATATGCCAGAATACCCGGCGGTCACCGCTGTGGACGAGGATACGATAGAGACAACATACGAAACCTACACGGGTGACCGCTCGACGAGTGCCTTCGACACGTACTACCACCATCGAGAACGTCGCAAACTGGCTCTTGGTGCCCGGGCAGCCACCGAGAACCTGTACTTCTGCACGTACGACTCTCAGGAAAGTGGATTGGGCCGGGCGTACAACCCGTCTCGCTACCTCAATCATCTGCAGGACCAGGAACAGATTGGGGTGGATGCCCTGTCGCCGGAAAGTGACGACCGGCCGATCCAGACACGTGAGAAGGTCGTCGAGTATATCCTCGACCAGCCGTGGGAGGAATTGGAAGGTATCGTCAACGCCGCACACACCGGTGAAACAGCGGAGATCGAGGACACCGAGGAGGTGTTCGGAGTGATCCAGAACCTGTTGTCGGACGATGACGTGGACCCGGTGTTTGCCGACGCGGTTGCCAGTCAGTTTGCCATGGCCCGCGGGGATGTGATGCAAAGTGACTGAACCCCTCACCGCACAAGAACTGACGACGTATCTCTTGTGCCCGCGGAAGTACGAGTTCGAGCACGTGGCCGAACTGACCGGGGACACCCAGCGGAATCAGGATCTGTTCCGCCAGCTTCTCCGAAAGGCGATCTGCACCGGTTACGATGAGGCCCGGAGCAACGGTGTTGACCCTCGTGACGCAGCGTTGGAGGCACTTGATTCTGCGTGGGAATTCTACACTGATGCGGCAGACCATCACTCGTCTCAGCAGGAATCCACGGAGAAAAACCGGGCCAAGGCCGGGGTAGATGCCTACTTTGATGCGGTCGGATCCACGCATCTGGACAAGATCGAACAGGCAGCTACGGTTTCAGATGAGCCAGTGATCGGGCCTGATATCACATTGACCGCGGATTTTGAAGGTCAGCAGGTAGGGAAGGATGTCGATTACATCATGGCCGATGATAGCCAATTCGTTGGGGTGCGGCTGACAGATCGGATGTGGGGGAGCAAAGTTCCCTATGAATCCGATGACGAGATAGCCGACAAGCATCTTGACCAGGGCAATTATTCGCCGGAGAAAGTCGGAACAGTGATCGGTGCCCGGATAGCAGAGGAAGCCCTCAGCCAGTATGGAACTGACGACGTCGGAACGGAGCTAATGTATCTGAGTGTAATGGAAGACACGTTCGAAACCGAAGATGAGTGCGAGGCAGTAATCGAGCAGCGGCGGATGGGGCAGTTCCTCGCAGAGAGTCGCCAGACCGTGGACGACGCGATCGCGTGGATGGTCGGAAACATTTCCGACGAGACATACAGCCCCGAGGAAGTATTCAACGAGCAGGACCACTGGAATGGCGACTTCGAGCAGGTTGTCGAAAACTCGTGCCAGTACTGTTCGTATGCCGCGGGCTGTCAGGAAGCGATTAAACGGGAGGTGATGTTCAATGTCTGAATCCGAACAATCGAACGGGCCGACGCCGAAGGGTGGACAGGAAGATGTCCTCGACGCCGACAACGAATACGTGAGTGTCGACGCCGGGGCGGGTGCCGGAAAAACCACGACCATGCGGTTGCGAATCGAAAAGATGCTCACCGCGGTCGATGCCCCACCGTCAGACCGTGTTCTTGTTCTGACGTTTGCGAACGAGGCTGCGTCGTCAATTCAGGAGAGCATCACCGATGCGGAGCAGTTGTCTATCGACCAGGCGTATAACATCGATGTCTATACCTACCACTCGTTCTGCAGCCAGCTCGTCTCTGAGTACGCCTACGTCCTTGGATTAGATCCGGACTTCGACGTCATCACCGATGACCAACGGTTCCGCACCATCCAGAATCTGATCGATGAACACGACTACCAGTATGTGTCACGGCGTCAGGACGACGCAGCCGCGGTAGAAGGACAAGCGGTGGACTACATCAGGGAGATGCGGCAGGAAGCCGTGTCACCGGCCGATGTAGAGGAATTCCTGCCGGCAGAATCGACAGTCGGCGAGCTCAAACGGCTCGTCATCGATCTGGAACAGAGGGCAGCGGAACTGTTTGACCCAGATAATTTCACTTCCGATGAATTCGAGGCCGGCGAGGCACGTATCGCGGCCAATCTTGACGATTACCGGGAGGAACTATCGCGCTGGCAATTGGTTGCGAGCCACCAGTCGGGTGACACCTGGTCCACCATTGAATCATATCTTGAATATTTGGAGCTGTGGACGGAGATGGTGGAAGCTCTCGTGGCGGAAGACCCTGTGATGGCGTACAACTTCCTCCCACAGGGACTGTTCGAGTCTGGTACTAACGCCTACACGTACTGGTGGACGGACATGAAACAGACGCCGCTCGGTCATCTCAGGTCTTACATCGAAGCCCTGGAAGAGATGCACGGCTTGCAAGAGATTTACCAGGACTACGTGGCCGAGCTGGAGTCCCGTGGCGCGCTGGACTTTGACGAGCTCATCAACCGAGCAGAAACACTGATTAACGATTCACAGGTAAGCGACGAGATTCAGAGTAGGTGGGACTACGTATTCTGTGACGAGTTCCAGGATACCGACGATGTACAGATGGACGTTGTCACCGGGCTGTGTCAAGGTGACGCGCAACTTCTTGCGATCGGTGACGTTGACCAAGCGATATACGGTTGGCGCGGAGCGAACCCGGAAGGACTGAACGACCTCGGGGACGTATTCGCAGATCACGACCGGATCGATATCAAGCGGAACTTCCGGTCAGATCAGGAGATACTGGAGATGGCAAACCAGTGTGGTGCGTACGATTCGAAACACCTGGTTTCTGACGATTGCATTATTGATCCATCGGAGGAAGAGACCTACGTAGAACGGGATGAAACGGACGAGGCACGGCTCGGCATGGTCGCTGGAGACTGGACGGAACTGACTACTGCACAGGAAGTTGCGACTACGGTCTCTCAGCTGCTGGAAGATGGGTTCGATGAGATCGATGACCGTTCACTTGGTGATATCGCAGTGATCGTCCGGACCAACCAGCAGGCCAGGGACGTGGCCGCTAGTCTCCGGAATCGGCAGATACCTTATCGGATTGACGGCACGAGCGAGACGGACCTGCAGCCGGGTGTGCAGACCATTCTTTCCTATTTCCGGGCGCTTGTTGACCCGTCCTCAGATATCCATCTTCGCCGGGTACTGATGCTGGTCTACCGCGTCACCGAGGAGGACTTGAAGGCTCTGGAGACCGCTTCGGTTGATTCACTCTATGAGGCGGTCTTGGACCATGAGAGTCTCGAGGAGATATCGTTAGAGCAGCCGAATCGAGTTAACCGGGCACGGAGTGATTTCGAGGAGTTAGTGGAGCTCAAGGACAGTCATTCGCTACCGTACTTCTACAACGCGTTCGTCGACAAAACGTGTATTGAATGGTATCTGCAGGATGAAGATCGTGCACAGCTGGACCGTATCAAGAAATTCCTGCAGGCATACGAAAGCGATAACGTTCTCCGCCGGTTCTCCGAGGAATTCGTCGACAGTCTGGCCCGGTCGCTCAAAGGTCGTGATAACGACCTTGCCGTCGGTATTGGGTCTCAGTCTGAGGACAAAGTCAATATCATGACCGTCCATCAGGCCAAGGGGCTTCAGTTTGACACCGTGCTTTTCCCATATCTGGAGGACGACGAGTGGGTGACGACGTATTCACCGTCATGGGCGACGACCGAAGACGCCGCGTGGTCGGCGCATCGATATCAATCGATCATCCGAGCCATCAAGGATGACGCGTATACGCATCCCTTGACTGAGTCCGCTTATCAGGAGAAGCAGGAAGAGGACTGGCGGACGTTCCATGTCGGAGTGACCCGGGCAGAGTCGTTGCTGGTGGTGTTCAGTCAGACGCCGGAGGAGTATGATGGTTGGCAGAAGTCTGTGTCATATCTGCGGGAGCAATGTATTCAGGCGGCGGGACCAGCAAACTCACCGGAACAGCTGTTGGAGACGGTTTTCCCGGATGTCAATACGCCGTGGTCACCAGAACAACCCCAGATGAATCTGTGGAGTTCGGTGCGAGAGACGTTCAAGGAGGTCGAGGATCGGTATCCAGAGACGGTCGTGAACCTTTCCGAAGAGGTAGCGCAGGCAGCCGATATAACACCGGGAACAATCACCTACTACAACAGGTACGAGGACGAACTGAACCTCGAACAGGCGATCGGGGAGATCCATGACTTGGGGGAGGGAATCTTCGACGAGGACCTGACACCGCGAGATCCAGCGGTGGATGCCATACATCCAGGTTCACTGTCGTTCGACGACGGTTCGGAGCTGCCTGTCCAGCACAGCCACACTTCGCTGGAGACGTATTCTGACTGTCCGCGCCGCCACCTTTTGGACCACGTGCTGTACGGGTTCGATGACCCGATGCCGTCAGAAGTAGCAGTCGGTCAGTCGGACGAACCGAGCTGGCGGAAAGTCGGGAACGTGTTCCACGCCGTGGCGGAAGAAGCGTTCTACCGGAATGACACAGAAGAAGATGAGTGGTTGGATATCTGTGACCGGATTGTCCGAGCCCGGGACCTGGAATCGGTACGTGACGAGGTCGAGACCTGTATTAATCGACTATTCGCGACAGATCTGATGGAGTGGGACCCAGTCGCCGCCGAGCTCCCATTTGAAGTGACGGATATTCCCGGGGTGGATGGCCCGGTGATCGGGTATATGGATTCGGTGCGGCAGGTGCCGGGGAAGGGACTGGCCGTGTTGGATTATAAGACAACGTTCGAGAAACGAGACATCGAGTCTTCGTCACAGCTCTTGCTGTACCTCCGGGCCTGTGAGGAACTGTTCGACGAACCGGTGGAATGGGCCGGGTATGTGTATGTCGGTGAGGCTGGTGACGCCGATGGTGAGATTGACTTGATTCATCGGGATGACATCGAAGGCAGTTGGACCGATGTTGTGGATATGTTGCAGGCGGCGGATTCGCCGTCGTTTGAGGCGGATCCTGGGTCGCATTGTCGGCATTGTCCTCACCGGTCGCTGGGTTGTGCCCCGGAGGAACACGCCTACGATAATGGGTACGTGATCGAGAGCACAGACGACTAGTAGAAGGGGCACTACACCCTAAATCAGCGTTATTAGGCGGTATAACCCAGATTATTTGCTGTTTTAGGGTTCACACAAGTTATAAGTGAAACGCTAGAGTACATTTTCGTCATGAGTCTCTGGAGGGTCCAGCGCGAAAAAGAGACTTACACGGACCTCAGCCGTAGTCTCAACAAGGCCCTCAAAGCCATCTCCATCATCCGGCACGATGCCGTCGACCGGTATGGCAGGGATCGCATTCAGCAACAGTTGGAAGACGCGGAAAAGGTCATCAACCGTCTGCTCGAGATCTCTCACGATCCCTACTACACGGACGAAGAACTGCAACCCCTATACAATGGCGTGAAAAACGCTTGGCGCGACTCCGATGATACTATTCGCCCGGACCTGCAGAACATTATCTCCTCGCTCCAATCACTTCAGGACAGCCCCCAGCCATCACAAGCGTTGTCGGATCCCGAGTTCGACAGGCTCAAAGACAAGTTGGAGGATATCCGCGACGTCGCCAACGAGACCGTCGAAGAGAACAAGCAGGCACTTAGAGGCAACTTTGCCTGAGACTGTCGACGAAAAACTAGCCGACCTGGAAAACCGACGAGACTCCATAGATGAGCGTCTCGCTGACGACGACGTTCGCACCCCGGCCAACGTCTTCGATCCATTACTAGCGGATTTCGACACACTACTCGACGAAATCCGATTCGACATCGAAACCCTCGCCAAACTCTCTGAGGACACCGGCGATTTCTACGAAGAAATCTGCAGCGACCTCTGGGACGCCCACGGTAACCTCCAGAAGATCGAGAAAATTATCTCCTACTACGAACTCCATACTGCCCAGGAATCGGACAAGACAGCGGTATTTGACAACGTCCGTACGGTCGTCGACGAACTCTGCCACCCGCTCGGCATCGACTTCGATATCATCCCCATCTGCTGGAACGAGACAGCTCTCGTCACGTTCATCCAGGAAGCGGTGTATGGACTCTGGCTCCCCCGCAACATCTCCACAGCATCGTTCAACGAGTTTGCCCCGTTAATTGCCCACGAGATCGCGCACGTCACCATGGACTACCGGGAGAGCTACACTCTTCCAGACACCGTCAATCAGGAGCGAAGACGGATCGCCAGTGAATTCGATGATCGCGAAGAAACAGTTACCGACGCCCTCAGTTACTGGTACGAAGAGCTATACTGTGATACAATCGGCACGCTGACGTTCGGTCCTGCATACGCGGTCAGTTTAACCCGGTGTCTTTTCTCCGATAATCCGTATAAACTCCCTGCTAGACAGGTGAGACAGGAACATCCGCCGGAGGCTCTCCGTTACCGGCACGTTATGAAAACGTTGGCCGACGAGTTCCCTGAAGAACTCCACCGACTGGCTGAGAGGGAAACCGCTGACTATGGAGACCACCTCGATCAGCTGTCTTCCAAGCGAACCCCGGAATATACCGACTGGTGGAATGACCGGTTCCTCCACGCGATCACCGAGGACACCAAACAATTCTTCACGCCCGACACAGGGGAGCTCGCTGATGCAATAACACACCCGGGAACTGACACGGCTGACACAGTTACTCTACGAGCCCGTGTCAACAGAAACCTTCTCGAAACGATCTAGAACGGAAGATACTGGATCTCGCTGCACTTTTCGAACATCTTTGCGAGTTCTGTCGCCAGGTCGGTCGATATCGGGGAACGCATGTTCACACTTCCTGGCGACCCCCAGTTAAGGAAGGACAGCCGGAAAACGTCTTGCGTCAATGCCGTGATGTCCCATTCACTGTTTGCCGCCACCAGCGTACAGCTCGTGGCACGGGGTGTTCCCTGCCACACGTACGGATGTCCACCGTTTACCACAATACCGGTCTGGTCGCCAATCGTCGTATAGGCCCCGGTCGGCGCCTGTAGATCATAGTCCTGATCGAAGATCCGGTGCGGTGTGTCCGAATTCACCTCGACTACGCCCCACTGAACATTTTCGGGCAGCATCCCCTCGTCGACAAGTTCCGGGATCAACTCCCGGACCGCTGCTTCCTCGGTGTTTTTCAATATCCCGCCTCGCTGGATGATAATCGAAGACACCGAGTCCTTCTCCTCCACAGCCTCTGCGATTTGGTTTCGGAGTGCTGACTTCGTCTCGAACTCCGGTGCGGCCGTACTCGGGCCCGCGCTGAATCCGCTCGTCGTTTGAGTGATTACTTCGCCGGTGTCCCCGTCATGGGTGACGGCACCGATCGAGTTCTGGTCGAACCCGTTTACGTCGAACCCGATCACTACGTCGGAATGTAGCGGTTCGGCGAGGACAAATGGGCGGACACCAATCTTGGCCGCAAGCCCCATCGCGACGTTGAACAGGCTGCTGTCTCGGTAATCGTCCAAGGCGGACGGTGTGAGGTGCTGGACTGGTGCGCCGGCAACATCGTTGACCAGCGAATAATACCGATCGTCGGAATCATCGGATAAAGCAGCCAGCAGGCCGTCAATCTGGTCGCCCTGTTGGTTCACCCACTTATCCCACACTCGGCGGTCAGTGTGCTCGATCGGACCAACCGGGCCGGGTGCCGTGATCTGTGCATACTGCTGCAGGTGTTCCTGGATATCCCGGTACGTTTCCTCGGCCGTTTCCGGATAACTGTCTGGATACGCGAATGCAATATGCCGTTCGCCTCGCACACGTTTGTACGGGCCATGTTCGTCAAGCAGTCGTTGTATCTCGTTTTCCCATTCCCATTTGTCCGGGAGGTCGCCCAGCGTCTGCGGGTCGAATACGTGGCCGTTACCGAACATCAGGGACGGGTATGAGAACCGGGTGATTTCGCCAGATAGCTCGGTGTCGCCCACATTAAATTGCTGGCTGCCGACTCGGATATACGATACGTCCTCAGCGAGTGACCGGATCTCATCCCGGCGTTCTGTCGGCGTGATTATCGCGGAATCGTTTAATGCGTCGCTGTTCCCAGGGGTTTTGTAGAGCAGGGCCGGGGACACGGTGTACTCCTTCGGATTGTTCATGTAGGTGACACCGCACAGCGGATCCGTTTCTTCGACGTCCTCGGCCTGGGGTGCCGGAGAATCGGCGTTGAGCTCGTATATCGTCGATCCGTACACCGACTCGTCCATCACAGTCCGGTCCTCGTACACGGTTTCGAGCGTGGCGTAGCTCGTCCGTGAGCTGAACATGATGAACTTCTCGCCGGTGAATTGTTCCTGCACCCGCTCAATCCCGACCTGGTCGATCCACTCTTTCAACGATTTCTCGGAGAAAAACTTGAACGTCGGGTCGAGGAAGAGATGGAACCCATCACCATACTCGACAGAGAGCTTGTACCCAAGGTGCATATTGTAGCTCCCTTGGGATGCGTACGGAGTGTACTGGTACACCCGGTTGTAGTCACCATCCCAGTAGTCACGGTAGTTGGTGAGATATTCCTTGAGTCCGGTTTCGAGGGCCTCGGCCATCACCTCAGGGTCGCCATCTGTCCCGGGCGTCCACACCTTTGATTCTATGAGCGTGAGATTGCTGTCGGTATCGTTGATCTGTTCCGGGGGGTTAGAGTCCCCGCAGGCCACGATTCTCCACGAGTCGCCGTCGTGGTACCGGACACCGATCCCGTCCGTGCCAGAAGAGACATCGTCCTCGAGCTGGTCAAGTCGGTTCCAGGCCGGTGTTGTTGGTTGTGGAGAGATATCGTAGATGCCAACGTCCATCTGGGAGACATCGACGGGGAATGCATTCAGGTAATCAGTCATCGTTTTAGGCTGTTCGTCCACTGTCAAAACCATACCGGTCGTGTATTCCATCCGAAATAAGGGGGTGACCGGTCACGTTTCCTTGATGTTGCTACTGTGTTTAGTTATCCCGGTCGAACTATCCCCCAACGTCCCCCGAATACCGTTTCGTAGTGGGCGTTCTCGTCGGCAAACCTTCGTCCCTACTTCCAGATCGAACCGAGCGGCACCTCATAGAACGGGAAGACCACGAGAACGGCGATGGAACAGCACCGCTGTTATTCGACCAGTCTACCTCAGTCCAGATCAATAGTTCCCCAATTCGGCCTGCCGCTGTCCATACTCATCAAGAAACTGCCCCACGTGCCCCACGAGTGACGCAGCAAACCGCTCAAACTTCAACCGATCATGCGGCGTCCGATACGCACCATCCAGCCCGGCCTCTTCTCCCGACAACAAAAACGACGCCCCATCATATATTCCATTATCTAGCAACCGCAGACACAGTTCCTCACATCGGTCAGCATACGAAGCGCCGACAAAGGCGTCCGCCATTCCTGCATCCGTCGCCGAAATCGAATCACCCTCCAGCGTCCCTTGCTCATCCATCAAATACACATACCCCAGCCATGGCCGTACCGGCGAATCAATCACTCCCTTTTCCATTGCCGTCCGGAAATCCGTTGCACTGCCAACAACCTCTTCGACCCGGTTGTTCCAGTTGTTCCCGAACGAACTGGTCTGCGACTTGAACTCGATCGCCGCCACCGGATCACCCTCCTGTAGCACGACCAGATCCCATTCCTTTGATGGCCGGTAATATCCCGGTAAATCCGCGGACTTTCCCGTGTAAATTGCGGATTCAGGCAACCCAGCATCCACGAGCAGATCATACAGCAAGCCCTCAAACTCGGCCATGTGTCCACCGCTCGTCACCTCTTTACGCCGGCCCTCCTGCGCATGGTCTATATCTGCCCGGTTCTCGGCCCTCGACATCCGCTCCTGCCAGAAATACTCGACCGCGTCCGCGATTTCGACATCTGAGACAGGTGGCACCGACGTCATGACAGAAACCGGGCTTCCATCCAGTCAGCCATCTGCTGAACAAGCGTCCGGTAATGTATCCGATCACCAGGCTGCGGGGCCGGCGGCTCCGTAACCAACTCGCTATCACCGATATCGTCGATGAGATTAGAATGCCGAACCACGACGACACCGGCACCATCGAGATTAGCACTGATCTCGCCCTCGCTCCGATTGATCGAGTCGAACATCTCGATGATCTCTCCGACGATGCGCTCGATGTGAACGTGGTCGGTGATATCGTCAGGATCGCGCAGCGGAGAATCGAACTCCTCGGCCAAGTTCACCAGTAAAATACCCGCTGTCAGCGCTTTCTCGTGGTGGTGATGCATAATATCCGCAAAGGAGTTGATGTCCCTCTGGCGGTTGCGTCGGGCCTTTTGGTGTTCGGTCATGATCGACTTGGCGTCGGCCGCGAGATAGATCTCGGCGGGGTTGGCCTGCGCCATCTCGCGGTCGCCATCGAGCGATGCCTGAACGCTGTCGGCGGGCGGGCCGATCACGAGGTCGGTGTTCCACGAGAGGCCGCCCTCCCCGACCTCGTAATCCTCCTGGTAGACGAGCTCGCCCGCGGCGGCCGCCTCCCGAATCGCATCGCTCTCATAGAGGAGATCATCGACAAAATACCGACATTGTGCGCCGCCATGCGAATCGCTCCGAGGATGATAAGGGACGTTCCGCGGATAACTCCAGTTGCGCTCCTGATTCAGCCAGTCAACAATCCGTTCATCACCATATCGATGCTCCGACATTACCTCGCGGGTTCTTGAGGCTACTATATAAAAAATAGCACATCGGAACGCACGTGAGGATGTCGCAAACCGGGGCCGGCTTCCAAAAACGTTCGCGCTCTACCGCGTCACGTCGACGGTCAGATTCTCGTAGTTCGTGAGGGTTCCCCGTTCTGCCTGAATCCGCTCTTCTGCGATGTCGACATACTCTGACTCGAGTTCGACGTTGATCGAGTTACGCCCACAGCGACTCGCCGCGACGGCGGTGCTCCCGGTCCCGGCGAACGGATCGAGCACCGTATCGCCGACGAACGAGAACATCCGAATCAGTCGCTCGGCCAGTTCGGCAGGATACGGGGCCGGATGGTCTGTCTGTCGCTCACCCTTGATGTCGTCCCACAGCTGCCGGAACATCTTCTGGTGGGTATCGGCCTCGATAGTCGAGAGGATCCGCTCGGCGATGTCCGGACTTCGGTATCCGCCGGGCTTGCGGAACAGAAGGATATACTCGATGTCGTTTTTGATCACCGCCCCCGGTTCGTAGGGCTTGCCGAGGAACCGGGCGTTCCCGCCAGACTCGAGGCTCGCGTTCCCGATCTTGTACCAAATGACGGGCGCGAGGTTGTCGAAGCCGATGTCGGTGGCGTGTTCCTGAATCGTCGCGTGCAACGGGAGCACACGATGCCGCCCATGATCGCTCCGGGAGCGGAGGACGTCCCCAACGACCACACAGAGCCGGCCACCGGGCACAAGCTTCTCGTAGATGTGCTCCCATACCTCGTCGACGAGTTCGTTGAACTGCTCGTAATCGTTGATATCCCCGAGTTGGCCTTCCGACCCACCGCCGTTTTCGATGTTGTAGTCTTTCAGGTTGAAATACGGCGGCGAGGTGACCGCGAGATGGACGGACTCGTCATCTATCATTGAGAGGTCACGGGCATCGCCGTGATAGAGATCGTGGTGACTTGGGAGCGATTTCACTGCCTGTTCGACGTCGCCCATCCGCCCTTTGTCGCGTGCTAGCGCCGGAATTTCCGACTTGAGCTCTTGATCGGACAACTCGAGCAGGTCACGACAGGAATCGGGAATATGCTCGCGAAGATCCGCTGAATCAGCCATCTTGTCTTGGTTTGGTAGCGCCATCGTTTATAGTGTTTGAGTTTGGGACTGCTCGACTAGCGATACTCCTGCCCAAGCGACTGCGTACAGTCGTGATTGCGAATCCGCTCTGGGAGTCCGACCTTCCCACAGACGGGACACTCCCGCAGAGGTGTCGGCGGCAGGTCGTTCCAAGCGTCCAGTGCGGCGGCTAACTGTGCTTCTACGATTGGCGAGTCGGTTGTGCGGTGGGCTTCGCGAAGGTGAATGCGAAGCCGCTCTTGGGCTGTGAGAGTGCGTTCCTCGGACATTGGTTCTCGGGGGCACGTTCTGGTGTGCCCTCCACCCCTCCAGGGGGCAAATAAACAGACTCCGTCTCGACAGCGGTCTTGTCTCTGGGGACACCACTCGCAAAGCTGTGACTCCGGTTGTGGCTGCCGGCCGACCGGAGGGAGGCCGGGAGCGGAGGGTGGGGCGGTGGGGCTTGGGCTGGTCCGGCGCTCACTAAAACAAGAGGTGTCCTCATCTGGCTCTCTCGTGGGGCCACCGCGCGATACAGCTACTCGGGAGTGTATTCCATCCCCCAGAGGTCCTCGAAATACTCGAGTGTGTATTTCCCTCGACTGCCACCTTTGTACGAGTTGAACCGGTCGACGTAGTATATCACCTCAAGAAAGCCTTCTTTCTCGTGATGGACGCCCTGTTCCATCCGGGGTAGAATCTCGTCAAGGAGGAGATCGACCTGTTCGCGCTTTACAATGAACTGATCGCGGAGCGGGGTGAGGAGCGTCCGTGTATTGCTGATACCCTGCACGCCCCAAATGTACTGATCGCTCCGGTTCTCATTGGCTTCGAGACTGGACACATGACAGTTCACATCGTGAGCATCACAGTACGCACAGAGCGCCTCCATCAGGTGGTCACGATATGTTTCGGTGACCTCGATCTGCGGCTGAAGTCGATGGTCGACTCGATACTCACTATTCTGGTTTACTTTCACGCCAATCCATCCTTCTGCGTCGAGAGTTCCGGTCAACTGTTCGTGGGTGATTCGGAGCATTGGTGCAAGTTCAAAGCCGGTACTGTACCGCTCTCGGTCGGCAATCGAGATGCGGATACAGCCTTCGCCGTCGAAGAAGCCGGCGAACCACGCATCGAAATCGTGGTACTCGGATGAGTCGGTTGACATCGCGCTGCACCCCTCGCCGGCGCGAATAAACACGACCTGCGTCATCTGGTTGGGCGGTGTTGAAGTCGCCCCTCCGCTGTTGAAAACGGTCGTGGCTGCGCGCGCAGCGACCGTAGGGAGCGAGCACGGAGCGGAGGGTGGGGCGGCGGGGTTAGGGTCGGTCCGGCACATAGCAAAAAAGAGGGGAGCGTCAGCTGGCTATTCTTCCCACCACCGACCGCGCTCCGGGAAGTGGATATCCGACCACCCGGTCAGCGCGATTGAGCACCGGCCTTCGTACCAGTTCTTGGCTGCCGCCCGGAACCGCACTGTCTGACCTTCACGCACCATCGTCTGCCCGGATTTCTCCCAGCAGGTGAACTTGATTTTCCCGCTGTCATCCGCTATCAGCCCGACTTGCTGAATCGCGCTACTGCTCGGTTCCCAAAGGGTCTGCACAGTTCCTTGAACTGTCACCTCACCGACCGGGACATCCGGCACGTCCGCGATGGGCACGATCGCCCCCGGCGCCGCCTTCAGCTCTTCGAGGGTTTCCAGCACCGCCTTCGTGACGTCCCGCCCGCGCTGCACCTTCTCGGCCAGCTGCTTCGCGACGACCGCCCTCGACCAACCGCCCTGCACTTCGTCGCTGATCCGCATCGCCTGCTTGTTGACCGCCGCGAGTTCCTCTTGCGTCAGTTTCTCTCGGGGATCCGTGCGCTCCGCCGGCGCCGGCTCGTCACGACCACACTGCTCGCTGACGACCTCCCGCGTGCGCTGCTCGCGACCGTCCTGCGTTCCCAGCTCGGCCTGGGCACTGATGCGCTCCAGTTCGGCTTCCCGCGCCCGAATGCGCTCCTCCTGTTCGAGGGTGACACCGTGAATCCGATCCTCGCTCGTGTCCGCGATCCCGTCCGGGTGGTTCGCATCCACCTTCGCCTGCGTCTCCTGCTCGACCGCGGCCTCGAACTCCGGCGTCTCGTCGACGACTGGGAAGCCGTCTTCATCGACCGCCTGACCGCCCGCTTTCTCGAATGCCTGTTCATCGACCGTAACGACCTTTCCGCTAGCGTTGTTACTAGACATTGGAATCGACCTGATTCCGAAGGCGCTCACGCGCCGACTCCGCGATGCTCCTACATCGCGGTTTTCCGACGACAACGACCGACAGAACCATCTGCGCGCTCTCGCTCGCGCCTTCGCGAGCGCCCTACCGGGCGCGAGCGAGAGCGCGCCTGCATGAGGTGGCCCCAACCAGCACCGCGCGCCGACCCGCCCGGAGCGAGCGGCCAGCGCATTCCCCGTTCGCCGCGACGCAACTACGTCCGTCGCGGTCGGCTCTGCCGAGGTCCGCAGGACCCGAACGGGTGAAGCGCTGGCGTCGAGGGCACATACACTTTAGCCCGGAACGGGCGCGGGCGGTGCGGAGAGCGCCCGCATGCCCGGAATGGTCGGTCGCGAGCGACGCGGAGGGCGGAATGCGGCGAGCGGGGCGAGCCGTAAACGCTTGATACTGGAGAAGATTGAGACGTTAGCGCCTGATCAAAGTCTGTTCAGCAAACCCCGATCCCGATTTCTGCTACTCAGGTTGAAATCGATATCCCGCGTAAACTACTATCACACCGAACAGTGCTGTGACGACGGCTTCAGAAGTGATGATTGGGGGGCATGATTCACCAGCAGTACAGACCTGGAGGCTTGCGACAATCGTGCGTAGAATAATAAACGCACCACCAAGTAGCAGTACCCCTCGGGCAACCCTATCGAAATAGGCAAGCCAGCGAGCTGTCTCGACGGTTTTACTGCTCATAGTGTGTCTGAATCACGGGATGACCAAATGTTTTGAGGTAAGGTCTTCGGGGTCGATCAACTGCGTAGTGGTAAGAAAAGCGAGCGACCAGCGGATCGACATCCACTCCGCGGACACGGAGCGTCCGTTCGCTGGTGTCACGACGACACCACGGCGGCACCTTGCGGGTCTGTGCGCTATTCGTTGGGCCCCATCGTGGCCCCCTCGGCGGGGGACCACCGGTGGTCGTCCCACTGGAACCGCACGGGCCGTGCCGTCGGCCTGACCGCGATGTTCGTCGCCTGTTCGAGCAGCGTCCGTGAGGCGACGAGGTCGGCGTGGCCCTCGAAGCCACACGGACACGTCAGCGTCTCGCGATGCCGGCGCGTCCGCTCGCGCTCGCCGCACTCCGGACACGTCTGAGAGGTCCACGCCTCGGAGAGTGAGGCCACCTCGATGCCGTACTCCTCGCAGACGTTCGCGAGTTGATCGAGACACTGCCGATGCGCCCAGAAGGTACGCGCTTTAAGGTTCGCCTCGACCGACCAGTATTCGCCAAGGACGCCGGTGAGGTCGCCGTGATAGATGGTTTCGACGCCATCGCCGTGGAGTCGCTCAACCAGATCACGAAGAAGCGCGTTTACGGCGTGGTCGCGCCGGCGGGACCGCTTCCGATAGAGCCGCTGGATTCGGTTGCTGGTCTGCTGTCCATCCGGCAGCTTCGCTTTGGCGTCGGCGATGCGCTCGGTCGTCTCACGAAACTGCCGGAACGGCTCCTGACCGCTGTACCAGTACTGGTCGCCGGCCGTTGTCGTACACGCCACGAGGACGTTCGCGCCGATATCGAGCGCGGCGACGTCCGTCCCCGTCGGCGTCGCCTGTTCCGCCTCGGAGACGGTCACCGGCTGGTGGGCGCGATAAGTCTCGTCGACGTCATCGTAGGTGAGGTGGAGGCGGCCCTGCTCGCCCTGCCAGTGCGGTTCACCGTGGACGGCAACCCGGAGCCGTTCGAACTGACCGAAGCCGTACTCGTCTTTGAGCTGGCTGCCGATGGGCACTTCGAGCCTGGAGCGCTCGCCCCAGCTGATCGTGTAGGCGTCGTTGCGAATGTAGGTCCGCAGGTCGCGTCCGTCGGCTTGGTTCCCCCAGTAGCCCGGCGGGCTGACCTCCTGGTCGGCGTCCTCGACTGTCTCGAAGAACGACCGCCAGGCGGCATCGTTGACGCGGGTGATCTGCTGGGTCGTCGCCGACCCCAACACGTCGGCGTACTCGTCGTAGTAGTTCTCACAACCCCAGACGCTCTCGCCGGCGAAGACCTGCTGCCGGCGGGCATACGTCAGCTGGTTCCAGAGGCTCGCTGACGCATCGAGGAGCCGTCGAAGAATGGCCTCGTCTTGTTCCGACTGCGGGACGACCTCGAAGGTATTGGTCCGTCTCATCGCTCTGACTCAACCCACATTCGCGACACGTAGCCAAGGTGTTCGATGTCGTCCGCGTAGTCCCGAAGAAGTCCGATCAGGACGATCTCCGGGACGCCGTTCTCAGCCTGTTCAACCAACCACTGTTCCAGTTCGACTTCGGCCTCCTCGATCTCGTTCAGTTCGACCGACATCGATCATCGCGCCTCCATCAGACGGTGCACCTGTCGCTGGCGGGGTAACACATCTTGAATCACCTGTGCTGTGCAGGCACGACCGAACGCGCCTGCACCCTTCGCAGGCGCTCAAAAACACCACCGCACTACTCAGTCAGAATGAGGTATCGAAGAACCGTTGTAACACTTGGCTCGGGGCGATAAGTACAGTGTTCCCACTTCTTGACGGAGACTTTATGCCGCTTTGGACGAGAGAACTTAGCATGGGTAAGACGGTCTCCCGCTTCCCGCGTCCATCGGCCAGTAGCGTCGAACGTTCCCTTGCGGTTCTCTTGGTGGGACTGCTCGGATTATACGCTCTTGGGACACTTATGAGCGACACTATGCCAGCACTCAACATGGCAGGTGTGGTTGCAGTTCAGTTCGCGGTCGTGGTCGCAGTCGCCTTCCCTATCGCTGTGCTCGGAAACGCTCTGTATAGCCGAGTCCGTACTGGAAATGCCAAGCCACGTCGTATCGAAATCTTCAGCTCACTCGTCGCGCTTAGTTGTTTGGGTACTGCCCTTTGGCTCACGATTGGTTCAAGCTCCAGTCTCGTCACGCCGCTGTTAACGATCTCCTATGGCGCATTACTCGTTCTCGCTGGTTTCGTGACTGTCCGATAAGCACGAACTACTTATCGGCTGATTCGGTGATTCCTACGACGAAAATAATCATTTCGTGCGCAATTCTTTGGCACCTTGATCAGAGCCCTCTCAGTCGGGAGTGAGCAGCCACGCCGCGCAACCCCTCGCGCTTACCCGCTGGCGCCGAGGGCACATGCACTTTAGCCCGGAACGGGCGCGGGCGGTGCGGAGAGCGCCCGCACGCCCGGAATGGTCGGTCGCGAGCGACGCGGAGGGCGGCAGCGGCGAGCGGGGCGGGCCGTCACGTACGCACCCGTTCAGCCGGCTACGTCGCTCGGTGGGCCATCAACAGTCCTGGCGGACTCAGAAAGGGCGAGGCCGTCTCGATCGTCCCCCGACCCCGCAAGCACCGCAGGCACGAGGCGCGCAGCGGCGGTCGCGGGACGTCGAGCGACCGAGGGCTTTCATCGATGAGTGGTGAACCGTCTATTACGCTGCATTCGTGCGATTTGCTCTGGACCAACACGGTGTTTGCAGGGGCAAAATGCCACTTCGTCTATCCCCAGTCCAATCCAGACCGTAAAATCACGAAAACGGTCGATATGACCTTTGTAACCCCGGAATATACGTGTTATTGAACGATGCGATTAACGTACTCGAATCATAACCGGGTGATGTCCAGATGAGTGACCTGCTTGATGCCGCCGAGGGCGCTATCGCGCTAGTGTGCGGGGGATTCATTTTCCTCCTGTTCGGAAGCGCTCTGGGTACGACGGGGCTGATCGATCTCAGCTTCTGGGGTATCGTCTACGTCCTCGTCGGTATCGTTGTCCTCGTAACGGCCGCTGCAGCTGCAGCCGGTGCCGTCATCTCGGAGGTTGTATGACACTACGCTCACTTCTCGTCGACCTCGTCTCGACGAATGACCGAAAGGAGGTTCCAGATGAGCAGATCCTGAACGTCCTCCGTGAGAACGACCGTATCGCGATGGGAACGCAGGATATCGCCGATGCAGTAGATATGTCTCGACAGGGCGTCGAGAACCGATTAGACGAGCTCGAACTCGAGAATCGAGTCCAGTCACAGAAAATCGGCAGCGTTCTCGTTTGGGATCTGCATCCAGATGAACGGCGAGACGTAGTTCCGCCTGAAATCGACCGCCTTGTTCACGCCTTTGACCTAATCCGAGACCAGTTTGCAATGACCCGCCGACTGGGAATGTATATCCTCCTCACCGGGTTTGCCCTCATCTTCACGAGCTTGAGTACAGCACTCGCAGCAACGCCGGTCGATCCCTTTGCGGATGTACTGCTCGTGTGGGGATACGCCATCGCAGGTGGTGGTGGAGCAGCGTGGTTCGTCGGGGGTGGAACACAGCTCGCGACGATTGTTACTGAACACGTCGTCTATCGGCGGTTGACTGGAGAATCACTACGTACATGGAAAGAAGCCGATGCTGCAGCATCCAGCCAACGTGGTCAGATCGATGGTCGCCTCATCGTTGGCCTCTTTGTGCTCGTGCTCATCGGCGGCGCACTCGTTGGTGCTGCAAGTGACCTTCAGGCGGGGTTAGCTGCATCTTCTGCGTTTTCGTGGTTCGAAGCGACGGTCGTCGCTGGTCTATTTTTGGTCGCCCTTGTAGCGATGGTACTTGGAATCGAATAAGGGGGAGATGCTGAGCGACCACAAATCCTCGTAAGATGCGTCTCCTTCCGTCCCTATCCCTTACTACGACGAAACCAGGTCCTCGATGAACCGGAACCCGTTCACGAACGTCACCGAGTCACCATACCCCTCACTTGCGAGTACGGTTTCGGCGCCTTCGCCGGCCGCGATGTCGGTCGTGTAGATGTACACCTCGGTCGCCGTCCCCGCGCTGAGGTGTTGGGCAGCTAGGGCGGCGAGGGCAGCGTCGGCGCGTTCGACCTCGTCGGCAGGGCGGTTATCGGCGTTCGCGATGTACCGCTGGACGCCGTCCATCACCCGCGAGACGACCGGCTCGGAGAACTCGAGCGGCGCCGCAACCGTCGCCCATCCCTCGTCGATCGCGGCGTCGATAGGTGGCGCCTCGACGTCGGACTCGTCGACGGTCAGCTCCTCGTACACCCGTTCGGGCAGGACGAAGGTGATGTCGTTCCGGCGAGCGAATCGGCGAACAGCCTGGTAGCAGCTGTTCGAGGGCTGTCCCATCGCGACGAACAGGCCAGTGTCGGCGATGTGGAGCCGGCTCACGCGTCGTCAGCCGCGTCGCCGTCGTCGATATCCAACTCGTCGAGTCCTGCCCCAGCTTCCTCGATGTCGTAGTGCTCGTGGACGACGGGACGGAGCGCCTGGAGGATCATCTCTGCAGCCAGCGGCGAGATGTCGAGGTCCTCCGCCATCAGCCGGTGGGTCACTTCCCCACGCTCCCGAGCAATCGCGTAGGTGAGCGCCGTTGCGAGGCCGGCGACGCCGTGGCGGTCGATGTAGGTGTCGATGTCGGCGTCCGTCTCGCGGCGGCCGACGGCGTCGATCAGCGCCGGCGTGATCGTGTACTCACGGTCGCCCGCGGCGGTCGTTACAGTCAGGTCGATCTCACGGGCGGCGTACCGGCGCGGCTGCTCGTCGTCGGTGACGTCGACGACGCCGGTGTCGACGAGCCGGTTGACGTAGCTGTAGGCGGTTCCCTGTGCGAGGTCGAGGTCGTCCATCACGTCCTGGACGGTCGCTTCCCCCTCCCGAGCGAGATACGCGTACAGCTGAGCCAGCTGTGGCTCCTCAAGGAGATCGGCGACCGAGAGGAAGTCCTGGACGATGTCGCCGTCCGCGCGGTTTGAGGTGCGTGACACGATTCGTTCTTGATTACAGTTTACAGCGAAGCAGTAAAGAGTGTTTGGGTCACTCCGCCGGCGTCGCGACGAGATGCTCCTCGAGATCGCGCGTCCAGTACGTCGCGAGCCCGCCCGGACTACAGCGGGCGCACAGCTGTAACGGGCCTTCCAGGTGCCCCAGTTCGACCCGGAACCGGGTGAGCGCCGCGAGCGTGTCGACGACCAGCCCACAGCCGTCACAGGCGACGTGATCGCGCTCGTCGGGATCCGGCTCCGTCTGGATCGCGCAGTCGATGCAGATCGGGTGGGTGACCTGCTCGTCTTGCCCCCAGGTGTGGGCCTCGCCAGTCTCGGTTCCGGGCGGCGCGTCGCAGAACGCGCAGCCGACGAGGGTCTGCTGCATCACTCGCCCTCCCCGTCGGCGTCGCGGCCGGCCGTCCAGCCACGGTGGAAGACGGCCAGCTGCGTCGTCGAGTCGAACGTGGTGCCGCTCGGCTCGTGAACCAGAACTTGGTCTTCAGGAACCGGAGTGACGATGTCCGCGTCGACGAGGTCGCTGACCAGGCGCTGGGCCGTCGTGTCGTCGATGTCCGCCGTGTCGACGCCGGTGGCGTCGCGGTCTTGGGCGAGCAGTTCTTTCTCGAACTGTTCGTAGTCGCGACTCGTGTCGTCGTGCGGATCGGGACCAGGCATGGTGAGTCACGCAGCGCACGCTGTCGCGCGCTGCACGCCTCCTGGCGCCGACAAACAGTTCATGGCGTACAGATTCGGTACCCCCTCGGATCGCCCGGCCGCCAGGATACACTCACTCGAGGAGTCGGGCGGTGGGTGGCGGCGAGGGAGTGGATCCAGCCCCACCGTTAACCAACACTGTGCCGGTATTGGTCGGGATATTGGTTAAGCCTCGTCCCTACGGCGTTCGGAGCTCTCGAACTGGCTTCACGACGAAGGTGTCTGGCTCGCTGGTTGCTCCTTCACCTGATCGCTCCGCCGACGTCGAGGGCGACCGCGTGAGCTGGGTGATGAGCTCGTCGCGAACGGTTCGTCGAGAGACGGTGGTCTCGTGCCAGCCCAGTCGGTCGTCGAAGCGCCGTTTCTGGAACTGCTCGCCGACGTCGTCGCCGGCGACGTACTGCGTCCGCGTCGACCGCCCGACCTGCCGGGAGACGAAGACGGCGCCCACGGTCTCGTGCGTGAGTTCGACGAGAGCGCACTCCACGAGGGCGACGACCGACGCATGATCCCGGTCGGTCGGAACCGTCATCTCGAGGTCCGCCCACGGCGCCTGACCGTCGGGGGTGGTTGCTGCGCGATCCGCTGCTCGTGTCTTCCTGCGTTGTTCCGAAGCCATCGTCTATCGGGGGCACGTGATGCGCCCCGCCACCCCCTCGTGGGGGCGACAGACCCCACCGAAACGCACCCCGTCAACCTATGCGCTAATTCTGATACGTCCGTAGTTCCGCTACCCCTCTGATGGCCCCTCGGCCTGAGAGAGCCGGCGGCCTTCGCACACTGCATATCGCCTCTTTCATTGGACGAAATCCGCGATATGCAAGGCGGAATAACGGACTCAAATTGCAGAAGAACCTTGTCGGGCCGATTTGAGGGCGTAGAAAGTACCTCGACGAGTTCCGGAATAATGCTTCAACCTCAAAATTGCTCGACGGCAGGGTAACGAAGGTGATTTCAGACGTATCTGGATACCGGGAACCGCTGCTTCACCTATTGTATATCTCTCGAGGTTCTTCGGGTCGCCACCTCGAATCGTGAAATACTCCCTATTCCCACTATTCCGGTCGTGTTAGCCGCTGAAAATTGCTCGACGGGAGTTCAGAAGAACCTGGTTCTAGTCCGTCGGATAATCATCGCCGTACTTACAGGGTCGACTCTACTGAATATTCTCAACTTACTCAACTGGCTTGCTGAATCTAGGGGAGAGATGCAGAATGCCTCCAATATTTGATTCAAATGTCAGACGAGGATAATCGAACGTCAATTAGATGGTCCTTCTGAGAAGTGTCTGGATTACGATTGGGCCTGTGTCTACTCAGTTAAGGGGAGTACGATCCCGAACAGGATGGGGGTAGTGGCGAACAGTAGTAAGCCAATTCCGGCGAGCAGGAGGAATAATGACCCCTCCCATGCCGGCAACGAAATGTAGTTCTCTGAAAGGAACCCGCCGAGTTCACCCACAAACATGAGAGCTAACCCGAGCAGAACGCCCCGCTTGATGAACAACGGATAGTCGATATTCCCGTATCTACCCATATCGGGTCGAATAAATGGGATCTCGATATTTACCTCTTCCGAGGTCGAAAACGATTTTACCGCTAATACGAATGTCGCTACATGACTTCCGGATTATGGGAGATCGGGATCGAAGTTCTCACACTATTCGCATACGTTTTGATTTCCGGGATACTGACCTACATGGGTGTTCTCGCCGAACAATTAGCGGTTGAGACGTTCGCTACCGGCTCTATCCTGCTGGCGATTTGGTTTCTAATGCTGGGCATGGTCGCACTATACGGTGGCGTTGTCGCAGCCGGCCGTGATCTGTTGCTTTCGAAGCTAGTTGACCTGATCACCTGAACAACCCGAAATCTGTCAATTCGGCTCTGAAAGAAGTCTTGGTAGTGAATGGATTATCGGGGGCCAGTGAGGACACACGTGCCACGTTGAGAAATTCCGCAGAACAGCTCCTTAGAAGATGCCCAAAATGAATCCGATCCCCATCACGATGAGGATTATCGCCGTGAACGCTGGCAGGTACTCAGCGTAGGCTTCAAGCCGATCCTCGTACCGCTGGTAGCCAGCTACAAGCAGTAGCGTCACACCGACGAGTGACGTAATGACGGCCAGCGAGTAGAGGAGCATTAGTTCGAGGCAATAGGTTGAGCCGGTACAGATAGCAATGATATCGAACTCCTCGTTGTGCGTGAACCCGAGGGCGAACGCAAGTGCTGCCATCCCGTAGAGCCCGCGATCTGGCGTTTCGTCGAGGTGATCGTGCGAGTGTGAATGGTCGGACTGACCCACAAACGGGACGACCCGCCGTATTCGAGCGATCCACCCCTGATTATCGTCGGTGCCGTGGGTATGATCGTGGCTGTTGTGGGCGTGGTCGTGGCCGTCGTGCTCGTGGTGACCACTGGAGTCGTCATCGTGGTTCGGCGTAGCATGATCGTGCCCATTGAAGTATTGCCAAATTCCGAGGGCAATGAGTAACGCTCCGGCGACGTAGTTCATCCAAGGAATCTGAGTGATGTTGAAATATGAGAGCGCCCAGAAGTATACCACAACCATCGCGATGCTACTGATGAGATGCCCGATCCCGAGAATGAGGCTCGATGCGGCGCCGTAGAACCATTTATTCGGTTTGTCGAGTGCGTAACTCGCCGCAATTGCCCATCCGTGGCCGGGGGCAAGGCCGTGAGTGAGACCGAGGGCACTTGCCCCGAGTGCAAGGCCGATAACTTCGTTTGCCATCTATTCGATAATAGAGTCAGAGTGTTTATACTGGTTGTTATGGCCCGATCCGGGAGTTCGTAATAACGACACTCTTGAGGAGCGCCTTCCATAGCTCAGACATGAGAACGAGTTTGAACATTCCACAAGAGGTTCTCGAGTCGTTCGATACGACGTGGCAAGAGGAAGGATTGGAATCACGCTCCCGGGCCGTTCGCGAAGCGATTCACGAATACATCGAGCGTCACACGGAATTGGAAGAGTTGGAAGGCCCTGTCGTCGCAGCGCTGGCGTTCGATTACGAGCACACACTCGTCATCGGTGAACTCCATACGGTCCAGCACGAGTTCGAGGGGGTCATCAGTACCACACAACACATGCACCACGGGGAGTGGTGTCTCGAGACGCTCTTCTGCCAGGGCTCTGCGGCACGAATCCGAGAGTTGGTATACCGACTCCGAGATTTCGATGCCGTGGGACGTGTAAATGTTATGTTTCTCCAACCAGAATTCTCCACGGAACAGAACGACTGATTCGTCTGCTCCAATCAGTACCCTCTCGATACGATACGTGCCTCTCATGCGGAAGAGGTAGTTGTTTCGTCAGCGTCTTTCCACTCCCCGAGCCCTGCCGGATCCAGGTGGACATGGACATCTGAAACTGATTCGACCTCACGGACGCGCTGGCGAAGGTCTGATTCGAGATCGTGTGCCTCAACCACCGATAGTTCTTGATCAACTTCGGCGTGAAACTCCACTTCAATCATGTGCCCGGAGTAGAAAGTAACAAAATCATGAATACCATGAACAGCAGAGTGTTCCCGGATGCGCTCCTTGATTTTTTCTTGTTCTGATTCCGGGGGAGCGGCATCGGCGAGATACTGAATATTCTCTCGCGAGATATCAACGCCTTGGTGGATAACCAGCAAGCTCACTATGCCGCCTGCAACTGGGTCAAAAATTGGGTAACCAACTGCCATACCCAAGACACCGATAAGGGCCGCACCTGTAGTATAGAGATCATTGAGGCTGTCAGCGGCGAGAGCTCGTAGACTTGGTAACTGGAGTTCTTGATTCTTGTATTGCGTATACCAGTAACAGAGATACATATCACCGAGTGCGAACAGGAGTCCGAGTACGAGCCAAATACTGAACTCGACAGAGACTCCAGTGAGAATCGAGTGACCTGCATCGTACAACAGTTTGAGTCCGAGAAGAACGAGGACACCGCCAACGAAGAGCGCAGAAAGCGGTTCGAACCGATTGTGTCCATGAGGATGTGAGTCGTCAGCATCGTCGAAGGCGGATCGGCCCCAGATCAAGACGACACCGCTCGCGAGAAGGTCAGCAACGGAGTGCGCTGCGTCAGCGGTGAGTGCGAGGCTTCCGGTGAGCAGTCCGAGTGTGCCCTCGACACCGATTTTGAGGGCATTTAATAGCACATTGGCCCAGGAAACTTTGAGAAAGGCCACGCGTGAGCCTGCCATATTATGATAATACTGTTACTTCCCCATAAGAGGCCTCATTAGCTGCGTATAACTTGGTTTTTGATCCAATCTAAACTTTTCACGGTGCGCTGAGAGTCAACGGGCAATCAAGAGACCCTTACATCACTGTGCCTACGTATTCGATAGATAGTTGACTTCAACGTATCCCACCAGAGTCTATTATGACCTTGAACGACTGCACCGCTCTCTCCGAACAGCATAAATATCGATGTATCTGTACCCACAGTAATGGCCGTTCGACTGAGGTAGGTACCCCCGTTCCGCAACCGAGGCTATCCCTCTTCTCGCCTCTGAAGGATAATTTCTATACTCAGTGGGAGGGGACTCTTCTTCGGAAGACTACTCTTTGGTCCCATTCCGTGGGAGGACAGCCATTAAACAGAACGACTAATTGACTGGCGTGACGTCTTCTTTCGATGAAGAATTTCGCTCGGAGCGAAATGGCAGATGCTCCCTCATCATTACTGCCCTTCCTTGCTGTCTTGCTCCTATTGGGTGGACTCCCCGGCACAGTCGCTGCACACGGAACAACTACAGGTGGTCTGTCGCACTGGCACGGTATCGCTCTCTTGGTACTCGGAGCTCTCATTATCGGAGCAGGGATTCTTGCAAAACGTTACGACAAGGGGGCGCTGGAGATGGTCCTCTCGACCGTCTTTGTTGGAATCGTTGTTGCCGCTATCGGTGCAGTGCTGTTCGACGTACACTCTCCGGATCCAGTTTATAGCGCCAGCACGATGCCGTTTCCACGCTCGCTCTATCCATTTATCGGGGCTGCTGTCGGGCTGTCGACTATCGTTGCGAGCTTCTTCTTCGGCTGGTCACGCTGGCCCTATCGTCCGCGATACACCTTCCTCGGCATGCTGATGGGTGGGTGGATTCTTTATCCGTACATCGTTCCCGGATTCGCCAGTAAGAACCCGCTCGGGTACGCACTCGTTCTGGGAACCCCAGTCGCCGTCGGGTACGTGCTCTGGAAAGATGCGGGGGAGGTGCTTCAAGTCATTATGGACGACACCATCGCCCGACGCTTTGGTGTCGGGATAGGCATAGTCACTGGCCTGTTTTTCCTCTCGATTACTGGCTATCTGTCGTTTTTCCCTGAAGAGGGCGTCCCCCAACAGATAGTCATCACGGTGCTCCCGGCACAGTATCAACTCGTCGTGTGGCCGACGTTCGAGATGCTGATCCCGGAAGTCCCCTTCTTCCTCGCACTCTCGCCAGGGGTTGTCGTTATTATCGGAACCCTCAGCGTGCTGGTCGGGATTCAAGCCAGTCTCATAGCCCGGAAATGGCGGGTTGACGAGCAGATCGGTGCCACAATGAGTACGGCCAACACCTCCGCTATCGTCGGTACGTGTACGTGTGGGTGTTGTGGGCCACTGGTCGCAAAGGTCGCAGTCCTCCTTGCCGGCCCTACCGTTGCGGCTCCACTGTACTGGATCTTCGTTGATACCTCGTCGCCACTGAGCGTGATCTTCATCGTCGGGAGCATGCTGCTATTCACGGGTAGTATTCTATACTCCATCGGGTCAGTATACCATCCTGACCGCTCTACAGATATCGCGCCAGTCCAGGCGGATTGACCGCAAGAGTATGATCTTCCCCCTGAAGGCCATATTTTTCGCCCCCGGCGCCGACACACGTGTCAAGTGATCCGCTATGGGGGAAACTCATAATCACGATGAAGAAAATCAAAGCACCCAAAAGCTGGCCATCGTTGCTGGTATCAACCTCGTCGGGTTCGTTGCGGAGCTGGCTGGGGGACTCCTCTTCGGATCGGTGGCACTCATCGGTGACGCGCTGCATATGCTGTTCGACGCAGTCGCGTACGTGCTTGCACTTGGCGCGGTCTACATCGGCCGGCGAACGGAACCGGATGGCCGCTGGACATACGGGCTGAACCGACTCGAGCCCCTCGCAGCCTTTCTAAACGGCGTCCTGTTGGTTCCGATGGTCGGCTATCTCGTCTGGGAGTCGTACCAGCGCTACCTGCATCCAGTCGAGATCGAACCGCTACAAACAGCCGCCTTGGCGGCTGGCGGGTTAGTTCTCAACATCGTCTCCGTCTACGTGATTCAGGGTAGGTCGATGAGTCTCAACGAGCGTGGCGCGTACTATCACCTCCTTGGAGATACCGGTGCATCCGTCGCTGTGATCGTCTCGATGCTGGTCATCCAGTTCACCGGTTCAAAGCTTGCGGACCCGATCACTGCCGTCATCATTGCGGCGATAATTGTCTGGTCCGCTATCGAGTTGATACGTGAGAGTGGGGCAATCTTCCTGCAACGGAGTCCCGTTTCCGTAGACGACGTTCGGCAACGAATCCTCGAAATCGACGGCGTCGCAACCGTCGAAGACGCACACATTTGGGAGTTATCCAGTACCCTTCGTGTTGCGACCGTCCATGTTCGCGATCGTACGACGACGGTCGACGAACGGGATGCACTCAACGAACGAATTTCGACGATTCTCGCCTCAGAGTACGATGCCGACCACGTCACAGTAGATCTCGTGTCCGCTGGCACTGGCGCGGAAAGGCGACGGGAGCACTGAGGAACCGAATTTAATAATTTAGATGCTTTTGATTATCAATCTCTCACATTTGGGTGGGGGTTTTTGACAGTAGACTTGTTAAGCCTGGGCGGCTTATCCTGATACATGACCAGCGGAGGGGACTCACACTCAAACCACGATTATGGTCACGACCACGACCATGATCACGATCACTCTGTGAGCGACCGAACTGGAAACCTCAGTGAAGAGGAGTCTGTCCAATTGACAGTCCCAGAGATGGACTGCCCGTCCTGTGCCGGGAAGGTCGAAACAAGCGTCCGCAAAATCGACGCCGTGGAGGCTGTTGATCCACAGGTGACGACTGGTACGCTTACAGTTGGCTACGAACAGGGGGGGACATCACCGGAGGAGGTAGCCGAACAGGTCGAAAAAGCGGGATACACTGTCGAGTCTGGCGTCGGTGAGAGGACCGAGACGTTCACCGCCCCCGAGATGGACTGCCCGTCCTGTGCCGGAAAGGTCGAGAACGCTATCGAGAGAGTCGACGGAGTCGCCGCTTTCCGGACCCAGCCGACGACCGGAAAGATCACCGTGACGTTCGACCAGTCACGGACTTCGGCCGACAATGTCACGCGTGCGATTGAGAACGCCGGTTACGAGGTTACTGATTCGACTGCCAACGACGGGGACAGCGCTGTCGCCGAGACCGAGAGCGTCTGGCGTAGCACGCGGGCGATCAAGACATGGATCAGTGGGGGGTTCACCCTACTCGGGTTGCTGTTCGAGTTCGTTCTGGGTGGGTTGAACGCCGAACTGCTTGCGACTGGTGAGGTCGTGCTCTCGACCGCAGACGTACTGTTTCTCGCCGCTGTCGTGGCTGGCGGGCAGGAGATCGTCCGGGGTGGTTACTACTCGCTGCGGAACCGGAATCTCGACATCGACCTGCTGATGAGTCTCGCCATCCTCGGGGCCGTGACGGTCAGCCTCGTCTTTGGCGAAGCTCTCTATATGGAGGCGGCGACGCTCGCGTTCCTGTTCAGCGTCGCCGAACTCCTCGAGCGCTACTCGATGGACAAGGCCCGGAACTCTCTGCAGGAGCTGATGGACCTTTCGCCCGACGAGGCGACGGTTCAACGCGACGGGGAGGAAGTGACTGTCCCTGTTGACGAGGTTCGCGTCGGCGATGTAGTGGTCGTCAAGCCCGGCGAGAAAATCCCGCTGGACGGCGAAGTACTCGAGGGGGAAAGCGCAGTCAATCAGGCCCCGATCACCGGTGAGAGCGTTCCTGTTGACAAGACGCCGGGCGATGAAGTGTATGCCGGTACGGTCAACGAACAGGGCTACTTGGAGGTGCAGGTGACCTCCGAGGCCGGCGACAACACGCTCTCTCGCATTATCGAGATGGTGGAGGACGCCCAGTCGAACAAGACCGAACGAGAGCAGTTCGTCGAGCGCTTCGCGGGCTACTACACGCCACTGGTCGTCGTCTTCGCAGTGCTGGTAACGGTCGCGTCGCCCTCGCTGCTCGGTGCGACACAGACCCAAGCGATTGTGTACGGACTGACGCTGCTCGTTCTCGCGTGCCCGTGTGCGTTCGTGATCTCGACGCCGGTCTCGGTCGTCTCGGGCATCACCAGCGGTGCAAAAAACGGCGTCCTGATCAAGGGCGGAAACCACCTCGAAGCGATGGGCGAGGTCGAAGCAGTTGCCCTCGACAAGACGGGGACGCTCACGTTCGGCGAACTCACCGTCACCGACGTGATACCGCTCGGAGAGAACACCGAAGACGATGTCCTCCGGTGTGCGAAGGGGCTCGAAACCAGATCGGAGCACCCCATCGGCGACGCCATCGTCGAGCACGCAGAGACACGGGGTGTCGGTGACCGCAGCGTCTCGGAGTTCGAGAGCATCACCGGGAAGGGCGTCCGAGCCGAACTCGACGGCACCCCCCACTACGCAGGGAAACCTGGACTGTTCGAGGAGCTCGGCTTCGACCTCAACCACGTCCACGCAGCGACCGACGGCGGGATGGTCACACAGAAGAGCCGACAGATGTGCGAGCGGAACGACTGTCTGGACCTGCTGGAGTCCGTCGTCCCCGATCTGCAGTCCGAAGGGAAGACGGTCGTGCTCGTCGGCACCGAAGACGAGATCGAGGGGGCCATCGCCGTCGCCGACGACGTGCGTGAGGAAGCGAAACAGGCCGTTTCCCGCCTCGACGACCTCGGTGTCGAACACGTCGTGATGCTGACCGGGGACAACGAACGAACCGCCCGCGCCATCGCCGAGAAGGTGGGGGTCGATGAGTTCCGTGCCGAACTTCTCCCCGAGGACAAGGTGGAAGCGGTACAGGAACTTGACGAGCAGTACGATGGCGTCGCAATGGTGGGCGACGGGATTAACGACGCCCCCGCACTGGCGATGGCAACCGTCGGCGTCGCCATGGGGGCGGCAGGGACCGACACCGCCATCGAGACCGCCGATATCGCGTTGATGGGCGACGACCTCTCTCGCCTGCCGTACCTCTACGAGCTCTCCCACGACGCGAACAGCGTCATCCGACAGAACATCTGGACCAGTCTCGCCCTGAAGGCCGGTCTCGCACTCGCCGTGCCGTTCGGCCTCGTCCCGATCTGGGCCGCAGTCCTGATCGGCGACGCCGGGATGACCCTTGGCGTCACCGGGAACGCGATGCGACTCTCCCGTATCGATTCCGATATCGGCGAGTAACGGACGTCTGGCTCTCTTCTTCTGGGCGTCCTAATGTTTGAAAGGGGCAATTCGCTTAGCAATCTCCTTCACTACTTCAGCAATATCGCGGGTTATAGGCCCGTATACCGGTGTCGGTTAACTCACAAACACCATGTAGAGCATCACGACTGCGGCCCACATGATCCCGATGAGGACGACCATCTTGATGTGGAAGATGAATATTTCCTCCTCTTCTTCTTCGCTCGCGTCTTCGTAGCGAGTGCGTTCTGATTCCCCGAGTCGTTCTCCATGTTTCTCTCCAAGGTGGAGGTCATGTGCTCGGTCATCGGAGAACGGTCGGTCGCAATACGGGCACCGCTGAACGCTCTCTCGCTCATCAGTTAAGCGAACGTCTGGGTGAATCGGTTGTTCGGTCATAGGTATGCTGGCCTCACGTACGGCTGAGCGATGATCCAGAGACCCGTCATCGTATAGAGGACCATGACGACGATGAACGGGTACTGGCTTCGAATCGGTTTCAAGCTCCCTGGGAACAGCGAGAGAGAGAGTGAATGCGCGATCCAGACCCCAAGCACGTGTCCTGCGACGATCAGGAGGAGTTTGATGTTGATGAACCACGCCGGGATGGTCAGCGTGTACAACGTTTCGGGAGCAGCGAATGGGTTCGAGAGAGCGACAACGAGTGCCGGCGAAAGGGCGAGGAAGTACGTGAGATAGTGGGCTACGTGGTAGGCCGCAGCGATCGGAATCAGCGCAGGCACGAACCAGCCCTCGATGAACTCTGCGGTCACTGGCGTGTCCGTGCGCTTCCGGGAGCGAGTGGCTCCGAACCGATACGCCCCATAGAACACCGCGAATCCTGTTCCGAGACCCAAGAGGTAGACGAGTGGATAGGGAACCCCGCTCTCGACGATCGCTCTCGCCAGACGGCTCCAACTTCCCGTCGTCACGACGCCGTCGAACGACGTGCCCCAGAGGAGGGCGAGCGTGAACGCGACCGTGTCCTTCGATGCTGCGGTATCGCTCTCCGCGAGTGACGCTCCGGGGAACTGGACGGTGTATCCATCGTCAGTCTTCTGGAACGGGGCAATACGTCCGTACATGCGAAACACCCCGGAAATCGGGTCGACTGTCTCGAACCACGTTTCGTTTCCGTATACGACTGCCCCGGCGAGAGTCACTGCCGAGTACGCGACGATTACCAACGAAAGCAACCGCGGTACTGTATCCACTGGCGTGACGACCTCAACGTACACCAGCAACAGGAGGAACGCGACGCTTGGCCATCGACCATACCGTTCCGGATACGGCCGATCGAGAGAGGGGAGTCGGCTTGCAACCGCCTTCCACGGGTTAAGTATCGGCCACGAGTTCCCGATGAAGTACGTACTCATAGAGTAGCCTGCCCACCACCCTGTCCAGACGATCAGTATTGCAGCGTTGTACTGGGGCCGAACTGTCCCAACCAGCCCTCGGTACACGACGAAGACGACGGTCGCTATCCCGAGAAGCTCCCCTGCCGTTCTGAGTACTGATTCCAGAGATGGGAATTCGGGAAGCAAGAGTGTGCGAGTGTTCACATCGCGAACCGACTCGTGGTCTGTGAGAAAGCTGGTGAAGACAAACGACCCGGCAACGACCGCTCCACCGGTGAGGATCGTCAACCACATCGGAATCGACGCTGACCGAGTCGCCGTCCCTCCGACAGACCCTCCCCGTGCGCTGACTATTCCAGTCACGATCGGGAACGCGATTACGATCGCAAGCACGGTTCGACGCTGTCTCACCCCCCTGGCAATCTGTTGTACCTTCTCTGCCGAGACGATCTCACGGCCCTTCATTGTTGGAGGTATAGCGAATACAGGATCACTCCCAGTCCGGTAGCGACAAACACGCTGTTTGCCAGTACTCCCTCCGCCAGCGGGACTGAAAAGAACTGGTTCGCAACGCCGGAGAGAAGTGCCCCGACGGTGATTATTCCAAAGCCGACACACAGTAGCTGGAGCGACCGCTCAGGCGTTTTCCTATACGCTTTGTACGCGACGTAGGTGATTCCTCCACCGAGAATGAAGATGATCGATTTGACGATGGCAATCCAGAGTTCGACCATCGTCATATCTCATCACCCAGCTTCGACCAGAGGTCGGTCAACCGATCCTCCGCGGTACGTTCTCTCTTCTCCACATTGATGTTGAATTCGCCGTTGTCATCCATGCTGACTGCGACTCGTTCGAAGTTTCGGACATATTCTGTCATTTGGCCTGTTTCTGAATCGACTTTGACCTGTTTTCGGAGGAGAGAAGCCGTCGTAAGTTGGTTCAGCTTGCGATACAGTGTCGATTCCGGAAGGTCACAGAGCTCCGCAATCTCACTGGGCGTTCGTGGCTCAGTCGTTACCCGGAGGATTTCTCGACAGTCCGGATCGTCGAGTACAGCTAAAACTGCGGGCAACAGGCTTTCTGCATCTTTCGAATCACCATCCTCCATCGTAGTCTATCGGGTTCGGTTCAACGTCGGTGGATGGAACCCGGTTTTACCGGAGTGGCCATCCATTACAGCTCTCTGCCTCCAGTCTCAGCATAAATTTCTAATAGCTCCTGATACCGATTTCGAATGGTCACTTTGCTCACCTTCGAAACCTTCCCGACTGCCTCTTGCGTAAGTGACTGGTTCGTGAGGTACGCGGCCGCGTAGAGAGCTGAACCAGCCAACCCAGCCGGACTTTTACCGCTATGCGCCCCTCGGTCCTTCATGGCGGAAAGGATGTCGATGGCTAACCGTTCAGACTCACTTCCGAGGTCTAAGTCCGACGCAAACTGGGGTACGTATTCACACGGATCCTCCGGCTCAATCCCGAGGGATAGTTCACGAGAGATGTACCGGTAGGTCCGTTGGAATCGCATCTGTTTTACTCGGCTTACAGTCGCAAATCGCTCCAGTGTACGTAGCGACCCGTGCTGTCTGGCAGCCGCATATAGTGATGCGGTCGCCATGCCCTCGATGGATCGGCCCCGCAGGAGGTCCTCGTCTACGGCACGTCTGTAGATAACGCTCGCTGTCTCCTGAATGGATCTGCTGAGGCCGAGGGCGGATGCCATCCGGCGGATTTCCCCAAGGGCTTGTCTAATATTCCTGTCGCGGGAATCCTTCGTCCTGAAGCGTTCGTTCCACGTCCGAAGCCGACCCATCTGCCGCCGCTTCTCGGTCGAGAGTGTCTGTCCATAGCCATCCTGTTTTCTCCCGATCTTCGTACTGAGTCCGTCATCGTGCAGGAGCTTTGTAACGGGAGCTCCAACGTGCCGACCGTCGGCGTCTTCGTCACGGAAGGACCGCCAGTCAGGACCTCGATCAATTGCGTCTTCATCCAGAACCAAGCCACAGTTATCGCAGGCAAACTCACCGTATTCTTTGGTCTGAACGACCGACCCACTACACTCCGGGCACGATTGGACCGAGCGGGTTTTGGTTTCCTTTGTGCTACTGTCTTCGACAGAACTCTTCACACGGTCCATAGTTCTAAACCGGCTGTCTCCATTGATCTCGCCCAGTACATCATAACCACCAGATACAGCGCACTCATGGAAATAGAAGCGGGCGACGCCCAGAATTTGGGAGTCCGGAAAGCAGCCTTGGACGGGGCGTTTCAACAGTGACGTATCTGAATGACTGAAGATGACCTCTTTCGGAACGACCTTCCGAACAAAGACACTGATGGAGAGTCAACGGAACACGATCGGTTCGTCCGCTACGGCAAAATAGGTCTCGCCATCGTCGGATTGTACGGCGTCTCTGTCCTTCTTCTGTCGGCGATTTGACCGACTGGGAAATAGCTCTGGCTAAGGACATGCTCTGTACTTAGCAATTCAATAAGATGGTCTATTCTCTCTATTCAGCAGAGGTGTTAAATCGATTACTATCAAAAGATTCTGCAAATACAGAGTGTAATTCAGAACTGCTCAGCGGGACCGGCGGACTCCTCCTCAACCTGCTCGTACATCTCATCCGGGAACGGGAGGCTGCCCCAGATCGAGTAGGGACACTGGTCCTGGCCGATACAGTAGCGCTGCAGATCGTCGTTATCGCAGTTCATCGGCAACGGCGTGTCGCCGTCGATGGTGTTCGAGAACTCGTAGCGGACTTGGTACTCAGTTTCCTGCTCGTCGTACCACGGCCACCTGGAGAAGACGTCCTTGAGATCCGCGACGATTTCGTCGAGGCTGCTGTCTTGGTACTGCGGCAGCCACATCACCATCCGTGCGAAGTTGTAGAGATCCTTCCGGACGGGCTTCTTCTCGTGCAGCCGCTCCTCCATATTTGCCATACAGGGGAGTTCGAAGAGGTCCTCGATCTCTCGCACCTCGATTTGTTCGGCGCCGGTTCCGGCTCGCCCGATTCGGTACGTATTGATGCGGCCGTCGCGGTCGATCGTGACTGCTGAGTGGGACTCGTGGTCGGCCAGTGTCTTCGCGAGACTGCTTGGACTCGAGATCCAGTCCGTCACGGAGGATTCCCACTCGTCCTCGGCCTCATACGCCTCGACCGCTCGGTAGAGCTCTTTCGCCGTGTGGAACTCACCCGTTTGCGCCACGCCGTCGGGGGCGTCACTCAGGGCCCGTCGGAGGACGCGAATTGTCCGCTCCCCACGGTCCCAGTTCCGCCAGATACGCTCGTGATGGCCGGTCTCGAGGAAGCGGTCGATCCGATCCGTAATCGCCGACTCGTTCGTGGTCAACCACGATAGCTGGTCGTCTGAGAGCCCGTCTTCTTGCACCCGCAAGAGCTTCTTGAACGCCCGCTCAGCATAGTCCCGATACTTGCTGTCGAAATCACCGACCGGGACGTAGAGATGGTTGTCTTTCACTCGCGTCAGTATCTCCTCGCCATCGTCACTCCCCGTCGACGCCTTGTCCTCCCGAACGAGGCATTTGCGCGACGCCGCCGCCATCGGGATTTCGAGGTAGAGCCCATCCCCGAACTCCGGCATCTCTGTGATACCCGTACAGACCCGCCCAGGATGTGGGCCATCCTCACCGGGCTCCTTGCTGTACAGCACGTCGGCGATGTCCTGCTGGAGTGACCCATCGCCGTGAGCGCGGATGAGGGAGGCGAGATTGTTGACGTACAGCTCCCGGATGTCGTAGAGCACCTGGATGTTCCGGGGCGATGCGTGTTCGAACTTCGGGTGCTCTTTCACACAGATCGCGCTCAGCGTCGCGAGCACAGCGAGCGTCCCCGGTTCGTCGACGAACGGCTCCTCGGCGGCATCGGCACGAACCTGCTCTTTGAACGCCGCCGTCCCGAACCGCTCGACGTCGTTCACGAGGTCCTCGGGTTGGTCCTCGCCGTCGACGACGTATCGATTGTACCCACGTGTAAACAGCTGGTTGATGCGGGTCTCACCGTACTCCAGCGGGAGGGCCGCAACTCGATACGCCATGTCCTCGTCGTCGGTGGGCGTACTCGGACTCATTTGTCGATCACCTCGGGAGTCGCCGACCGAACGTCGAACGCCGGGCTCTCGATTGGTTGGACAATGCTACAGACGTCGGCGTGGAGTGAGTAAGGCAGGCGGGCGACACGCCGGCGGTCGGCCGTCACGACGGGGTCGATCGGGATGTCGTACGTCTCCAGAAGGAGGTCGTTCAACACCTCGCGACTCTGCTCGTCGTATCGGTGCGCCGGATCGGTATCCAGCAGGTAGACGTGGACACCCTGCCCGCTGTAGACGACCATCGTTTCCTCGGCGTCGAAATCGTCCTCGAAGATATCGCGCACATCGAACCCGTACTCGATGGCGCGGTCGACGTCTTCGAAGGCGTACGGATACCCCTCGGGAGCGGCGTCGAGGATACCCGCAGCGTCGAGGAGCGCATCGTCGTCCCGATCGTCGCCGTCCGCCGACACCATCTCGTCCGCTCGGTCTCGGGCAATCTCTTTGGCATCGATGTCGACGAGGAGGACCCAGGGACGTTCCCAGTGATCCAGGGCGTAGTAGACGGCGTCGGGCCGTGGGTCCGGTTTCTCCAGCACCTCCGGATCAGCAAGCGCGAACTCGCTCCGCCCCAGCGGGTCGTTGCGCGCTGGATGCCGAATGAACTCGACGACATCCTCGAAGTCGTCGAACTCGGGCGTCGTTCGGTCCCCCGACGGATCTGTTTGCCACGTATCCCGCCGGATGAAGTCCTTGGCCGGCACCTCGTCTTTGCGTACCGGGTGGGACTCGCGGAAGGCGACGGCGTACTGTTTCGGGCCGGTCGCCGTGATGAATTCCGGCAGGTCGTCCAGATAGCGGGGGAACTCCTCGGCGTAGTAGGCGTAAATCTCCTCGCGGGTCGCCTGTCGCCAGGTCATTGGTTGAGTTCTTGGTCGAGATTTTTGAAGCCCCGAACGGTGGTCAGGCCCGCAGCATCAAACTCGTCGACGGCGTCTCTGATGGTCGCGAACGATCGTGCCGCCCGGCCGCTGACCCGCTCGTCGATCCGATCCGCGTCGGCAAGGCTATCCAGGACGTCGAGCGCCGTCTCGCGATTGTTGAAGGCCCAGATCGCGCCGGCGTCCACCGTGCTGAGTTTGTCGTAATCCTCGACCGGGGCGTGCCGGTTGTTACTCGCGAGCTCTGCTTCGCCGGCCCAGATGAGATCGCCGTCTCCGTCGAATCCGGCCACGTCCAGTACCGTGCCGTCGTCGCTTTCGTAGTACGGCTCCACACGAACGACGTCGTCCTGCTGGTGGACCCACAGTTCGAGGAGTCGGACGCCAACCTTGTGTGGCGTTTTCTCGCCGAGATCGCCCGCTCCTGGTCCCGCCTTCAATTCTCTCCCCAGGAGGTCTCGACCGTCGGGGAGGACGGTGTAGTACTTGCGCCCGGCAGCGGAGTCCGCTTCCAGGAGATCCTGCTCTGTGAGCCGCTCTATATGGAGGTCGTCGTATTCGTCCCGAAGCTGGCTCATCCTGTCCAGTAGCGTGTACTCGTCGTCCTCTCGATTCATCACGTCGAGGACCCGATTCAGGAACCGAACGTCGTCACGGCTGAGGTCGCGTTGTCGGAGTTCGTCATCGGGGACGGGTACGCTGCTTTCCTGGACGGGCGTTGCCCCGTTCTCCGGCTGCGCTGCTTGGTCACCAGCTGGGTCCTCGTCCGTTTCGGTGGCCTGCCCGAACAGGGAGCTCATCTCTGACTCGTCTGCATCTGGGTCGCTGTCCGTCTCGGTCGGCGTGGTCGACGTCGACGCATCTTCGGTCGTCGATTTGCTGATGAACGCGGATTGCGTCGGATTCGTTCCTGAGTCGCCGTCGGCAGCCGAACCTGTCGTCTCTCCCCCTGAACTCCCCCAGCCAATCTCTTCTGGAGCAGAGTTCGACTCAGCCGGCTCTGTCAGCCCGCACTGGCTCTGTGTCCGCTCGACCATTCGTGGCCGGGACACGGACTCGAAATGGTCTTCCTGGGGCTCTGTGAGCGGCTGGTCGCTTTCTGGATGCCCCGGCGCAATCGGGAGCGGCTTCAGCGAAAACGGCGGCGGACCAGTCTCTCCGAATGACGGACTCGGAAGCTGCGCGATCCACTCGCCGCTCGGCAGCGTGTTGATCCGGTTGCGGAGTTCGGTCGGGCTGAGGTCCTCGTGGGCAAGCGACTCCGCGAGATCGCGTTCGATCGAGATGTTCCCGATGAGCTTCGTCTTGATGTTGTTCAGCACCTCGTCGTAGGCCCGCTCGTTCCGGTTCCGCACCTGTTCGGGGAACTGCATTACGAGCCCCATACTCAAGCCGAACGACCGGCCCTGCGGCAGTAGCTGCTCGGAGACGAGCTTCGTCGACGCGACCGGCGCCGCCTCCTCGATGATGAGGTTCGTGAGCTTCTCGTAGTCGGTCTGGCCGTCGCGCCGGCGCACCTGCACGGCGTCCCAGAGGTTGCTCAACAGCAGGAGTGTGATCGCTCGCTGTGCCTCCGGCCGAAGGTCGCCGAGGTCGAAGATGATGGTGGCGTCTTCATCGAGAAACTCGCGGAAGTCGAAGCGGTTGTCGACGTACTCGCCGGCGTCGTTCTGTTCGGGGACGTGGCTGAAGATCCGCCGGAGATGCGCGTCCTCTTTCAGCTTGTCGAGACGGTTCCCGACGGCGTCCATCGACACCTGGAACTGGTGGTTGTCCTTCGCGAAGTGGCGCGTCAGCGATTCCTCGATGTTCTGGTTGTCCGCTGAGACCGGGGGAATCGTCTGGTCGCGCTGCATCCGAAGGGCAGCGGCGAAGAGATCGTCCAGCCCGAACACGTCGCTCCCGTACTCCTCGTCGAACAGCGCCTTGATCAGGTAGCTGAGGATCTCGTTCGCGACGAACGCCTGGCCGTACTGCTCGCGGCCCATAATCATCCGGAGGATGTCGTGGCAGTGGTCGACCTTGTCCTGAATCGCGTCCTCTCGGTTGCGACCGGCCTCGAGCGCGGGGCGGATATCGAAGAACGAGAACGCGGGGATGGTCTCCGGGACGCGGAAGTGGTAGACGTCGTCGAGGCCACCGAACCGCTCGTAGTGGCAGCGCAGGTAGTTCTCACACATCCCGTCACCCTTCGGGTCGACGAGGACGACGGGGCCACCCGTCGTCTCGCGGAGCGAGAGCGCGTCGTTGATGATGGCCTTCGACTTCCCGCCACCAGTCGACGCGAACCGCCCGTAATGCGTCGGCAACAGGTCCGGCGGGATCCGGATCGGATCCGGCCGTGGCTCACCGTTCTCGTCGAGCGCGTAGCCGATGGCCATCCCGTCTTGGAACTGCTGGATCAGATCTGGATTCGGCCATGGAAGCGGATTCCGGCTCTGCTGTTCAGCCCTGGTCCCCCGCGTCCCTTCAACTGTCAACTGCTCGGAGGATGGGACGAGTACGAAGTTCGCGAGCTCCGTCCCACAGAGGACCAGCTCGGGACGGGTCTTCCCACGCCCCGTCGTCAGATCGCGGTTGAGAAGGCGCTGGAGAGCGGCTCGTGCCTTCTTCTCCTTCGTTTTCTCGCGGAAGCCACTGTCCCGGAGGCGTTGTCCTTCAACCTCGTAGAACGGTCCATCAAGCGGGTCGAACACCGGGAGGAGCGAGTTCATCCGGGCATCGAGGTCGTCGCGGGTGTCGTCGGTGGGGACGCCGACGGCCCGAATATTGGCCGTGAATGACCGTTTGGCGTTCTTCGCGTCGATATACTCGATCCGCTTCTCGACGGACTCGCTGATCTGCCGTTCGTCCTGGTCGCTCCGCTGGTCCTCGACCTCGAGCACCGATCCGACGACCTCTTGGAAGAACGTGTCGCGGCCGTCGACGAGGTCCTCTTTCCGCACCTCCGCGTCGGACTGCCAGCTGGTCCGTCGTTGGAAAACGGCCTGGAACGCGGTCGGCGCTATCGCCTCCATCAGGTGGTCGACAAGCGACGCGAGCGCTGCCCCGGGTTGGTCGACGGACGAGAGGTCGGCGTTCGATTCCTCCGCCGTGAACGGCGTCAGCGAGGTCATCCAGTCCTGCTTCCGCGACGCGGCGCCACACCACCGGACACCGAGCGGCGAAACAGCGTCTTGCGCCGGGCGAGCCAGAATCGTCCCGTCAGAGGTCATCGTCGGCTTCTCGATGGCCCGTCGCTCCTCCTCGTCGTCTGGAAGTGCATCGGGCGGCGCTAGTTCGAGGGCTGCGTCTCCGACAGTAACGTGATGATCGGGGACGCTCGTGGCTGCTGTCCCGCCGTCGACAACGGGGCCCCCTTCGGCTGGCTCGGAGTCACCTGATTCCTCGTCGACGATGTCGTACTGTTCTGCCGGGCCAAACTCGTACTGCAGCCGCCCGGCCTCGTAGTGGTCGACGAATTCCTGCGGTGTGAACTCGACTGGCTGAATGAGCCGAGCGGCGACGTCGACGTCGACGCGCTCGATGTCGAACGTGCTTGGATAGATGGAGCGGAGGCGCTTCTCAAGCGTATCGAGGTGCGCATCAGCCCCGTAGAAGAACTCTACCGGGTCGTCCGGGCCATCACTGATCGCGAGGAACTCGAATCGGGGTGGTGTCTTACTGTGGAGTGGGTTCAGCTTCGCCCCGAGGCCCGACGAGCCGGGCGTGGTCAGTTTGTGGAGGCTGTCGAGGACGCGTGAGATGCTCTCCGGGTCAAGCCGCTCGGATGTCGGCGTGACGCGCAGGTACTCAGCCATCGTTGGTGTCCTCCGTTGACCCGCCGTCTGGCTCAGCTTCGACGGCGTCTGATTCCTCGTTCAGTTCGCTCGTTTCGTTCGTTCCGTTCGTTGCTCGGTGTTCGAGCTCGTCCTGGAACTCCTCCATCTCGGTATCGACGGCGTCGTCGCCGGCGCCGGGCAGCGAGGACCGGATCTGTGAGGTCGGGTCGAAGTCGATGACCTGCTTCTCCTTGGGCATCGCTTTGACCTGGATACCGCGCCACTCGCCGTCGACGCCCACGAGGGCCTCGGAGAAGCCGGCGTCCTCGTTGCCCGGCACGGCGTCCTGGACGAACCGCATCTGCGCGTAGTTCAGCCCGAACTCGTCGGCCCACTCCTCGTCCATCCCGTCGAGGCGGTGGAACTGCTTGACTGCACACTGATCCAGGATCGCCTCGGATTCGGCGTGCTCGAAGAACTCGTCGACCGTCTGCGTGACCAGCCGGATCGAGAGGTCGTGGTGGCGGTGGTGACGGAACACCGTTTCAAGAAACGCCAGGCTCGCGGCGTCCTGCATGATGTACCGCGCCTCGTCGATGTAGAACACGACCTCCTTCTCCGAGACTTTCGCCCGCTCGTAGACGAGCGAGATGAGCAACTGCATCGTCAGCGCCGTGCTGCTGTCGACGCTGCCCTCCTGCTGGGCGAGATCGAGGTAGATGACCTTCTCGTCGCGGATATCGAAGTCGGACTCCTGGCCGAGGTTGCCGTGCCGACCGTCGTCCTCGAAGGGGCGGAGCTGGTCGAGTAGCCACGTCGCGTCCTCCTTGATCTTCCCCGCCTCCTCGTCGGACCGGACGACGAACTCCTCGGGGTCGTTGACCATCTCCTCGAAGACGTCCATCATATCCTGAATCGTCGGGCTCGGGTTGTCGTGCGTCGAGATGTCGTCGGTAATCCCGTTGCGCTTGTACGCTCGTTTGAGCCCGAGTTCGAGCGTCGTCCGGCGGTCACCTAGCGAGATGCCCCGCAGCGCGAAGAAGTTGGTGAGGAAGCTCATCGCGTCGTCGAGCTTCTCGTTGAACGGGCTGGCGTCCTCGCCCATCGCCCGCTGGACGTGCTCGGGCGTCTCCCGAATCTCCAAGGGGTTCAGCCCGAGTGTCCCGCCGACAGTGATCCGCTTGGCATCGAGCGCTTCGGCGACGCCGGCCCAGTTGTTCAACGGCTCAAGGATGATGCCGATACGGTCCTTGCTCTGCTCGATGGAGCGGATAAAGTTCTGCTTCGAACTGAACGACTTCCCCGAGCCGGTGTCGCCGACGGTGAACATCGCGTAGCCGTTGTCCCGGGCGAACGGGTCGATGACCACTGGACTCTGGTTGTCCTTGTGAATCCCGAACTCGACGCCGCCTTCCTCGAGGATCGTCGCGTTGTGCGGCGAAGACAGTAACGCGCCGATGGCGCCGCCGAGCGCAATCGACGTCCGCCCGAACTCGTTGTCGCCGATGGGTGCGGCGGACTGAAGGGCGAGATCCTGGCGACAGATCGCCGTCTTCGGCGTGAGGTTCGCCGGATCGTCGCGGAGTGCGCTCTTGACCTTCTGGACGGCGTCGCGGAGGTCCTCCTTCTCGTCGGCTCTGACCGTGATAAACATCCCCTGGTCGAAGACGTTCGCGCCGTTTTCGACGGCCTTGTACGTCGCTGCGGCCTCGTTGGCGCGTTCCTGCAGGTAGGCACTCCGCACGCTCTGTTCAAGGTCAGCGTCCACCTGAAGGTCGTCAGCGATATCCTGCAGTTCGTTCCGCGCCCGGTCCTGGTTCTTCGGCGTAATGTGGGCCGTCAAATCGAACTGCACGTCCGTCATCTCGAAGAGCTCGGAGAGGTAGCCGTCGTTGGGGTAGTCCGGATAGTCAGCGATGTACAGCGTCGTCGTCCACTGCTCGCCGACCCGTGCCGCACGCGTCTCCCACTCGATTGCCGCTGGCGCCGTCACCGTCTTGTGCGACTCAGCGATGTCGTCGAGGAGCTGGCGTTCGGCCGCGCCCTGTTCGATGGTCTCCTCGTCGAGGAGGTCCGAGAACTCGACCTCTTCCTCGTCGTCTTCGGTGTACCAGTCCCAGAGGAATTTCCCGCCGATTCCGACCAGTACCGCGAGCAGGATGTAGAGAGCCGCACCTTCAGCTGAGGTTGGGTTCGTGAGCCACTCCATGAGCTGGCCGACGGCTCCGCTGCCAGTCTGGAGGACGAGGTTACGCATCGTGGTCATCCTCCCGGCGCGAGTGGCCGATGATGGATTGTTCGCGAACGACGCTCTCTGCGTCGTCGTACTCGTGTTCGCGGCCGTTCCAGAAGTCCATATTCAACACGAAGAGTTCGACCGTGCTGAGCCGGCGTGCGGACCAGCCCGACGCCTGCTGGATGAACTCCGACCGCACGTCGTTGACCCGGCTGTCCAGCTTCTCGAACATCTGGGCGCGGCGCTCGACGTCCGTGAGGTCCTCCCGGCGGGTTACGAACGGGTTGAACAGGAACCCGATGACGGGGAACTGCGTCAGCTTCTCGGCCGGTGTGCCCTCATCCCGGAAGCGGTCATAGACTTCCAGCGGGGTGACTTGGACGCCGATGTAGTATCGCATCTGCTGGATGCCCCGTTCGCGCATTTCTTTCGGCCGCGTCTCCCGATACTCCTCGAGGAGTTCTCGGAAGATGGGGTTTTCTTTGACGTCCTCGTCGTTCAGGCGGTCTTCGATGTTCTCGGTGATCTGTTCGACCGGGAACGAGCGGGTCGTGGCGTGGAGTTTGAGTTTCCAATCCAGTTCCTTGTTGGCGAACTCTTCGCCGGCGTCCTGGAGCTGTGCCCAGTCGTCGGACATCGCGAAGTCCATGTTGCCGGGGTCGATCTCGATGAACGCCTCCATCGTGCCGTCCGCGCGCTGGATCGCGCCAGCACCCGGCCACGCCCGCTCGATATTCGTGAGGTCCTGCGTCCGCTCGTCGGGCTTGAATGGCGTGTAGTTCGCGAGCCCGCCCTCGTTGCGCTCTGCCTCATTGGTACTACTGTCAGCTTCCTCCGGGGCGCTGAACGTGATCTGGGGGCGCTTGACGTAGCGATAGACGTCTTTCGTCCACGTCCACGCATTGAGGTGGTCGGGCGAGACGTAGACGATCGCGACGCCGAACCCGAACCCACCTGCGACGAACGGGAGGGCGAGTGATTCGATGCCGGTGAGGCCAGCGATGAACAGGCCGACGATCGGGAAGGCGATCAGGACGCCGACGTCGCCTTCCTCGATGTTGAGGTAGGGGATGCGGCTCTCCTCACCGAACTGGTCCATGATGCGCCGTGCGGCTGCGTCTTTGTCGATGGACATGTTTAGTGGATACCTCTATCAAAGTCCATTCCGCGTTCCTCACCCGATGTTTCCGACGTAGTGCCACCTGGGTCGTTCTCGGTGCGTCGGTACGAGGGCGTACTATCTCCCCCCTCGCCATGACCACCGCGGGCCGCAGCTTTTTGTGCGACGGCATGGCCGGCTGCGGCTTTCGGTCCCCACCGAGCGGCGGTGGTCGCGACGCCGGCGCCCCCGGCATACGCACCGGCAGCTACGCCGCCGATAAGGGCTGCTCCCTTGGTGGCACCGCCGAGAACTTTCGCCGTCAGCGGGGTTGCGTATTTGAACGTCTTCCAAGTGAGATAGACCGCGATAAGCGGTAGTGAGGATGCAACTAGGTACTTCAGAAACGCACTATTTGGCGTGAGCGCTCCTTGCGAATAGAGCAGATCGTATCCTTTGAACACGACTGCTGCTGGAAGGGGTAGAACCGCCAAAGGAACAAATCGCTTAGAGAATCCCATCGCGATGTCCGAAAGGACTGGAACGTTACCATAGGCGAGAGCGAAAGCTATCGGCATCCCGTAGACATACACGTAAAGTAACACCTCCCGAATGTAGTAGAGAGCCTCAAGTGCCCACATTGAGAGACCGCCAACAATTGCGAAAACGAACGCAAGCCCGGGATTGGTTAGGGACTCTTTCAGGAAATTCAGCATCGCATCACCTAGGGTCTCTAGACTCGGCATCAACGCTATCGTGAACCCATCGACGATGTAGAGTCCAAGAATACTGACCCAGTACCAGCTGATGATGAGGAATGCACCAACCCACGCAGTCTTCTTCGTCCGCCTTGCCTCGTACGCACTTCCGATATTGAATATCCGAATTGTGTGTCGCCCTTGAACACACATCACCAGTAGAAGCAGTGAGATAAGCATAATCTCACCACCGACCAACGCATCCCGGATTGTAGGCCAAGGTCCGTTTGTTGGCGAACCGAAGACAAACGCGCCTTCCGTTTCAGGCGTTGGAGTCCCGAACATCTCCTCAGTGAGGGTTTCATAACCAGTGTTCAGTCCCTCCATGAAGAGGGAGATAACCCAATCGACGACATCTTTGAATCCCTCTAAGACGACATCAATTAGGTCCACCATGGTTAGCCCTCACTAATCGTAATCTCACAATTATCGAACCCTTCTGAAGCGGAGTAGTGAATACTGTAAGTATTGGAAACTCGGTTAGTCCCTACTCGTGTTTCGAGAATGACCTCGAAGCTCCCGGTTTGTTCTTCACTCTCACACGAAGTTCCCTCACCTCGAACGAACGCGAACGGTGAACGGTAACTGTACAGTGTAAGCTGCTCTCCCGGTTCTATTACTACCTCGTCAACTTCTGAATCTTTTTCTGGATCGTATATGCCACTGACATCGTCGTTTTCATCATAGTTCGTCCCTTCCTCATCCGAGGGATATGGAACATCTCCGATAAAGAGGAGCTGCGTGATCGCATCCGGACCATTCCCTTGATTTTCGACAGAAACGAAGGCCTCTTTTGAGATTTTGTCACTCGAGCTATCCCACATCTCTTCAGGCTGATTCTTCCCGATCCCCATCTCCACAATGCTAAGATTCGGTTGAACGGAAAGAGCGGACTCTTGTACAGTCTCTTCGCCCTCTAGCGCGAGTACACGATACTCTCCTGGAGTGTAGGAGGTTCCAATCTCGAACGAAACCTGCTGTGCTCCTGTTGCTACGTCACGCTGACCGAACAGTTCTCCATTCGGCTGGATGAGGTTGACTTGGCTAACATCGGTATCTTCCGAGAGTTCCACTACGATCGCTGTCCCATCGACTACAACGCGCTGAAGTGGACCCTGATCGTTCGAAGAGGGAGTTCCGTCACTGGGGGATTTGGAGTTCCCATTTGAATTCATGCATCCAGCTATGCTGGCTAGGGCAGCAGTGGATATTGTCTGGAGGGCGGTCCGTCTGCTGAGCTGTGAGTGTTTTTGAGTCATTGATTTAGGGAACAGATCTCTGCGGGACGGAACGGCTACGAACACGGGACCGTGTATTTACTATCCGAGTGGCCCTTCTTTGTCGAGCGCTCTTGCTCCTTGTAACACCAATCCTCGCCACGTTAGCCCGTGAGCGTCTTTGACTTCGCTCAGTTGCTCGTACTCTTCCTCGCTGACCTCGATATTCAGGTTCGGCATCTACTCTGGGACTTAGCAATTCATTATCCTTAACTATCACCCATTCGTTAACATTAGTGTGGGTACCACGGTCACGAAAACGCTTCAGGCAACGCTCGTACCTCCAACGACACACAAAGAGCGACGCCTTCAGCGAACCGTGGCCACGTATCGCCGTGCCCTTTCGGACGCGTTCAATAGCGGTGCGGAGACGCGCTCGGCAGTCAACAACATCGTCACGGACTACAACCTCACGTCCTACGCTAAGGACGCGCTCAAGTCCTACGTCCCGCAACTCTACAATACGTACAACGCCAAGGAATTGACTGACGATCACCCAGTCCGGTTCACGAACCGGGGTTGGGAATTGGATCACTCGCCCGATCGGACCCACGAGTTCTGCTGGCGCGTTCCACAAGCTGGGCGCGGCACCTCGTTTTGGATACCGCTTCGCATCAACCCCGATCAGCGGGAGTTGTGGGATCGCCTCTACGATGGTGACGTGTCTGTAGGCCAGTTCCGATTGCGCCAAACCCGAACGTCGTGGACATTGAACGTCACCGTCGAATACAGTGTACCGGAGCAAGAACCGCCTGAAAAGCCTACACCGATCGGCTTCGATGTGGGTGAGTCGGCGTTGCTCGTCGGCTGTGCCGTCGAGCGCGGTGCTCCACAAGACCCACTGTTCATTGACGGTGGACACGCGCGACATCTTCGGAAAGAGATGTTCACGACGCTCCGTCGTCTTCGAGAGCGTAACGCCGCCGATTGGCGGATTGACGAGCGTTCCAGCTACCACCAGAACGCACTCACGGATATTGTCGAGAAGGCGAGCCGAGAGGCCGTCGAGTACGCCGGGCAGTTTGAGAAGCCAGTAATTGTCCTCGAAGATCTGTCGTACATCCGTGAGTCGCTGGACTGCGGGAAGTGGATGAACCGTCGTCTTCACACATGGGCGTTCGCCCGATTGCAGGACCGTATCGAGGACAAAGCCCTCGATGCTGGCATCCCTGTCGAGTACGTCAATCCAGCGTACACGTCGCAGACGTGCCATGCGTGCGCCCACATCGGATCGCGCTCGGGTCAGGCGGAGTTTCGTTGCACCAACGACAGCTGTTGGGTGACGACGTATCAGGCAGATCTGAACGCGGCGGTTAACATCGCTAACCGTCTCGACCCGTGGGGAGAGAGCCTGCCGTTGAAACCGGCGGGCGATGACTCGCCACGGGACGGGAGTGCCTGTGACAGCACCACGGGACACCGAGAGACGAGTCGGAAACCCCGACAGATGACTCTCTCGGCGTACAGTTCCGAAACCTCCTCGCTCCGCGAGCCTTCCTTTGTAGGGGACTCTACCGTTCATGGTGGATGAGGATGTCACGGGTTTTGTCCGAAGATGTCTTCTGGGCCGAGCATCCGCAAGAGGCGCTTGCCAGCGTAGAACATCACGAAGAACGGCAGGAGCTGCCAGCCGACCTCGAACACCAGCGCAAACCAGCCGTCGATCGTCCCTAGAGGGTGCCAGCGGGCCGTCGCGGTATCGCTCACGTACGCAGGGTCGTGACCGAGCCACGAGCCCGGATGGTACCGAGCCGTGTAGATGCCCGGTTCGTCGATGGTCACGATCGCCACCCCGGAGGCGTTGGTCTCGATGCGCTGGTCCGCGACCGTGATGTACCCGTTTCGGGTGGTGCCGCCGATTGGATACTGCCGGCTATCGTCGAGCGCAATCGGCGCACCAGTTTGATTGTCCCGGAGTTCGACCCTGAGCGTCGCTTGCGACTGATTCTGCTGGATGACCTGGACAGTGAGATTGCTGCGTCGGAGTTGTCGCTCGGAGCCGGCGTCCGGCTCGACGATTGACGCATTCACGCCCCGGACGATTCCCCCAACGTGGAGGGCCTGTCGGTCGACGTTCTCGGCTCGAACGGCGACGCCGTACGTCGTCGTGTACGACTGGTTGATGATGTCGATATTGATGTTCTCACCAATGGTCCCGACCGGAGACGGGCGGTCAGTCCCCCAGGTCTCGATGAGTTCCGGTCCGTCTCGAACCGGCTCGGCACGCGGCCCGATCCGCGAGGGATAGGCGTGGACGTACACCGGAATCGCGTCTGACTGGACGGTGGCGCTATCCGTACGATTCGACCGGACGAGCGTGTCCCAGTTGGTGTTCCGAGCGGTGTAGAACCGCCAGATGCCACGGACCCGTGCCTCACCGTCCTCGGTGAGCGTGTACCCCTGCCACGGCCGCGACTGGAAGATGGCCACGCCGGCATCGCCGTTTGGATACTCGGCGTAGTAGGGGTACGCCGAGAGGTCGTAGATCTCGACGGCGATTGAATCGGAGACGTTCCGTGTTTCCGTCCGATAGGTGACGTCGACGTCCGTCTGGTCACCCAGGTCGGTTCTGACGGTCTTCTTCAGCCGGACGCTAATCTCCGCTTCCAGCGTGAGATTCGCACTCCAGTCGTCCTCGATCTGGTAGTCGAGGGCAGGCGTATGGGCCCCGTCACGCTCGGCGATGGTCTCGCCGTTCTTCTTCAACCGGACTTCTTCGATCTCGTGCTCCGTGAGCGACCACGAGATAGTCGTGTTGCCGGAGGAACTCCCGTTGGGGACGCGAACGCGGTAATCAACGAACCCGCGCATCGTCCCATTCGGCGCGATGTAGAGTGGGGTTTCACCGGACTCGAGGTGGCCACGAGTAGAGGGCTGGACCGCGAAGATCGTCGCGTGAGCATCTTCGATGAAGACGCCGTCCTCGAGGTCCGCGTGCGGCGGATGCACGGACGTATCTGAGCCGCCGGCGTCGAGGTCCTCAAAGTCGTTCCGCGTCCACGTCGCCGCAGTCGCCGGCGGTCGTTTGAACGTAACGTCCGTTCCGTTGGCGACCTGATGGACAGCGGAGCGGTTCTCGCCGTAGCGCTGGCGGTACTCCTCTTGAGTGATGTAGTTGTCCGCATCACGTGACCACAGCGTTGCCGACTCGTTTTCCGTGAGCCCGTTCCCTTCCGTACCTGGTCGCGGCGGGTCAGCGGCGACGATACCCGTGACTAGGCTCGTCGCGAGCAAACCGGCCATGAGCACGGAGAGCTCTCGATGGTTCATAGGGCTCGCAACGGGGACTGCGGAGTGGTTACCAGGGGACGAGGTCGACGCACTGCGCCAGCGGGAGGCCCATCATCGACCCGGCGACGGTGTACAGCGGGCCGAGCACGACGAGGACGACCGCGGACTTCATCGCCGACCGTTTGTGGCGCTTCAGCCCCTTCTTCTGCTCGGGATTGAGGGTAAACATCTCGATGAGGGAGTCAGCCTGCCAGACGATGGCGAGGCCGACGATCCCCAGCGCGGTGGTCAGCTGGAAGAACCCCTCAATCATGCTCGGGAGGTTGTCTGCGCTACAGACAGCGTTACTCTGCGCGGCGACCGGCTGGACAGCGAACAGGCTCAGGAGGACGACGGTGAGCGCTGCCTGCCGGGGGATCTTCCCGGTCAGCGGTGACTGGTTTTCGACGCTAGGCTCAGGGTCGGAGGGAGTCTGATCCTGTGACATAGCGAGTCAATCATCTGTGGCGTCTCCAGCTGGTGGCTGGTTCTGTTGCTCTTCGACGAGCGACTGGAGGTCGTCGAACCGGTTGGTGTCTTCTGCGATCTCGTCGAGCGTGTAGCCCTGCTCGCGGGCCCGTTCGAGGAGGTCGCGGAGTTCATCGGGGTCAACACCGCGGACTTCCATTTCCTCGCGGAGGGCGCGGCGATAGAGGGCGGAGGCGTTGATGTGGTCGTTCCACATCAGGTACAGGTCATCGATGTCCTCGATGGTGACTGACCTCGTTATCATACATGCGGGTATGGGTATGCACCGGCTGAGTCCCGGTACATATTGGCGCGGTAGCTGGATGATGCCTAAATGCTTTCTGGCCAGCAATAACTGCAAATTTGTTGAGTAAATTATAACCAAATTACTTGTTGCCCTCGTAGAAAAGACTTAACCAACACCTGCCGAGTGCGGTGGGGGCTCTGTTGGTTAAGACCGAGAATCAGCTCGCTTACTCGAGCTCCACAACTTCGCCGTTCCCCTCGTCGAGGATTTCTCGCACTTCGGCCAGGAGTTCCTCACCTTCCTCGTGGAGTGCAGTACCTTCATCGAGGTCGCACTCGTCCGCGTCGAGCTGTTCAATGATCTCCTCGACGCGACTCAGTCGATCGTGGATTTCGGAGTCGTTTGCCACGGTTAGATCACCCCCAGCCAAAGTCCGGTGATGACCAACAACAGCAACAGCAGCACTACGATGGCGATCTTGTAGTAAATCGGTGGGAGGCCCTCGTGTGCGGTCGCTTCATCGACTGCTTCGGCGAGCTCCTGTTCGTGTTCGTGGTCCTGCTGGAAGGTCTCGTACGCGGCGTCGAGCTGTTGCTCCAGCGGCTCGATCTCACTCGCAAGGAACTCTTGGCGGGAGTTCACGATATACTCGCCGGCGGCGGTCGGCGTGATCGTCGCGACGTCCGCCACCTGATCCGCGATGAGTCGGTCATCGGTGTGTCCGATAGCGGTGACCACAGGGGTATTGGCGGTGAAGATCGCCTCCGCAACCCGCTCGGTGTTGAAGGCCTGGAGGTTCGAATCGCTTCCACCGCCCCGCCCGACGATGATGGCGTCGACGTCCTCCGAGCGGTCGAGATGATGGATGCCGTTCGCGATGGACGTCGGCGCGTTCGATCCCTGGACGGTTGCGTCCTTCACCAGGATGTCAACGGTGGGGTCCTGTCCGTGGATCGCGTTCTGGATGTCGTACCGGGCGTCCCCTCGGAGGGACGTGACGACGCCGACCCGCTCCGGGAACGCCGGCGGTTGCTGTTTCTGTTCGTCGTCGAACCAGCCACGCTCTTCGAGTTCACTTCGCAGTCGCTCGACGGCAGCCGCTTGGTCGCCGTCGCCGACGACAATCACCTCCCACGGTTTGAGGTCGATCTTCCCACCCTCGACCCAGTAGTCGATATCGCCCTCGAGGATGACTTCGGTCCCGTCTTCGAACTCGGCGTCCATATCCCGGTAGCGGTTCGCCCAGATCATACAGGGGAGCTCGGCGTCGCCGTCGGTGAGCGTGAAGTAGAGCGCCGTACTGTTCTGGTGGAGGTCAGTGACTTCTCCGATACAGCGGACACCGTTGAGGGCAGGCGTGTCCTGGACGACCGATGCAATCCGGTCGTTCAGCTGTGACACGCTGAGGACCTCTCTCGCATCGGGGTCGACCGCCTGCCGTTCAGTATCCGTTGCGTCCGCCATTACGTCTACTAACTTCTGAACAGGAACCTCAAAAAGCTACGTTCGAGTGTTGGGGTTGGCGCCGTTACGCTGGCCTACAGATCGCGGGGCTGGACCGTCTTTCGGTCGTTGGATTCGGCACGCTCCGCGGCGTCGTCGAGCAGTTCGGCGACCTCTTCGTTGAGGCCGTCGTAGAAATCTGCCGAGACGTTGTGGTCAGAGAGTGCGTCCTTCACGGCTGCTTTGACGATTAGGTCAGACATTCCATCGCGGACTTCTCTTGTCCACCATATAAAGGTTCGAAGTTCCCACGCGGAGTTCTTGCCCAGTCATGCTGTATCCGACTCGGAGTACCAGAGAGAACATATGCCACCCATCAAAAATAGGGAACAGACAGATGCACGATCTAACTGGGTTCCAGCGGGATATCTTGTACGTAACCACCGGACTCGAGGAACCACATGGGCTCGCAATCAAGGACGAACTCGACGACTATTACGAGCAGGAGATCAATCATGGGCGCCTCTATCCCAACCTCGACGACCTCGTCGACAAAGGACTCCTAGAGAAAGGTGAACTCGACAAGCGGACGAACGTGTACACGGTCACGCAGCGCGGATTGCGGGAAATCCAGGCGCGACGTGAGTGGGAAAGTCAGTATTTAGAAGACGTGAACGCACCCACTCCGTCGTAGAATCATTATAAAGCGGGACTGCTTTACCCACTTCCCACGAATCCACAGTAAGATGGCTCGGCTCGTCTTCTATCACCACCCACAGGCCGAGAATTTCTCCCTCAAATTTAGCTCGGCATCGGTGGCAGAGATCCTGTCTCAGCGAGAGCAATCCGACGAGTCGACAAAGCTCATCGGGTACCCCTTTGAAACACCGGTCTATGTGCTCTACGAAGGCGATTCAGAGATCGAATCAGCGCAAGATATCGACTTTGATCAGGAATGGCTGAGCGACCGTATTCGTGACCTCCCCCGTGCTGGGCAGGTTGTCGCATTCCGATTAGTAGAGTTGCTCGAAGCCGCGGTCGATGTTCGAGATGAGGATGAGTTCCGGCTCTACAAGGAGTTCGAACCACAAAAGATCCAGCAGGCACTCGATCACGTCTCCTGGGAAGCACCGCTTCCGACCGTCGCTGGAGAGGTGATGTCGAATTTGATCCTCCGACATTCCCTCCCGAATGCGAATCATCGAACTGGCATCGCGATGCTGCAGTTCTGTATTGAGAGTGTGGACCCGGATTTTGAGATGCCACGAACGCACGTCGACGACGATTCCTGGCGAGAGTGGGTCGATCCCTATATCGTCGATTCCAAACGGCTCATTACTGTCCGCCGGAACAACCTCCGTTTCAAGCAACTCGAAGACTTGGACGTCGACGTCGTCGAACGGAAAGACGGGATCCAAATCCGATTAGCCGAGTTCGAGCTGGATATGCACTGGAGAGAAGCCCTCACAGAGTATGCTGGGCAGCACGAATCTCACTGTACGGACTTCGCGCAGGCAGTTCTCGAACGAGCAGGACGGGACGATCTACTTGACCGTCAAGGACCAACGAAACAAGAGTTCCTCACGTATCTGGAGAACGGACTGGTCGAACGGGACTTCAGAGAAATGTTCTGATCAGTCGCGAAGCTCGGCGACCGACTGTCCGACCTCGCGAACGTGTTCACTTCGCTCGAGGTCGAGTTCCTCGGCGAGGTAGTCAACTGTCTCTTCGAGGCTCATATTGGAAAGAAGTCCGTCAAGCGGTATAAACCTAGTGCTGGTGCAACAATGTAGCCCATCAGAGGAAGCGTCTGTGTATACCAAACTACGTATCCCTCGGGAAAACTGTGGAATCGGTGACTGCATAGCGATACCCACCGAAATCACGCAGTGTCGCCATTTGCTGTCCATCAACCGAACTCAATTGAAAGAAGCTCCGAAGCGATCGGGAGCGTTTCAGTCTGCAGGTTGTGCGTCAGTCGCTGGTGTCCCGCTTGGAAGCTCGGGGATGGACAGGTCCACGCGGCGGAGCAGCTGAGCGTTGATCGCGACGATTACTGTACTCAACGACATCAGGAGCGCACCCACAGCGGGGGAGAGCAGAATCCCGATCGGTGCCAAGACGCCTGCTGCGAG
>NZ_JBNTJY010000002.1:0-735850 GCF_051195095.1 Halolamina sp. C58 | reverse complement strand
TGGTCTTGCGTATCGGTTACCGTTCGCTGTCCGCCGGCCGAACCGGGGGACACCGAACTACCAAGGCTCGCATCAGATACCGTCCTATGGCGGACCACGGGGGCGGAATCCTCATCCGTCGCAGACAGCGGATCTCGGGCCGAAATCGGCCCGGAACCCCGCTGCCCTCTGCGTATTCCTTCCGAGTGCCCGTTTCCACTTAAGGGCGTCGGATCGTACCGGGCTCGCGCCGAGCGAGTCCGGGTGTCACCGGGGGCGACCGCCCCGGCGACCTTCGCATTCCATTCGATGGGTGGCGAGTACTTAACCCCGTCGGACTATCCGCGCCACGTCATGCGGTTTCACGCGGGTTGTACTCACACGGACGGGTGGAACACCGTCGCTCCCGGAGAAAGTATCGCGCGGCAGGAGGGCGGCCGCTCATCCCACGCTCACACGGGGTCGGGCCGCGTGGTACCGCGCGTCGGATCGTTGCGACGCGGGAACTGATACGCCTGTCGGAGCGACCGAACCATCGACGTCCCGGGAGCTACTCGTCGAGGTGCTCGATCCCCTGCTTGGAGACGTTGGCCTCTGTGATGACCTCCGGCATCCAGTCGGGCTTGTTCTCGGGGGCTTCCTCCTCCCACGCCCAGCCCTCGTAGATGTGGACCTTGTCGGTCCCTTTCTCTCGGAGTTCGATCGGGACTCGGTCGGCGTCGTCCTCGGAGTCGGCTGGCTCGAGCCGTCGAGCCGCCTTCAGCGCCGCCTGCCGCGGCGTGTTGCCCGAGAACACGCTGTCCTCGCCGTCCTCTTCTCGGAGCGCGAAGTTCCGCTTACCGTCTTCTCGTACCATGGTTTCTCGCCATGGGAGTGGTGCACAGGGTACGATATAAAAATATCGGGGCAAACGACCGTTCTGACCGAACTATTTATATATGGGCATGTTCAGAACGCGAGAAATTCCCCGAAAATAACCCCGAATCCACCCGACAGAGGCTCGGGCGCGCCGCACGCGGAGACAACACTTTAGTATCGGCTGAAGCCAAACGGGGATAGATAGACCAGATGGTCCGCAAGAAGAAGCTCAGCCCGAGCGGGGCCAAAGACGAGAACGGCGAGTACCACAACGTCCACGTGAACCTCCACGAGGACGAGCTCGAGGTCGCCGGCATGGAGATCGGCGAGGAGGTGTTCGTGCGCGTCCGCGACGGGAAGATCATCATCCAGTCCGCCGACGCCGAGGACGTGGAACACGACTTCTGAGGACCAGATGGGCCCCTACGACGCCGTCAAACCGCTCCTGTTCTCACTGCCGCCCGAGACCGCTCACACGCTCGTCAGCCGCGGCCTCGAAGCCGTCCAGAACACTCCCGTCGAGGGGCTGCTCCGGGACCGCTACGTCGTCGACGACGACCGGCTCGCGACCGAGGCGTTCGGCCTGCGCTTCCCCAACCCCGTCGGCGTCGCGGCCGGGTTCGACAAGAACGCCCGCGTCCCGCGCGCGCTGGCGGCGATCGGCTTCGGCCACGTCGAGGTCGGGGGCGTCACCGCCGAAGCGCAGGCGGGCAACCCTCGCCCGCGGATGTTCCGCCTCCGGCCCGACCGCGCGCTGATCAACCGGATGGGGTTCAACAACGAGGGCGCGGACGCGGTCGGCGCGCGCCTCGACGACACCACCCTCCCGCACGTCCCAGTGGGCGTCAACCTCGGCAAGTCGAAGTCCACCCCCCTCGCGGACGCGCCCGCGGACTACCGCTACACGTACGAGCGTGTCGCGGACGCCGCGGACTACTTCGTGATCAACGTCTCCAGCCCCAACACGCCCGGCCTGCGCTCGCTCCAGAACCGCGACTCGCTGGAAGCGATCGTCGACGAGCTGCAGGACGCCGGCGCGGCCCCGCTGCTGGTCAAGCTCTCGCCGGACCTCCCGGGTCCCGCGATCGAGGACTCCCTCGAAGTCGTCGCCGAGAAGGGCCTCGACGGCGTCGTCGTCGCGAACACGACGACCGAGCGTCCCGAGAGCCTCCAGTCCCACAATCAGGCCGAGCCGGGCGGCCTCTCGGGCGATCCCATCGAGGAGCGCTCGACCGGGCTCGTCGGCTTCGTCGCCGAGCGCACCGACGTGCCCGTCGTCGGCGTCGGCGGCGTCAGCGACGCCGAGGGCGCCTACCGGAAACTCCGTGCGGGCGCGGACGTGGTCCAACTGTACACCGGCCTCGTCTACGAGGGGCCGTCGCTCGCCCACGAGATCAACGAGGGGCTGCTCGACCTGCTCGACCGCGACGGCTTCGACCACGTCTCCGAGGCGGTCGGCGCCGACCTGTAGAAAGAGCCGCGACGCCTTACTCCTCGACGATCACGAGCGCGCCGTCGGCTTCGAGCATCTCGCCCTCGCCGGTGTACTGGCGCTCGCGCTCGACGGTGAACTCCTCGGCCGACAGTTCGTGGCCCGCCACCGAGAGCGTCTCCTCCCCGATCTCGTACTCGCCGTTCTCGATGCCGGCCTCGATGTCGGGCACGTCGGCGCCGTACTCCGGCCCGACGACCGAGTAGTCGAGATCGATGCCAGTGACGACCGACTCGATTTCGGGCTCCTCGGTCAGTCGCTCCAGCTCCCCGACGTGCATCACGTTCCGGATGTCGCTCTCGAACCCGTCGACGTTGCCGTACACCGACACCGTCGAGAGCTCCGCGTTGAGCGGGAGCTGGCGCTCGCTCTTGTAGCGCCGGAGCGCGCCGACGACCGCCATCGCCGTCTCGCCGGCCTCGTGGTCGGCGTCGATCCCCGTCGGTTCGGGCCACGACGTGCGGTGAATGCTGTCGAACCCGTCCCCCACGCTGCTCGCGGCTTCGCCGCTCGCATCCGAGGCGCGTGGCGCCTCGCTGTACAGCTCCTGCCAGATCTCCTCGGTGATGTGGGCGAGCATCGGCGCGAACAGCTTCAGGAACCGCCGGTGGGCGACCGTCAGCGTGTACTGTGCGGAGTCGTCGTCCTCCTCGCGGACGCGCTGTTTGGCGATCTCGAGGTAGTCGTCACAGAACGTCCCCCAGAAGAAGCTCCGGAGGCTGTCCCGGGCCTTCGAGAACTCCCGGTTCTCGAGCTTCTCCTTCACGAACTCGGCCTCGCCGTCGAGTTCCGCCAGCAGCCAACGGTCCAGCGCCGAGAGCTCGGACTCGTCGATCTCGGGCACGCTCTCGGGCGTCAGCGAGTCGACCAGCTTCGACGCGTTCCAGAGCTTCTGGAGCAGCTTCTCGCCCGCTCGCAGCCCCTTCTCTTGGTACGGCAGGTCGTCGCCGATCGAGCTCCCGGCCGCCCAGAACCGCGCGGCGTCGACGGGGAACTGCGACTTGACTTCCTGCGGGCTGACGACGTTCCCCTTCGACTTGGACATCTTCTCGCGGTTCTCGTCGAGCACCATCCCGTTGATCATCACCGACTCAAACGGCACCTCGCCGGTGTGCTCGTAGCACTTCACCACGGTGTGGAACAGCCAGAAGCTGATGATGTCGTGGCCCTGCGGCCGCAGGTCCATCGGGAACAGCTCGGGGTTGTCCATCGTGAACTCGCCGGCGTCGTCGTCCCAGTCCCAGCCGGCGTTGATCAGCGGTGTCAGGCTGGAGGTCGCCCACGTGTCGAACACGTCGTCCTCGGGGACGAACTCATCGTGGCCGCACGCCGGACAGGCGTCGACGGGCGGGTCGTCCGAGAGGGGATCGACCGGGAGGTCGGCCTTGTCGGCGATGATCTCCTCGTCACAGTCCGCGCAGTACCAGACGGGGAACGGGATGCCCGAGGAGCGCTGTCGGGAGATACACCAGTCCCACTGGAGCCCCTCGATCCAGTGTTTGTACCGCGAGAACATCTTCTCGGGGAACCAGTCCATCTCGCGGCCGGCCTCGAGGTACTCGTCGGTGCTGTCGAGCAGTTCGACGTACCACTGGTCGGCGACGAGGAACTCGACCCCGACGCCACAGCGCTCGTGGACGTTGACGGTGTGCGTGATCGCCCGCCGATCCAGCAGCGCGCCGGCGTCGTCGAGATCCGAGACGATCGCTTCCCCGGCGTCGGCGGCGGCCATCCCCTCGTACTCGCCGGCCACGTCGGTCATGTGGCCGGACTCGTCGATCGCGACCCGGAGGTCCAGATCGTGAGCTTGGTACCACTCGATGTCGGTCTGGTCGCCGAACGTACAGCACATCACGATCCCGGAGCCGGTCTCCATGTCGACGCGGTCGTCCGCGATGATCGGCACCTCGTGGCCGAACAGCGGGATGCGCGCCGACTCGCCGACGAGGTTCTGGTTCGCCTCGTCGTCGGGGTGGACGAACACCGCGACACAGGCGGGGAGCAGTTCGGGTCGCGTCGTGGAGATCGTGAACTCGTTCTGGCCCGCGGACTCGGCGTCGACGACGTCGAACGCGATGTCGTGGAAGTGGCTGTCCTGCTCGTCGTCCTCGGTTTCGACCTGCGAGATAGCCGTTTCACACTCCGGACACCAGATCGCCGGCGCGCGCTGGCGGTACTCTTTGCCCTGCTCGTAGAGGTCGACGAAGGAGAGCTGGGAGACGCGCTGGACCTGCGGCTCGATCGTCCGGTAGGTGTTGTTCCAGTCGATCGAGAAGCCGAACGACTGCATGTTCTCGGTGAACTCGTCCTCGAACTCCGCACAGACCTCCCGGCACTTCTGCTGGAACTCCCGGCGGGAGAAATCCTGGTGGCGGACGTCGAGTTCGCGCTCGGTCAGGCGCTCGGAGGCGATCCCGTTGTCGTCGTAGCCGAACGGGTAGTACACTTCCTCGCCCTGCATCCGGGAAAAGCGGGCGACGATGTCCTGCAGCACCGTCCCGTACACGTGGCCCCAGTGGAGGCTGCCCGACACCGTCGGCGGCGGCGTGTCGATGGCGAAGGCGGTGTTCGGATCGTCTACCTCGCTCTCACGGTAGGCGTAGGTGTCCTCGTCGAGCCACCGATCCTGCCACTTCTCCTCGACGACGTCGGCGTCGTACGGGCCGCTGGGCATGTTGGCTGAACGTTCCCGTGAACGCCTGTTAAATAGCTCGGTCCTGTGAAAACGCGCCACAGGGCGGGCTGGAACGGAGCCTCAGTCCGAGAGCGCGTCCAGCCGGAACTCGAACGCTGCGACCGGCACCTCCAGATCCCGCTCGACGAGCACCGCGGGGTGGACCTCGCCGATCACGCCGACCGAGTCGCCGTCGATTTCGACCTCCGCAGCGCGCCCGTCGATGAAGCTGGGATGCTCCGTGGCGGGCGTCTCCAGATCGGCGTCGAACTCGCCGACGAGCGCCTGCAGTTTCCCCTTGATGTCCTCGTACGTCGCGTCCGTGCGCGCGATCGCGGCCGCGACCGTGCGCTGCTCCGCGACGCCCGTGTTCCCGTCATCGTCGCGCTCGGCGACGAACCCGACCTCCGCGAGCTCCTGCGGGTAGCGCCGGTGGGTGTTGTTCTCCAACACGTGCATGATCGACGGCAGCGCCCACGTCCGGAGCTGGGTGTAGTCCTCGCTGTAGGCGCTCGTGACGTTCACCGCCTCGCCGCCGCCCAGCACGTCGCTCCCCTCCTCGACGCGCATGCGCTCGTAGTTCTCCTCGGGGGAGGAGAGGTGGAAGTTCAGCAGGTCCTCGAACCCGAGCCCCACGAGCGCAGTTCTGGTCGCGCGCTCTAGCCGGCTGCGCTCGTGGCGGCCGCCGATCGTGCCGATATCCGGGTACTTGGGTTCGAGGTCGCCGAACCCGTACGCCCGCCCCACGTCGTCGACGAGATCCATCGGGTGGAGCACGTCGGTGCGGTACGGCGGGATTTCGACCTCGTAGGTCGTCTCGTCGCCGAGGTTGGTGGTCGCGTCGAGCCCGGAGCGCTCGAACAGGTCCACGACCGCCTCCATCTCGAGGTCGATCCCGAGCGTCGTCTCGATCTGGTCGTGTGAGACGGTCTTCTCCCGCGTGTCGAGTTCCGGCCGGACGAGGTGGTCGCCCGCGTGCTCGCCCGTGGCGCCGTCCTCGTACACCACGTCCACGTCCTCGAGGGTCGCGCCGCGGGCGTCGAGCGCGTAGCAGATGATCGCGAGCATGCGATCGATCGTCCACTGGTCGGTGCCGGTGAGCTCGATCAGCAGCTCCCGCGAGTCCGTGGAGACCTCGGTCCGCTGGCCGTTGATCACGGGCGGGAACGAGAACAGCCCCAGTTCGTCGTAGATCGCGGGGTAGCGCTCGTACTCGCTCACGAGGTCGGCGTACTCCTTGCCGGTCGAGTGGTCGGTCAGCACCTCCGCGGGGGTCATCCCCCGGTCGGCGTCCAGCGGGACGAACTCGTCGCCGTCGGGCTCGATCCCGCGGTAGGTGATCGTCGGGCCGCCCACGTCGGTCGGCCCCTCGTCGCCGCCGACGGGGGTGAGATCCTCGGGCGGTTCGAGCTCGTTGTCCTCGCCGATCTCGCGCTGCTCGATGCGTTCGCCCTTCAGCATCGCGAGGTCGTGGATGCCGATTGCGCCTTTCGCGCGCTTGCGGCCCATCGTCGCGTGGAGCTTCTCCTGCAGTTGGATCAGCGAGTCCAGCGCGTCCTCGTCCAAGTCCACCCCGCGTGCGACCGCGCCCGCGACGTACGGGCGCTCGCCCGGGACCGAGGGGTCGACCTCGATCGTCCACTCGGCGTCGTTGGTGTCGGGCACGTCCACGCCGCGGTCGTCGCCGTAGTGGTAGCGCAGCGAGCGGGCGACGCCCTCGACGGAGAGGCGATCGAGCCGATCGGGCGCGAACTCGAACTGGAGGTCGCCGTCGTCGGTCTCGCCCTCGAACTCGAGGCCGAGGCCGAACAGGTCCTCCTTCAGTTGGTCGTCGTCTTTCTCCTCGTGGCCGGTCAGTCGGCGCAGTTCGTCGGTGTCGATGTCGACAACGGGCATCAGTAGATCACCTCCGCGTTCCGCAGGAACTCCAAGTCCGCGAGCGTGCCGTGCAGGTCGCGGATGTCGTCGGCGCCGGTGTACAGCATCGCCAGTCGCTCCAGGGCGAGCCCCCACGCCATCACGTCACACTCGACGCCCAGCGGCTCCAGCACCTCGTCCCGGAAGATACCGCTGTTGCCGATCTCGATCAGCTCGCCGGTCTCGGGGTGGCGGCCGAACAGTTCGAAGCTCGGCTCCGTGTAGGGGTTGTAGTGGGGTTTGAACTGCACGTCCGTGATGCCGAACTGCTCGTAGAACTCCTCGAACGTCCCCATCAGGTCCCGCACCGAGAGGTCCTCGGCCATCACCCACCCCTCGATCTGGAAGAACTCCAGCAGGTGGGTCGCGTCGATGGTGTCGTTACGGTAGGCTTTCTGCACCGAGAAGTAGCGCTGGGGCGGTTCGAGATCGCCCTCGGCCTCGCCGGAGAGATAGCGCATCGAGAGCGAGGTGGTGTGGCCGCGGAGTGCGACCTCACGCGCGAAGTCCTCGCTCCACGGCGAGTGGTAGCCGTCGCCGTCCGAGCCGACGCCCTCGCGGTGGGCGTTCTCGACGGCGCGAACGAGATCCTCCGGCAGCTCCTCGACGGGATCCACGTCCAGCGCGAACCGGTCCCAGTGGGTGCGCGCTGGGTGGTCCTGTGGCATGAACAGCGCGTCGTTGATCCAGAAGTCCGCGTCGGCGTGGGGGCCGTCCATCTCCTGGAACCCCATGCCGACGAGCACGTCCTTCACGCGCTCGCTGGCCTGCCGGAGCACGTGGACCTTCCCCGCCCCGGCCTCGGTCGCGTCGGCCTCGACGTTGTAGTCGGTGAACTCCACCTCCTCCCACTCGCCGGAGGTGAGCATCTCGGGGGTGAGCCGGTCGGCGGTCTCGGCGGCCTCGACGCCGGCCATCAGCGCGTCGACGCCGTCGTCGGTCAGCTGCACGAGGCGGACGGTGTGCTCCTCGCGCTCGATCAGCCCGCGCTCTTCGAGGCGATCGAGCAGCGCCTCGTCGTCGACTGTCTCGCCGGTGTCGATCCGTTCGAGTGCGGCGAGTTCGGGGTCGGCGTCAGGGTCGGCGTCGGGATCAGCGCTGACTTCGCCGCTCTCGATCTCGCCGTAGCCTTTCCGGGCGAAGTTCGACAGCGCGATGTCGACCTCCGGCCCTTCGAGGCCGGCGGCGCCGATGACCTGCCCCATCGCGACGGGATCGTCGCGGGCGCCGGCTTCGACGGCCGTGCGGTAGAGCCGGACCTCGGGGAGGCCCTCGGTGAGGTACGTCTCGGCCTCGTCGGTGATCGAGACCGTCTCCTCGGTCTCGCTCTCGACGGCGACGAGTCCCTCGTCTTCGAGTTCGAAGACGGCAGTCGTGGCTGCCGCCTCGTCGATCCCCGCCTCGGCCGCGAGGTCGGGGATCGGCTGTGCGTCGGTCGCGCTCGCGGCCTGCAGGGCCGCGACCTGTCGTTCGGGGAGTCGCATGTGGTGGGTGTGGTTTGGTGGTCGCCCCGGCGTCGCTGGGGAACGGTGCTGCCCGCTCGGTCGGTTTCGCCCGGTCCGCACGGCCCCGGGCTCCGCCGACCGATCAGGCGAAGAAGAACCCGACCCCGCGACCGTCGGCTGCGTGGCGGTGCGTCCGGGCGGCGGTGTCGGGCGCCATACGCGGAGGAACCCCCCGAGCGCGCAAAAAGGTTCCGTGAGTGGGCCACTGCGACGACGGTGCGACACTCGACTACCGCGACAGCATCTGGTTCGTTGGCTACTGGGACGGCGACCGCAACAGCATCTCGATTGCTGACTACTTGCGACCGCAGTGTGCCGAGCACGAGGCCCATCATCAGAAATCGGAGATTTCTGATTGGCAAACGAGAGCCTGCGGCTCTCGTTGACGGCACAGCACGGAGTCCCCACCCCTCCCCCCGCGGCCGGCGACGGTCGCCGTCACCAGAAATCGGAGATTTCTGGTTGGCAGACGAGAGCTTCGCTCTCGTCGACGGCCGCGAGGCGTCCACCGCCACCGCACCGCGGTGGCGCGCGACGTGAGCGCCTCCGTGCGCGAACGAGCGCGCGAGGGACGAGCGACCGTAGGGAGCGAGTCGGCTGGGGAGGTGTGAGGGCTGTGCGGTTGGGTGGGACTGAAAGGGGTCGGGCTCTCCGGGAAGGCGGGCGACGTAAGCACGTGAACGAGCGAAGCGAGTGAGCGCGCGCAGCGAGCCCCCCGATCGGAGAGCCCGAGGGCTTTCACGGTGTTCGTGACCACGGTCGCCAACGAGTAGCCGAAAAGATCTCCAACGAATACCGACCCGTCTCCAACTACACCGCGTCCTCTTCTTCCCGACCACCAAGCCCGCGCCGATCACTCGACAGGTCGATGTCCACGTCCTCCAGCAGCTCCTTCGCCTCCTCCCGTTTCTCCTGGTGCTCCGCGAGGAACTCCTTCATCAACTCGGCGGCCTGCTCCTTGCAGCCGCCACAGAGGCGCTCGCCCTCGGCGCACTCCTCGTACACGCGGGTCGCGAACTCGTCGTCGCCCTCCGCGAGCAGGTAGGCGTACAGTTCGTACACGGGGCACTCGTCGGGCTTCCCGCCCAGTTCGCGCTGCTCCTCGGCGGTCGTGCGGCCGCCCGTCGCGGCGGACTTCACCTTGTCGTAGCCATCTTCGGGGTCGTCGAGCAGCGAGATGTGCGAGGCGGGGATCGAGGAGGACATCTTCCCCCCCGTCAGGCCGGTCATGAAGCGGTGGTAGATCGACGACGGCGCCTCGAACCCGTAGCCGTCGTGATCGATCTCGACCTCGCGGGCGATCTCCGTCGCTTCCTCGCGGTCGAGGTCGAAGCTGTCGATGTGGGCGTCGTAGCGCCGCTTCTCCCCCGGGATTTGCTCGATCAGCGCGTCGAACGCCGCCTCGTTTGCGTTGCGGTCGAGGAAGCGAACCCGGGGTCGGATCGGCTCCTTGCCGCCGTTCTCCAGCTTCTCGACCAGCGAGTCGCGGGTCGCGGGGTCGGCGTCGACGGGCGCCTCGGGATCGTTGACGAACGCGAGGAGGCGCTCCGCGGCGTCCTCACACCGCAGGTCGTCGGTGTCCACCTCGTCGTCCGCCGCCAGCGAGTCGTACAGGTCCCGGAACAGCGCCCGCTCGTCGTCGTCGAGTTCGAAGCTCGCGAACGCCTCGGTCACCTTGAAGTAGCGCATCCGCGCGGCGGCGTCGCGGGCGAACCGGACGTGCGGGTCCTGATCCGGGCCGACGGGGATCACCGTCGGCATCGGCTCGTCGAGTTGGGGGTAGAGGATGTCCGCCAACTGCGTCACGACCGACTGCATGTGGCTGACGTTCGTCTCGCCGCCGAAGCCGTAGATCGCCTCGAACTCCGAGAAGTTCGTGGTCGAGCCGATCTCGAACGCCAGATCCTGCAGGGTGCGGTTGTCCGACTGCCGGTAGAGTTCGCCCTCCTCGGGGTCGAACCCCAGCGCGATAAAGGAGAGCAGGTAGCTCCGGGCGTGCTCGTCGATCTCGTCCCACGACATCCCGCGGGCGGAGTGGGCCTCCAGATCGGCGATCAGCCCGTACACCTCGCCGCCCTGCTGCTGGTGCCAGATGAGCTCGTCGAACACCATCTTGTGGCCGATGTGGGGGTCGCCCGTCGGCATGAACCCCGACAGCGCCGCGAACGGCTCGTCGTTGGCCATCGCTTCCGCCACGCGCTCGTACTCGCGGTGGCCGAAGATCGCCCCCCGGCGCATCAGGTAGTGCGGCTCCGGTACGTTCTCGGCGTCGAACTCCTCGATCCCGAACTGCTCGAACAGCTTCGGGTAGTCCTCGATGGTCGAGGAGCCCCACGGGTCGAGGGCGACGTCGTCGCTCGATACGCTGTCGGTGCCCCCGTCGGTCTTCGGTGTGGGTTGGTCCTCGGTCATCGGTAGTCCTCGCCGCTGCTCACGGCGTGATTCGCTCGACGCAGAGCCAATCTATCTCTCCCGTCGGCTCGGTCAGCGCAAAAACCATTCGCTTGCGAACCCCGCCGGCGAGCCGCACGTCCAGCGACAGCTCCCGGGGGAGGAACTCGTGGTCCGGCTCGACCACCCGGACCAGCTTGTCCGAGTGGCCCAGATCCGAGACGCCGTCGAACGACTCGTACACGCGGAAGTCAGCCCCGAACTTGAAGCCGGATTTCGGCACCGCGCCCGCCTCACGCAGCGACTCGTACGCCGCGTAGCGCCGGCGGAACCGCTCGCCCTCGATCGCTTCGGCGTGGCCCTGCACGGTCGCGAGATCCAGCTCCAGCGAGCCCCGGTCCGCGAGGTAGGCTGCCTCCAGCAGCGAGAGCTGGAGTGGTCCCGAGTCGGCGTTCCGCCCCGCGAGCCGCTGGCCGAAGAAGCCTCCCTCGTACAGTTGCTCGGGCGGCTCCCAGACGAGCAGCCGGTCGTCCATCAGCGTCGCGTCGAGCGAGTCGGGCAGCGGCGGGTCGGCGGTGCCCGACGGCGAGAGCCACTCCGTGCCGAAGTAGGTGAGTTCGCCGTCCTCGTCGACGATCGCGAGCACGTGCTCGTCGACGCTGGCCGCCGACAGCGGCGCGCGTTCGCCGACAACCCGGAGCCGGTGTTCGATCTCGTCGTCCGCCGGCCCCTTCCCGCGTGGGTAGACGACGAAGTCCGTCGCGTCGTCGATCCCGTCGCCGACCCAGCCGTCGCGGGCCGGCGAGAGGTAGAAGCCGCGATCGCGGAGGTCCTTGTACACCACGAAGGAGAGCACCGCGTCGGTCCGGGTGAGGAACTCGCGGAACCCCATCGACGTGCCGTCCTCGCCCGTGACCGCGTCGAGGTCGCCGCGGTAGAGCAGGTGGGCGGCCTCGACCGGCGCGAGTTCGATGTCGCTCCCGCCGGCCGGGCGGCCGTACCCCCCGGAGTCGTAGAACCGCTGTTTGGCGTCGCCCGAGAGCCGGACCACGCCGTCGCGAAGCGTCCCGTCCATGGGGCTACGTCCCGGGGCGGCGGGTATAGGGGCTGTGATCGCCCCCGATCACGGGCCGGCGCAGCCGTCGACCACCCCCTCCCGGTAGCGATCGCACGTGCCGTCCAGACACCGCCGGCCCGCGGCCGTCTCGAACACCGGGAGTCCGCAGTGACACTCCCCGACCGCCTCGCCGGCGGGGATCGAGAACGTCGTCTCACACTCGGGGTAGGCCGAACAGCCGAGGAACGGTCGGTTCCCGCGGTTCACCACCGAGAGCGGCTCGCCGCAGTCGGGGCAGTCCCACCGGCCGTCGAGCGCGTCGGCAACCGCGTCGGCCAGCGAGTCACACCGCCAGTCCACGCAGAGTTCGAACGTCTCGCCGCGCTCGACGCGCATCCGCGGCAGCCCGCAGTCGTCGCAGCGCTCGTCGAGCACCGTCGCGCCCGCGGGGAGCGCGTGGGCCGCGTCACAGCCCAGACAGGTCACCTCCCCGCTCGCGCGCACGAGCGCGTCGCCGCAGTCCGGGCAGTCACCCACGGGCACCCCGGCCTCGCTCGCGGGGTACTCCCGGCGCCCCGTCGGCGCCGCGGAGACCACGCGCAGCGTCTGCTCGCCGCTGCGGGCCGTGATCGCGAAGGAGTCGCCCTCCGTCTCGGTCGTCAGCTCGTCGGCGCGGGTGAGCCACGCGACGGGCTGGTAGCCGGCGGCGTCGTGGACCAGCACGGTTCGGTCCGGCTTCACCACTACGACCACGTAGCCCCGTTGGGTCCGCTCGCGCTCGCCCTCGAACTCGATCGTGCAGTCGCCCGCGAACAGTCGAATCCGGTCGGTCACGCGCGGGAGTGGTCCCGGCATCGGCCTTGAGCGTCGGCGCGAAACCCCAAACGCGATGGCGCGAGCAACAGTACGGCACTCATGGACGCGCTGCTGTTCGACATGGACGGCGTCGTCGTCGACTCCGAGGAGTACTGGCACCGCGCCGAACGCGAGGAACTGCTGCCCGCGGTGCTCGACGGCGACATCCCGGATCTCGACGAGATCACGGGGATGCCGTACCGCGAGATCTACGACTACCTCGACGCGAACTACGAGACACGAGTGTCGAAGGCCGAGTTCGTCGACCTGTACGACGAGACGGCCGAGACGGTGTACCGCGAACGGGTCGAACTGCTCGACTGTTTCGCGGAGGTTCGAGCCGCCGCCCGCGACGCCGGTGTCCCCGTCGCCCTCGTCTCCTCGTCGCCGCCGACGTGGATGGGCTACGTGCTCGACCGCTTCGACCTGGCGTTCGATCTCGAACTCTCGAACGACGAAGTCGACGGCCCGGGCAAGCCGGAGCCCGACATCTACGAGGCGGCCGCCGACCGGCTCGGCGTCGATCCCGCCGACTGTGTGGCCGTCGAGGACTCACGGAACGGCACGCTCGCGGCCTCACGGGCGGGGATCGTCGTCGTCGGCTACCGCGTCCAGCACAACGCGGAGACGGATCTCTCGGCGTGTGACGTTGTGTGTGCCGGGAGCGAGGAACTGCGGGAGGAACTGCTGGATCGGCTGGGGGAGTGAGCGCCCGCTACGCCTGCGCCTTCTGCTCGAACTTCTCCCGGACCTTCTCGATCTTCGGCGTCGCGTGCATCGAGCAGTAGGCGTCGTCGGGGTTCTTCTCGAAGTAGTTCTGGTGTTTCTCCTCGGCGCGGTAGAAGGTGTCGAGCGGTTCGATCTCGGTCACGACCGCGTCGTCGTAGCCGCCCTCCTCGTCGAGCGCTTCGACGTACGCCTCGGCGATCTCCCGCTGCTGCTCGTCGTGCGTGAGGACGATCGAGCGGTACTGGCTGCCCACGTCCGGCCCCTGTCGGTTCAGTTGCGTCGGGTCGTGGATGGTGAAAAAGACCTCCAGCACGTCGTCGTAGTCCAGCACGTCCTCGTCGTACTCGACCTGCACCACTTCGGCGTGGCCGGTGTTCCCGGAACAGACCTCGCGGTAGGTCGGGTCCTCGGTGTGGCCGCCGGCGTAGCCGGAGGTCACGTCCTCGACGCCGGAGCGCTCCTCGAACGCCGCCTCGACACACCAGAAGCAGCCGCCGCCGACGGTCGCTGTCTCGGTCATACCCACACGTAGCGCACGCGAGCGTATGTATGTGGCGCGCAGCTGCGTGCCGGCGCCCGAACGCGGCCCGAGAGCAGAAGTTTAAAGCGCCGTTCGGACGGAGTAGCCGTAAGGAATGCTCCCGCTCCAGGTCATCGACAGTTTCCTGCTCAACTACAACATTGGGCAGATACTGTTGCTCGTGTTCGCCCTGGGAACGCTCGGCCTGCTCGGCCTCGGGTCGAAGAAGGTGCTCGGGCTGCACTTCGGTGCGTTCGGCCTGATCTTCGTGATGACGCCGCAGGCGATCAACCCCCGGATCTACCTGTTCCTCGGGCTGGGGCTGATCGTGATCGCGCCGATGCTGTTCGCGACCGCCGACGAGTAGCGACCGAGCGCCAGCTTTTTCGCGCGAACCACGGTACGACCCCGCATGCGAACAGTCCGCGCGCCGGCCACGAGCGCGAACCTCGGTAGCGGCTACGACACGTTCGGCGTCGCGCTCTCGCACCCGGCGGACATCGTCCGGGTCGAGCGCGCCGATCGCACCACCATCGAGGTGACCGGCGCCGGCGCCCAGTTCATCCCCGAAGACCCCGACCGGAACACCGTCGGCGCCGTCGCCGACGCGCTCGACGCCCCCGCCCGCATCGAGATCGACAAGGGCGTCCGGCCCGCCTCGGGGCTGGGCTCCTCGGCGGCCTCGGCCGCGGGCGCGGCGCTCGCGCTCAACGACCTCTACGACCGCGGCTACTCCCGCGAGGAGCTGGTGCCGATCGCCGCCGAGGGCGAAGCGGTCGTCTCCGGCGCCGCCCACGCCGACAACGTCGCCCCCGCGCTGCTCGGCGGCTTCACGATCGCGACCGAGAACGGGGTCCGATCGATCGAGACGAACGTCCCGCTCGTCGCGTGCCTCCCCGAGGAGCCAATCTCCACCCGCGAGGCCCGCGAAGTCGTGCCGACCCACCTGACGATCGAGGAACTCGTGGCCACCGTCGGCAACGCCGCGACGCTCTCGGTCGGGATGTGTCGCTCCGATCCCGAACTCGTGGGGGCAGGCATGACCGACGAGGTGGTCACGCCCAACCGCGCGGCGCTGATCACCGGCTACGGCGACGCGGTCGAGGCGGCCCGCGAGGCCGGCGCCCACGGCGTCACCGTCAGCGGCTCCGGCCCGGGCGTGCTCGCGGTCTGCCCGCCGAACCGCCGGCGCGCCGTCGCGAGCGCGATGGTCGAAGCGTTCGCCGACAACGGCGAGGACGCCCGCGCCTACCGAACGTGGACGGGGAACGGCGCGGAGATCGTCTGACTCGACTCAGCGGTACTGATTCAGCCGTTTCTGGAGTCGTTCGGCGGCGTCGCCCGCCGCGGCGAAGTAGGCGTCCTCGTCCGGGTCCCGCCCGCCCGACGCGCCGGAGACCGTGTTCCGGCCCACCTCCTCGCCGGCGAAGATGATCCCGCGCGAGGAGTTCACGAGCCCGACGTGGACGGGCCATCCCTCGCGTGCCGCGAGGCCGTGCTCGACTGCGGCCTCGGCGTCGCCGCCCTGTGCGCCGACGCCCGGAACGAGGAAGGGGATCTCGGGGACGATCTCGCGGACGGTTTCGAGCTCGTCGGGCGCGGTCGCGCCGACCACGAGGCCGACGTTGCCGTGTTCGTTCCACGTGTCCGCGAGCGCCGCGACGCGCTCGTACAGCGGCTCGCCGGTCGCGAGTTCGAGGTCCTGTAAGTCCGCGCCGCCGGGGTTGGAGGTCCGACAGAGCACGAACACGCCCGCGTCGGCCTGCGAGAGGAACGGCTGGAGCGAGTCGCCGCCCATGTAGGGGTTGACGGTGATCGCGTCCACCTCGTCGAGCACCTCGGCGTACTGCCGTGCGGTGTTGCCGATGTCCCCGCGCTTCGCGTCGAGCAGGACGGGAACCCCTTTGCCGTGGGCGTAGGCGACGGTTTCCCGGAGCGCGCGCCAGCCGTCGGCGTCCTCGTAGAACGCGGCGTTGGGCTTGTAGCAGGCGGCGTGTTCGTGGGTCGCGTCGATGATGCGGCGGTTGAACGCCCAGCGCGGCAGGTCGTGGTCGGCGAGGAACTCGGGGATGCGGTCGAGGTCGGCGTCGAGGCCGACGGAGACGACGCTGTCGGCGTCGTCGATGCGGGCGGCGAGGTCGTCGAAGAAGGACATACCGGGAGCGCGCGCTGCCGGGGCAAGAAGGCTGCCGTTTCGGTCAGCGGTCGCGCTCGTCGTCGCGTTCGCGTTCCAGTTCCTCGACCCGGCGTTCCAGCCGGTCGACCCGGCGCGGGAGGGGCCCAAAGCGGACCACGAGGTAGAGTCCGACCAGCAGCGCCATCGGGACGACGAAGAGCACGACGTACCGCGTGAGGTCGACCGTCTGCAGCGGCGTCATCCGTCGTCGCTGCCGCGGCGACCGTCCTCGGCGCGCTCGTTCTCGTCGTGGGGCGCGTCGCTTCCCGCGGCGACCTGCGCTTCGAGTTCCTCGATCCGGTCTCTGAGTTCGGCCACCTCGTCGCCGTCGTCGCCGCCGCCGACGAACCGGACGAACAGGAACAGCGCCGCGAGGACGACGGGGACGCCGACCAGCAGCGCCATCACGAGCAGGATGACCAGCAGTTCCGGGCCGCCGGGGATTTGGAGGAGCATGGCGGGAGTATGGGCCGGGCGGCGCATGGGTCTTTCCCCCGAACGCTTTACGCGCCCCCGCCCCAGCGTCGGAGCGTGTCCCGCGCCCGCCACCGTCTCTCCGTCGTCGCCGGCCTCGCGGCGGGGCTGCTCGCGCTGGCGCTGTTCGGCTGGCTGGTCGGGATCGAACAGGTCGTCTCGACCGTCGCGTCGCTCGACCCGGTGCCGTTCGCGCTGGGGCTCGTCGCCGTGGTCTGCGGCGTCGGGGCGCAGTTCCTCGCGCTGGCGGCGCTGCTCGGCGTTCGCCCCTCCCTCGGGGGTGCGCTGGCGTACCTGCGTGGCGTCTACGGCCGACAGCTCCTCCCCGTCGGCAACGTCGCGGGGCCGGTGCTGATCGCCTACTCGATGCGCTCGGCGACGGGGATCCCGACCGATCGGGCGCTCCCGGCGACGATCATCGCGCAGGCGGCGACGTTCCTCGGCTCGACCGTCGTCGCGCTCGGGGGGACGGTGGCCCTCGTCGCCGGGGGACGGAGCGGGCTGCTCCCCGTCGCCGGCGTGCTCGCGGTCGTCGCCGTCGGCTGGATCGCGCTGGTGGGGGCGCTCGTGGCCGGGGTCGACCTCGACAGGATCGTCCACGCCGCGGCGGCGGTGGTCAATCGAACGCTCGGGCGGATCTCCGGGCGCGTCGCGACGAGGACGAGCCGGGAGGCGATCCGTCGCGGGCTGGGCGAGTTCGACGACGCGCGGCGACTGATCCGGGAGGATCCGAGCCGAATCGTCGCCGCGGCCGCGCTGTCGGTGCTGGCCTGGACGCTGCTCTGCCTCCCGGCGGTCACGACGGGCGTGGCGCTCGGGACGCCGGTCGCGCTGGCGGTCGCGTGCGTCGCCGTCCCGGTGAGCGACTTCCTGAACCTCCTCCCGGTTCCCGGCGGGGTCGGTGGCGTCGAGGTGGTGCTCGCCGGGGCGCTGGTCGCGCTCGCGGGGGTTGACCTCGCGGCCGCGGCCGTGATCGCGTTCGGCGTCCGGCTCTGTACGTACTGGTTCGTGCTGTTACTCGGCGGGACGGCGACGACCCTGCTCTCGGCGCGGGGCGGTGCGGTCGGGAGCTGACGCCGCTACCGCCCGTCGTAGACGATCTCGCCGTCGACGACCGTCATCGCTACGTCGATCTCGTCGATCTCCTCGGCGTGTGCCCACGGCGACCGCTCCAGCACGGTGAAGTCCGCGAGCTTCCCCGTCTCGACGGTGCCGAGCCGCCCCTCGTCGAACCCCGCGTAGGCCGCGCCGAGCGTGTACGCCCGCAGCGCCTCGGTCACGGCGAGGCGCTGGGCGTCGACCTCGATGTTGACCGCGTGGTGGACGCCGAGCAGGGGGTCCATCGGCATGCAGTCCGAGCCGAACGCGATCGGCGCGCCGGCGCCGTCGAGCAGCGCGTAGCGGTTCGTTTCCGCCCGGCGTGCGCCCAACCGGGACTCGTAGAGCCCGCCTTCCTTCGCCCACTTGAGGAAGTTCGGCTGGACCGACGCGACGACGCCCAGCTCGCCGAAGCGCTCGATCGCTTCCTCGGAGGCCAGTTCGACGTGCTCGACGCGGTGGCGCATCCCGCCCGGATCCTCGGTCTGCGCGAACGCGTCGAGCGTCTCGTCGATCGCCTCGTCGCCGATCGCGTGGACCGTCAGCTGGAGCCCCGCGTCGTCGGCTTTCCGGACGATCTCGCGGAGCTCGTCGGGCTCGACGACCCACGAGCCGTCCTCCTCGGGGTCGTCGTGGTACGGCTCCGAGAGCTTCGCGGTCCGGCCGCCGAAGCTGCCGTCGGTGAACGACTTGACCGCGCCCACGCGCACCATCTCGGAGCCGTGGTTCGTTCGCAGGCCGGTCTCGATCAGCGCGTCGAGGTGGTCCGACCAGTAGTTGATCCGGACCCGCAGCGAGAGCTCGTCGGCGAGATCCATGTCGCGGTAGACTTCGGGCGCGTAGGAGCCGCGGACCATGTCGTGGACGCCGGTGACGCCGAGTTCGTTCGCGCGGGCCTGCGCGGCCGCGACGAGCCGGCCGGTCTCCGCGGCGTCGGGCGCGACCGCCTCGCTGATCACGTTCACCGCGTCCTCGACGAGCACGCCCGTGGGCTCGGCGCCCTCCGTGTGGACGTTCTCGTCGGCCATCTCCTCGACGTAGCGGTCGAGGACGACGCTGTTGACCGACGCGACGTGGAGGTCCTCGCGGAACGCGACGACCGGGCGCTCCTCGCTCACCGCGTCGAGATCCTCGCGGTCGAGGTAGCGGTCCTCGGGCCACGTGCTCTCGTCGTAGCCGTAGCCGAGCACCCACTCCGGATCCTCCGGGTGGTCGGTCTCCGCGGCGCGCTCGCGCAGGCGCGACACCGCCCCGTCGAGGTCGTCGGCCGCCGAGAGGTCCGCGTGGACGAGGTACTTCCCGACGGTCGTGAGGTGGGTGTGGGCGTCGATGAAGCCCGGGAGCAGCACGCGGCCGTCGAGGTCGATCACGTCGGTGTCCGTGCCCGCGAGGAACTCCACGTCGTAGCTGCTGCCCAGCCGGACGATCTCGCCGTCGCGCACCGCGACGGCCTCGTACGTCTCGTCGGGATCGGTCAGCGTGTGGATCTCGCCGTCGAGGAACACGGTGTCGGCGGCCTCGGTCATTGCCGGAGGACGGGCCGGATCGGGCAAAACCGTTCGGGAAGCGGGCGGGACGGATCGGTAACGGTTTGCCCGCGCCGGCGGAACCCGGGGGCATGACCGATCGCGTCGACGCCGACACCGCCGAGGAGCTCGCCGCGCGGGTCGAGAGCGGCGACCTGCGACTGTACGAACTCGACGACCACGCCGACGCCGACACCGCCGCCGCGGCCCGGCGGCTGGTCGTCGAGCACCACTCCGACGCCGACCTCGACACGACGGGCGACTACAGCTTCCCGGCCGAGCAGGCGGCGGGCAGCAACATCGAGAACATGATCGGCGCGGCCCAGATCCCGATGGGCGTCGCCGGCCCCGTCACCATCGACGGCGGCGCCTTCTCCGGCGAGACGTATCTCCCGCTGGCGACGACCGAGGGCGCGCTGCTCGCCTCCGTCAACCGCGGGCTCTCCGTCATCGACGACGCCGGCGGCGCGACGGCGCGGGTGACGAAGCAGGGAATGACCCGCGCGCCCGTGTTCCGGACGAGCGGGATCGCGGAGTCACAGGCGCTCGCAGAGTGGGTCCGGGAGAACGCCGACCGACTGCGCGAGGCTGCGGAGTCGACCACGAGCCACGGGAAGCTGCTCGACGTGACGCCGTACGTCGTCGGCGACAGCGTGTTCCTGCGGTTCCGCTACGACACCGCGGACGCGATGGGGATGAACATGGTCACGATCGCGACCGGCGAGGCCTGTGACGTGATCGAGGCCGAGACCGACGCCTCGCTCGTCGCGCTCTCGGGCAACCTCTGTACGGACAAGAAGCCCGCCGCGATCAACGCCGTTGAGGGGCGGGGTCGCAGCGTCACCGCGGAGGTGCTCGTTCCCCGGGAGTTCGTCGAGGAGACGCTGAAGACGACGCCCGAGGCCGTCGCGGAGATCAACACTCGGAAGAACCTGATCGGCAGCGCGAAGGCGGGCAGTCTGGGGTTCAACGCGCAGGTCGCGAACGTCGTCGCCGCGATGTACCTCGCGACCGGGCAGGACGCCGCGCAGGTCGTCGAGGGCAGCAACGGGATCGTCTCCGTCGAGGCCCGGGAGGACGGGCTGTACGCCGCGATCTCGCTGGCGTCGATCGAAGTCGGGACGGTCGGCGGCGGGACAAAGCTCCCGACGCAAGCCGAGGGACTGGACGTGCTGGGCATCCGCGGCGGCGGCGACCCCGCGGGGTCGAACGCCGACGCGCTCGCGGAGTGTGTCGCGACGGGTGCGTTGGCGGGTGAGCTGTCGCTGCTGTCGGCGCTGGCGTCGCGGAATCTGTCGAGTGCGCACGCCGAGTTGGGGCGGTAGGCGTTTTCCAGCGCGGCAAAGGCTTTTCTGTGATACAGCTGTATCACGCAGTATGAGCACCGACGCCGGGAGCGGGGACAACCGAATGCGGAAGATCAACGTTCGCGTGCCCGAAGCGCTACTCGAACAGATCGAAGACGAGTGGGAGCGTCGCGGGTACTCCAGCAAGTCCGAGGCCATTCGGGACGCTCTCCGCGACTGGGTCGATCCATCCACGGAACTGAGCGACGAAACCCTCGACGACCTCGAAGAGAGCCGTGAGCAGCGGGAGCGTGGGCAGACCGTGTCGGAGGAAGAAGCGCGCGACCGCCTCGGACTCGATGACTGAGGTCGAGTACACCGAACAGGCGCTCGACCACCTCGATGGGCTCGATCCACAGGTCGCCGACCGCGTACTGAACAAAGTCGAAGAAGCGACCGAGTGGACCGAACACCGACTGGAACCGCTTTCGGGCTATCCGTACTACAAGCTCCGAGTCGGCGACTACCGGGCGATCGTGAGTTGGGACCGTGGCGACGACACCATCGTCGTCGAAGCTGTCGGACATCGGCGGAACGTCTACGATCGACACCTGCCACCCTGAACGCTACACCAACCGCAACTCCCCACCGGACTCGATCACTTCCCCCTGCCGGCGCAGCTTCTCCAGCAGTTTCTCCGCGGCGCCCCGGGGTACGCCGTCCTCGACGGCCCGCTCGATGATCTCCGCCTCGGTGCCACCCTCCTGAACCGCGTCGCGAACTTTCTCGTCCCGGCTGCGCGAGGCCGATTTCGACGTGTCGCCCGCGTCCTGCACCTCGTCGGCGTCGATCCCCGACTGTTCGAGATACTCGCGCTCGGAGAGGCCGCTCTCCTCGACGCGCTCTTCCAGTTCGGATACGTGCGCCACCTCGTCGAACGCGGCGCTGTCGCCGTGTTTCTTCGCGAGCAGTGCGGCGCGGGCCTCGCGGGCGGCCTCGCGGTCCTCGGTCTCGTAGAAGCGGTTCAGCTTCTTCGTCTGGTGGCGGCGGCCACACTTTGGGCAGGTCGCGGAGTCGCTCTCCGTCGGGTCCGTGAGCAGCCAGTAGGTACCACACTCGGTGCAGCCGACGACCGCGTACATGCTCGGGAGTGGTGCGCTATCGGGCATGAATCCTCCGCTCGCTGCGGCGTCGTCGGCCTTATCTTCGCGTCCACCGACCTCCGGGTATGCGCGTGCTGGTCACCGGGTCGGAGGGTCGGGTCGCGTCCGGAATCAAGCAACACGTCGATACGGAGGACTCGGATCACGAGTTCGTCTACCTCGACCGCGAGGACGCGCCGGACGTGGATTTCGTCGCCGACGTGGCCGAGTACGAGGCGATCCGCCCGACGTTCGACGGCGTCGACGCGGTGGTCCACCTCGCCGCGAACCCCGCCGTCTCCGCCCCGTGGGAGTCCGTCGAGCAGAGCAACCTCGTCGGTACGCGGAACGTGCTCGAAGCCGCTGCCGACGCCGAGGTCGAACGGTTCCTGTTCGCCTCCTCGATCCACGCCGCCGGGATGTGGGAGGAGGAGGGCAAACCCGACGTGTACGAACTGGACGACGACACCACCGTCACCGTCGACGACGACGAGCGGCCCGATTCGTACTACGGCGTCTCGAAGGCGTACGGCGAGGATCTGGGCCGGTACTACGTGGAACAGCGGGAGTACCCGAAGCGGTTCTACGCCGCCCGGATCGCGAGCGTTCGAACCGGGCTGTACGACAACCCCTACGGCGACGCCGAGCGCGGCGTCGAGGACGGGCGGTGGGAGCGCGGGAGCGACGAGTACACCGAGCAGGTGAAGCGGCTGAAGGCGACGTGGCTCTCGCTGCGGGACTGGGCGCAGTTGGTGGAGCTGTGTTTGACGGACGAAGAGACCGAGTTCGGGATCTTCTTCGCGACGAGCGACAATCCCCGGAGCTGGTTCGATCTGGAGCACACGAAGGAGCTACTGGGGTACGAACCGCAGGATTCTGCGAGTGACTGGCAGTCCCCGCCTGCGGAGTTGTTGGAGTGAGTGGGTTCGGGCGATTTGGTCTCTGAATTCGCTTGAGTGAGTCTTCGTTAGGACGGGACAGCAACCGCTCCGGCGACAGCATCTCGATCGTTGGCAGCTTGTGACCGCACCGCTCCGCACAGCCCTCAACCCTCCCCAGCCGACTCCTTCCCTCGTTTCACTCGGTCACTCGCCCCTCGCGCTCGGGGCGTGCACGGAGGCACGCCCGCTTCGCGCCGACAGCGACCGCGGTGCGGTCGCGGTGGACGCCTCGCGCTCGCCGACGGTCGGCGAGCGCGGGGGGAGGGGTGGGGACTCTCGGTCAGCGCCGGGCCTCGTGCCCGGCGCTCTGCCGTCGCAAGTGGTCTGCTTCGAGATGCTGTTGCTGCCGCGGCGTCGTTGCAGTCGCGAACGGCCCAGATTCCGACCACGACCACGTGTCGACAGACACACCAACCGAATAGCCGGGAACTCAGGAACTATACGCCTCGGCGCGTCACACACCCACATGGACACGTACACCCCCAACGACGACGACTTCGTCGAGGCCGTCGACGACGTCCACCTCACGGTCGGCGCGAGCGGCGAGGAGACGAGCGTCCAGCACTTCCGCATCGAACCCGGTGCGACGGTCCCCTCCCACAGCCACCACCACGAACAGGCCGGCCTGATCACGCAGGGCGAACTCACGTTCGTCCTCGACGACGGCGAGGAGATCACCGTCGGCGCGGGCGAGTCCTACACCCTACTGGGCGACGAGGTCCACGCCGCCGAGAATCGCGGCGACGAGACCGTCGTCGGGATCGACGTGTTCGCGCCGCCGCGGACCGACCCCGACTGGGCGGAGTAGCGACTGGCGAGCGGCGGCGAAAGAAGGCAGAACGGAGAGCCGCAGACGTTGGTCTTTCTCTAGGCCAGTTCCTCGATGTTGTCGATCACGGTCTCGGCGTACGCCGTTGTCGAGACCTCCTCGGCGTCCTCGCGCTGGCGCGCGAGGTCGTAGGTGACCGTCCCCTCGTCGATCGTCTTCTCGACGGCGTCGCGGATCAGCTGGCCGGCGTCCTCCCAGCCGAGGTACTCGAACATCAGACGGCCGGAGAGGATCAGCGCGGTCGGGTTGGCCTTGTCCTGCCCGGCGCGCTTGGGCGCGGAGCCGTGGACCGGTTCGGCGAGACAGCGACCGAAGCCGAAGTTGGCGCCCGGCGCGATGCCGAGGCCGCCGATCTGGGCACCCGCGGCGTCGGAGAGGTAGTCGCCGTTGAGGTTCGGCATCGCGAGCACGTCGAACTCGTCGGTGCGGAGCTGCATCCACTGCAGCATCGCGTCGGCGAGTCGCTCCTCGACCATGACCGCGTCCTCCGGGATGTCGACCTCGTCCTGCTCCTCCCACAGCGAGTCCGGCGCGGCGAACACTTCGTCGTCGGGGTACTCCTCGTCGGCGACCTCCATCCCCCAGTCACCGAACTGCCCCTCGGTGAACTTCATGATGTTCCCCTTGTGGACCAGCGTGACCTTGTCGCGGTCGTTCTCGATGGCGTAGTCGATCGCCTCGCGGACGAGTCGCTTCGACCCCTTCTCGGAGATCGGCTTCAGACCGAGACCGATCGGCCCCTCGTGCATCGTGTCGTCGAAGCCCATCTCCTCCTCGACGAACTCGCGGACCTGCTCGGCCTCGTCGGTGCCGGCCTCCCACTCGATGCCGGCGTACACGTCCTCGGTGTTCTCCCGGAACGTGACCATGTCCATCTCCTCGGGCGCCTTCATCGGCGACGGCACGCCGTCGAGGTAGTAGGTCGGTCGGACGTTCGCGTACAGGTCGAGCGTCTGGCGCAGCGCGACGTTCAGGCTGCGGAAGCCGGCGCCGACGGGCGTCGTCAGCGGCCCCTTGATCGCGACGCGGTGCTTCTCGATCGCCTCGACCGTCTCCTCGGGGAGGTTCTCGTCGTACTTCTCGCGGGCGGTCTCGCCGGCGTACACTTCCATCCAGTTCACGTCGTGGCCCGTCGCCTCGGCGGCGGCGGTCAGCACGTCCTGTGCGGCCGGGCCCACGTCCTTTCCGATCCCGTCGCCGTGGATGATCGGGATGATCGGGTCGTTCGGGACGTCGAGTTCGCCGGACTCCTCGTCGGCGAGCGTGATCTTCGACCCCGACTCGGGGGGTTCGATGTGCTCGTAGCTCATAGCACGATTACCGTCTCAGAGCGAGCCCAAATGCCTGCCGTTTCAGCTGTCACGGTGGGGATCCCGGGGCCGGGTTTTTGTCGGTCCGGTCGCTGCTACCGACGAGGATGACCGTCACCGACCGTACCGCGGCGCTCCGGGAGGCGGCACGGACGTCGCCGGCCGAGGCCGACCTCGACGCGCTCGTCGACTGCCTGCGCGCCGACGCGACCGAGGAACGCATCGTCGGCGCGGAGACGCTCGGCCTGCTCGCGCTCGCCGGCCGCGATGTCTCGCCGGCCGTCGACGCCTTCGAGTTCGAAGCGTGGGAGCTCGAACCGTTCGAACGCTCCGTGGGGTTCACGCCGGGGCTCGACGAGGAGGTGATCATCCCGCGGACGGTCGCGTTCGGCGTCTGCGCGTCGGTCGTCACCGACCATCTCGATCCCGGGACGCTCGTCGAACTCGTCGAGATCCACGAGCGCCAGTATCCGGAGTTCGACGCCGACGGCCGGCGGTACACTGCCGTCGGGGAGATCGGCTGGGCGCTGGCGTCGACGGTCATAATCGACGAGGACCGCCTCGACGCGCTGCTCGGGCTCCTCGACCACGACGACCGGACGGTCCGCCACGTCGCGGCCGCGGCGCTGAGCGACGTGGCCGAGGAGTACCGGTCGGTCCACGGGCACCCAGTCCCGCGACGGGAGGAGCTGGCCGCCACCGCCGCCGAACTGCTCGCGACGAGCGACGACGACCGGCTCCGGTACCGTGGCGCGTTCACGCTGTACGAGTTCGGGATGGAGGCGCCAGGGCTGCTTCGCGACCGACTTCCGCTGCTCCGGGCCGCGCTCGACGACGAGTACGCTCTCGTCCGGAAGGAGGCCGCCGGGATGCTCGGGTTCGTCGGCGACGAGGCGGCCGTCGACGCGCTCGAAGAACTGGCCGAGTCCGACCCCAGCGACGACGTGCAGACGAAGGCGGCGGGCGCCCTCGAGTCGATCCGGGACGGGGAGTGAGCCCGCCGCGGGAGCGTTCCGGCGTCCTCGGCCGTTTCCCGTGGATTGATGGGTCGGCGCGCCGCTCGCTGACCCATGCGCATCATCGTCCACGGCGGCGCCGGCGGCCAGCCTGACGAGCCCGAACCCCGACAGGCAGTGCTCGACGACGCCGCCCAGACGGGCGCGGCCGAGTCCGGACCCGTCGACGCCGTCGAGGCCGCGGTGAACGTCCTCGAAGCCTCCGACCGCTTCAACGCGGGCTACGGCGGCGCGGTTCAGTCCGACGGTCGGGTGCGGACCGACGCCGGCCTGATGACCTCCGACCGGGAGACGGGCGCCGTCGCGAGCATGGACGGCGTACGGGAGGCGATCTCGGCCGCTCGCGTCGTGCTGGAGGAGACGCCCCACATCTTCGTCAGCGGCGAGCACGCGGTCGATCTCGCCGCCGAGTTCGGCGTCGAGACGGACGTGGAGCTGCTGACACCCGAGAAACGCGAGTCGTACGAGGAGGAGAACCCACCGAGTGCGGGGCCGAAAGCCCACCTCGACTGGCTCGAAGAGCGCTTCGGCGGCCACGACACCGTCGGCGCCGTCGCGTTCGAGGACGGGGAGTTCGCCGCCGCCACCTCCACGGGCGGGCGCTCGTGGGCGCTCGCGGGCCGCGTGGGCGACGTGCCACAGATCGGTTCGGGCTTCTACTGCACGCCGGCCGGCGGCGCCTCCGCGACGGGGGCCGGCGAGGACATCGCAAAGGTGACGCTGAGCCAGCGGGCGGTCGACAAGCTCGAAGCGGGCGCCGACGCGCAGACGGCCGCCGACGACGCGATCGCGGAGTTCGACGAGCTCACGGGCTCCTCGGCGGGCGTGATCGTCTGCGGCGAGGCGGGGACGGGCGCGGCGTTCAACTCCGAGGGGATGCAGACCAGCACGGCGACGCGGTAGGCGTCCGGACGGGACCCCGCGGGCCCATGCCCGTGCCGGAACCTCTTTGCCGCGAACAGGCCAACCCAACAGCCATGAGCTACGGCGATCTGAACGAGACGGCAGTCGAGAAGCATCGGGAGGCCGGCGAGATCCTCGTCGAGGTGATGGACGAAGCGAGAGAACTGGTCGAACCCGGAACGACTCACCTCGAAGTCGCCGAGTCCGCCGAGGAACGGATCGTCGAGCTCGGCGGCGAGCCGGCGTTCCCCGTCAACATCAGCGTCGACCACGAGGCCTCCCACGCGACACCGGAGGCCGACGACGAGACGACGTTCGGCGAGGACGACATGGTCTGTCTCGACATCGGGGTCCACGTCGACGGCTACATCGCCGACGCGGCCGTCACCGTCGACTTCTCGGGCAGCGACGAGCTGGTCGAAGCCGCCGAGCAGGCGCTCGACGCGGCGCTGGACGAGGTGGAAGCCGGCGCCGAGGTCGGCGTCGTCGGGCAGGCGATCGAGGACGTGATCGACGGCTACGGCTACTCGCCGGTGCTCAACCTCTCGGGCCACGGGCTGGAGCGCTACGACGCCCACACCGGACCGACGATCCCGAACCGCGGGATGGATCGCTCCGCCGAACTGCAGGCCGGGCAGGTGATCGCCATCGAACCGTTCGCCACCGACGGCAGCGGGAAGGTCGGCGAGGGGAGCCACGAGCAGATCTTCGAACTGCAGGAGGAGCGCTCGGTCCGGGACCGCGCCGCGCGACAGGCGATGGAACAGATCACCAGCGAGTTCGACGGGCTGCCGTTCGCCCAGCGCTGGCTCGACAGCCCGCGGCCCGCGATGGCGCTGCGCCGGCTGAAAGCCGACGGCGCGATCACTGGCTACCCGGTCCTGCAGGAGGACGAGGGGCGGCTGATCTCGCAGGCCGAGCACAGCCTGATCGTGACGGAAGACGGCTACGAACTGCTGACCGGCGGCCTGTTCGAGTAGCGCGAGGTCGGAAAACGGGACCGACCCCGGGTTCACCCGCGGCTTTCCGTTCTACCTCACTCGAAAAACGACGGCGCCAGCGGCGCCGTTCCGACGCAGACCGGCATGGTGCAACGTCGACGGGCCCCCACGCCCGCCGGACAGCCACTCAGCCGGTAGTTAGGCGTTGTTCATCCGCGTCGCGGTCTCAGACTCACAGGTCTGACAGACCGCCACGCGGTACGGCTCTCGGGAGAACTCGGAGTTCTCCTCTTGATCGCTCTCGGTCCGGATTTCGACCCGGACGTCGTGGAGCGTCTCCCCGCCACAGTCAGCACAGTTCTCCTGAACGCTGTCGGGGTCGGAGGGTTGAGTGGCCATGCGCGCCCTACTACTGGGAGGAGTCAGATAAAGCCGGCGCTGATCGTGCTCGACAGGACGGCGACGAGAGTGCCAGCGAACGACCGTCGCGACCCGCCTTCGACGGGGCGACGACCACTCGTACCTGCCTCGCGGCGATCGACTGTAGCTGGGTGTTCCCGTAGGGTGGGTAAATACGTTACGGCAGCCGTGTCAGGGCTCGGGCGGCGCGCCGTCGTACGCGTCGCGGTCGGCGTAGAAGTTCAGCATCCCGAACTTCAGCTTCTCCGGGTTCATGTCGATGAGTTCGTCGCGTTCCTCCTCGGGGAACGTGTCCCGCACCGAGAACCGACCCATGTCCGCACGGGTGTAGCGCTTGTCCGCGAGCACGCGGACGCCGAAATCCTCCGGCGAGCGGATCACCCGCCCCAGCGCCTGCCGTGTCTTGCGGACCGTCGGGATCTCGACCGCGTAGCGCCAGCCGGCGTCGTTCCGGTCGCCGTAGGCGCGGTCGTAGGCGTCCTGTACGGCCTCCAGCCGGTCGTCGATGTGGGGGTACGGGACGCCGACGACCACGACCGCCCGGGCGTCGTCGCCGTCGAAGCTCACCCCCTCCGCGAGCGTCCCCCACAGCGAGGTGAAAAGCGCCGCGTCGTCGCTGTGGACGAAGCGCTCGCGCAGGTCGTCGGTGTCAACGTCCGAGCCGTCGAGCAACAGGTCAGCGCCGCCGGCGTCGGCGTCACCGACGGGCTGGCCGGTGCCGCCGAGCCGGCCGTAGTAGCGCTCGGCCTCGCTGTAGGACGGGAAGAAAAGCAGCGTGTTCCCGGGCGTGAACTCGACCACGTCCGAGACGAGCGCCGACACCGACTCCTGGACCTCGGGGTCGCCGCGGTCGCTGGCGAACAGCGCCGGCGTCCCGGCGGCGTACGTCCGGCGGTGCTCCTCGGGGTACTCCAGCCCGTACGCCATCGTCACGGGGTCGTCGAGGCCGAGCACGTCGGCGGCCACGTCGAACGGCCGGAGCGTCGCGGACATCAGGACGCTCGCGTACACCTCGTCGAACAGCGCTTCGGTCACGCGCCGGGGGATGCAGGTGTACAGTTCGGCGCGGCCGTAGATCTCGTCGGTGCCCTCGTCCCGGCGGACCGAGACCACGGGGTACTGGCCGAGTTCGGCGTTCTCCTCCATCCACGTCGCGAGGAAGCGCGCGGCGGCGAGCGTCGAGCTCTCGGCGCGGGAGGTCGCCTCGCCGTTCTTGTACGCCTCCTCGTACTCCTCGTCGATCGCCTCGCCGAGCTGGATCGCGAGCTCGGTCTCGGTGTCGATCCCCTTCCCCTCGTAGTTCCGCAGGAACGCGAGCGTGAGGTCGTCACGGGCGTCGTCGTTGGCGATCGGTACGTCCGACCAGTGCTCGTCGACCTGCTCGCGCTCGCCGAACGCGAACCCGTCCTCGTAGGCGTCGACCAGCGCGTCCCGGAACGCGCCGATCACGTTCTCGGCGGCGTCGGCCCGGGAGTCGTCACGGTCGTCGAGCTCGTCGAGCGCGCTGTCGAGGGTGTTCTCGGTGAGGCTGCGGCTGGCGTGGTCCCGCGCGGCGGATTCGATGTTGTGGGCCTCGTCGAACACCGTGACCACGCGCTCGGGCTCGCGGTCGAGCCACCGGAAGAACTGCTCGCGGATGTTGGGGTCGAGCAGGTGGTGGTAGTTACAGACCACCAGATCGACCGCCTCCATCCCCTCCTTCAGCAGTTCGTAGCCACAGAGTTCGTTGCGGTCGGCGTACTCGTAGATCTCCTCGGGGGTGCGGACGCCGTCGTACAGCCACTCGTAGAACTCCTCGTTGTCGCCGAGGAGGTTGTTCCGGTAGTGCTCGCAGATGTTGGCGCTCTCGACGTCCTCGATGCGGTCCTCGACCTCCTCCAACTCCTCCATCACCGCTTCGCGGCGCTGGGCCGCGGCGGCGTCGCCCTCGCGGCTGGCGTCGAGCAGCTCGCGCTGTTGCTGTTCGAGCTCCTGCTTCTCGGCCTCGTCTTCGACCAGTTCGCGGGTCGTGTCTCGGAGGGTCTGACACTCCTGATAGTCGACGCCGATGTGACACATCGAGGATTTCCCCTTGAACACCACCGCGCGGATCTCCTCCTCGTCGTTGATCGCGCGGGCCTCCTCGACGAACTGGCGCATCTGCTGGTGGACGTTGGTCGTGATGACGACGGTGCGATCCTCCTCGCGGGCGTGTTCGAGCGCGGGCACGAGCGCCGAGAGCGTCTTGCCAGTCCCGGGCGCGCCCTCGAACAGCACGTCGTCGCCGTCGTCGAGCGCGGCGGCGATGCGAGTCATCGCCTCGCCCTGATTGGGGTAGGGGCTCTCGTACGGGAAGAACCGTCGCGTCGTCTCTGCCACTACCGGGAGTGGGGCGTTCTCGGTCAAAAACTCTCGGGGCGAGGCCGGAAAACGTCGCGCCACAGGCGCGACGGCAAACGGCCTCGAAAACGAGCGGTGAACGGAGTGAGCCGTGAGCAGGAAGCGAGGCCGGAAAACTCCGAACGGTGTGAGGAGGCAAACCACCTCGAAAGCGAGCGGGGAGCGAAGCGACCCGCGAGCCGGGAGGTGGGAAACGCGATCGCGCGATTGGCCCTGTCGGATCCGCGCTTGTTCCGTTCGGCGTCCGGTGAGGCAGCCGGAAGATAGTGTGTGAACCGACTACGACGGTGGCGTTCGATACAGAAGGTCAGTTAGCGCGACGCTCACGCCACACGCCGCCGATGATTAGCGCGATCCCGACGACGCCACCGACGACTCCAGCCGCCATCAACAGCGGGTCCATCGCAACGACGACCCGTATTAGCTGAACAGAGTCGTCGTAGCTGACGAAGTACTCGTTCACGACGTCGTTTCGGTACTCGAAACGGCTCCCGCTATCGGACGTGCCCCAATCCGAGTACGTCGATCCCGGGGGTCGACTGGCGCGTGTGACGGCCGTCTGCTCTCCGGACGACAGTGCAGAAAACTCGATCGGGTCGATTTCGGACGCGGAATACGATTCCAGAGCGCTCGCCATCGCCTCCTCGCTCGGCGCTTGCTCGACGACTGTAGTCGTGTACGACGGGAAGCCGAGGTAGAACGATCCGACACCCGCTACGAGACAGATCATCCCGACGACGAGGAGGATTCGGGACCGATTTGGGAGCGTCATGTTCAGCGCACTGTCGAACGATACGCGCCTAGCGATTTCCCAGTTTCGGTTGTATTTATGAAGAGTAGAGCGGAAGTATCGGCCACGCTCTCTGCTATCGGTGAGCCTGACACCATAGCCGAGGAATCGACACACCGCCCGAAAAGGCGGTGAGGAACGAGTCCTCTCGGACGCCGACGAAAAACGAAAAACGCACGACTACGGAACGCACTCACGACGCTCGACTTTGAAAAAGCCCGATCGAGAACTGCCCGTGGGCGCGGTTCTCACACCCCTCCGTTTCGACTGGAGATCAGTCCACCAGCTCCAGCAGGAGTTCGAGGGACTCGCCCTCGCGCTGGAACAGGGCGTAGAGGATCGCGAGCACCACGAGCAGCACGATCGCGGCGATCAGTATCTCGACCAGTCCGATCTCCATGGCGGGGCGTGGTTCGCCGTCGAGTCTGAAGGGCGTGGTGGCCGGTTCAGAGCCCGAGCGCCCCGGCGAGTCCCGGGCCGGCGGCGACGAACACGAGCGTGATCCCGATCGCGGCCGCCGGGGGGATGGTGGCGTTGTCGTCGACGACGTAGCCCGCGACGACCGGCTTCACGCCGTCGGCCAGCGTCGCGCCCGCAGCGCCCGCGACGGCGGCCGCGAGCCCGACCGGCAGCGGCGTGACGGCGGTCGTAAACGGCGCCGCGAGCGCGAAGCAGACGAGGAACATCACGCCGAGGACGCCCGCCTGTTTGGCGCTGCCCGCGTCGTTGTCGCCCAGATAGCCCGAGACGGGGTCGCCGACGATCAGCATCAGCATCCCCGGGAGCGCCACCGCGGGGGCGAACACGAACGCCACGAGCGTCTGGGAGTAAGCGTACAGCGCGTAGCCCGCGACGTTGTCGCGTTCGTACTCGCGGGCCAGCGTGTCGAACAGCGGCCACTCGTAGTCGAGCACGAGCCGGACGAACTCGAGCGCCGAGACGGCCACCGACAGCGCGACGAGCAGGAGGCGCACCGCCGGCCAGTTGACCACGCCGAGCAGGTACAGCGCGGGGATCCCCACCCCGGAGGCGTGGACGCCGCGGCGCCCGAGTTCGCTCATTCGTCGGCGGTCTCGACGGTTTCGTACCGGCTCAACACGGCCTCGAAGTCCGCGTCGCCGTCGCGAAGCGCTTCGAGCTGGCCGACCAGTTCGCCGACCGGGATGCGGGCCTGTGCGCCCGTGTCGCGGTCCCGGAGCGTGACGGTCGTGGGGTCGTCCTCCAGCCCGTCGCGGTCGACGGTGACACAGAACGGCGTGCCGACCTCGTCCTGCCGGCGGTAGCGCCGGCCGATCGAGCCCGAGTCGTCACGGGTGGCGTCGAAGCCGGCCGAGCGAAGCGTCGAGACCACGTCGCTGGCGGTGTCGAGCAGCGGCTCGTGGTTGCTCACGAGCGGGAACACCGCCACGTCCGTCGGTGCCATCTCGGGCGCGAGCGAGAGGTAGTCCCGGGGCTCGCCGCCGAGCTCGTCGCGCTGGAGCCCGTGGTCGATCAGCGTGTAGACGGTGCGGTCGACGCCGAAGGAAGGTTCGATCACGTGCGGGACGATATGCTCGCCCGCCTCGGTCTCCTCGACGACCTCGAAGTTCGCGACCGCGGTGTCGACGGTGTACTCCTCGCCGTCGACGGCGACGGTCACCTCGTCGTCGTGGAACGCGTCGGGATCGCGCTCGGCCAGCTCCTCGAGCGCCGCGGCGACCGCGCCGGCGTCGCCGCCGAACTCCGGCCCGAGCGTCGACATGTCGGGGTCGACACTGGGGCGCTCGACGGTGCGGGGCTCGTCGTACTGCTTGAACACGGTGAAGTTGTCGTCGCTGGCCTCGGCGTGTTTCGAGAGGTCGTAGTCGCTCCGGGTCGAGAAGCCCGCGATCTCGATCCAGTCGCCGCCCGCGCTCTCGACTTTGGCCTCCGCGTCCCAGCAGTCCGCGGCGTAGTGGGCGCGCTCGCCCGGGAGGTGCTGACGGAAGCGCAGCTGCTCGGTGTCGACGCCGATGCGCTCGTACCACTCCTGAGCGACGCCGAGGTAGTAGGCGATCCAGTCCGAGGAGATCACGTTCTGCTCGACCGCCTCGGCGACGGTGAGCTCTTGATACCCCTCCGCGGCGGGCGCGTCCTCGGCCTGCTCGGTCGCGGGGTAGAGCCGGAGTTCGACGTCCTCGACTTTCTCGAGGTCGGGCTCGTCGGTCTCGGGATCGATGAACGTCTCCAGTTCGGCCTGCGTGAGTTCGCGCACCCGGATCAGACCCCGCCGGGGCGAGATCTCGTTGCGGTACGCCGGGCCGATCTGGGTGACGCCGAACGGGAGCTTCCCGCGGGCGTACTCCTTCAGCCGCGGGAACTCCACGAAGATGCCCTGAGCGGTCTCGGGGCGGAGGTAGCCAGGCTGGCCCGAGCCGGGGCCGATGCTCGTCTGGAACATGAGGTTGAACTCCTCGACGTCCTGCCCGCCGAGGTCGGCGCCACAGGCCGGGCAGACGAGCTCGTGCTCGGCGATCAGGTCGGCGACTGCCTCGGGTTCGAGCGCCTCGGCGTCTTCGAGGTCGGTCGCGTCCTCGACGAGGTGGTCCGCGCGGTGGGACTCGCCGCAGTCGGCACACTCGACGAGCATGTCGTCGAACGTGTCGAGGTGGCCCGACGCCTCGAAGACGGGTTCGGGCATGATCGTCGGCGCCGCGATCTCCTCGTTGTCCTCCTTGAGCGCGAAGCGGTCGCGCCACGCCGCCTCGACGTTGCGCTTGAGCGCCGCGCCCTCGGGGCCGAACGTGTAGAAGCCGGCGGCGCCGCCGTACGCTTCCGCCGAGGCGAAAAAGAAGCCCCGGCGCTTGGCGAGTTCGGTGACGTCGGCGTGGTCGCTCATCAGACTGCCTCCAGCAGGTGAACGTCCCGGAGCACGCCCGCGATCTCGCCGCCGCTGACGACCGGGATCTGTTCGATGTCGTTCGTGATCATGAGCTGTGCGGCCTCGACGGCGGACTTGCGCTTCGAGACGGTCACCACGTCCTCGGTCATGAACGTCGAGACCGGCTCGTCGGGGAACTCGACGTTCCGCGTGGGGACGTAGCGGTTGCCGACCGACTGGACGCTCTCCCACTTCCAGTCCTCGTCGTCGCCGGCCATCGAGGCGCCGGCGTCCTCCTCGCCCTCGACGACCTCGGCGACGGCGACGATGTCGACCTCGGTGAGCATCCCCGTCATCTCGGCGTCGTCGCCGAGCACGACCGTGTAGGGCACGTCCGCGAGGCCGATCTCGCGCTCGGCGACCGGGAGGGGCGTCCCGGCGTAGGTGGTGTTGACCGTCCCGTTACAGAGATCGCCCACGTCGGCCTCGGTGCCGACCTCCTCGCGGGCGAGCGCGTGGATCACGTCGGTGATGGTGACGATGCCCACGAGCGTCCCGTCGTCGGTGGCGTCGACGACCGGAACACGGCGCGTGCCCGCCGAGAGCATCAGCGCCGCGAGCTCGTGGAGCGTCGCGTCGGCGGTCGTCGTCGGCACCTCACGCATCAGCAGCGCGAGGTCGTCCTCGTCGGGGTGTTCGATCAGATCGTCCCGGGAGACCAGCCCCCGGTAGCGCTCGCCCTCGTCCGATTCACGGACGACCGGTACGGAGGAGAACTTCCGTTCCTGCAGGTACTCGAGGGCGTCGTCGCGCGAGCCCGGGAGCGAGACAGTCACGAGGTCTTCCGCGGGCGTCATGGCGTCGCCAACCTTCATGCAATCCCCTTCTCTTGGGCCCCTCTTGTACTCTGCGAAGGTGTGCGCGGCGTTGGCGGGCGCGTATGCCGAAGGTGTGCGCGGTACTGGCAACCGCGTATGCCGAAGGTGTGCGCGGCGTTGGCGGCGGGCCCGTCCCGGGAACGTGGCGCCGCCACCCGTGTGAATGTGCCTCAATGTTTCGACGGGTTTATATCGCTGTGCGTGGGATAGTGTACCATGGCACCGGGCACGGTTCACGGCGGCGACGACGTGATGGGCTCGCTGGACGACGCCGAGTTCGTTATCGCGGATCTCGGCCGGGAGGAGGCCTGGATCTCGGTAGCCGAGGCCGACGCGCCGGTCGTCGAGGAGTGGGCGTAGCGGACACGCCAGTCCTCGCCCGTCGATCCGCCGTTTTTCCGCCCGCTTCGAACGCCGAGCAGTCGCGGGACCGTAACGCCACTCCCGTCGGTCAGTCCGGGTGGCGGGCGGCGCCGCGGGGCGTGCCCACCCGGCAGGGGTGAGGTTTTTGTCCTCGTCGCTGCTGTACTTTCGTATGGATTACCGCGAACTCTCGCCCGACCGCGAGTTCCTCGCGCGCCTCGAAACCGGCGCCGACTGGCGCGAGGAGATCGAGTCGCTGGCGGTCGAGGAGGACGTCGACGCGGCGTGGTTCAACGCGATGGGCGCGGTGCAGGACGCCGTCGTCTGGTTCTACGACCAGCAGGAGGGCGAGTACGAGTCCGTCGAGTTCGAGGAGCCCCTCGAAGTCGCGGCCTGCATGGGCAACGTCTCCTACCTCGACGGCGAGCGGTTCGCGCACACGCACGCCGTGCTCTCGCGGCCGAGCGGGCAGGCGCTCGCGGGCCACCTCGACGCCGCCACGGTGTTCGCGGGCGAAGTGTACATGCGGACGTTCGAGGAACCGCTGGAGCGTGAACACGACGAAGAGACCGATCTGGACCTCTGGCTGTGACCCCGACCCCCCGAGGTGAACGGCGGTGAGAGACGACGACGAGCGGTACTTCGAGCGCCTCGAAGACCAACTCGACGACGCGTTCGAGCGCGCCGAGGCCGCCCGCGAGCAGGGTCGGGACCCGAAGACGGAGATCGAGATTCCGACCGCGCGGGACATGGCCGACCGCGTCGAGAACATCCTCGGGATCCCCGGGGTCGCCGAGCGCGTCCGCGAGCTCGAAGGGCAGATGAGCCGCGAGGAGGCCGCGCTCGAACTCGTGGAGGACTTCGTCGACGGCAACGTCGGCGACTACGACAGCCGCGAGGGGAAGATCGAGGGTGCGGTTCGGACCGCGGTCGCCCTCCTGACCGAGGGCGTCGTCGCCGCGCCGATCGAGGGGATCGACCGCGCGGAGCTGCTCCAGAACGACGACGGGACCGAGTTCGTCAACGTCTACTACGCCGGCCCGATCCGCTCTGCGGGCGGGACCGCACAGGCGCTGTCGGTGCTCGTGGCCGACTACGCCCGCTCGCTGCTCGGCATCGAGGAGTTCCACGCCCGGGACGACGAGATCGAACGCTACGCCGAGGAGGTCGCGCTGTACGAGAAGGAGACGGGGCTCCAGTACACGCCGAAGGACAAGGAGACGAAGTTCATCGCCGAGCACATGCCGATCATGCTGGACGGCGAGGCCACCGGCGACGAGGAGGTGTCGGGGTTCCGGGACCTCGAACGCGTCGACACCAACTCCGCCCGCGGCGGGATGTGTCTGGTTCTGGCGGAGGGGATCGCGCTGAAGGCCCCGAAGATCCAGCGGTACACCCGCCAGCTCGACGAGGTCGACTGGCCGTGGCTGCAGGACCTCATCGACGGGACGTACTACGACGAGGGCGGCGACGACGCGGACGACGCAGACGCGGACGACGAAGAGGAAGCCGAGGCCGAGGACGACGAGGCGGAGAGGGAGTCCGAGGGCCCGGTTCGGCACGAGCCCGCGACGAAGTACCTCCGGGACCTGATCGCCGGCCGCCCGGTGTTCAGCCACCCCTCGGAGTCCGGCGGGTTCCGGCTCCGGTACGGCCGCGCCCGCAACCACGGGTTCGCGACCGCGGGGATCCACCCCGCGACGATGCATCTGGTCGACGACTTTCTCGCGACGGGGACCCAGATCAAGACCGAGCGGCCGGGGAAGGCCGCCGGCATCATCCCCGTCGACTCGATCGAGGGGCCGACCGTCCGCCTCGCGAACGGCGACGTGCGGCGGATCGACGACCCCGAGGAGGCGCTGGAGATCCGCAACGGCGTCGACGAGATCCTCGACCTCGGCGAGTACCTCGTCAACTTCGGGGAGTACGTCGAGAACAACCACCCGCTCTCGCCGGCGTCCTACGCCGTCGAGTGGTGGGAGCAGGAGTTCGACGACGCCGGCGCGGACGTGCAGGCGCTCCGGGACGACCCCCACGTCGACCTCGACGAGCCCGGGCCCCGGACGGCGCTTGACTGGGCGGACCGCTACGACTGCCCGCTCCACCCCGAGTACACGTACCTCTGGCACGACATCTCCGTCGCGGAGTTCGACGCGCTCGCGGCCGCGGCGGCCGACGGCGAGATCACGGACGACGGGCTCCGACTCCCCCGGAGCGACGACGTCCAGCGCGCGCTGGAGCGACTGCTCGTCGAACACACCGCGAGCGAGGAGACGCTAGTCGTGCCGGAGTACCGCCCGCTGCTGCGATCGCTGGGCGTGACGACGGAACTGGAGCGGCAGTGGACCCCCGCGGATCTGAGCGAGCGCGCGCGAACGTGGGGCGCCGATGCGGGGGACGAGGCGGTCGCGGACGGCGGGATGGCGGTCCGGGACGGCGACACCGACGCTGCCGAACCGTCCGTCGACGCCGACGGGCCCCCGCTACCCGGCACGAACGCGATCGAGGCGGTGAACGAGATCGCTCCCTTCACCGTTCGAGAGCGGGCCCCCACCCGGATCGGGAACCGGATGGGGCGGCCCGAGAAGTCCGAGAGCCGAGACCTCTCGCCGGCGGTCCACACGATGTTCCCGATCGGTGAGGCCGGCGGGAGCCAGCGCGACGTGGCGAAGGCAGCCAAGGAGCGCACCGACGCCGGCCGCGGACAGATCGAGGTCAGCCTCGGCGAACGCGAGTGTCCCGAGTGCGGCGAGCACACCTACGAGAACCGCTGTCCGGAGTGTGAGGCACACACCGAGCCGTACTACGAGTGCGACGACTGCGGCGTCGAGGTCGAGCCGGACGAGTCCGGCCGCGTGGTCTGCCCGCGCTGTGAGTGGGAAGTCGAGAGCCCCGAGGAGCGCACGGTCGACCTCAACTCGGTGTACCACGACGCGCTCGAGAGCGTCGGGGAGCGCGAGGGGAGCTTCTCCATCCTGAAAGGCGTACAGGGACTGATGTCGGCGAACGAGACGCCCGAGCCGATGGAGAAAGGCATTCTGCGTGCCAAACACGGCGTCTCCTCGTTCAAGGACGGCACCGTGCGCTACGACATGACCGACCTGCCGGTCACCTCGGTCCGGCCCGAGGAGCTGGACACCACCGCCGCGGAGTTCCGCCGGCTGGGGTACGAGACCGACATCGACGGCGAGCCGCTGGAGCACGACGACCAGCTGGTCGAACTGAAGGTGCAGGACATCGTGCTCCCCGACGGCGCCGCCGAGCACATGATGCGCACGGCGGACTTCGTCGACGACCTGCTCGAACGGTTCTACGGCCTCGATCCCTTCTACGAGATCGAGGACCGCGACGATCTGGTGGGCGAACTCGTGTTCGGGATGGCGCCGCACACCTCCGCCGCGGTGGTGGGCAGGGTGGTCGGATTCACGAGTGCCGCCGTGGGGTACGCACACCCGTACTTCCACGCGGCGAAGCGGCGGAACTGCTTCCACCCCGAGACGAAGGTGTGGTTCCGCGACGAGACCGAGTCGTGGCACCACGAGGAGATTCAGTCGCTCGTCGAGGATCGCCTCGATCCGGAGACTGCCGAGACGGACGATTTCGGCACACTCGTGCAGGAACTCGACGGCGACGTGTTCGTTCCATCCATCGACGCCGACGGGAACGAGGTCGTCAAGCCCGTCGAGGCGGTGAGCAAACACCCCGCGCCGGAGCACATGGTCCGCGTCGAGACTCGGAGCGGCCGGGAGATCACGGTGACGCCGGATCACGAGATGCAGGTGTTCGACGGGGAGATCCAGTCGAAGAAGGCGTCCGAACTGACTGAGGACGACAGCATCGTGAAGCCGGACGGTCTGGATACGGTTTCTCCGGATCAGACGACGAGATTCGACCTTCTCGAAGAGTTCCTACAGGTAGACGAGATCGACAACGGCCGACTGACTATCAAAGGACTGGAGAAAGAGTGGCTGTACGACCTGTTTACTGAGCAGCTCGCAGCGGACTACGAGGGGACGTTCTACCCGCTGAAAAGCACAGCCGAGGTTCTCGGGCTGAGTAAGAAAGGCTTGAGCAACTACATCTACCGCGAGAGTATCCCCGCCGAGTTGCTCCTCGAGTTGTTCGACACGACAGATTCGTTCCTCGAACGGCTCCCCGACGAGGTCCGGCTCGGCGTAAAGCGCGACGGGCCAGCGATGGACCGCTTCGTCGAACTGAACGAACGGGTCGCTACGCTTCTCGGATACTACGCAGCGGAGGGCTTCGCGCGCAAGCAGGAGACACCGAAAGGGACGATTCACCAAACCACCATCTGTGGGACGGAAGCGGAAGCGCGGGAGTTCTTCCTCGACGTTCTCAGCGAGGAATTCGGCGTCGAACCGTACCGCGAGAACGACGCGAAAGTGACGGCTTCCGGTCGACTGCTTCGGACGTTCTTCGATACGGTCCTCGACGCAGGGACGACGGCCGAGACGAAATCGGTCCCGCAACCGATCTTCGACGCCCCAGACGCGACCGTCGCCGCGTACCTCCGCGGCTACTTCAGCGGTGATGGGGCAGCGTCGACGAACGCCGCCGTCGTCTCAGCGACGACAGTCAGCCGAGAACTGAAAGAAGACCTGCTCGCCCTGTTGACTCGGCTGGGTATCGTTTCGAGTGTCAAGACGACCGAGCCGTCACCGCTCCACGAGTACTTCCCGGACTACTACGATATCGACGACCCACGTGAATCCGCACGGAGATACGTCCTCTCGATTAGTTCGGAAGACGCAGTTACGTTCTCGGAAACAGTCGGGTTCCACCTCACACGAAAGACCGAGACTCTCGAAGCGCAGTTAGCGGCACGGAACACGCAAAAGCGACGTGTATTCGACGGCGGTGACGGGGACTACCTCGTCGAGTCCGTCGCGTCGGTGGAGTACGTCGAAAGCAACACCGAGAACACGTACTGCCTCACTGTCGAGGACACACACTCACTAATCGCGAACGATACCGCTCAAAAGCAGTGCGATGGTGACGAGGACTGCGTCATGCTCCTGCTCGACGGCCTGCTCAACTTCTCGAAGGAGTTCCTGCCCGACCAGCGTGGCGGCCGGATGGACGCGCCGCTCGTGATGTCCTCCCGGATCGACCCCAGCGAGATCGACGACGAGGCGCACAACATGGACATCGTCCGGCAGTACCCCAAGGAGTTCTACGAGGCTACCCTCGAAATGGCCGACCCCGAGGAGGTCGAGGAGCTGATCCAGATCGGCGAGGACACGCTCGGCACCGACGACGAGTACCACGGGTTCGACCACACCCACGACACCACGGACCTCGCGCTCGGGCCGGACCTCTCGGCGTACAAGACGCTGGGCGACATGGAGACGAAGATGGACGCCCAACTCGAACTCTCCCGCAAGCTGCGGGCCGTCGACGAGACCGACGTGGCCGAGCGGGTGATCGAGAACCACTTCCTGCCGGACCTGATCGGGAACCTCCGGGCGTTCTCGCGGCAGGAGACGCGCTGTCTCGACTGCGGCGAGAAGTACCGCCGCGTGCCGCTGACCGGCGACTGCCGGGAGTGCGGCGGCCGGATGACGCTGACCGTCCACCGCGGTTCGGTGAACAAGTACATGGACATCGCCGTCGAGGTCGCCGAGGAGTACGGCTGCCGCGACTACACGAAACAGCGGTTAGAAGTGCTCGAACGGTCGCTGGAGTCGATCTTCGAGAACGACAAGAACAAGCCTGCGAGTTTGGCTGATTTTATGTGAATCCGACTTTCGACCAGACTACACAGCCAATTTCGACAGTATAGGATTTAGTCGTTTTTCTGAATTCCAGTATCGGAATACAGATAGGTAACTCAGATATCCAGAAAATCTAATAGAATGTTATACCGTGTTGCTTGGGAAAGGTCACTAACTCCCCCGGATAGACTGTGGTACCGGATTGTGTAGATGCGAGTTTTAATCTACGTAACTGGTACCAGACTCTTCTAATCGCAATAGGGCGTAGGGATATAGGAGGAAACCAGAGTATATTACACAGAATAGGGAATACATTATTACTAAGATAGAAGCGAATTCTTGTTAACTGTTCTCCGTATCTGATATGTAGTAATTTCCATCTATTCTGTTCCCTATGAGAACACGAATTAGTATGTGAATCACTCACATTCTGAAGTTCGATGTTACCGAGCTTCGATACTGAACGGTGGGGGTCCGATAGGGTCGAACATGGTCATACTCTGGTTTCTACTCTAGTCTTCATTCAGAATTGCTTCAGAAAGTCCATGAGCTTTGTTCTATGCCCTTCAATTTCCATACGATTCATCCTATGGCCCAACCCCTACAGTCCCTTCTGGGGTCAACAGTTTCCATGTATGAAGATATAGGAGCTTAACGGAGAACACAGTCTCAAGAGTAGCTAGGAAATGAGTAGCTTCGGGAGGAATGTAGATCGGGAAGGAATCAATCAGCCACAGCTGACAGACTCAAAGAAAATCGAAGGAAAGCGAAGAGGTTAGAAAGTTTCACGAAAGTTTGGGTGAAGTTTGTTAAAGTTTTCAAGAAGTAGTGTATTGAATAGAATACTTAATTTCCTTATCTTTCGAATAAGAAAACTGGCGTTATATATCCCTAAAGTCGAAGGGTTTTTATGTCCGAGTAAAAATTCAAATCAAAATTCCCGAAATTTTTGAAATAAATCAGAATATGCTCAGAATGAAGGGGTGTGACGAGTCGTCATACCCCTATACCCCTGTTTAGACTCTAAAGAGGGGTCGTCATCGAATATCTGGCGTTGGGAAGTGAAATAGACCCCTGACGAGTCGTCATAGGTCCCCTTCATGTGAATCGTTGGGAAACGACCATACCATATGACGAGTCGTCATGTGGTGGGAAGTGAAAAGGTCCAGCGACTCGCTGGACCTTTCGTGTTTCATTCGAAGGATGAAGACTCTGCTATATCTTCATATACTTCATTTTTCCTGATGTATTCGTAACCTAGAAGCGAGTCGATGCTAGGTTCATCGAATATCTGTTTGGGGAATAGATAACGTCCATCTGAAGCGAGCAGCGAGTCGCTGTTCGCTCCGTGACCAGCGATGTGTCTTTGAAGTTTATCCTTATCAGTATGTTCCTTCCCACATTCGGGACATTCGACTGTCTCACTCTCCCCCACCAAATCCTTTCTTTTCCTACAAGTAATTGTAATTATAAAGTCTTTTATACTCCCTACGGCGTAGTGTAATAATGAAGACAGATGGGACGAACAAAATATACGACGGTCGGTGTGAAAGAGCAAACCCACGAAACCCTGAGCGAATACAGGGACAGAGAAGGGTATAGCTCATTTGAGGAAATGATTAGAACGGAAATTAATGCGGAATTTGAGGATTGATTTACTATGGCACTTAGAGATTTACTTAAAGATAGCGCGAAGAATAATGGTAGCAAACAAACTGGCGGGAGCATGGAAAGGATTAGAGTAGATAGCACTACTTCCCAAATCCAAGAAGCCGAGAGTAACGGCGCTTTAGTTCAGGGAGAAGAGGCTGAATTATCTCAGGGACCACGGACCACGGAGAAAGACGGACAAGAAGTGGTGGAGCTTGGAAAGTTCGAAGGGGATGAATCGCTTTCGACGGACAATATGCCAGATACGATATCCTTAGATTCCGCGAGTATGGGTCGCTCGGCTCTTTTCACAGAGGCAGAGAAAAATGCTATTGAGGAACTTGAAGCTGAAGAGCGACTTTCTGACTCTGATAAGGAATCCATCCAGAAGGTCGAAGAAGCATTGGACGACCCATCGATGCCGAACACTAGGCAGGGGCTCCTTACCCAAGCGGCCCGCGAAGAGGGTAAATTTGGGCTGTCTGAGGAAGAATTTGAAGATAAGCAAGACAAAATCCGTTCTGAACTTCAAGATCGGGATTGGATTGAGGAATCGCCCGAAGAGAAGCAGGTAAGCGAAATGACGGGGGAGGAATTTGGTGAAATCATTCAGAAGAACATGGGTGGTACTGAAGAAGCCGAGATGGAAAGAAACCCGGAAATTGAGGAAGAGGAAGAAGAGCTTTCCGTACCCGAAATTTCGGAGGAAGTGGCGGAACAAGCGGCTTCTGAATGGTCCCAACGTGGGGGAGTGTGGGAGGAATTCGCACAGGATATGAAGAATCACACTCAGATCCCCAATACTCACGTTACCTCAATTGCTCCCGACAGGAAGCAGATCGTAACGTCGTATGACAAATTGAAATCTGAAATTGAATCGCTAGAGGATGCTGAAATCTTAGAGAAGGACGGGGACGTTTTAATCGCAGAAGTACCCGCCCGGGAGGAATTCTAAATATGACTGTAGAAGAGCTTTCTGAAGGGTTAATAGCGAAATCACTCCCACAGGAACACCTAGAAAATTTGAAGGAAGATGTAAAAGAGAATGACGACGTTTTAGCAGTAATAGATAATGAAACAAAAGATAGTATTACTGTGATTCTGTCGCTCGCGCATTTACAGCCCGACCTTCAATATTTCCACTAAAACTAAGAAACTATTTTCGAGTTTAAACTAATAAACTGGCAAACTGTTCAAGTAAAGTTTTTAAATAAACACCACTAAATTTACGTAACAAGTAAGTCTGAATTTAGATATCTCTTGTTGTTCGCTAAAATCGGGCCGGTCCCAAGCCGACCCGGAGGCAGACTATGACATTCTCTACTTGTCGTTGCTCAAATAAATATCTGTTGGAAGAAAAGGCGGATAGTGACGCAAATAAAGATATTTTTGATCTATTTGACCATGACGTATTTATTCCTCTTGAGGATGGAAAGAAACACAGTTACGATACGGGATGGGATCAGAAACGGAATCTAATATCCCAAGCAGAAGCCGAGAAACACCTTCGGGAAGGTGGGAATGTCGGGGTAGTGATTGGGAAGTGGTTTGATGGAATCACATACGTATTGTTCGACATTGAAGAGGCTGGCATACTCCCTGAGGATTTCCGTTCGATTATTGATCCATATGCTCTTCTAACTGAGGGGACGGCCCACGACGGTAGGAATCGGATTGTTCGGATAGAAAGCCGAGAAGCATACAATCTGTTAGATTCCTTCCCCACGACAATAACCGATATCACAGAGGGGGAATCTGAGGATATTGAACTTCTGACTAATACAGGTACCCCACTTCCTCCCTCAGAAATTGACCATGCTAACTGTTCAGATTCAAAGGACTGTGACCAATCAGGGACGGGAAGGTATGTCCTTCAGTCAATCAATCCTGAAGCTCCCGCTATGGACATTGATTCAGTCCAAAGACTTGGACAGCTGTTAGGGATTGAACCCGAACAGGATTCCCGAGAGAGTGACATACCTTCAGGGAATGTAGATACTGAAGCTCCCCCAGTAGATCCGGGGATTAACCCTCAGAAGGAATTTGCCGAGAATGTCCCCTCAGTATCCCATAATTTCGAAGAGAGATATGAGTATATGCGCTTCGGTGATTGGGACGGTCAAGAGCTATTCTCTCGGCTATGGAATGGGGATTTCTCGGCTTTCTCGGGGTCTAACCCTCAAGGAAGGGCCGAATGTAAATTAGCAAATTATATCGGCTTCTTCATGGGGAGGAATCAGAGTATGATTCAGTTTGTAATGTCTACTCTGCCGTTCGATTCATACTATGCCAAGTACCCAAGTCACCGTAAGCAGCTACTCGAATGGGCTTCTGGGGAGGATTGGGTATTCTGTGAGGGAGTTAATTTCGACACAAAAAGCGACGTAGCAAATATTATACATATGGAAAGCGAAACATCAACTAGTGATATTGTAGATTGGACAGAGTATAAGGTAAGACAAGTGAGAAATACAATAGATATTCTGAAAGCAGAAGGTGTAGTAGAAACGGAAAGGCAGGGAAGGAAGAATGTCGTTCGGAATATCGGGATTACTGAAGGATACATAAACAGATTAGAAAATACTAATCAGAAGCACAATCCCGACTCTCCGAAGATTACACTCTCAGATAATACTTCTCAGAAGGTGGAAATATGACTAACCAGTATTTGTTTGATATATACAATAAATCCTTACTTCCTTTTGTTAACATTGCCGATGGGCCTAAATTCGCAAGACGGCTCTACAACCATTTAAGTAGGGGTAATCCATGATAGACATGATTCAGATATGCCGGCGAATAGATATCCAAGTACCTGAGGGATTTGAGGTTCAAAATATCCGCATTAATTTGGAGTATGTAACCCCGGACATTCGGGAAGAGGAATGGCCCGAGATTATCGATCAATTCCAGCGTATCGCTTCTAATGAGCTTCAGTCAGATTTGACGGTCACTCAGGATAGTAACTTGACTGAGTTATGGGATTTCGATATTGCTCATTCAAACTGTGGGACTGAGCCAATGTATGATGCTTCTTCAGAAGAATACTATTGCGTAGTATGTAATGACTCAATCTGGGATTACTGAATATGTCTGTAAAGCAAATCACCGACACAAGTACCGAGTTGAAGCTGATTAGATGTGCGATTCAAGATCCAGAGCTAATCGATGCTCTAGAGAACTACACTCACGACAAGGATTACAACGAGAAAATCCTGATAGAAGTGGCTATTGGGAAGTTCCTTGAGGAAGAGGGATATTTATGATCTTGTCCATACTCTCGGCTCTGGCGTTCGGACTTGGGATTAGTCTCTTGTCATTCGGTATTATCTTCGGCTATCGGACTTTCTTCGGGGATTCTGCATTTGATAACCCTCTGATTCCGATGGGAGTTTCGTTCATATTTTCGACTGTGGGACTGTCGCTTCTGTATGGGGTGATTGGCTAGTCATAGATCGGTAGGTAGAGGGAAGGTATTTATGAGCAGTTGACCAATTACCCTTGTGTCCACACCATCGCTCACTCCCGCTGACCGTTTTGCGCAAACTGCGGGCGTGATTCGTCAGTTATTGGGAGCATGGCTTCTATTGGGGTTCCTTTTTGGGATGGTCGTGCTTTTCGTAGAGCTTCCCTCATTCGTTGAGTATCTCATCGTCTCCAGTACGGTTCCGGTGGGAGCGGTAATTGTCTTCATTTGGCGTGCCTACCCCGCTTACAAAGAGTCAGTTCAGTAGATTCGCAACCCCACTTACCGGCTGTTTCAGGAATTGGGATATGAAATTAGTGGGTATCCAGAATCCACCCATCCTGATTTTCTACGATACCCCGATCTTGGAGAGACTGTAAGGACTGTCTGATTTCATCCCGAGAAATATCATAGGCCAATTCTTCTGAGATGGATTCAGGGGTCATATTCTGGCCTTGTATGAGAGAATAAACCACCCAAAGCTCTGTTTCGTTCGATACTTCTATGTCCATACCTGTAGTATATTCTGGCATACAATAAATCCTAAGCCCCAACGACACTATCCAGAGTGTATGGACATACCTCCCGGACCCAAAGGCATTAACCTGAGATTTTGGACCACAGTAGCTATTGGCCTATTCATAGCCATTGGCTCTATTCTCACGGTATTCGAAATCCGGTGGGTAGAGGATATAGCGATATTTCTTTCCGAAAATATTCTCCTAGTTTTCTCAGTAGTATGTATATCATATTTATGTTGGAAATCTTTCGGTTACTACCAAGAATATCGCTAAGTCACTAACACATTCTCAATCGAACTTTGCCGAAAATCTGAATCGAATTTTCTATATCAAAGTCTCTCAAAGGGCAATAGCGCCGATTTACTGAGGGAATTGGGCTACGTGGTACATAGCAGAATCCATCAAAACCACCATATAGGGGTATAATTACTATCAATTATATTCTGAAAGTTTATTATTAGAAGGGCTAGGATATGTCAAACCTTCAGATTTGGTTTGATAGGGTACTTTTGAGAGGGAATTCAGAAGGAAGAGAGTCTGTATGTAGGACAAAGGAATGAATCAGGATTACCCCGGTCCCTATTCAAATGAGCGACGTGAGTCGGCCAAATCCCCTTTAATTAAATATCATTAGTTAGAATTCGGGGAACCCCGAAAATCGCAATTCCTGTCAACAATCCGAAAGTGCTTTATTTCTCCGGCTCCTAACGTGAATGGGGCGACGTAGTTCGTCCTTCCTTCTCTTCCTTCGGTTTCCGGAGGATGAAAGGTAAAGTGAATCATTCGGCCTTTGGCCGTTCTAGAACGACCCCTCCTTGAGGGAGATATCAAGGCAACCCGTCCCCGTGGGGATATAACGGGGTGGGATTCCGTTTTCAGACATATTACCGGACCCCATAAGACGTAAATAGCTCATGCTAGTTGGTTCACATAATGACAAGCAAGAAGAAGAAGATCGAAGAGAACCGGGAAGCATTGGAGACTGTCGCAAATGCTGATTGTTCGGCTTCATGGATAGCACAGGAACTTCTTCGGTCAATTGAGGGGGATACATCGTGTTCTACTCCCGAACCCAAGGAACCCGACACAGAGCCAAGCATTGACTCTCAAGAGCCGACAGATACAGAACCAGAAGGGAGTATATTCGCTTATTGATCCTGAAGCTCTTCGATTAAATCGGGATTCTCGCGGAGTAGTTCCTTCATTTGGTCAAGTGCATCCTCTTCCTCCCCTTCTACTTCTCCCTTCGCTTCATACGTATCTTCCTCAATTTTATCCTGTGTAGATTTTGCATCGGGCGTGAACACAGTACCACATCGGGAGCAAGCCTTAGCGTTCGGTTCTAGCGAATTCCCGCATACGTCACAGATTTCCGGAGTAAGTGGTGACTCTTCTTCAGGCTCCCGAAGCCCAAACGCTTCTTCGGCCCTTTGAACATGATCGTCACCGGATAAATGGGAATACGTCGTTTCCATGACTTGGCTGGCTTTGTCATGTCCGATGAGATATTTGATAGTATCTTCAGCAAGGCCGTAATCCCGTTTTGCGATAGTAACGAAATTATGCCGCATGGCGTGGGGATTCATTGGCTTGGAAATGTCCGTATCTTCCTTAATGTCCTTCATTACCCGGCGGATTGTTTCACCACTTACTGGCTCCGAAGGGTCAACAGCATTCCAACTCGGGCGGGCCGTAATCAGATAATTCTCCGGATCACTTGGGTCGGGGTGATATTCCAACCAGTTTTGAACAGCCGCCTTTGCTCCTAGTAGCGGGCGATTCCCGTTTCTCTCTTGAGCCCCTTTCAGTCCGTCTACTTCTGGGTTCAATCGATACGTCCCTTCCTGTGGATTCACATCTTTCAGCCGGAGGGTTCGAAGAGCTTCCCGGCGTTGGCCCGTATACAGTAAGAGTTGGAAAATCAGTTTATCTCGGGGGTTTCTCGCGGCTTCGCGGGCTTCCTGAATTTCTTCTTTCGTAAGCATATCCTCCGGATTGACCGGGGAATCCTCTTGCTCATACATCGGAATATCCGAAGCTTCAATCCCGAAATCATGGTAGCCGTAGAATTTCCGAAGGGCCGCTTGGTATGATCGGAGAGTTGATTTCTTAATCCCGCTATCTTTGACCGTTGGGTGGCTCCCGTCATGCATTCTCTGAACTTCCTGATTCATTTCTTCGGCTGTCGCTTCAGTAAGGTTCGTTTCACGGGCGAATTGCATTAACCGATATAGCCAAGCCATTAGCGTACTTGGCTCTCGGGTTCCTTCCCCTTCGGGAGTTGACTGCATGACGTTATGACCGTCGTATGCGTCAAGCAACTCTCTCACAGCTGTTGCTGTATCTGGATCAATCTCGCCGGCTTCTACGTATTCAGAGAACGTTTCCTTTCGGCGTTCTAGCTTCTCTCTCGGGGTAGTCATTGGCTCAGCTACAATTTCCCGCTACTCCCCTATATGCTCTGGGAATAAGCACAACTCGGGAGTTTAACCGACAAGAACAAGCAGTCGGGGATTGCGGACTTCATGTAGGCGACGGCGGGGCATCCTCGTTTTGGCTCCCGTTTCTGCTTTCCGCGACAGCGACAGCAGCTCGATCCGTCGACATCGACGGCAACAGCAGCTCGATCGCTGGCACCTTGTGACCGCAACCGCCCCGCACAGCTCACGGACCTCCCCAGCCGACTCGTTCACTCCCTTCGGTCGTTCACTCGTCCCTCGCGCTGTCGTACGGGCGACCCACGCGTCGCCCGTACGGCCTGCGGGACCGGAGGTCCCGCTCTGACACGCGGCACGAGGCCGCGTGCGCTTCGCGCCACCGCCGGCTGTGGGGGCGGTGGACGCCTCGCGATCGGCGACCATCGCCGATCGCGGGGGGAGGGGTGGGGACTCGGCGCTGTGTCGGGCCTCGTGCCCGACACACTGCGGTCACAAGTGGTCAGGCTTCGAGATGCCGTTGCTGTGCGTAAACGCTCCTCCCTCCGAAGAAACAGCTAAAGAGACTCGACCAACCCAAACTACTCCATATACCCCAGATCCTGCAGCCGATCCTGAATCTCCTCGTCCATCTCCTCCACCGAGTCGTCGCTGACTTCGCCCGCGGCAGCACTCGTCCACGCGCCGCCGATCTCGGTCTCGAAGATCGCTAGCTCGCTCTCCACCTCGTCGATCTCCTCGTCGGGATCGTCCGCGAGGTTCTCCGTCTCGCCGGGATCCTCGTCCAGCCGGTACGCTTCGTCCTCGATCCGGTCGATGCGGACGTACTTCGCGTCCGCCCGGCGCGCGGCGCGCATCCGCGCGTAGAACCGCGAGTCCTCGTCGAGTTCGATCCCGGCGTCGGCGGCCTTCTCCTCCAGTTGCTTGAGCTCCACGACCGGCCGGGAGTACTCGACGAAGCCAGTCTCGCCCGACGGCGCGGCCTGCTGCGCCGGGTCCGGGTCGTCGACACCGTCGAACGCGCGGTAGGAGTCCGAGAGCAGCGAACGCGTCGGGTCGAGCGCGACCGCCTCCTCGTCCGACCCCGGGGTCGGCGTCGCCTGCGCGTCGAACGTGTCGAGCACGGTGTGATAGAGGTCGAGCAGTTCGACGGTGTCCTCGCGGCGGTCGGCGTCGAGTTCGGGGTGTTTCACCAGCAGCGGGACGTTCACGAGCGGGTCGTACAGCCCGAACTCGTGGCCGTAGAGGTCGTGCTCGCCGTGGAGTTCGCCGTGGTCGGCACAGACGACGACCGCGGTGTCGTCCCAGCGGTCGGTCTCCTTGAGCCAGTCGAACAGTCGGGTGAGCTGGCTGTCGATGTGGGCGATCTCGGCGTCGTACAGGCCGCGGATGTCCTCCCACTCCTCGTCGTCGATATCCTGCGCGCCGGAGTTGTACAGCTTCGAGTTCTGACAGACCTCGCCGGAGTCGACGCCGGGGGCGAACTCCTCGCGGAACTCCGCGGGCGGGTGGTACGGCAGGTGGGCGTCCATGAGGTTGATGAAGGAGAACCACCCGTCGCCCTCGCCGGCCTCCGCGTCCTCGACGAACTGCTTGGTGCGGTCGATCACCCGCGGGGTCTTCGAGTCGGCGCCCTCGCCCGAACTCAGGTACTCGTGGGCGGTGTTGCCCGCGCTGACGATCATGTCAGCGAGCCTCCGGAGCCGGGGGTTGTCGTTGAGCACCTGCCACATGCGTGCGAGCGGGCCCGAGAGCAGGTCGCCCGGCATCACCTCGAAGAAATTGTCCTGATCGTCGAACCCATCGGTGAGGTGGGTGTAGGGAGTGATCCACGCGTTCGAGGAGTAGCAGGCGGTGTCGTACCCCGCCGCCGAGAGCGACTGGGCGAGCGTCGTCGCCCCTTCGAGGTAGGGGTTCTCCTGATCGGCGCCGTGGCGGGAGGGGTACATCCCCGTGAACATCGAGGCGTGGACCGGGAGCGTCCACGGCGCGGGCGCGACGGCGTTGTCGAACACGGTCGCCTCCTCGGCGAACGCGTCCAGCCCGGGGGTCGTGTCACGGTCGTAGCCGTACGGGCCGAGGTGGTCCTTCCGGACCGTGTCCATCACCACGAAGAGGACGTTCTCGGGCGAGCCGCTGGTCATACCCCGAGTAGTGACTGTAGGGCGGATAAGTTTCCTGTTCCGTCCCGACCCGACGTACCGAGGGCGGTCAGGCTACTCGACGCGTGCCCGTCCGCTCGTCGCGGACTGGATCCGGTCGCGCAGCTCGTCGCTCTCCGTGACCGGCACCGACACCTCGAAGCTGACCTCGGCCTCGTAGTCGGCGTCGAACTCGCAGTCGGCACCTTCGAGCAGCCCCCGAACCGTCCCGGAGTCGTCGTAGTCGACGGTGACGGTGAAGCGGTGGCGCGGCTGAACTTCCGCGACGCCGGCGTCGTCGACCGCCTCCTTCACCGCCCGGGAGTAGGCGCGGGCGAGGCCGCCCACGCCGAGATTGGTGCCGCCGTAGTAGCGCGTGACGACCGCGACGACGTTCCGGATCTCGCGCTGCTGGAGCACGTTCAGCGCGGGCTTGCCCGACGAGCCCGTCGGCTCGCCGTCGTCGCTCTGGTACTCCCGGATCATGACCTCGTTCACGCGGTCCGGCGAGGTGTCGCCCGCCGGAACGCGGTAGGCCGGGACGTTGTGGGTGGCGTCGTCGTACTCCTCGCGGACCGCGTCGACGAACGCCTCGGCAGCCTCGACGGTGTCGACGCGGTCGACGTGGCCGATGAACTCCGAGCCGCGGATCTCGAAACGGGCCTCCCCGCGGCCCGCGACGGTACGGAAGCTCTCGGGCACGGCTCAGAAGCCCACTTTCCGGACGAACGAGAGCCCGCGGATCTCCTTCAGCAGGTCGCCGGAGGGCGCCTCGTCGAGGATGACGTAGAGTTTGGGCTCGTCGGCGAACTCCGGATCGTCGGAGAGCACCTGTCGGATGGTCAGCCCCTCCTCGGCGATGAGCCCCGTCACGTCGGCGACCAGCCCGGACGCGTCGGGGTTGCCGACCTCGACGGTGACGACCGAGAGGTCGAGCACGGGCGCGAGATCCATCAGGCTCGGCACCGCGGAGATGTTCTGGAAGATGTCCCGGAGCTCGTCGTCCGCCAGCAACGCCTCCGTCGTGGAGTCGACGACGCGCCGGTCGACGCCGATCTCGCGGGCGATCTGCGTGTCGGGGATCTCGATGCCGCCGGAGACGACCCGCCCCTCGTCGTTGATCGAGAAGCCGCGCTCCAGCAGCAGGCGCACCACCGCCTGCTGGGAGGGCGACCCCTCGAACTTCTCCATGATCTCGTCGAACACGTTACCGGACACGTGGGCGCGGTAGGGTTAAAGTCACTCTCCTCGCTCGGCCGACGACTCCGCCGGCGTCGTCCCCGCGGCGCGGTCGATCTGACAGTCGATACAGCGGTCGTCTTCGTAACAGTGCTCGACGCCGTGTGGACAGTCCCACGCCGACTCCTCCGCGGAGAGCCGGCGTTTCTCGCGCTCCCACGCGCGCTCCCAGTCCTCGATCGGGCCGTTGCGCTCGGAGTGGTAGACCACCTCGTCGTCCTGGAGGATCTTCGCCTCGTCGAGGTCGGCGGCCGCTTTCACCGTCGCGATCGCGTCGGCGATCGAGCCGGCCGACTCCGTCTCGATGCTGTGACGGCGGAACAGTTTGACGACGATCGAGCGACCGGTGGTCTCTGTGGGTGGGATGTCCACGGCTGTTCGGTTTCGCCGTCGGCGCTCGCCGGCCTTAAGCCGTGGGTCCACACGACACAGATTTTTCCCCGGCGGGATCGTCACCAGACCATGGCCGACCTCCAGTCGTGTTACTTCTGTGGTGCACCCGACGAGCTCGGGGAGTACGCGGTGGTTCCGCCCCGCCTCGGCGGCGGCGACCGCTCGGTGGTACTCTGTTCGGACTGCAAGACGAAACTGCTGCGCGTGATGGAGCCGTTGATCGAGCGGGCCGAGGCCGGGGACGGAGCGAGTGCGGCGGCGGACGACGCGACGGACGGCTCGACCGCGGCGGAGTCGTCGGGGGACGCCGGCAGTGACCCTGGTCCCGCGACGGACGGGATCACGATGAGCGCGGGCGGGAGTTCGGAACCGAACGACGGCGGTGGCAGTGCAGCTGGGGGTGGAGAAGGGGGCGGCGGTGCCGGATCGAGACCGGGCGACGGCGAGGAGACGCCGCCGAGCTACCGTCGGGCGATGCGGATGCTCTCGAACCGGCCGTTCCCGATCGAGCGGACGGAGGCGGAGTCGATGCTCGCGAACGCCTACGACCTCGAGCGCGAGGAGATCGACGCGGTGCTCTCACACGCGGCGTCGGAGGGACGGCTCGTCGTCGAGGACGGGCAGATCCGCGAGCCCTAAAGGGTCTCCTTCGTACTCGGGGTGTCGCTGCGGCGCTCGTCGAGCCGGGTCGCGTCGTCGAGCGCGCGGGCGAGCCCCTTGAACAGCGCCTCGATCTCGTGGTGGGCGTTGTCGCCCTCGATCTCGCAGTGGAGTGTCAGGCCGGCGTGCTGCCCCAGCGAGCGCGCGAAGTGGCGGGCGAGCACGCTGGTGAACTCGCCGACCCGTTCCTGTGAGAACTCGCCGGCGAACCGGAAGTACGGGCGGCCGGAGACGTCGACGACGACGCCGGCCTGCGCCTCGTCCATGGGGACGCGGCGGTCGGCGAACCGGCGGATGCCGGAGCGGTCCGCGAGCGCCTCGTCGAACGCCTGGCCGAGCACGATCCCCACGTCCTCGACCGTGTGGTGGTCGTCGATCTCCAGGTCGCCGTCGCAGGTCAGTTCGAGGTCGAACAGGCCGTGCCGGGCGAAGGCGTCGAGCATGTGGTCGAGGAAGCCGATCCCGGTGTCGACCTCGCTGTCGCCGCTCCCGTCGAGCGTGAGCGTGCAGTCGATCTCGGTCTCGGCCGTCTCCCGGGCGACGGTCGCGTGCCGGTCGGTCATGGTTGGGAGGGCGTTCCGCGGGGGCAAAGCGATTGTGGAAGGGTGGAGTTGTTCGGTGCTGTGGAGTGGGTGTTTCGGCCGAGATTGTGAGGGTCGGTATGCTGGTCGGACAGTTCGACGTTCTGACCGTGGGCACAACCACGGAATTCGTTGCGCCGACGGTGAACACGACCGCGGAGTTCGCTGTCCCGGCGCTGAACACGACCGCGGAGTGAGCCTGACCACTTGTGACCGCAACCGCCCCGCACAGCCCACATGCCTCCCCAACCGATTCGCTCGTTCGCGCTGCTCACTCGCTCATCCCTCGCGCTGAGACGCGGCACAGGGCCGCGTCCGCTTCGCGCCGACAGCCGTGGCGGTGCGGTGGCGGTGGACGCCTCGCGCTCGCCGACGGTCGGCGAGCGCGGGGGGAGGGGTGGGGACTCGGGGCTGCGCCGTTGACGAGAATCTCCGATTCTCGTCTGCCAATCAGAAATCTCCGATTTCTGATGACGGACCTCGTGTCCGGCGCACTGCGGTCGCAAGTGGTCAGGCATCGAGATGCTGTCGCGGTTGCTGTCCCAGTAGCCAACGAGCGAGATGCTGTCACTGTCTCAGGTACAGACGACCGAAACGCCGTCGGCGAATCAACTTCGGTCTCCAAACGTCTCGCCTCAAACACCCATCGCGTCCGATAAGGAGAACCGACCCTCGTACAGCGCCGTCCCCACCACGACCGCCGCCGCCCCCGACTCGCGAAGCTCACTCACGTCGTCCAAATCCGTCACGCCGCCGCTCGCGACCACCGGGATCTCCACCGCCTCCACCACGCGCTCCACCGCCTCGCGGTCGATCCCGGAGAGCTGTCCCTCCACGTCGACGTTGGTGAACAGCACCGAGCCCGCGCCCAGCTCCTCGTAGCGCGCCGCCGCCTCGGCGGGATCGAGCCCCGTCCCCTCGGTCCAGCCCGAAACGACGACCTCCCCCTCCTTCGCGTCGAGGCTGACCATCACGCTCCCCGGATGCGTCTCGGAGATCTCCTCGACGATCTCGGGGTTCTCGACCGCGGCGGTGCCGAGGATCACACGATCGACGCCGGCGTCGAGCAGGCTGGTGGCGTCCTCCACAGTCCGGATCCCACCGCCGACCTGTACGTCCACGTCGGGGCCGGTGGCGTCGACGATCGCCTCGATCGCGTCGGCGTTCCCCCGCTCGCCCTCGAACGCGCCGTCGAGATCGACGAGGTGGAGGGTTTCGGCGCCCTCGTCCAGCCAGCGCTCCGCGGCGGCGACGGGGTCGCCGTAGCGTTTCCCCGAGTCGCGCTCGCCCGCCACTAACTGCACCGCCTCGCCGTCCTGTACGTCCACCGCGGGGATCACCTCGAACGTCGGGAACTGGCTCACGCCCGGGGCTGGGGCCGCCGCTCGCTTAGCCGTGCCGGAACCGGGGGGCGGTCGGTATCCTTTTCCGCCACCCTCGCCGAGAGAGCCCCGTGCCACAGGAGTCCCATCGACGGCTCGTGGAGGAACTCACGAGCCGGGGGTACAACGCCGAGCGCGAGGCGGTGACGCTGCTCGCGAACGCCGGCGAACCCGAACTCGCCGCCGAGGCAGCCGCCGAAGCCGCCGGCGACGCGTTCGTCGTCACCAGCGAGCACGCCCGTGAGGCGCTCGACAGCGCGCTGCTCGACCCCGCCCCCGACAGCGAGGCGACTCCCGACGACCCAACCCCGCCGGACGCCAGCGAGGGCGCCCCCGACCTCGCCGAACAGGCGCCGACGGACATGAACGCCGGGAACGACCCGACGCCCGCGGACGAACTGCTGACAGGGGAGGACGGAAGCGACGGCCCCGACGTTTCGACTGGAGACGGCGAATCAGAAAATCGGCAGATAGAGCCGGGACGTGGAGTCGAAACAGAGGGGTCACACGCGGGCGCGAGTGCGGGCGACGCGGGAGCGGGAGACGACGGCGGAACGGCCGCTGAGGCTGGAGGTGACTCACCGACAGCCGCCGACGCCGTGGGCGACCGCTCGCCCCCTGCCCCGGAGATCCGCAACGACGTGACCGGGCGATCGACGGGGACCGGGGAGTACGACGAGTTCGTCGGGACGTTTCAGGACCGCTACGAGCGGCTCTCGGGGCTGCTCCGCGGGCGCGTGAACCACCGGCCCGCGGAGGCGATCCAGTCGATGCCCGGCGGGAGCGACGCCGAGATGATCGGACTCGTCGACGACATCCGGTCGACCGCCTCGGGCCACTGGATCGTCGAACTGGAGGACACCACCGGGACGTTCCCCTGCCTGATCATGAAGGATCGCGCGTTCGCGCCGCTCGTCGACGACCTGCTGCTCGACGAGTGTCTCGCGGTGCAGGGGACGCTGGCCGACGACGGCGGGATTCTGTTCGTCGACTCGCTCCACTTCCCCGACGTGCCGCGGACGCACAAGCCCAACACCGCCGACAGACACGTCCAAGCCGCGCTGATCTCCGACGTACACGTCGGCAGTCAGGAGTTCGCACAGGAGGCGTGGGATCGCTTCGCCGACTGGCTCCACACGCCCGAAGCCGAGGCGGTGGAGTACCTCCTGATCGGCGGCGACATGGTGGAGGGCGTCGGCGTCTACCCGGATCAGGACGAGGAGCTGGATGTGGTGGACATCTACGAGCAGTACGAGACGTTCGCGGAGGAGCTCAAGAAGGTGCCCGGCGACATGGAGATCGTGATGATCCCCGGGAACCACGACGCCGTCCGCCTCGCCGAGCCCCAGCCCGCGTTCACCGAGGAGCTGCGGGACATCATGAGCGCCCACGACGCCCGGTTCACGGGCAACCCCTCCACCGTCACCGTCGAGGGGGTGTCGGTGCTGATGTACCACGGCGTCTCGCTGGACGAGGTGATCGCCGAACTCCCCGAGGAGAAAGCCAGCTACGAGGAGCCGCACAAGGCGATGTACCAGCTACTGAAGAAGCGCCACGTCGCGCCGCAGTACGGCGGCCACACCCGCGTCGCGCCGGAGGAGAAGGATTATCTGGTGATCGACGAGGTGCCGGACGTGTTCCACACTGGCCACGTCCACAAGCTCGGCTGGGGGAAGTACCACAACGTCCTCGCGGTGAACTCGGGCTGCTGGCAGGAGCAGACGGCGTTCCAGAAGTCCGTCAACATCGACCCCGACTACGGCCACGCGCCGATCCTCGATCTGGACACGCTGGACATGACGGTGCGGAAGTTCGTGTAGGCCGGAGGGTCTTCTCCGGCCGCGAGAACCGCAGTCGATCTTTATCGCGCTTCGAGCCGAAGAGAGGGCATGAACGCTACGACGACCCTCCAGACGGTCCGTCCGGCGGTGATGCTCCAACCTCTCGCGGTCTGGCTCGTGATGGCCGTCGTCGCCGTCGGGAACGGGGTGTTCCGCGAAACCGTCCTGATCCCGCGGATGGACGAGTACACCGCCCACGTGCTGAGCACCGCGATGCTCGTTCTCGCGATTCTCGCCGTCTCCGCGGCCTACTTCGGGTGGAGCGAGACTGCGTTCACGCGGGCGGAACTGCTGTTGATCGGCGCGGTCTGGACCCTCCTCACGGTCGGATTCGAGTTCCTCGTCGGCTACGCCGAGGGGACGCCCGTCTCGGTCACGATCGGGCAGTACGACGTGTTCGCCGGACAGGTCTGGATCGCCGTCCCGCTGACGCTGCTTTTCGCGCCGCTGTTGTTCGGGTGGTGGTTGGCGAACTGAACGAGTCGAACTGAACCGCCCGCGTTTATGCCGCTCCCGACCCCACAGCCGACAATGCCCATCGAGGACCGCGACCAGGCCAAGCTGGTCACGCACGCGCTGGCGAAGGACACGCTCTCCCAGATCCGGGACCGGGAGACCGAGCAGGTCGGCTTCCGCAAGGGGCTCGTGAAGCTCGGCCGGATCTGCGGCTACGAGATCATCGACGGCGCGATGGAGACCGAGTACGTCCCGGTCGAGACGCCGCTGACGGAGACCACCGGCGAGCGCGTCAAGGGGCTCGACGACGTGGTGATCATCAACGTCCTCCGGGCGGCGACGCCCTTTGTCGAGGGGCTGCTGAAGGCGTTCCCCCGCGCGAAGCAGGGGGTCATCTCCGCCGGCCGCGACGAGGAGGCCGGGATGGGCGACGACGGGACGTTCCCCATCAGCGTCGACTACAAGAAGCTGCCCGAGATCACCGAAGACGACACGGTGGTCGTCGCCGACCCGATGCTCGCGACGGGGTCGACGATGTGCACCGTGCTGGAGCACGTGCTCGACGCCGCCGTCGAAGAGCCCGAGGACCTGTTCGTGCTGTCGGCGGTGTCGGCGCCGGAAGGGCTCGTTCGCGTGAACGAGGCGTTCCCCGAGGCCGACCTGCTGACGGTGTCGATCGACGACGAACTCAACGAGGAGGGGTTCATCGTCCCCGGGCTGGGCGACGCGGGGGATCGATCGTTCCGGACGACGTGAGCAGTCGACCGTCGTGAACTGACTACGAACCCCACCGGTCGTAGGCGTAGATCCCCCCGGCGGCCAGCAGTAGCACGACGCCCAGCGCCGCCACGCCGAGGCCGACGACGAACCCGCCGAACCCGGGGCCGAAGTCGTCGACGTGACCGTAGACGGAGACGGTGTACAGCGTGTCACCCTTCCAGATGGCCGTCGGCAACTGGTCGACGTAGGGGTCGTTCACGTACGGGCGGTAGCCCAGATCGTCGCCCGTGGAGTTGTCGATCACGGCGTCGATCGTGGCCTGCTCGCCCGCCGAGAGGTTCGCGTAGCGCGGCGCCTGCTCGGCGATCGCGTCGGCGACTACCCGGATCGAGACGTTCTCGGCGCGGACGAGCGAGCCGTTCTCTTCGACCGTGAGGCGGTAGTAGCCGTCCGGTTCGGTGTTCTCGTTGGTGTCGCGGACGAACGCGTACTCGGCGTCGATCCCGCGCAGATCCGCGCGGGCGTCCGGGTCGTCGACGGTCGCCGAGCCCTCGCGCATCGCGGTCACCAGCGCGTCGAGCGTGGCGTTCGGGGCGCGGTAGTCGTCGCTGTACGGAGCCGTGATCCGGTAGTCCGGGATCGCGACCTCGTGATCGTGGGCGTCGACGAGGCGCTTCTGGTCGGAGACGTTGTCGAGGTCGATCGGCTCGGCGACGTATATCTGGGAGCTCTGTGCTGGCGGGGACGTGGCCTCCGCTGCCCAGCCGAGGTAGTACGGCGCCGGGAGACAGAGGAGCCCGACGACGGCGAGCAGGAGGGCGACGCGGCGGGAATCCATCGGCCGAAAATCGCGGCGTTTCGGGTAAGTGCCTTCTGGGGCCTCAGGGCGACCAGTTACAGGCGGCGCCGTCGGCCAGCCCGCGCTCGTCGACGTAGGTGGTGAGACAGGCGTAGTTGCAGAACCCCATCGGCTCGGCGTCCACGGCACCCTCCGCGACGTAGACGGGGTCGTGCTCCTCGACGGTCGAGTCGCAGTACTCGCAGTCCATACCCGTCGTTGCCGCCGGACCGGGGTGGGTGTTTCGGCTGACCCCCTCGCTTCGGTTCGAAACCGACCCACTGGGCGGCGTCTGACGACCACGTGAAAGCCTCCCTCGGAGGGCTCCGGAGCGGTCCGGAGTGGCACGGACGGCTCCGTTTTCGGTGGTCCCGGATCGTGTAGCGACTCCCGAGCAGTGGCGGTCGGCAACCCCCTCGCTTCAGTTCGAAACCGGACGGCTGCGTCGGGTCCAGCGGTCAAGAGAAAACCACCCCGGTATCGCTCCGGAGGGCTCGGGAGCGCTACTCGTCGTTCTGTTCTTCGTCGTCGCCCGCCGAGAGGCCGTCGTCGGGCTCGCGGTCGAGCGCGCGCGGCACGTCGTGGTGATCGCTGTAGCCGTCGAACCACCGGGCGATCCGTTCGATGCGGTCGACGATGTGGCCTGGTTCGCCGGAGCGGGAGAGCTCGTGCCCCTCGCGCGGGTAGCGGACGAACCGCGTGTCGGTGCCCTGCTTGCGGACCATGCGGTACCAGAGTTCGGCCGTGCAGGCGGGGGTGCGGTAGTCGTCGTCGGAGTGGATCACCAGCGTCGGCGTCTCCACCTCGTGGGCGTGGCCCGCGGGCGACTGCTCCCAGAGGAACTCGGGCTCCTCCCAGGGCGTCGTGTCGAAGTCACCCTCGACGAGGCTGTAGGCGCCGTCGGTCGAGCCGTAGAAGCTCGTGAGGTCGTAGACGCCGCGTTGGGAGACGGCGGAAGTGAAGAAGTCGGTCTGCCCGACCGTCCACGAGGTCATGAAGCCGCCGAAGGAGCCGCCCGTGAGGTGGACGTCGTCGCCGTCGACGTACTCGCGGTCGATCAGTAGGTCGACGCCGGCCATCACGTCGGTCAGCGTCACGTCGCCCCAGTCGCGCTCGATGGCCTGCATGTACTCCTTCCCGTAGCCCGTCGAGCCGCGGGGGTTCGACCAGAACACGACGTAGCCGCGGGCGGCGAGGGTCTGGAACTCGTGCCACATCGTCCCGGCGGTGGTCCACATCGCGTGCGGGCCGCCGTGGACCTCGACCGCGAGGGGGTACGCCTCGTCGGGGTCGAACTCCGGCGGCGTGATCGTCCAGCCGTGGACCTCGCCCTGCTCGGAGTCGAAGTGGAGCTCCTCGGGTTCCTGTACCGACACGTCGTCGAGGTAGTCGGCGTTGAGTTCGGTGAGCCGGACGCAGTCCTCGCGCTCGACGCCCGGGTCGCCGTCGAGGCCGGGCTCGTCGGCGTGCTCGATCGGGGCGACGAACACGTCGCCGGGGTGGTCCCACTCGCTCATCGCAAACGCGAACCGGTCCTCGCCGACGTGGCCCGTGCTGACCGCCCCGGGACGGATCACGCGGCTCGGCGGCTCGCTCGCGTCGCTCGGTACAGACCAGACGCTCGTCTTCCCCTCGTCGGGCGTCGAGAAGTAGACGCGTTCGCCGTCGGGCCCCCACTCCGGCGCGGACTCGTACCCTAGCCCCCGGTCGAGATTCTCGGTGAGCCACGCCACGTCGCCGTCCTCGTCGAGCAGTTTGAGCTCGGTCGGCTGGATGCTGGCCTGCTCCTCCTCACTGTAGAGGAAGACGATCTCGCCCTCAGCGTTGGCGGCGAGGCCGGCGCCCCAGCCGCTCGTTTCGTGGAGCGTCTCCGCTTCCTCGTCGTCGGTGTCGTAGGCGTGGATCGAGTAGCGGTGGGAGTCGTCGGGGTCCTCGCCCACGTCCTGTGCGGTGTAGTACAGCGTCGACGGGTCGCCCCACTCTGGGCCGCCGAAGTCGACGTCGCCGTCCGTGATCCGCTCGACCTCGACGTCCTCTGCGCTCGCGAGGCCGTCGCCGACGTGGGCGACGTACACGTGCGAGCGCGTGCCGTCGAAGTACGACTGGCCCGTTCGGTAGACGGTGCGGTCGATGACGCGGGGGTCCGGCTCCTCGCGCTCGTACTCCTCCTCGTCGGAGATATCGGTGTCGAGCCCCTCCTCGCGTTCCGCCTCGGTCGTGGACTCGGTGAACGCGATCCGCGTGCCGTCGGGCGACCAACTGATCCCTTGGACGCCCGCGGGGACCGCCGTGACCTGCCGGGCTTCGCCGCCGTCGACGGGGATCAGCCAGAGCTGTGGGCGATCGTCGTCCTTCCCGCGGTTCGAGACGAACGCGAGGCGGTCGCCCGACGGCGACCAGCGCGGCTGGCTGTCGCCGCCCTCACTGACGGTGAACTGGCGGGGGTCGTCGCTCCCGTCGCTGGGGACGAGATACACCGTCGACTCGTAGCTCTCGTCGTCGTCGGGGGTCTGCCGGACGAACGCGACCTGCTCGCCGTCCGGGGAGAGCCGAACCTCGCCGGGTTTGGTGAGCTCGTGGAAATCCGCGGCCTCGATTCGTGCCATGGAGTGACGCGCGGTCCTGCGGACCGAAAGGATGTCGATTGCGGACAAAAACGAGCGAGAGCGGCGACGCGCCGAGCGGCGGAGTAGTCAGAAGGCCTATCACGGCCCCCCGTCAAGCGAGGGACAGATGAGTGCTGGCGAGGGGCCCCCGCCGAAGCCGTCTGCCGGGGACGACGAACCGGACGGGCTGATCCAGCAGTTCCTCCACGCCGAGAGCGGCCCGCTGATGTTCGCTCGCGAGATGGTGACCAGCATGGCGACCGTCGCCCTCGTCGGGCTGTTGCTGTTCGCGATCAGCGGCGTCTGGCCGCCGATGGTGGCCGTCGAGAGCGGGAGCATGAACCCCAACATGCAGAAGGGCGACCTGATCTTCGTTACCGAGCCCGGGCGATTCGCCCCTGACGCCGCCCGGGGCGACACCGGCGTCGTCACCCACCGAGTCGGGGAAGAGGTCGGCTACAAGACGTTCAACGACTTCGGGACGGTCGTGATCTACGAGCGGCGGAGCGGTCCGCCGGTGATCCACCGCGCCCGGTTCTGGGTGGAGGACGGCGAGAACTGGTACGACGAGGCCAACAAGGCGTGGATCGAGGGCGCCGACAACTGCGCCGAGATGGACAACTGTCCGGCCCCCCACGCCGGCTTCATCACCAAAGGCGACAACAACGCGTACTACGACCAGACGAGGAACATCCGCGAGCCCGTGAAACCGGAGTGGCTGATCGGCACCGCGCGGCTCCGGATTCCCTACCTCGGGTGGGTCCGGCTGGGGTTCTCGGGTGCGGCGACGACCGGCCCCGTCGATCCCGGCGTCGCGAGCGCGACGACAGACGGCAGCGTGGCGGTGAACGCCACCGCTTCGAGTGGAGTCGAGACGCCGGGGTGGGTCGAGGGTGGGTCGAATCCGGGCCTCTCGTCGAACCAGATCGCCGCGGCGTGATACGGCAGTTGTCGGGGTGAGTCCGTGAGGTTCGAAGAGAACGTCGCAAAAAGTCGGGGAGTCGATCAGTTGTCGAAGCGAGCCTGGACGAACGGCTGGGCGTTCTCGATGTCGCCGAGCCGGGAGTCGGAGAGGAGGACGTGTTCGGTCTCCTCGATCGGGACCGACAGCGAGATCTCCTTGGTGCGGCCGTAGCGACCTTTCGAGACGACGACGGCGTTGACGATCCCCAGCATGTCGAGTTCGCTGATCAGGTCCGTGACGCGGCGCTGGGTGAGCACGTCGGCGTCGATCTCCTCACAGAGTCGCTTGTAGATGTTGAACACCTCGCCGGTGTTGATGTTGTGGACCCCGTTTTTCTCCAGCAGGATCGTCGCGAACAGGACGATCTTGCTCTGGGTCGGGAGGGTGCGGACGACCTCGACGACGCGGTCGAGTTCGATCTTGTCCTGGGCCTGCCTGACGTGTTGTTCCTCGACGGTCTCGGCCTGACTCCGTTCGGCGAGCTCGCCGGCGGTCCGGAGGAGGTCAAGCGCGCGGCGGGCGTCGCCGTGCTCCTGTGCGGCGAAGGCGGCACACAGCGGGATCACGTCGTCGGTCAGCGCGTCGTCTTTGAACGCCACGTCCGAGCGGTGCTGGAGGATGTCCCGGAGCTGGTTCGCGTCGTACGGCGGGAACACGATCTCCTCCTCGCCGAGACTCGACTTGACGCGGGGGTCGAGGAAGTCGGTGAACTTCAGGTCGTTCGAGATTCCCATGATCGAGATCCGGGAGGTCTCCAGTTCGGAGTTCATCCGGGAGAGGTTGTACAGCGTGTCGTCCCCGGACTTCTCGACGAGCTTGTCGATCTCGTCGAGCATGATCACGACCACGCGCTCGTGGTAGTCGATCGCGTCGAAGAACTTGGTGTACACGCGGTCGGTCGGCCACCCGGTCATGGGGACCTCCTCCATCTCCTCGCGGTCGTCCTCGAGTTCGGCGATCTGCTCGTCGATCTCGCCGACGCTCTCGAACTCCGTCTCCGTGAGTGCGTCCTCGTCGCCGTCGGTCGCGGCCGACCGCAGTTCGCGGAGCTCGTCGAGACGGTCGGAGACGATCTCGCGGTTCTTCTCGATGAACTTGTTCGCGAGCTGGGCGAGCACGCGGTACTGCGTGTCCGTGATCTCGCAGTTGATGTACTCCACCTCACACGGGACGTCGTACTTCTCGGAGGTGGACTCCAACTCCTGGCTCACGAACTTCGCGCTCGCGGTCTTCCCCGTCCCCGTCTTCCCGTAGATCAGGATGTTCGACGGCGTGTCCCCGCGCAGCGCCGACACCAGAATGGTGGCCATCTGGTTGATCTGGTCGGTCCGGTGGGGGAGCTCGTGAGGCGTGTAGGAGGGTCTGAGCACCTCCTTGTTGCTGAAGATCGGTTCGCCGGCCATCAGGTCGTCGAACAGCCCCTGACTGTCGCCGTCGTCCTCCAGCATCCGGTCGATGTCGACGCCGCCAGTGTCGAGGTCGACGGAGGAGTCGATCCCCTCCGTGTCCAGCGAGGAGTCGATCCCCTCGGGGAGATCGTCGGTCGGATCAGTCCCCTCGCCGTCGGTCGGTTCGGTTCCCTCGGGATCGGCTGTCTCCTCAGTGTCGTCCGGATCGGCAGCCTCGGTACTGTCCGCTTCCTCGAACGCGCCGTCGTCCGTGATCGGCCAGCCGTCGTTCGGATCGCCCTCTCCGTCCGTATCGTCGTCGGTGTCGTTCATTTGGATACCCCTACGTTTCGTGTGGAGAACGGCACTCGGGACCGGTATATCCGGGACGTGACCCGCTGCAAGGCGTGATTCCACGCGAGTCGTTCCGGAGCGCCGTCCAGTTGATGCACTCGAACCAAATGAATAGGGGTACCAAAAACCTGTCCCTGTCGGCGCGACCTGCTGGGAGAGTCGCGTTGACGATCGGTGGCTCGGGCCGTCCACGGTCGGTGTGCCCCGTACCCCACTGTTTCGACTGGACCGATGGGGGGAGGGGGACCGCCGTCGGTCAAGTAGCGGTGGGTTCACGGGAGCTGATGGAAGAGCTCACCGAGATGGCGTTGGGAGTCCACCGAGATGGGTGTCGAGTACGGCGAGGGTGACCCGGCGATCTCTCGGTTCGTCGGCGGAGGTGAAACAGGGGGTCGTCCGGTTCGGGTGGCATGTACCCATCGCTTCGGCTGGAGGGAGTTGTCGGCGGTCGATACTGAGTGAGGGCGTCGGTCGTCATGTGGGGTCGAACGCCGGTCGACGGGAAACGAGGGCGGGTGTTGACCCCCCCACCCCATCGTTTCGGGTGGAACGCGGAAACAGCGGGGGTGGGGTGTGAGAATCGGCAGAAGTCGCCTGCTATCGAGCGGTAGTTTTACATCACGAGACGATAGATTAGTCCGTACTGCAATCTATCTTCTTTATTTAGCCGTGGAGTTGTGTGGTTAGTTGTGTTTCTCGCCAGTAGCTCGTCACCCCCACCCCTCGGACTCTCGGCGTTCCACGGGAAACGGAGGGGAGGGGGTTGTTCGGTTCCGGGGCAGAAAACGAAACCCGGCGGAACGAACGGTTCAGTCCATCTCCCCCGATAGCACTCCCGATCGCTTCCCGAACCCCGCCACCCACACCAGCGTTTCGACTGGAACCACTCAGCGTCGGAGCTCCTCGTCGCTTCGAGTCACCGACTAGTCAGATATCTGTTCAGTTCGTTAGCTATCTGTTCGGTTCGTTTCCTCTACGTCCTTCCCGCTCTCCTCTTCCAGCTCTCTTCCTACTTCTCACGCTCTCCCCGATCCTCGTTTCGCTACTCCCCGCCGTTTCGTCTCGACGGTCCAGAACGCAGTTCTCGATCGCCGAGGGCGTCGACCGCGTTCGGAAGAGCCCACCCCGCTCGACGCCATTCTTAAGTATATCGCCGGCGGAACTCGGTGTAACGGCCCCTTCCGTCACGGGGGCAGGAGACAAGGATGGGTCTGCTCACGAATCTGAAACAAAGTATTACGCGGGTCACGGACGGCCTGTTCGCATCGGAGGAGCCGAAACGGATCGGGATATACGGCCCGCCGAACGCCGGGAAGACCACGCTGGCGAACCGCATCGCCCGCGACTGGACCGGCGACGCGGTGGGCCCGGAGAGTCACATCCCCCACGAGACCCGGCGTGCGCGCCGGAAGGAGGACGTGACGATCGAACGCGACGGCCGGGAGGTCACGATCGACATCGTCGACACCCCCGGCGTCGCGACGAAGGTCGACTACGAGGAGTTCCTCGACCACGACATGGAGAAGGAGGACGCCGTCCGGCGCTCCCGCGAGGCCACCGAGGGCGTCGCCGAGGCCATGCACTGGCTCCGGGAGGACGTCGACGGCGTGATCTACGTGCTCGACAGCACCGAGGACCCGTTCACGCAGGTGAACACGATGCTGATCGGCATCATCGAGAGCCAGGAGCTCCCGGTGCTGATCCTCGCGAACAAGATCGACAAGGAGGAGTCGGACATCCAGCGCATCGCGAACGCGTTCCCCCAGCACGAGACGATCCCGCTGTCGGCGCTGGAGGGACAGAACATGGACGAAGTGTACGAGAAAATCGCGGAGTACTTCTCCTAACAATGCCCGAAGTTACCAGCGGCGACGGCGACGGGACGCCCCCCGAAGAGGACGGCCTCGACGACGGGGTCCGGGTCGACATGATCAGCGGCGCTCGGATGGAGGGGCTCACCAGCATGGAGAAGATCCGCCTCATCCTCGACGGCGTCCGCGACGGCAACATCGTGATCCTCGAGGAGGGGCTCACCCCCGACGAGGAGTCGAAGCTGATCGAGGTCACGATGACGGAGATCAGCCCGGACGAGTTCAGCGGCATCGAGATCGAGACCTACCCCAAGTCGAGTTCGAGCAACACCGGCCTGTTCGACCGGCTGATGGGGAAGGAGGAGCAGACCCAGAAGCTCACCGTGATCGGTCCGGCGAACCAGATCGAGACGCTCCACAAGGACGAGAACCTGATCAGCGCGCTCGTCTCGCGCAAGTAGTCCCGTGCCCCACGAGTGTACCACCTGCGGCCGGCAGTTCGACGACGGCTCGAAGGAGATGCTGTCGGGCTGTCCGAACTGCGGCGGGAACAAGTTCCAGTTCCAGCCGCCCGGCCGCGACACCGCCGAGGCGTCGTCGACGAGCAGCGACGCCACTCCGGCCGAGCCCGAAGCTCCCGACTCCGAGCCTCCCGAGCCGGCGGGAGCAGCCGAACCGGAGTCCACAGGCCCTGATCGCGTCGATCCCGAGTCGGTCGACGCCGAACCGACCGACCTCGGGGAGCAGTCGCCGGACCGAACTCCCGAGCCAGCCGCTGAGGTCGATGCCGGGGGCGAGATCGACGCCGGGGCTGGGGAGGACCGCGCACGTGCGGAGGACCGCGCACAGACGGACGCCCGCTCCTCGTCGGCCAGCGTCGACGAGATCGACGACGCCCGGCGGACGATGAGTGAGGCGGAGAAGTCCTCCGACGCCGAGTCACCCGCCCGCGGCACGCCGCAGGGTCCCCCGAGGGACACTCCCTCGGACGTCTCGGCCGACGAGTTCGACATCTCGGGCGCGGTCGGCCCCGAGGACGACGACGTCGAGAAACAGCCCGTCGCGGGCTCGGCGCCGGAGCACGAGGAGCCGGACGCCGACGACACCGATCTGGGTACGCTGCGCGAGGAGCTGAACGATCAGTTCGAGAGCATCAAGATCACCGCCCCCGGGCAGTACGAGCTCAACCTCATGGAGCTGTACGACCGGAAGGAGTACATCATCTCGCTGCAGGAGGACGGCCGGTACGTGATCGAGATGGCCGACGACTACGGGATCGACGAGTGACTCGTCCGTCCCTCCGCTCCGTTTCTACCTCTCCCCGATCCCGACCGCTTCAGCAACCGTTAACAGCCACGCGGTCGCAGGTGGCGGTATGAGCACGGCGACGAAGATCGTCACCAGCACAGTCGGCCTGTCCGCGCTTCTGGCGTTCGCGTTCGTCTTCCAGATCGTCCTCTCGGCCTGATGTTCGCCGAGCGGACGCTCTCGCCGGCGGTCGAGCGACTGCACAGCGAGATCACGCCCGAGGTGCTCGTCCTCGACACCGAGCGGGATTTCGAGACGCTCCCGCCGGCGGTCGCGGAGGAGCTCGGCCTCCTCGTCGACTCGCTCGACCCCGCCAGCTACCCCGATGCGTGGCTCCCCGAGAACGCCCCCGAACAGCTCGAGGCGTACGCCTCCGACCAGTTCACGATCGGCCTCCCGGGCGACGGCACGGTCGTCCGGACTCACCAGACGGTACCGCCGACGGTGCTCGTCAAGGCCCGCGCCGAGACAACCCCGGCAGCGTTCCGTGATTTCCTCGTCGCGGAGGCGCTGGTCGAGATCGACGAAGGGGTTTCGGAGAGCTTCCTCCCCTTCTTCGGCGAGCAGTACGCCGATCTCGACGACGCACTCGGGCTCGGCGGCACCGCGACGTACCAGATCGCGGCCGCGCTGTTCGACGCGTGGGTCGGCCTGCACACCCGCGAGCGGTTCCGCGCGTGGGAGAACGACCATCCCGAACTCCACGCCGCGTGGGCGGACGCCGGCGACCGCCTCGTCGGCCGGATCGACGACCTTCCGGGCGAGGTGGCCCGCGGGGAGACGGAGTTCCCGGCGGCGACGGAGCTTGCGTGCGCGGCGCTGAAACACGGGCTCGATCTCCCGGCGCCGTTCGCCGCGCTGGACACGCTGGCCTACCGCGACCACGGCGCCGAGTACGCGGTCCGGTGGGCGGAGAAGACGATCGACTCGCTGACCGAGTAGCCGCGCGGCGTTTCGACCCGTTCCACTCCTTCGACTGCCGCCTCCGTTTCGCCTGTACTCGCCGTTTCGACTCCATCTACCGCTTCGACTCCATCTACGGTTTTGACTACACCCACTGCTTCGACTGCGCTCACCGCTTCGACTCCATCTACGGTTTTGACTACACCCACTGCTTCGACTGCGCTCACCGCTTCGACTCCATCTACGGTTTTGACTACACCCACTGCTTCGACTGCGCTCACCGCTTCGACTCCATCTACGGTTTCGACTACACCCACTGCTTCGACTGCGCCCACCGTTTCGACTCCTTCGTCTCCGCGAACCGTTTCGGCCCCTTCGACTCCGCCGTACGTTTCGACTGGAACGGGAACCACCTCGCTGTCTCGCGGTTCTCGAGTCGAAAACGACGGACTGAGGGACAGAAACCGACGCCGGCAGGCTACTCTCGGGGTTCGTAGCTCACGGTCCCGTCGTCGTGGAGCCGGACCGTCGCGTCGAACAGATCCGCGAACGCGGCGACCGTCTCGTCGTCGTGCACCTCGCTGGAGAGATGGAACAGGCAGACGGCGTCGTGCTCCCGGACGAGTTCGATCAGCCGTTCGGCGGCCTCGAGTGCGGCGTCCTCGTCGCCGTAGTAGGCCAGTTCGCTCAGGGAGTCGAGCGTGATCCGGAGTTTCCCGTCGTTCTCGGTCAGGAACGCCTCGGCCTGCTCGACGATCCCCTCCACGTCGTCCGGTCCGGCGGCGTAGTGGACGTTCGGCGCCGAGCGCCGAGAGTAGCCGCGTTCGATCGAGAGCGTGTCGAGGATCTCCGCCTGCGACTCGTCGACCTCGTAGTACTCGAGCTTCTGTTCGACCTCGCGAGCGGTGGTTCGGGTCGAGACGACCAGGAAGCGGTCGGTATCGACGCTGAGAAAGTCCGTGTCGACGCGATCCGTCTCCCCGATACTGGGGTGTAGCAGCAGTAGCGCGGTCCCGGCCGGAACGCTCTCGGGCGCGCCGTCGATGGCGAGGTCGTACTCCATATCCGGTAGTAGCGCGGCGGCGACTTCAACCTCGCGGCGCTACCCCCGTCGACCTCGGCCCGGAGCCGAACCCGTTTTGCCCGCCACGCTCCACGCACGACCATGAGCGTTCGCGAGGAGTTCGACACCTGGGCTGCGGAGGGCCGCGAACAGGGGATGGAGGAGCGACACTGGCACACCGCGCGACCCATTCTCGCACGGATCCCGGTCGAGGAGGGTGACACCGTACTCGATCTCGGGACGGGGAGCGGCTACGCGCTGCGAGCGCTCCGGGAGCGCGGGATCGGCGCCGCCTACGGGCTCGACGGCTCGCCGGAGATGGCGCGGAAGGCCGACAGCTACACCGACGACGACGCGGTCGGCTTCCTCGTCGGCGACTTCGACCACCTGCCGTTCGCGACGGACTCGATCGACCACGTGTTCTCGATGGAGGCGTTCTACTACGCGAACGACCCCCACCGGACGCTGGAGGAGATCCGCCGCGTGCTGAAACCCGGCGGGACGTTCTACTGCGCGGTGAACTACTACGAGGAGAACACCGCCTCCCACGAGTGGCAGGAGAACATCGCGGTCGAGATGACCCGCTGGGACCGCGAGCAGTACCGCGAGGCGTTCCGCGATGCCGGCCTCCACGTCGCCGAGCAGGACAACGTCCCGGATCGGGAGACGGAGATCCCCGACGAGTCCGAATTCCCGTACGAGGGGTTCGGGAGCCGCGAGGCGATGGTCGAACGCTACCGGACGTGGGGGACGCTGCTGACGGTCGGTGTCGCGCCCTGATTGGCGGGATTTTTGCGGAGGTACTGCGCTAGCTGCGATCTTTCTCCTGTTCGGTATCGACGGCGACTTCGACCGCAACAGCAACTCGATCGTTGGCACCTTGTGACCGCAACCGCCCCACACAGCCCACGGGCCTCCCCAACCGATTCGCTCGTCCGCGCTGCTCACTCGCTCATCCCTCGCGCTGACACGCGGCACGAGGCCGCGTGCGCTTCGCGCCACCGCCGCCGCGGTGCGGTGGCGGTGGACGCCTCGCCGGCGCCAATTTCGGCGCCGGCGGGGGAGGGGTGGGGACTCGGCGCTGTGCCGAGCCTCGTGCTCGGCACCCTGCGGTCGCAAGTAGTCAACGAACGAGTTGCTGTTGCTGTTCGCTGTTGTAGTAGCGTCGTCGTCTTCCCAAAAGCTCTCACAGCCCCCACTCTGACCGAGAACCTCACCGACCGTTCACGCCCTCCGCGATCAGTTCGTGCGAGCGCAGCGCGGCGTCCTGCTCCGGCACGACGTGCTGGATCATCATCTCGTCGACGCCCACACGATCCGCGAGCTGCTCGAACAGCCCCGCGATCGTCTCCGGGCTCCCCGAGATCGCGCGCGGCCACTCGTCCTCGTCCAGCGTCGCCGGCGTCGGCTCGGGAACGCCGCCGAGTTCGTCGATCGCTTCCTCGACGCTGGGTGTCGACCCGACCTCGCCGCGCTGCATTCGCTTGAACGACGCCTGCGCGACCGCGCGCAGGCGCGCGGCCTCTTCGTCGGTCTCCGCGGCGACGGCGTTGAGCGCGACCATCCCCTGCGGCTCGTCGATGCCGCCGGGGAGCGACGACGGCTCGAACGTCTCCCGGTACGCCTCGAACGCCGGTACCGCGAAATCCGGGCGGATGAACGCCGCGAAGCAGAACCGCAGCCCCAGCTGCCCGGCGATCTTCGCGCTCGACGCGCTCGACCCCAGCACCCACGGGACGGGCTCGTCGCCGTCGGAACTCGGCACCGCGATGTCGGCGTACTCGTGGCCCTCCGGGAAGTCGTCATAGAGGTGGTTCACGACCGCGGTGATCTTCTTGCGGTGGTCCTCGTCGGGGTTGCGTTTCCGTCGGTTCGTCCCGAGCGCGCGGTCGACCGCGGGCGAGCCGTTCGCCCGCCCCAGTCCGGCGTCGACGCGGCCGGGCGCGAGCCCGTCGAGCACGCCGAACTGCTCGGCGACTTTCAGCGGGCTGTAGTGGTTCAGTAGCACCGCACCCGAGCCCAGCCGGATCGACTCGGTCTCGGCGGCGAGGTGGCCCAGCAGCACCTCGGGCGCGACGCCGGCGAGCCGGCTCCCCATTCCGTGGTGTTCCGCGACCCAGAACCGCTCGAACCCCAGCTCCTCGGCCTGTCGTGCGGCGTCGACGGTGTTGCGATACGCGTCGGCCGCGCTCCCGTTCTCGGGAACCGGCGAGAGGTCGACGGCGGAGAGATCCATACCGGAACTGGTGGACTGCGGGAGAAAACGGTTCGGCTAGCGGCCCCCGATCGGCCGCGCTGTCAGTTGCTCGCGATCTGGCGGCTCCACTCCTCGATCCAGCCCTGGAGGTTCCCGCGGAGCTCGTCGTAGGTGAAGCTGACTGCCTCCGGCGGGACCTGTGCGTACTGCTCGTACTCGGCGTGTTCCTCGCCGAACTCGGCGTCGGTGATCGCGGGGAACTGGACGTTCCGGACCGCGATCTCGGCCTGTACCTCGGGCCGGAGCACGAACTCCATGAACGACTGCGCGAGGTCGGGGCTGTCGGTGCTCGCGAACTGGGCCATCCCCTCGGGGTTGGCGTACGCCTGATCGTTCAGGAACCGGATCTGGTGGCGGTCCATATCCTGATCGGAGCGGTTGGCGTACACCTGATCGGTGGAGTAGGAGACGACCATCGGCGCCTCGTCCTCGCCGTAGGCGCTGTAGGCGTCGCCCCAACTCCCGAGAATCCGGACGTCGTTCTCCTGCAGCTGCGACCAGTAGTCGAGGTAGTTCTCCTCGCCCCGAGCCTTGATCGTGTGCAGCAGGAACGCCCGCCCCGTCGCGGAGGAGGAGGGGTTCTGCGCGAGCAGGTCGCCCCGGTACTGCGACTCCAGCAGCCCGTCGAACGTCTCCGGCGCGGTGAACTCCCCCCTGTCGGCGGTCGCGTTCCAGACGAGGCTGATGTACCCCGTGTCGTACGGCACCGCCCGCCCCTGCGGGTCGAAGCCGAGCCCGTCCTTGATCCCGGACTCGCCGGAGAGATCGGGCGCCTCGGCGAACAGCGAGCCGCTCTCGAGGTTCTCGTCCAGCCGGATCAGCCCGTCGACGTTCAGCCCGACGTACACGTCGGCGTCGATCTCGACCCCCGCGTTGGCCCGCTGGATGTACTGGTCAAGCTCGTTGGGCGGCGTCTGGTACACCAGATCGGCGTCGAACTCCGACTCGAACTGCTGTTTGAGCCACGCGCCCGGGCTGGAGCTCACTGCGTCGATGAACGAACTGTACGTCGCGACGACCAGCGTGCCGCCGCCGGTCCCCCCGACGGTCGTGCCGGTCGTCGTCGTTCCGGGCGAGTCGGTGGCGGACTCGGTCGGCGAGTCCGCCTGCTCGGCCGAACAGCCCGCCAACAGTGCCGCGCCGGCCGCCCCGGCGCCCGCGAGAAACCGCCGTCTGTCGATCCGGTCTCGGCTCATTACGCAGTTGTTTCTCTGGGTTGTAGTTAAGTAGACCGATCCGGCGAAGCCGCCGGGACAACGGTTTTCCCCCCGCGGGTTCCCCCCGAGGTATGGAGAGCGACTTCGGGAAGACGCGGCTGCTCGTGCTCGCGCTGGTCGTTCTGACCGCGCTGTCGGCGGTGGTGCTCGCCGAAGTGCTGTACACGGTGGTGTTCGCGATCACCGTGGCGTACACGCTGTTCCCGTTCCGGCAGGCGATCGTCGATCGCGGCTACTCCCGCCGGGCCGCGACGAGCGTGGTCACGGGCGTCGCGGGGCTGGCGCTGGTCGGGGCGGTCGTCCCGGTGGTGTACGTGCTCTACCGGCGTCGATCCGTGTTACTCGATATCGCCCGCGAGCTTCCGGATCGCATCCCGATCGTCGTCGGCGAGTTCTCCTACACCGTCGAGACGACGCCGCTGATCGCGGCCGCTGCCGCCGCGCTCCGGGACGCCGCGCTGTCGATCGCGAGCGCCGCGACGGTGCTCTCGCTCAAGGGGATGCTGTTCGCGATCGTCGTCTACGGCCTGCTCGCGCGGCCGGGCTCGGTCCGGGCAGTCGCGGTCGGACTGGCCCCGACCGACTTCTACGACGTGCTGGAGCGCTACCACGAGCGGATTCACGCGACGCTCGTCGGGATCTACGTCGTGCAGGCCGCGACCGCGGCGGCCACGTCGGTCGTCGCCTACGTCGTCTTCTCGCTGCTGGGGTACGACGCCGCGCTCACGCTCGCGGTCGTCGCGGGCGTGCTCCAGTTCGTCCCGGTCGTCGGCCCCAGCGTCGTCATCGTCGCACTCGCGGCGACCGATGTCGTGGCCGGAAACGTCCCCCGCGCGACGACGGTGCTACTCGTCGGCCTCGTCGTCGTCGGGTTCCTGCCGGACGCGGTGGTTCGACCACGGCTGGCTGCCGCCACCGGCGAGCTCCCGACGACGCTGTACTTCGTGGGCTTCGTCGGCGGCGTGCTCACGATCGGCCCGCTGGGGTTCGTGCTCGGCCCGCTGGCGGTGGGCCTCCTCGTGGAGACGGTCGAACTGCTCTCGACGGTGCCGGCGGTCGAGGACGCACCGACCCCCGAGGAGTTGGCCGACGAAGCGACTCGCTCGGACCGGGAGGCAGGTATCGAGTAGTCGCGCTCTCACTCCGCGATCGCCCCGCCTCTCACTCCGTCACCAACTCCCCGCCTCGATCCTCCCACTCCGTCAGGCTCCCCTCGTACAGGTCGACGTTCTCGTACCCCAACTGCCGGAGCACGAGGTAGGTGTGGCTCACTCGCCGGGCGGTGTTGCAGTACAGCACCGTCCGCGTCTCGGGCACGATCCCCCTGTCCGCCAGCAGTTCGCGGAGTTCGCTCTCGGGCCGCAACCCCCGGCTCTCCTCGTCGACGAGTTCGCGCCAGTCGAGTTGGACGGCGCCCGGGAGGTGCCCCTCGGCGAACTCCCAGTCCTCGCGGGTGTCCACGAGCGTCACGTCGCCGGCCTCGGCTGCGGGCAGCAGCTCCCGGACCGTCTCGAAGTCGACCAACGGCGTCTCCGCTTCGGGATCGCTCTCGTACGTGGCGGGGTCGGGGTCGACGCCGTCGGTCGTCGTCTCGTACGCCCGCTGCCACGAACTGAAGTCGCCGTCGAGCAGGTGGAGCTTCTCGGGATCGTGGCCGAGCAGCAGCGCGGTCACGACGAACCGCGCGGCGAACACCCCCTGTGTGTCGTCGTAGGCGACGATCTCGTCGTCGGCCCCGATCCCGGCGTCGGAGAGCAGTTCCTCCCACTCCTCGCGCGGCGGGAGCTTCCCGGCCTCCCCCTCGTCGGAACGGAAGCTGTCGAACGGAACGTTCACCGCGCCCGGGAGGTGCCCGATGCTGTCGTACTCCCACGGATCGCGCACGTCGACGACGGCGGCGTCGCCCGCTTCGATCCACGACGCAGGGACGAATGGCTGCATGGCCGATCCGACGGCGCGGCCGGACTTAGCCCCCCGGATCGCGACACGAACGACGCGCTCACGCGGCGTCGCAGAGGCCGGCGAGCGCCGCCGGTGGGTTGCCGTTTAAGTGTGCTCCGGACCTAGTCCTATGCGAACATGTCTTCAGAGTACGCGACCGACGCGCTCGTCTCCGCCGACTGGGTGGAGGAGCGCTTGGACGAGTTCCAGAGCGACGACCCCGCCTACCGGCTGGTGGAGGTCAGCGTCGACACCGAAGCCTACGACGAGGGCCACGCCCCCGGCGCGATCGGCCTCAACTGGGAGAGCCAGCTGCAGGATCAGACCACCCGTGACATCCTGAGCAAGGACGACTTCGAGGACCTGCTCGGCGAGCACGGGATCGCCAACGACTCGACGGTCGTGTTCTACGGCGACAACTCCAACTGGTTCGCCGCCTACGCCTACTGGCAGTTCAAGTACTACGGCCACGAGGACGTCCGCCTGCTCGACGGCGGTCGCGACTACTGGGTCGAGAACGACTACCCGACCACGACGGAGGAGCCCGACTTCCCCGAGGAGGACTACACCGCCCGAGGCCCCTTCGAGGACATCCGCGCGTACCGCGAGGACGTGGAGAACGCCATCGAGCGCGGCGTTCCCCTCGTCGACGTCCGCTCGCCCGAGGAGTTCAGCGGCGAGGTGCTCGCCCCGCCGGGACTCAACGAGACCGCCCAGCGCGGCGGCCACATCCCGGGCGCCCAGAACATCTCCTGGGCCGCGACCGTCAACGACGACGGGACGTTCAAGTCCGCCGACGAGCTCCGCGAACTGTACGCGGAGAAGGGGATCGACGGCGACGAGTCCGTCGTCGCGTACTGCCGCATCGGCGAGCGCTCCTCGATCGCGTGGTTCGCGCTCCACGAACTGCTCGGCTACGAGTCGACCGTGAACTACGACGGCTCCTGGACCGAGTGGGGCAACCTCGTCGGCGCGCCCGTCGAGACCGGCGACGCGGAGTAACGCCAGCAGTCAACCGCCCCGCGGGGCTGTGCTGACGCCGTTGGACTGCCCCGACCGTGGGCTACAAGCCGTTCCTACCCCTCAGTCGGGGTATGGACGCCGACACCTTTCTCCAACAGTTGCGGGACGCCCACGGCACCGAACTCTCACGGCTGAGCTCCTCGAAAGCCGTCTACGCGCTCACCGGGGGCGAGATGACTGGCGACGCCGTCCGGACCGGAACGGCCCGCGAACTCCACGACCTCACGTCGGTCCTCGACGAATGGCCGGAGACGAGCGAGGACGAGGCGGCCGACCTGTTCGCCGACGCCGCGGTGTTCGCGGCAACGTCTGCCGGGAACTTCGACACCGAGGCAGCGAGCGACGCCGCGACGAGTATCACCGCCGACGCGCTCGCGGGGCGGGAGAGCGACGTGGAACGGCTCGCCGGCGCCGCCGCGGCGCTGCTCGTGCTCGAAGAGCTCGCGGGCCAGCTCGTCGGGTTCTTCGTCGGCGACGCCGACCGCACGAGCGCCGACGAGTTCCGCGAGTTCCGCTCGGAGCTGGCCGAGTACCGCGACGACGCGGCTGATCTCCTCGCAGAGCGCTGCGGGGACGACGCGGACCGAACGACCGCGAACGAGGTCGGCGCCGACGTGATCGACGGCGCGTACGACTGGTACGTCGAGACGCTGGAGGGGATGGGCGTCGAACCGAAGAACGTCTGCTGAGTCGGGCAGCCCCGGAGCTACTACACTTCTCAAACTTTCCAGACGAAATGGAGGGGTGTTAGACGCCGCCGACGGTCTCGCGGTACGCCGTGATCGCTTCCTCGGCGTCGTCGACGTGGCTCGCAGCGTCGCCGTCCAGCGACTCGCGAACCTCCGACAGCGCCCTCAGGTGGCGTGCGAGCCGCCCCTGGTCCGGCCCCCGGTCGGCGGTCGCCAGCCGATCGAACTGTTCGGCCTGCTCGACGAGCCGTTCCGCCAGTTCGGCGTCGGTCGCGCGCTCGGCCGCCGCCCGGAGCTCGTCGCTCGCGGTCCGTAGCTGGTCTCGGGTCATGTGTGGCAGTTCGTCGCGAAGCGACAAAGCCGTTCGGCCGTCACCCCCCGACGAACCCGGCCCTCAGTCCTCCAGTTCTTCGCGGCGCTCCCGGACGCTTTCGAGTGCATCGTCCACCCGTTCGCTCACCTCGTCGCTCGTCGCCTCGCGGAGGTCGCCCAGCGCGTGGAGCTGCTGCATCAGCTCGTCGCCGTCCGGCTCGTTCTCGCCGGCCGCCAGCGCGGCCAGCCGGTCGGAGAGGTCGTACAGCCGGCGCTGGAGTTCGGCGTCCTCGGCGGCCGCGCTGGCGTCCCTGAGCGTCTCGCTCGCGCTCCGGAGTCGGTCGTCGGACATGGGCGACCCGTCGGCTCCCGGGCGGGAAAGCGGTTCGGCTCGCCGGTGCGAACGGTTCCCACGACCGGGCCGCTCAAGTCCGTTCGTCACCTGCTTTCGGCTAATGAGCGACTCCCAGAGCGGTCCGCTGTCGCCGGACCGACCCGAGGCCGAGCGGCCGTTCCGCGTCGACGCCCCCTTCGACCCCGCGGGCGACCAGCCCGAGGCCATCGAGCAGTTGGCCGCGGGCTTCCGCGAGGGGATGGACCGGCAGACGCTACTCGGGGTGACCGGGTCGGGGAAGACCAACACCGTCTCGTGGCTGATCGAGGAGATCCAGCAACCGACGCTGGTGATCGCCCACAACAAGACCCTCGCCGCCCAGCTGTACGAGGAGTTCCGGGAGCTGTTCCCGGACAACGCCGTCGAGTACTTCGTCTCCTACTACGACTACTACCAGCCCGAGGCGTACGTCGAGCAGTCGGACACGTTCATCGAGAAGGACGCCTCGATCAACGACGAGATCGACCGGCTGCGCCACTCCGCGACGCGCTCGCTGCTGACCCGCGACGACGTGATCGTCGTCGCCTCCGTCTCCGCGATCTACGGGCTCGGCGACCCGCGGAACTACGTCGACATGTCCCTGCGGCTCGAACAGGGCCAGCAGATCGACCGCGACGAACTGCTCGGGCGGCTGGTCGACCTGAACTACGAGCGCAACGACGTGGACTTCACGCAGGGCACGTTCCGCGTCCGGGGCGACACGGTCGAGATCTTCCCGATGTACGGCCGCTACGCCGTCCGCGTGGAGTTCTGGGGCGACGAGATCGACCGCATTCGGAAGGTGAACACCTTAGAGGGCGAGGTCGTCAGCGAGGAGCCCGCCGTCCTGCTCCACCCGGCGGAGCACTACTCGATCCCCGAAGAACGGCTGCAGGAGGCGATGGCCGAGATCGAGGACCTGATGGAGGACCGCGTGCGCCACTTCGAGCGACAGGGCGACCTCGTCGCCGCCCAGCGCATCGAGGAGCGCACCACGTTCGACCTCGAGATGCTGCAGGAGACGGGCTACTGCTCGGGCATCGAGAACTACTCCGTCCACCTCTCAGATCGTGAGCAGGGCGAGGCCCCGTATACGCTGCTGGACTACTTCCCCGACGACTTCCTCACCGTCGTCGACGAGTCCCACCAGACGCTGCCGCAGATCCGCGGGCAGTTCGAGGGCGACAAGTCACGCAAGGACTCGCTGGTCGAGAACGGGTTCCGCCTCCCCACGGCGTACGACAACCGCCCGCTCACGTTCGAGGAGTTCGAGGCGAAGACCGACGAGACGCTGTACGTCTCGGCGACGCCCGGCGACTACGAGCGCGAGCAGTCGGACCAGATCGTCGAACAGATCGTCCGCCCGACCCACCTCGTCGACCCCGCGGTCGAGGTCACGAGCGCGCAGGGGCAGATCGAGGATCTGATGGACCGCATCGACGAGCGCATCGAGCGCGACGAGCGCACGCTCGTCACCACGCTCACCAAGCGCATCGCCGAGGACCTCACGGAGTACCTCGAAGAAGCGGGCGTGAACGTCGCGTACATGCACGACGAGACGGACACGCTGGAGCGCCACGAGATCATTCGCTCGCTCCGACTGGGCGAGATCGACGTGCTCGTCGGGATCAACCTGCTCCGCGAGGGGCTGGACATCCCCGAAGTGAGCCTCGTCGCGATCCTCGACGCCGATCAGGAGGGGTTCCTCCGCTCGGAGACGATGCTCGTCCAGACGATGGGCCGCGCGGCGCGGAACGTCAACGGCGAGGTCGTCCTCTACGCCGACGAACGCACGGACGCGATGACCAGCGCGATCGAGGAGACCCGCCGCCGTCGGGCGATCCAGCAGCGCTACAACGAGGAACACGGGTTCGAGCCGACGACGATCGAGAAGGAGATCGGCGAGACGAACCTCCCGGGGAGCAAGACCGACGCCGCCGGCGCCGCGAACGCCGAGGTGGGCGACGCCGACGACGCGGCTCGACAGATCGAACGGCTGGAGGAACGGATGGAGGAGGCCGCCGACAACCTCGAGTTCGAGCTCGCGGCGGACATCCGCGACAGGATCAGGGAGCTCAGACAGGAGTTCGACCTCGACGGCGGCGACGAGGGCGTCGCGCCGGAACCGGACGCGGAGTTCTGAGCCGTCGATCCGCGCGGCTTACGCCGTCGCCGTGGGCGTCACCGTCTCGGTTCCGTCCGTCTCGGCATCGTTCTCGCCGCCGTCGTCGGTTTCGTCGCTGTCGGTTTCGGTGCTTCCGTCGTCGGTGTCCTCCCCGTTGTTGTCGTCCCGTTCGCGAGCGTCACGCGCGTCGTCGCCGCCCGTCCCGTCGGGGGCGTTACCGTCCCCGCCGGTGTCGTTCCCGCCGTTCGATCCCGATTCGGCACCGCCGTCGCTCGGCGGGCCGCCAGTGCTGTTCCCGGCGTTGGACCCGTTTCCGGTTCCGTTCCCGGGGCCGGCGTCCTCGGGCGCCCCGGGCTCCTCACCCGTTCCGGGGCCAGTCTCGTTCTCCCCTGACGGGCCAGCTCCGTTTCCCGATCCGGCGTCTTCAGGTGGTCCCCCGTCCGCCGGCGGGCCGGCGTGCTCGGGCGGACCGAGACCGTTCCCGACCCCTTCGCCCGCGATCTGTCGGGCGGCCTCGGCGACCTCGCCGCCGCCGGTGCGGTTGGCCTGCCGGGCGATCGAGCGCACCTCGCTCACGTTCGCGCCGTGCTCCCGGAGCGCCGGCTCGGGGAGCGACGCCGCGTTGGTCGCGGTGCGGTTGGCCTGCCGCTCGACCGCACGGATCTGGGCGGCGAGTTCGGCGAGCCGGGCGCGGTACTCACCCTGCCCGATACTCCCGTTCTCGTGGGCACGGACGAGGCGAGCTTTCTTCGCTTCGAGCTCGTCCAGTCGCTCCCGGAGCTGGCGGCTCTGGTCGGCGACGACCGCCGCCTTGGAGTCGTTCGAGGACGCCGCCGCGAACTGCTGGGCGAACGCCCGACGGTCGATCTCGTTGTCCACCTCGGCGCCTTGGACGCCGACGACGCCCGCGAAGACGGCGCCGGGCGCCGCCCCGTCGCCGGTGTCGGTCGTCTGGGCGCCGCCGGCGACCGCAGCGGCTGCCGGGACGCTCCCGACGAGCACGAGCAGCGCGAGGGTGACGGCGGCAGTTCGGTTCACACTCGGTCGATAGCGACGCATCGGTAAAAACCGTCAACTCCCTCCACCCGGGTTCACCCCGATTAACCGAGTTTAATCCCCCGAGGGCGGTCGATCACTCCTCGTCGTCGGGGAACTTCAGCACGTTCTCGCGGCCGAGGCGGAACGACTCCACCTTCCCGTCGTCGCGCAGGTCGCCGACTACCTGACTCGTTCGCGCGGCGCTCCAGTCGAGCTCCTCGGTGATGGTCTTCTGTTTCATCCGCCCGCCGTTCGCTTCGAGCAGGCGGAGAACGCGCTCCTCCGGACTCAGCAGCTCCTCGGGCGTGTCGTCCTCGTTCCCCGCGTCGGCGACGCTCGCGGCGGATCCCGTCTCCGGGCCGGGCGCCGTCCCGTCCTCGACACCAGACACCTGTTCGGGCTCGCGGTCGTCCTCGGCTCCTCGATCGGGCTCGGCGCCGACGGCCGGTTCGTCGTCGCCGACGCCGGGGACCGGCGTTCGCCCGGCCTGTCGCCGGCGGTAGTACCACAGCACCCCGGCGCCCCCGAACAGCGCGATGCCGACCAGCGGCCCCCACGGCGGCGCCGAGTTCCGCGTCCGGAGCACCACACGGGGTTGGCCGACGTCGAACTCCCGGGGCCCCGTCCACGTCACCGAGCGCTCGCCCTCGCGGTCCGGCTCCGGCTCGACGAGCGAGACCACGTACCCCTCGGGCCAGCTGATCGTGAGCTCGGTGTTGGCGTCGAGGAACAGCCCCGCCAGCACCTCGCCGGTCGCGAGCCGATCGTCGGAGACGTCGGCGAACCCGACCCAGTCGAACCCGTAGCGGACGACGCCGTACTCGCCGCTGAGACTGGTCGAGGTGCCGACGCTGACGTTCTCGACGGCCATCTCCCGCCCCGTGGCGTTCTCCGCCGTCGATACCGTCGACCGCATCCGCGAGGCGAACTGGCTGCGGTAGTCGCTGGTGTTCTGCTCGATGTCGCGCTGGAGGCTCTCGAACGCCTCCGTCGTGTTCTCGTCGTCGAGCGCCACTCGGTACTCGATCGTCCACCGCGCGTCGCCGTCCGACTCGATCGCGGCTTCGAGCACTACCGTGTCGCTCTCGACGTCGCCGGTCTGGAGCCCGGGGAACTCCGCAGCGGCACCCACTCCCGAGCCGACGAGCAGGAGCGCTAGCGCGACCGTGACGACGGTCCGTCGATCCATTCGCTCGAACGTGAGACGGCACGGAGTAAAGGCGTTACCGTCCGGCAATCAGCCGACGAACCCGCCGCTCGCGGCTCGACGACCCCGAAACGGCCACAGCCCTTTTACTCACCCCCCGACGAGCTACCCCGTATGAACACGCGAGGCAAGCTCGAGGCCGAGGACCTGCTGAAGGTGATACTGGTGTTGGTCGTGGTGTGGCTGGCCATCGAGGTGCTCGACGAAGTGCTCGGCCTGTTCGCCAACCTCCTCGGCCTGCTGCCGGACCTGCTGGGGATCGTGATCGTCGTGCTGGTGATCCTCTGGCTGCTCGACCGGATCTGACCCCTCGCCGGTCGTCCCGCCGACGCTCTCCGACGACGCGCTTTTTACTGCCGCCGACCCACTCCCGTTCGTGAGCCGTCGAACCCACAGCCCCGCCCTCGTCCTCCGGTGAACCTCCGCGTCCCGCCAGCGGTCGAACGTCTTGCCGACCGCCTCCACCCGAAACTCACCCCCTTCGAGCAGGTGCGCGAGCGCCACACGCTGGTCGTCAAGCGGATCGAGGCCGACACGTGGCGCGCTGGCCGCGGCGGCGTCCGGGAACGCCTCCGCCGCGTGCTCGACGAGACGAAGCCGTTCCCGGTCCGGATCGACGAAATCGACTACTTCGCCGACCCGCCGGACGGCCGCGGGCCGGTCGTCTACCTCGCCGTCGAGAGCGAGGGGATTCGCCAGCTCCACCGGCGGCTCTGCCGGGAGTTCCCCGTCGTCGACGCGCTGGAAGGGGAGAACTACGTGCCACACGTCACGCTCGCCCGCGGGGGGAGCGTCGCCGACGCCGAGCGCGTCGCCGCGACCGAGATCGAACCCGTCGAGTGGACCGCCGAGCGCGCGCTGACGTGGGACCGCGAACACCGCGAAGCGGTCGATCGGTTCCGCCTCCGGGGCTGAACCGTAGAAATTCGATCGCGACCGTGAAAAGAGATTTGGGCGTTTTCGGGCGCCCTAAAGCGCTGAAACCCCCGATTTTCCGCTGAGAACCACAAGACCCTATACGGAGGCAGGAGAAACGCCGGGTGATGCCAACCGTCGAATACCTCAACTACGAAGTGCTTGACGACCACGGCTGGTCGATGGACGACGACGACCTGTTCGAGCAGGCTGCTGACGCGGACCTCGACGCCGAGGACTACGGCACGCTCGAAGTGAACCAGGGCGAGTACATCCTCGAGGCCGCCGAGGCCCAGGGGTACGACTGGCCGTTCTCCTGCCGCGCCGGCGCGTGTGCGAACTGTGCGTCGATCTGCAAGGAGGGCGAGATCGACATGGACATGCAGCAGATCCTCAGCGACGAGGAGGTCGAGGAGAAGAACGTCCGCCTGACCTGCATCGGTTCGCCCGCCACGGACGAGGTCAAGATCGTCTACAACGCCAAGCACCTCGACTACCTCCAGAACCGCGTCATCTGATCGCGGTCGGCGCTTCTCGAACGGTCTTTTTCGACGACGGCACGCCAGCGCCCCGCTCGCCCTGCGGGCGCTCCCCTACGGCTCTCCATTCGGCGTCCAGAGCCCGTAGAGGATACAGAGCAGGCCGACGAACTGGCTGAGTTCGCCGAGGACGCCGAGTGCGAACTCCGGCAGGCTCGGGAGGGCCACGTTCACGACGATCAGGGGCTCGCGACCCTGCCGCGCGAGGTAGTTCGCGAGCGTCAGGCCCGCGAGGCCGCCGCCGACGATCAGCACGCTGGCGCTGTCGCCCGGTTTCGTGCCGTCCCGTTTCGTGCCCATGGTCGAAAATGATCGCTATCTAACTGTATACTTTGTGCTACAAACTGGATTTGGAGTGCAAAGCTATTTGTGAGTTCGGACACCAGCATCAGTCATGAGCGCTGACACTCGCCGCTCCCGCCTCCCGGGGCGGTTCGTCGAACAGACTGGCGCGTTCGCGACGCGGGCGTTGCGGACGCTTCGACGCAACGGCGCCGTCGTCTTCTGGGCGGTGGCGTTCCCGGCGCTGTTCTACCTCCTCACGGTGTACCTGCTGATCGACAGCGCGTCGATGCCCGCGGAGGCCGCGGGGATCGTGAAGGCGACCAACGCCGTCTCCTACGGGACGTTCGCGGCGCTGGTGGTGTTCCTCAACACGTTCTCGCAGTCGCTCGTCGACGACGTGGAGGGGGGTCGCTACGCGCAGTTCCGCGCACTGCCCGTCTCTCCGGGCGCGGACTTCTTCGGGCGGTTCCTCGCCGCCTACGCGTTCGCGGCCGTCGCCGTCGGCGTGGTGCTCGCGGTCGGCGTCGCCACGGGCGCGACGTTCGAGCTCCGATCGCTCCTCTCGATCCCCGTCGTCCTCCTCGGACTGCTCGCGATGGGGCTGTTCGCGGCGAGCATCGCGGTCGTCCTCGTCGCCGCGGTCCCCGAGCCGAAGTTCGCGAGCATCATCACCATCACGCTGGTGCTGCTCGCCTTCTTCCTCACCGGCTACAACGGCGTCCAGCCCGGGCTCGTGGCGTCGACGGCGGAGTTCGTGAACTACGTCCCGAACGGGCTGGCGACCCGGCTCGCGGTGTACCACCTCGTCCCCGTGGGCGACTGGGCGGCCGCGGGGCTGGCCGAGCCGGCCGCACCGACGGCGCCGCGGTATCTCGCGCTGCTCGGCGCCTACGCCGCCGCCGGCACCGGGATCGCCGTCCTCGCGACCCGTCGCTCGCTCTACCGGGGTGAGATCCGATGAGCGCTGACGCCGTCGGCGACGACCCCGAGAGCGCCGATGCCGGCGCTCCAGCCGTCGAGGCTCGAAACGTCCGCAAGGCGTTCGGCGACGACGGGATCTTGGACGGCGTCGACCTCACGGTTCGAGAGAACGAGGCGCTGCTCCTCATGGGTCCGAACGGCACCGGGAAGACCGTGCTCCTGTCGTGTCTCGCGGGGAGCGTCGAACCGACCGAGGGCGAGATCGAGCTGTTCGGCGAGCCGGTCGCCGACGACGGCGGCCACAGCCTCTCGTTGCTGTTGCAGGGCGGCGCGAGCGTCGACAGCCTCTCCGGGCGGGAAACCGCGGAGTTCTACGCCAGCCTCCACCCCGCCTTTACGGACCGCTGGCGCGACCTCGTCGCCGAGTTCGGCCTCACCGACGCGCTCGGGAAGCGAACGGTACACTACTCCGAGGGGATGACGCGGAAGCTCGAACTCGCGCTGGCGCTGGCCGTCGACACCCCGCTGTACCTCCTCGACGAACCGACCGCCGGCGTCGACCTCTCGATGGTCCAGACGTTCCACCGCGCGATCCGCGAGCGGGTCGAAGCGGGCGCCACCGTCGTCGCCACCAGCCACCGCCCGGTCGACGCCGCGTTTGCCGACCGGATCGCGTTCGTGACCGGCGACGGCGTCAGCGCCGTCGGCGCGCCGGACGCGCTGCTCGATTCGGTGCCCGAGACGGTCCGGGTCGTCGGCGGCGGCCCCGGGACCGATCCGTTCGAGCCCCACGTCGTCGACGGCCGGCTGTTCCACCACGGCGACGAGCGCCGGGGGTTCCTCGCCCCGGGCGCGACGCTCGCGGATCTCCGCGCGGCCGCGCCCGACGAGGCGACCGTCGAGACCGTCGAGCCCAGCTACACCGACGCGTTCAACTACTACGTCCACACGGAGGGGAACGATGAGTGAGGACGTCGACCCCGCGGAGCTCCAGCGCGACCTCGACCGGATCAAGGATGCGATGGGGATCGCCGAACGCTACGAGAGCGCGCCCGAGCAGTGGCTCGGCTTCGGCGTCGTCGTCGCGCTGGGCTGTGCGCTCTCGCAGTACGTCGTGCTCGAACGGCTGCCCGGGATCTGGTTTCTGGCGATCTGGTTCGGCCTGTTCGGCGCCTTCGGCGCGGTGCTGTACTGGCGGTTCGGCGGCTACTCGTGGGCGCCGGGCGAGGGGACGCCGAACGTCGGCTTCCTGATACTGGTCGTCTACGCGGGGACGTTCGCGGTCCAGTTCGTGGCGGCGCCGTTCCTCCCGGAACTGGGCTACCTCGCGGAGACGGCGTTCGTCCTCGCGCTCGTGTTGGTGATGCTCGGGCTGGGCTACCTCGTCGCCGGCGAGACGCTGAAGGCCCACCGCATCCGCGACCGCGACCGCCGGGCGTTCCAGGTCGGGGGCGTCCTGATGATCGGGCTCGGGATCGCGGTCGCGAACGTCGACCCGCTCCACGAGTGGGGGTTCGCGGCGTACGGCGGAACGTATCTGGTTTACGCCGTCGCCTCCTACTGGGTGTTGACCGGATCGTAGATGGATCTCGACAAACTCGTTCACCAGCCGACGCGGCTCGAGATATTCGCCTACCTCTACCGGCACGGCGAGTCGACGTTCACCGAGCTGACCGACGAGCTCGACCTGACGGAGGGGAACCTCTCCAGCCACCTCGGGCGGATGGAGGACGCGGACGCCGTCGAGATCAGCAAGGAGTTCGTCGACAAGCGCCCCCGGACCACCGCGGTCCTCACCGACGAGGGCGAGACGCTGTTCGAGGAGCACGTCCGGCAGCTTCAGGGGCTCATCGACGATCTCGACTCCTAGGCCCCACCCCACCGCAGCAGCACCATCAGCCCGATCAGCACCAACTGCAGCAGCCCCTGCACCCCGCCGAGCTTCGCGTTCCGCGCGCCGATTCGGGAGATGATGCTCGCGTCAGGCTCCGCGGAGGTGATCTGGGCGTACATCCGGATCTCGCCGGGCAGCAGGAAGCCAAAGCCCTGCACCGACAGCAGCGTCACGATCCCCAGCGAGAGCGCGACCAGCAGCGGGATCTGCTGCAGCCCGCCGATCGTCGTCCCCACCCACGCGAGCGAGCCGACCGCCGAGAGCCCGAACAGCGCCTGCCAGCGCCGGTCGTCGAAGACGTCCAGCCGCCAGCCCGCGAGCAGGAGGGCGGGCAGCAGGTTCGCCGCGGTGAACAGCGCGAGCCACGGCTCGCTGTTGGGGAAGTAGCCGAGCCGCTGGGCCAGCGTGATGCCGCCGGCGATCGTCACGAGCGCCATCGCGGGCAGGAAAAACGTCGTCTTCGGCGTCAGCCGCGTGAACACCGCGGCGCTCTCCTCCTCGTCCAGCCCGCCGATCGCCGGACCGAGCACTGCGCCCATGAACAGGTCCGTCCCGGTCCACAGCAGCCCCGCCATCACGTGGACGTACGTGTGGACCTCGACCGACGCCATCCCCGAGGTCACGTACGCCGTCGCGAGGATCGAGATCGCGACGACGCCGCCCGCGAACGCCGGGTTCGCCCGGCTCCCCAGTCCACTGATCGTGCCACGTACCGAACGTGTCGACATACGTGGACGTTCTGACGGGGAGCAATAAGGCTACCTCCTGCGGCACCGTCTCGCCGCCCGGTTTCCCCAAACGCTTTGCCCGTCGCCGCTGGGTTCGGGGGTATGCTGGACTCGCTGGGAACCCTCGCCTCGCCGGGCGACCTCGCGCGCCTGCTCGCGGTGCCGCTGCTGGGCTGGGCCGCGCTGCGCGACGTTCGCACCCGTCGGGTCCCCAACTGGGTCTGGTACGTCCTCGGCGGTCTCGGCGTGGCCCTGCTGGCCGTCGATCTGGTGCGGGCGGCACCGTTTACCGGCCGCTACGCTCGCCTCGAACTGTTCCGTGTCGCGATGAGCGTGGGGCTGGTCGTCCCGCTGTCGTACCTGTTCTGGCGGATCGGCGGCTTCGGCGGCGCCGACGCGAAGGCGCTGATGGCGCTGGCCGTTCTCTTTCCGACCTACCCCGCGTACTACCTGCCCGCGACGCTGTTCGGCGTCCCCCTCCCGCCGGTGCTCCCCGCGGAACCCACCCTCGTCGGCGTGTTCTCGCTGACGGTGCTGACGAACACCGTGCTCGTCGGCGCGCTGTTCCCGCTCGCGCTCGCGGCCCGGAACGCGCTCGCGGGTCGGATCGAGCCGGTGATGTTCCTCGCCCGGGTCGTGCCGGTCGACGACCTCCTCCACCACCACGGCCGACTGTTCGAGGACCGGTCGGGGTTCACACGCTCGGGGCTGGACGTCGACGCCCTCCGCATGTACCTGCGCTGGCGCGGGCTCGCGCTCGCGGAACTGCGCGCGGCGCCCGCCCGCTACCGCGACCCCGGGAGCGTCGGCGAGACGTTCGACCCGACCGACGGTGCCGTCGACGAGACCGCCGTCGAACACGGGCCGGCGACGGGGAGCGAAGACGCCGGGACGGACGCCGAGTACGACGACCCGTGGGCCGCCGAGCGCTTCCTCGACGAACTCGACGGCTCGGCGTACGGCACCGACGCCGAGACGCTCCGCGCGGGGCTGGAGACCGTCACCCGGAACGACGAGGTGTGGCTCTCGCCCGGCCTCCCGTTCCTCGTGCCGATGTTCGTCGGCCTGCTGCTCGGGCTGACGTACGGCGACCTGCTGTACGGGCTGTTGACCGCGGTCGGGCTGGCCTGATCACCGCCGGCGCTCGACGACGAGCAGCGCGGCGAGGCCGAGGATGAGCAGCGTGTACGCCGCGGCGGCCAGCAGCGCGCCGGCCTCGTCGGCGTACTCGCCGGTCCGGAAGATGATCGCCTTCCGCACCATCGCGATCACGCCGGTGTAGAGCACGAGCCGGACGATCCGGCGGGTGTCGGACTCCTGCGTGTAGGCGACGACGGTGTGGTACACCTCGACGATGATCAGCAGCAGCAGCGCCGTATCGATGAAGCCGACGACGACCAGCGGGTCGGTGATCGAGCCGGAGGCGGCGCTCTGGACGATCTGGAGCGCGAGGTCGAACACGCCGATCGCGAACAGCACCCCAAGCACCACGGCCGCGACGACCTCGGTGTAGCGGATGAGCCGCTGGCTGAACGCGAGTATCCGGTCGTCGAGGCTGTCGCCGAACTCCGGCCGGCTGCCCACGGGATCCGATCGATCGTCCGTCACACTCCACGGTTCGCGGCCACCGTCAAGACTCTGTGGGCGTCGCCCGCGCACTCTTTACCCCCGAGGGCCAACCGTGGCGTATGGCCGACCTCTCGGCGGTCGATATCGACTTCGGCGACGACGGGCTGGTCCCCGCGGTGGCACAGGACGCCGACTCCGGCGAGGTGTTGATGCTCGCGTACGTCTCCCCCGAGGCGCTCGAACGCACCGTCGACACGGGCCGGGCCCACTACTACTCCCGGTCCCGGGACGAGCTCTGGGAGAAGGGGGCGACCAGCGGCAACACCCAGTCGGTGGTGGACGTGCGCGTCGACTGCGACGCCGACACGCTGCTGTACGAGGTCGAGCAGGACGGCGGCGCCTGCCACACCGGCTACCGCTCCTGCTTCCACCGATCCGTTCAGGAGACCGACGACGGCGAGACCGTGCAGGTGGAAACGACGGGTGACCGAGTGTTCGATCCCGACGACGCCTACGAATGAGCGTCGCCGACGAGCCGGTCCCCGAGAGCCCGAGCGCCGACGATCTCGTCGCCGAACTCCGCGACGCCCGCGAGGAGCGCGAGGCGATCGCCGCCGAGATCGAACGCTACGGCGAGGAGTCGGTACAGGCCGTCGCCGACGCGGTACACGAGGCGACCCGGCTGTTCGATCGCTACGAGGACTCGGCGACCGGGACGGGCGACTTCGAGGCGTATCTGGAGTTCCAGAGCCAGTTCGCCGAACTGGTGGAGAGCCTCCCCGAGACGGTCCCCGAACGCGACGGGTTCGAGGAAGCCAACGAGGCGGTCGATCAGCGCACCATCTCCGAGAGCGACTTCCGGCGCGCCCGCGAGGCGATCAGCGAGGCCGGCGAGATCGCCGACCTGCTCGACCGCCGCGAGGCCGCCCAACAGCGCGTCGACGACGCCGAGCGCGCCGTGAACGAGCGGCTGTCGGCGATCGATCGCCGGCTGGACGAACTCGCCGAACTGCGGCGGCTCGGCGACGCGGACCTCTCGGCGCCGACCGAGCAGCTGACCGAACCGATCGAGCGCTACGACACCGCCGTCCGCGAGGCGTTCGATGCGTACGTCCGGGACGCGCCGGTCCGGGAGCTGCTCGACCTGATCGAGACGACGAAACACTACCCGCTGATCGACTACCAGCGGCCACCGCCCGACCTGCTCGAGTACGTGCGAACCCACCCTGCGGGCGAGGAGCCGCTGTCGACGCTGCTCTCCTACGCCGAGTACTCGGGGTCGAAGCTCTCCCACTACGTCGAGGACCCGACGGCGTTCGAGACCACCGTCCCGGTCCACCGCACCTACCTCGACCGCATCGGACCGGAGCCGCTGACGGTGGGCTCGCCGCCGCCCGCGGACGAACTGCGCTACCTCGCGAGCGAACTCGTCTCGGTCGTCGGCCGCTTCGCCGACGAGGAGACGGTCGCGCTCGCCCGGACCCTCCGAGATCTCGCCCGGCGGGACGACTACGACCGACTGCGGAACGCGGTCGTCGCCGAGACGGAGCTCACCGAAGACCAGCGCGAGGCGCTCCGGAACGGCGAGATCGAGGCCGAAGCCGAACGACTCCGCGAGGAGCGCGAGCGGTTGGAGCGGGCGCTGGAGAACTGAGGCCGACCGGTCAGTTCTCGAGCGCCGCCGCGAGCTCGCGCTCGACGGCGTCGGCGAGTTCGACCGCGCGCTCGCGTTCGCGGGCCTCGGCGTAGATGCGGACCTTCGGCTCGGTGCCGGAGGGCCGGACCAGCACCCACGCGTCGCCGTAGTCGAGCCGGTAGCCGTCGACGGTACTCGCTTCCACGTCGGCCGCCTCGGCGTAGCGCTCGGCGGCGGCGAGCATCGCGCTGAGTTCGGACTCCTCGTCGTAGCTGAGGTTCCGCCGGACGTTCTCGTAGGCGGTATACGGCGCGACGACCTCGCTCGGGCTGTCGCCGATCTTGGCCAGCAGTTCGAGGAACTTCGCGGCGATGAACGCGCCGTCCCGGACCAGCCGGTAGTTCGGGAAGAAGATCCCGCCGTTGCCCTCCCCCGAGATCGGGACCCGGCGCCCCTCGGCTTCGAGCTCCTGAATTCGGGTGATGATGTTCGTCGCGCCGATGGGGGTGAGTTCGAGATCGGCCCCGACTTCGTCACACACGTCGACGAGGCGCTGGGAGACGTTCACCGCGGCGACGGTGGCGTCGCCCGGTTCGAGCGCCTCGGCCGCCAGCGCCGCCAGCGAGGCGTCGCCCTCGACGTACTCGCCGTGTTCGTCGAAGAAGATCGCGCGGTCGGCGTCGCCGTCGTGGGCGACCCCCACGTCGGCGTCGCTCGCCCGGACGACCCGGCCGAGATCGCCGAGGTTCTCCGGGACGGGCTCGGGGTCGCGGCCGGGGAAGTGGCCGTCGGGCTGGCCGTTGACGGTCACCACGTCACAGCCCAGCCGGCGGAAGAACTCGGGGCTGGTCAGCGCGCCCGCGCCGTGGCCGGGGTCGAGCGCGACGGTGAGCTCGGCGTCGGCGATCGACTCGCGGTCCACGTTCGCGAGCAGGTCGTCGACGTAGTCGGCGGCGACGCCGTCGATGGTTCGGGAGGCCCCCGTCCCGTCCCAGCCCGCCTCGTCGAACGTCTCGCCGAGCAGGCAGTCCTCGACGCGTTCGAGTTCGGCGACGGGGAGTTCGACGCCGTCGGCGCCGACGAGCTTGATCCCGTTGTACTCCGGGGGGTTGTGGGAGGCGGTGACGACGACGGCGGGGATCTCCTCGACCTCGGCGTAGCGGACGGCCGCGGGCGTGGGGAGCACGCCGAGTCGGTCGGCGTCGACGCCTACGGCGGTGAGGCCGGCGTCGGCGGCGTTGGCGAACAGTTCCCCGGTGGTTCGCGTGTCGCGGGCGATCGCTGCGCGGTCGGCGTCCCAGACGGTGCCGGCGGCCTTGGCGACCCGGAGGACGAACTCGGCGGTGAGCTGTTCGCCGGCGACCCCCCGGGTGCCGCTGGAGCCGAAGACCTTCATTCGGGTGGGGGTCATGGTGCCGGGTTCAAAGCGGTTCCGAACGTGTACACACGCGCACGGGCCGCCCGCGGGGACGACGTGGGGCGATCGTCGCCGGAACTGTCGTTGCGGGGCTAAATCCGGCGTTCATTCGAGTTAAAACGCGCTTAGGACCGCCGAAACGGCCGAACTTCGCCTTCGTCGTCGTCACCCCTTATCCGACTCCCCGGCCAAGCGGGGGATGCGATGAGAGTGAGCAAGATCGCCGCGGTCACGATGGCAACGATGCTCCTGCTGGCCGGCACGGTCGCGGTCGGCGCGGCCACGCCCGCCGAGCAGGCGAACGACACCGCCCCGGACGCGCCGGCTGACGACGGCACGGTCGGGCCGAGCGACGGCCTGCCCGAGCAGGCGGCCGACCACGTGAGCGGGATCCACGAGCGCATCGAGTCGTTCCTGAACGGCTCGATCGACGATCTCGGCGGCTCGCTGAGCGAGTTCCTCGGCGGCGGCGAGCAGGCCGCTGACGAGCAGCCTGACGAGGCCGACGGCGAATCGGACGCGTAACTGACCCGGTTTTCACGTTTCCTCCGATATTCAACGATGACCGACGAACTCACGGTTGACAGACGGACGTATCTCGCGACGACCGGCGCCGCTGCCGTCGGTGCCACTGCCCTCGCCGGCTGTCTCGGCGGCGGCACCGGCACGCTCGCGACGCAGGTGACCGACCAGCCCGGCGACATCGACGACTTCGAGTCGTGTATCGTCACGATCGTCGGGATGTGGCTCGGCCCGGAGGACGCCGAAACGCCCGCGGGCAACGCCACCGACGGCGGCTCCTCTGCCGATCGCGAGTACTACGAGTACGACGAACCACAGGAAGCCGACCTCGTCGACCTCCAAGACAGTTCGACACAGCTCGTCGACGAGCGGGAACTCGACACGTCGTCGTACAGCTATCTCCAGCTGGATATCGAGGGCGTCGACGCGACCCTCACGAACGGCGACTCGGCACAGGTCGACGTTCCCGGCGAGGCCCCGCTGACGTTCAACAGTAGCTTCGAGATCCGCGCCGACACGCGGACGGTGTTCACCGCGGATTTCACCCCGGTACAGCGCTCCCAGGGCGGCGGGTACCTGATCCGGCCCGTTCCCGACGGGATCACCGTCGAGTACGAACAGGACACGGCGACGTCGAACTGACACGCGCGTTCCCACGCTGGAAACCGACCGAGCCGTCGAGGATCAGTCGTCCGCCGCAGCGACTGTCCCCGCTTCCTCGCTGCCGGCCTGCATCTCCCACAACTTCGCGTAGTCGCCGTCCTGTTGCAGCAGCTCGTCGTGGCTCCCGCTCTCGGCGACCTGCCCGTGCTCCATCACCACGATGCGGTCGGCGTCCTTGATCGTCGACAGCCGGTGGGCGATCACGAACGCGGTCCGGTCCTCCGTCAGCCGGTCGAGGCTCTGCTGGATCTGCTCCTCCGTCTCGGTGTCCACGTCGGAGGTCGCTTCGTCCAGAATCACGATCTCCGGATCGTTCAGCAGCGCGCGGGCGATCGCCAGCCGTTGGCGCTGCCCGCCGGAGAGTTTGACGCCGCGTTCGCCGATTTCGGTGTCGTACCCCTCCGGCAGGTCGGTGATGAACTGGTGGGCCTCCGCGGCCTTGGCGGCCTCGACGACCGCGTCGCTCACCTCGCCGTCCTCGCCGGAGAGCACCGACAGGTCGCCGTAAGCGATGTTCTCCTCGGCCGTGCCGGAGAACATGTAGGGGTTCTGCTCGACGATCCCGACGTGCTCGCGGAGCGCCGGCAGATCCCACTCGCGCACGTCGACGCCGTCGACCCGCACCGCACCGGAGTCGGTATCGTAGAACCGTGGCAGCAGCTTCAGCAGCGTCGACTTGCCGGCGCCCGTGGTGCCGGCGAGGCCGACCGTCTCGCCCGCGGTCACGTCGAGGTCGATCCCGTTCAGCACGGTCTCGTCCGCCTCGTAGCCGAACGTCACGTCGTCGAACTCGACGTGGCCCTCGACCTCGTCGGGGACGTAGGCGTCCTCCGGCGTCGTCACCTCGGGCTCGTGGCCGAGGATCCCGAACACGCGCTCGGAGGAGGATTTCGCGAGCTGGTACTTGTTCGCGGTCTTCCCGACCCGGCGCATCGGCGCGTAGAGGCGGCGCAGCAGCATGAAGAACGTCGCCACAACGCCGGCCTCCAGCGCGCTGGCGGAGCCGGTGATGATGTCGCTGCCGACGACCCACAGCATCGCGACGAACACCAGCCCCGTAACGACCCGCAGTGAGGAGAAGAACGCTCGCCGGATCTTGATCGCGCCGACCTTCTCGTCGTGGTAGATCTCGCTCTGGTCGGAGACGCGGTCGAGCTCGAAGTCGTAGCGGTTGAACGTCTTGATCACCCGCGCGCCGCCGAGGTTGTTCTCCAGCCGGGAGTTCAGCCGGGACACCGTCTCCCGAATCCCGCGGTACTTCGGCTCGATCCACGTCAGGAACTTCCCCGACGCGAGCCCGATGACCGGCACCGGCGCCAGCGCGATCACTGCCACCTTCGGGGAGTACCAGAACATGATCGCTGCGATCCCGCCGACCGTAGCCACGACCCGGATCGCCTGCCGGATCTCGGTGTTCAAAAACTGCTCCAGCCGGTTCACGTCCTGGTTCAACACCGACATCATCGCGCCGGTCTGGTGTGACGCGAAGAAGCCCAGCGAGAGCCGCTGGATATGGTCGTACGTGTCGTTCCGTAAGTCCCGCTGAACCTTCTGGGCGGTCGACATGAACAGGTACCGCGACGCGAACCGGGCCAGCGACCGGACGACGTACGCCGCGCCGGCGATGATCACGAGCTGTTCGAGAAACGCCAGCCGGGCCGCCTGCCCGCTGATCTGTCCCGAGGGGATCAGGCCGGCGGTGACCAGCAGCCCGCCCTCGCCGGTGCCGTTCCGGATCACGCGGTCGATCGCGACCCCGACCAGCAGCGGCGGGATCAGCCTCGACAACCGGACCACGAAGGCGGCGACGGTGCCCACGGTCAGGCGCCGCCAGTACGGAACGCAGTAGCGCAGGAGCCCCTTCATCGAGTGGCCGTCGACCGACTGACGGATCTCGGAGAAGCTCCCGTGTTCGTCGCTCATTACGGTTCGAAACATGCTCCAGCCGGAAAGGCCTGCGGCTGGCGGACATGGGGTCCGGTTCGAACGGCGGCGTTCCCCCGCAGCGTCACCGATCCCGCGCCACGTCGAACCCGCGGTCGTCGAACGCCGCGACGGCGCGCTCGAACGCCTCGTCGCCGTCGATCGCGTACAGCGACGGGAGCAGCACCCGTCGCTTCCGGGTCCCGCCGTCGGTTCGGAACGTGAGCACCAGCCGGGGCCGGGTGAGGGCTTTCGACCCCCGCGTCGCGGCCACCGACTCGATCCGGTCCAGGTCGAGCGAGTCGACCGATCGATAGCCTCGTGCGCGACCGATCAGCCAGCCGACGCCGACCACGCCGACCACGAGCGCCGGCAGGCGCCACCGCCCGTGGCCGAGCTCCCACGCGAGGACGCCCAGCCCGTAGAGGATCGCGAACAGGTAGGCCCCGACGATCGCGCGCTGGCCGCGGCTGCCGCCGTGCCAGTAGTCCCGGAGCAGCGCGCGGAGGTAGCCGACGGTGGACTCCTCGAACCGGACGGTGCCGTCGACGAACCGCGCTCGGCCGCGCTTCGTCCGGATCTCCGTCGGCGGCGTCACTGGTTTTCGGTCGCGAGGCCGGTCGTTGGAAGCGGATCTGCCTCGGACGAGTCGCCGGACTGCCAGTCTCCGTCGTCGAGGAGGGCCATAGTGGGCGTGTGGCCCGCGACGTAGAAAGTGTACCGCCGACTACCGGTTCAGCGTGTGGATCGCCTGATCGTCGGCGTTCTCGGCGGCCTCCATCACCGCCTCCGCGAGCGTCGGGTGGGTGTGGACCGTCGACGCCACGTCCTCCAACGTCGCGCCCATCTCGATCGCGAGCGCGCACTCGGCGATCAGCTCACTCGCTTCCGGGCCGACGATCTGGGCGCCGAGGACGAAGCCGGCCTCCTCCTCGGCGACGATACGGACGAACCCGTCGCTCTCACCCGTCGAGAGCGCACGACCCGAGGCGCGGAACGGGAACTCGCCCACCTTGGGCGTGAAGCCGGCCTCTTCGGCCTCGTCTTCGGTCATCCCCACGGTCGCGATCTCGGGGTCGGTGAACACGGCCGCCGGGATCGCCTGCTGGTCGAGCGCGGCGGGCTCGCCGGCGATCACTTCGGCGGCGACGATCCCCTCCTTGCTGGCTTTGTGAGCCAGCATCGGCTCGCCGGCCACGTCGCCGACCGCGAAGATGTTGTCGACGTTGGTGCGGGCCTGATCGTCGGTGTGGATGAACCCGTTGTCGTCGACTTCGACGCCCGCAGCCTCCGGATCGAGGCTGTCGGAGACCGGCTGGCGCCCGACCGCGACGAGCACCTTCTCGGCGTCGTAGGTGAACTCCTCGCCGTCCTCGTTCTCGGTGGTGACGACGACGCCCTCGCCGGTCTCCTCCCAGTCGCTCGCGGCCTCGCCGAAGTTGAACTCGATCCCGAGCTCGTCGGCGCGCTGCTTGACCGGCCGGCTCACGTCGTCCTCGTAGCCGGGCAGGATGCCGTCGAGCATCTCCACGACGGTCACGTTCACGCCCATCTTCGCGAACACCGTCGAGAGCTCCATCCCGATGTAGCCCGCGCCGACCACGAGCAGGTCCTCCGGGGGCTCCTCCACGTCGAGGGCGTCCCGCGAGGACCAGATCGGGTCGTGCTCGAACTCGAAGCCGGGCACTTGAATCGGCCGGGAGCCGGTCGCGACGATGGCGTGCTCGAACTCGATCGACTCCGAGCCCTGCCCGTCGCCGCCGTGGGCGATCCGGGCGGTGGAGTCGTCGACGAACGTCGCCTCGCCCTCGATCAGGTTCACGCCGTTCGCTTTACAGAGCTTCTCGACGCCGCCGGTGAGCTGGTCGACGACGCCCTCCTTCCACTCCTGCATCTCGTCGGTGTGGATCACCGGATCGGCGTGGACGCCCATCTCCGTCGCGTTGCCCGCGTCGTGGGCCACGTCCGTCGCGCTGATCAGCGCCTTCGAGGGGATGCAGCCGTAGTTGAGGCAGGTCCCCCCGTACGCGTCCCGATCGACCAGCGTCGTGTCTAGTCCGTTCTGTGCGGCGCGGATGGCGGCGACGTAGCCGCCCGGCCCCGCGCCGATCACCAGTACCTCCGTTCCCGTCGTCACGTCTCCGACAACCATTGTTTAGAGTAGTAGTTTGGTCGGCTCGGCCAGGTATTCCTTCACGGTGTTCGTGAACTGTGCGGCCTCCGCGCCGTCGATGACTCGGTGGTCGATCGCGAGCGAGAGCGGGAGGGTGTGGGCCGCGACGACCTCGCCCTCCTCGACGACCGGCCGCTGCTCGATCGCGCCGAGGCCGAGGATCGCGGTCTCGGGGTAGTTGATGATCGGCGTGGCGTACTCGCCGCCGAACGCGCCGAAGTTCGTGATCGTGAACGTCCCGCCCTGCATCTCCTGGGGCGAGATGGAGCGCTCGCGGGCCTTCGTCGCCAGCTCCTGCACCTCCTCGGCCAGTTCGAGCAGCCCCTTCTCGTCGACGTTCTCGACGACCGGCACCATCAGCCCGGCGTCTGTCGCGACGGCGATCCCGATGTTGTAGTAGTTCTTCAGCCGGATGACCCCCTCATCCTCGTCCAGTTCGGAGTTGAGGATCGGGTACTCCTTCAGCCCGGCCACGACCGCCTTGAGAACGAACGCCATGTACGTCAGGCGGACGCCCTTCTCCTCGGCGGTCTTCTTGAGCTCCTCACGGGTCTCGACGAGCTCGTCGATCTCCGCGGTGTCGTGGTGGGTGACGTGGGGCGCGGTGTACTTCGAGGTCGCCATCTGCTCGCCGATCGTCCGGCGGACCCCGCGGTACGGCATCGTCTCCTCACGCTCGGGCTCGGCGGTGGCGGACGCACCGGTTTCGCCGCCGGCCGCCGTTTCGGCCTCCTCGCGCTCGGCGAACGCGCGCACGTCCTCCTCCTCGACGTACGCCTCGCCGTCGCGGGTCTTCTCTGTCGGCACGGCGTCGAGGTCGACGCCGAGTTCGTCCGCGAGCGCGCGGGTCGCGGGCGTCGCGAGCGTCGTCTCCCGCATCGCTTCCGGACTGTCGCTCGCGCTCACGGTCCCGCTCGCGCCGGCGCCGGACGGCGGCGACGGCGCCGCCTCCTCGCCGGGCGTGACGGGCGTCTCGTCGGCGGTCTCGTCGTGCGCCTCGGCGGACTCGTGGTAGGACCGAACGTCCTCCTCGCTGATGCGGCCGCCGGGGCCGCTCCCTTCGACGTCGGTGATGTCGACGCCGAGTTCGCGAGCCAGTCGGCGGGCCGCCGGCGGCGCGAACACGCGGCCCTCGGGCGTCTCCGCCGCGGCCGCCTCCTCGGTGTCGGTCTTCGCTTCGTCGGTCGACGCGCCGGGCTCGCCCTCGGTGTCGGGCGCCTCTGCCTCGGCGTCGCCCTCGTCGATCTCGTCGACCTCGAAGGAGATGATCACGTCGCCGACGGGCACCATCTCGCCCTCCTCGGCGAACAGCTCCTTCACGGTGCCGTCGTAGCGGGAGGGCACCTCGACCAGCGCCTTGTCCGTCTCGACTTCGGCGACGATGTCGCCCTCGCTGACGCGGTCGCCGGGCGACACCTGCCAGGAGACCAACTCCCCCTCGGCGACGCCCTCGCCGACGTCGGGTAGCTTGAACTCTTTGACAGTCATCGGTTAGAACTCCACCGCCTCACGGATACCGTCTTCCACTCTCGCGGCGTTGGGCAGGTAGTAGTCTTCCATCGCGTACAGCGGGACGGGGACGTCGAACCCCGTGACGCGCTTGATCGGTGCCTCCTGATAGACGAGCGCCTCCTCCTGCAGGAGCGCGGTGATCTCGCCGGCGAGGCCGCCCGACTTGGGCGCCTCGTGGACGACGACGCCGCGGCCGGTCTTCTTGAACGACTCGATGATGGCCTCGCGGTCCATCGGCGACACCGTCCGCAGGTCGACCACTTCGGCGTCGATCCCCTCGTCGGCGAGGTTCTCCGCGGCCTCGAGCGTCGGCCGAGTCATCGCGCCGTAGGTGAACACCGACACGTCCGACCCCTCGCGGCGGACCGCGGCCTCGCCGAGCGGGATCTCGTACTCCCCCTCGGGCACGTCCTCGCGGAACGCGCGGTAGATGAGTTTGGGTTCGAGGAAGACGACGGGGTCGGGGTCGCGGATCGCCGAGATCAGCAGCCCCTTCGTGTCGTAGGGGGTCGAGGGGACGACCACCTTCAGCCCCGCCTCGTGGGCGTAGAACGCCTCCTTCGAGTCGGAGTGGTGTTCGGGCGCGCGGATGCCGCCGCCGTAGGGTGCCCGCAGCACCATCGGCAGCGAGAACCGCGACCGGCTCCGGGTGCGGTAGCGCGCCATGTGGGAGACGATCTGGTCGAAACCGGGGTACATGAACCCGGAGAACTGGATCTCCGGCACCGGCTTCATCCCGCCGGTCGCGAGGCCGACGGCGCTGCCGATGATGCCGGACTCCGCCAGCGGCGTGTCGACGACGCGCTGCTCGCCGAACTCCTCCTGCAGGCCCTGCGTGGCCCGGAACACGCCGCCGTTCTTCCCGATGTCCTGCCCGAGCGCGATCACGTCGTCGTCGAGCTCCATCTCGGTCGCGAGACCGTCCCGTACCGCCTGCACCAGCGTGAGGTTCTGTGTCTCGCTCATTCTTCCTCCAGGAACGCGTCCTTGCCGTGTCGATCGACCGCCGCGACGAACTCCTCGCGCTGTTCCTGCAGCGCCGGCGGGAGATCCGCGTAGGCGTGCTCGAACATCTCCTCCGGCTCCGGGCGAGGCTCGGACTCGGCCTCGTCGATCGCGTCGGAGACTCGCTGCTCGACCTGCTCCTCGATCTCGGCGACTGTCTCGTCGTCAAGGACGCCCTCGCTTCGGAGGTACGTCTCCAGCCGCGGGATCGGGTCCTTGGCCTTCCAGCGCTCGACCTCCTCGTCGTCGCGGTACACCGTCGGGTCGTCCGCGGTGGTGTGGGCGCCGAAGCGGTACTGCACCGCCTCGATCATCGTCGGCCGGAGCTGGTCCTCGTCGGGGTCCCGAGCCTTCGCGAGCGCGTCCTGCGTGACCTTGTAGACGGCCAGCGGGTCCATCCCGTCGACCTGCACGCCCTCGAAGCCGTAGGCGTCGGCCTTCTGGGCCAGCGTCTCCGAAGCGGTCTGCTTCTCGCGGGGCACCGAGATCGCCCACTGGTTGTTGTTGCAGAAGAACACCATCGGCACGTCGTAGACGCCGGCGAAGTTCAGCCCCTCGTGGAAGTCACCCTCGCTGGTGGCGCCGTCGCCGAAGTAGCAGATTCCCGCCGTGTCGTCGTTGCCCTGCAGCTTCCAGGACCACGCCAGCCCCGCCGCGTGGGGGATCTGGCTCGCGATCGGCACCGCGACGGGCAGGACGTTCGTGTCCTCGGGCACGTCGTTGCCCGCCTCGTACCCCATCCAGTACAGCAGCGTCTGCTTCAGCGGCAGGCCCCGCACGACCGCGGCGCCGTGTTCGCGGTAGGACGGCACCATCCAGTCGTCCTCGGCCAGCGCGTACGCCGAGCCGATCTGGGCGCCCTCCTGTCCCGACAGCGGCGGGTAGGTCCCCATCCGCCCCTGTCGCTGGAGGCTGACCGCCCGCTCGTCGAAGTGCCGGGCGAGCTTCATGTCCCGGTAGATGTCCAGCATCGTCTCCTCGTCGATCTCCGGGGGCTCGCCGACGAGCTTGCCGTCCTCGTCGAGCACCTGTACCCGGTTCTCGGGATCGCGCTGTATCGTACTCACGGCTTGACCCTCCTCTCCATAGGGCAGAATTTCCCTCGCCGAAGGTATAGTGCTTTCGTAAAAGGTTTACTATGAGCAGAAATCACCCTCCGTCGGTTGTGTTCTTTCGATAAGGTCGACCATATTCTCACGTTTTCTCATTTCTCCCTCGAATATCGCCGTTCCGCCCGGGCGAAGGGCGGTGTCGCCGAAGAAATTGGACGAACGTTTGGGAAGAATCGTGATAGACGTGAGCTCGTCGCATACAGCCTCGTGAACGACGGTGACAGCCGGCGATCGCTCGACGCCGTCGGGTTGGTGAGAAACGCCCCCGTCGCTGTCGAGACGCCAGTTCTCCCGGTCACGGGGAACGATCGCCTCAGTCTCCCGCCGCCGCCCGCGCCTCCTCTCGCGCCTGCTCGGGGCTCTTTCCGTCGCGGACGAGCGCGTCGACGAACAGCTCGCCCGCCTTGTACGACGACCGAACCATCGGGCCGGAGGCGCAGTAGAGGAAGTCGAGCTCCTCCTCGGCGACCCGTCGCCACGTCTCGAACGCGTCGGGGTGGACGTACTCGAACACGTCGAGATGGGAGCGGGAGGGCTGGAGGTACTGCCCGAACGTCACCACGTCGACGCCGACCTGCCGCAGGTCCGAGAGGCTGCGGTAGATCTCGTGGTCGTACTCGCCGAGCCCGAGCATCAGGCTCGTCTTCGTGTAGATGTCGGACTCGCGGTCGACCTGTTCGAGCACGTCAAGCGTCTGCTCGTAGTTCGCGCGGCGGTCCCGGACCGGCCACTGGAGGCGTTCGACGGTCTCGACGTTGTGGGCGATCACGTCCGGTTCGGCGTCGATGATTTTTCGCACGTCTTCCTCGTCGCCGCCGAAGTCCGGGATGAGGACCTCGACGAGCGTCCCGGGGTTGCGCTGCTTGCACTCCCGGATCGTCTCCGCGAAGTGGGCCGCGCCGCCGTCGTCGAGGTCGTCGCGGTCGACGGAGGTGAGGACGACGTAGTCCAGCCCGATCTCGCCGACCGCTTCGGCGACGTTTGCGGGCTCGTCGGGGTCCAGCGGCTCCATCCCGCCGGTCGCCACGTCACAGAAGTTACAGCCCCGCGAACAGCGCTCGCCCATCAGCATGAACGTCGCGGTGCCGGGGCCCGTGCCCGGCCCGTCCCGGCCGGACCAGCACTCGCCCATGTTCGGGCAGTTGGCTTCCTCGCAGACGGTGTGGAGGTCCCGGTCCCGGAGCGTCTGCTTGATGTCGGTGAACCGTTGCCCGGTCGGCGGCTGGCTCTTGAGCCAGTCGGGTTTCCGCCTGCGGCTGCTCATGGCAGGCACTGGGGTCGCACTCGTGAAAAGCGTGCGGTTCGTTCGACCGCCTCGCCCCTTTCTTTCCGCACCGATGGGTATTTGTTCCCTCTGCTTAATGTGGGTACGATACTGGATGTTCGATCTCGAACCCGGCGACATAACCGAGGGCCGGCTCTCCCGTGCGCTGGTCGTCCTCGCGGCGCCGCTGGTGGCGCAGAACCTCGTGCAGGTGGCCAACTCGGCGGCGGACGTGTTCTGGCTCGGCCGCCTCGGTGACGGCGCGGTCGGCGCGGTCGGGCTGAACCAGCCGATCATGGCGCTGGTGATGGTGCCGCTGATGGCGGCGATGGTCGGGACGCAGGTGCTCGTCTCCCAGCGGATCGGTGGGGAGAACCGCTCGGACGCACGGAAGGCGGTGTTTCACGGGATCGCGCTGGCGTTCGTCTCCGGGGTGGTCATGGCGCTGCTGGTCGCGCCCAACGCGGGGCCGCTGGTGCGCCTGCTCGGCGCCGGCCCCGGCGTGGCGCCACAGGCCGCCGCCTACCTCTCGGCGTACATGCTGCTCTTTCCGTTCACCTCCGTGAGCGACACCGTGGAGATGGGGTTCGTCGGCGCGGGCGACTCCACGACCGCGATGTACCTGAACTTCCTCGCGATCGGCGGGAACCTCGTGCTCGACCCGCTGCTGATCTTCGGCGTCTGGGTGTTCCCCGAACTCGGCGTCGCCGGCGCGGCGCTGGCGACCGTGCTCGGCTACACGATGTCGATGGTGCTCGGGCTCTACTGGCTGACCGGCGCCCACGGCTCGATCTCGCTGTCGCTCGCGGACGTGGGGTTCGACCTCGACGAGCTCCGGGAGATGGTCGACATCGGCCTCCCCTCGGCGGGGCAGCGGCTGGCCTCGCAGTCGGTCCGACTGATCGTGGTCGCGATCGTCACGATCGTCGGCGGCGCCGCGGGGCTGGCGGCGTACACCGTCGGCGCCCGGATCGCGACCATCGCGTTCGTCCCCGCACAGGGGCTCCAGCAGGCCGGCCAGAGCGTCGTCGGACAGAACCTCGGCGCCGACCGCCCGGACCGCGCTCGGCGGGCGACGTGGATCGGCGTCGGGATCGCCGCCGGCGTGCTCGCGGTGATCGGCGCCGTCCAACTGCTGATCCCCGACCTGCTCACGCAGGCGTTCGTCCCCGACATCTCCGAACAGGGGCAGGCGTACGCGATCCGCTACCTCGAGATCCTCGCGTACGGCTACTGGGCGATCGGCGCGACGTACATGCTGCTCGCCGGGCTCAACGGCGCCCGCCGGACCAAGACCAGCCTGATCGTCGACCTCGTGAAGTACTGGGGGATCCGGCTCCCGATCGCGGTGCTTGCCCTGCCCGTGGGGCTGGGCGTCGGCGCGTTCGGCCTCTCGGTCGCGCCCGGCCTCGGCTGGGGGATGGACGCCATCTTCTGGGCGGTGACGGGCTCGAACGTCGCCGCCGCGCTGGGGCTGGCGGTCTACTTCAAGTACGCGACCAGCGAGGGGATGATGGACCGCGCGGCGGACGTGGCGACGGCGGATTAGCGCCGCGGTCGGCACACCCCGGGCACGGGCTCGCGCCCCCGCGCGAAGGAAACCTCTTTCTCCGTGGCCGTCCCGACTCCGAGTAGTGTCTCAGCGCTCCGACGCCACGGCCCGCGTCGCCGACGCCGTCCCCGAGTTCGCCGAGGCGTTCGCGTTCGAGGAGTTCAACGCGATGCAGCGGGAGGCGCTGCCCGCACTGCTCGACACCGACGAGAACGTCGTCGCGAGCGCGCCGACCGCCTCCGGGAAGACGGCGCTCGCCGAACTCGCGATCTGCAAGACGCTGCGGGAGGGCGGCACCGCGCTGTTTATCGCCCCGATGCGGGCGCTGACCAACGAGAAGGAGGCCGAGTGGGACCGCTTCGAGCAGCTCGGCTACTCGGTGTACGTCGTCACGGGCGAGCGCGATCTCGACCCCCGCCGCGCGGAACGCGCGGACATCCTCGTGATGACACCGGAGAAGACCGACTCCGCGACGCGGAAGCACGACTCCGCGCGCTACGGCTTCATCACCGACGTGGACTGCTGTGTGATCGACGAGGTCCACCTGCTCGACTCCGAGAAGCGCGGCTCGGTGCTCGAAGTGACCGTCTCGCGGCTCCGCCGGCTCTGCGAGCCCCGGATTATCGCGCTCTCGGCGACGATGCCCAACGTCGAGGACGTGGCGGAGTGGCTCGACGCGCCACCCGAGAACACGTTCGCGTTCGGCGACGAGTACCGCCCCGTCGACTTAGAGACCGGCGTGAAGACGTACAGCCACGGCGAGAACTCCTTCGCGGACAAGTACCGCCGGCTCTACCGCGCGCTCGACCTCGCGAAGCCGCACATCCGCGAGGCGGGGCAGTCGCTCGTGTTCGTCTCCTCGCGGCAAGACACCGTCCGCGCCGCCGAGAAGGCCCGCGACGAGGTCACCGACTGGGATATCGAGATGGGCTCCCGCGGCGAGTACGACTTCCACACCGCCGCCAAGGAGGTCGAGAACGAGACGCTGCGTCACTCCGTCGTCGACGGCGTCGCGTTCCACCACGCCGGGCTCTCGCGCAACGACAAGGACCTCGTTGAGCAGTGGTTCAAGGAGGGGAAGATCCAACTGCTGTTCTCCACCTCGACGCTCGCGTGGGGGGTGAACCTCCCCGCCCGCTGTGTGGTGATCCGCGACACGAAGTACCACGACCCGCTGGAAGGCGAGGTCGACATCTCGCCGCTGGACGTGCTCCAGATGCTCGGCCGCGCGGGCCGGCCGGGGTACGACGACGTGGGGTACGGCTGGGTGATCTGCGACGGCGACGACGCCGACAAGTACCGCCGCCTGCTGCGCGAGGGGAAGGAGATCGAGTCGATGCTCGCGGGGGATATCGAGACCCACCTCAACGCCGAGGTCGCGATGGGCACCATTCAGGGGCTCGACGACGTGATGTCGTGGGTCGAGACGACGTTCTACTACGTCCGGGCGAAGTCCAAGCCCGACGAGTACGAGTTCGAGAACCTCCGCGAGCGCGTGCGCGGGACCGTCGAGAGCCTCGTCGACTCGGGCTTCGTCGAGACGGACGACGAGCTCGGCGTCGCGGCGACGACGCTCGGCCGGCTGGCCTCGAACTACTACCTCCGGCTCGACACGGCCGAGCGCTTCCGCGAGACCTGCGAGCGCGACCGCCTCACCGGCGACGACGTGCTCGAAGCGGTTGCCGCCGCGGGGGAGTTCGACTCCGTCTCGGCCCGACAGTCCGAGACCGACGCGATCGACCGCGCGCTCGACGGCGCGGGCGTCGACACCGACCTCGAGAACGGCAACCGCAAGGTGCTCGCGATCCTCCACGCCGCGACCGACGGCCGCACGCCGAGCGACCTCCGCTCGGACGCGTGGATCATCCGGCAGAACGCGCTCCGGCTGCTCGCCGCACTCCGTGAGTTCGCCGCCGCCTTCGCGGGCCCACGGGCCGCGAACCTCGTCCGTCGGATGGAAGCCCGCGTCGAACACGGCGTCCCCCGCGAGGCGGTGGGGCTCACCGCGATCGAGGGCGTCGGCGCGGGCCGCGCCGAGTCGCTGGCCGACGCCGGCTACGCCGCGCCCGCGGCGCTGGTCGACGCCGGCGCCGCGAAACTCACGAACGCGGGGCTCTCCGACAGCGTCGCCGAACGCGTCGTCGACGCCGCCCGGGACCTGCCGCGGATCTCGGTCGACTGGGGGGCGTTCCCCGAGACGATCGCGACCGGCGAGAACGAGATGTGCGAACTGACGGTCCGGAACCTCGGCGGCGGCGCCCGCGTCGGGATCCGGGTGACGGTCAACGGGACGGAGATGACCGGCACCGAGACGTACCTCGGCGACTCGGAGACGGTGCCGGCGCCGGTGTTCGGCGCCGACGAGGACGAACTGCGGTTCGTGGTCGAGGTGACGTTCCCGGAGCTGCCGCTGTCGCCCGTTCGCGAGGACCGGACGGTGCGGGTGGAGTAGGGACGGAGAACTCTCTCGGGAGGTAGCGACCGAAGTTAGGTGGCTGGGGAGTCAGCCCGAAAGTGGATGGGCCAACGCGGATTTGAACCGCGGACCTCCCGGTTATCAGCCGAGCGCTCAACCTAACTGAGCTATTGGCCCAGGTGAGCGCATTTCTCCGTTGGCCGGCGTATCTGTTAAGGCTTTCTCTTCGCCGACCGCGACGCCCGCGGCCGATTCCGCCGGCTCATTCGTCGTCTTTCGTCCGGTACTCGTCGGCGCCCACGTCGTACACGTCGTCCGACTGCTCGCCCCCTGTCCCGTCGAACGGGCCGGCGTTCCCGCCGTCGAACGGCCCCTCACCGCCGTCGCTGCCGACCGAGCCGCCGCCGAACTGCCCGCCGTCGCCGCCGTTCGGGAAGCCGCCCGTCCAGACGCCGCCGGTGACGAACCCGCCCGTGCGTTCGTCGAGCTTCGGCACGACCACGTACTTCTTCAGCAGGGTCCGGATCGGGTAGCGCGTCGGGGGGATCGTGAGCAGGAACCCCAGCGCGTCCGTGACGACGCCGGGCGTGAGCAGGAACGCGCCGGCGGCGATCAGCAGGGCGCCGTCCAACAGCTCGTCCGTCGGCGCCTCCCCGCGGGCGGCCTTCTGTTGGATCCGGGCGAGCGTGTGTCGGCCCTCCGCGCGGACCAGCAGCATCCCGATCAGCCCCGTCAGCACCACGAGCAGGACGGTCGGGACCGCTCCGATCTCGCCGGCGACGAACACCAGCATGATCGCGTCCGCGAGCGGAATCAGCAGCAGCGCCGCGATGGCGTACCGGGTTCGCATCACCCACAGTTCCGGCGGCGGTCCCATAGCCCTTTCGCGTAGTTCCGGCGGCGGTCCCATAGCCCTTTCGCGTAGTTCCGGCGGCGGTCCCATAGCCCTTTCGCGTAGTTCCGGCCGGCAACTGCGGCGAACCGCCACCGGTAAACCCCCGCCGAACCGAGTGCGAGCATGGCCGACGCCGTCGACGACGACCTCTACCAGCGGGCCAGACGACTCCTCGAACCCGGCGAGATCGAACTCGTCGGCTGTATCGTCCACACGAGCCTCGAAGGCGAGGAGGACCTGGAGATGCACGAGCTCACCGTCGCGATCAACGACGTGATCGCCGACCACGCCGGGAAGGGCGAGAGCTACATCTACGCCGGCAACGACACCGACGAGTTCGCCTCGAACCAGTTCCAGGGAAAGACCCTCGCCGACGACGAGTTCGTCTGGGAGTGCCAGCAGCTCCTCCGCGAGGGGACGTTCGACCTCGTGTTCTACTACGAGGCCGGCGTCGAGCAGGCGGCGCTGGCCGACGATCTCGACGCGCTGGAGCACGTCGAGCGGGTCACGACCGTCCCCTGAGCCGAACTCGTTCGGCCGACCCCGACGCCGTATCCGGAACCTTTTACCGAGTACCGGGGCTAGTCCCGTCGAGAGACCCGTGACCGGAGTGATCACTGGCGTGAGCGTCTCCCACGCGCTCGCGACCGTCGAGGAGGTGGAGTCGGCGGCGCCCGACGACGAGAGCGCCGCGGCCCAGCGACTCGCTGCCCGGCCGGGCGTTTCCGAGAGCGTCGTGCTCGCCACGTGCAACCGCGCGGAGGCGTACGTCGTCACCGACAGCGCCGCCGACGGCAAGGACGCGCTGTCGGACTTCGCGCCGGAGGTCCGCGAGGGTGCCGTCACCCGCCTCGAGCACGAGGACGCGATCCGGCACCTGATGCGAGTCGCCAGCGGGCTGGAGTCGCTCGTGCTGGGCGAGGACCAGATCATCGGCCAGGTGAAGGACGCCCTCGAACGCGCCCGCGAGGACGGCACGCTCGGCCCCGTGCTCGAGGAGGCGCTGCTGAAGGCGGTCCACGTCGGCGAGCGCGCCCGGACCGAGACCGCGATCAACGAGGGGACCGTCTCGATGGGCTCGGCCGCGGTCGAGCTCGCCGGCCGCGAGGCGGACCTCGACGATGCGACCGCGCTGGTGCTGGGCGCCGGCGAGATGGGGACGCTCGCGGCGCGGGCGTTCGCCGGCGCCGGCGTCGACGAACTGCTCGTCGCGAACCGCACGCTCCCCAACGCCGAACACGTCGCCGAGGACGTGAGCGTCGACGCCGAGGCGGTCCCGATCCACGAGGCCGCCGCCGCGGTCCGTGAGGCGTCGGTCGTCGTCGCCGCCACCGGCGCCGACGAGCCGGTGCTGACCGCCGAGGCGCTCGACGGCGCGGAGGCGGTCTGTGTCGACATCGCTCGCCCGCGGGACATCGACCCCGCGGCCGACGCGCTCGACGGCGTCGTCGTCCACGACATCGACGATCTGGAGCGCGTGACCGAGACGGCCCACGAGAACCGCCGCGCGGCCGCCCGCGAGGTCGAGGCGATGATCGATCGAGAGCACGACCGCCTGCTCTCCTCGTTCAAGCGGTCCCGGGCCGACGAGGCGATCCGCGGCATGTACGAGGGCGCCGAACGGATGAAGGCCCGCGAGCTCGACCGCGCGCTCACCAAGCTGGAGGCCCAGGGCGACCTGAACGACGATCAGCGCGAGACCGTCGAGGCGCTGGCCGACTCGCTGGTCTCCCAGCTGCTCGCGCCGCCGACCGAGAGCCTGCGCGAGGCCGCCGGCGAGGACGACTGGACCACCATCCAGACGGCGATGGAGCTGTTCGACCCCCGCTCTGACGCCGTCGACGTGGACCCGCCCGCCGACGCGGCCGACGAGCGCGCGGGCGAGTAGCCGGCCGAAGCTTTTCCCCCTCAGGCGCCCACCTTCCGTTCATGGCTGACACACTCGACGACGAGGAAGTCGAGCGGCGACTGCCGGAACACTGGGAGCGCGAGGGCGACGAGATCGTCCGCACCTACGAGTTCGACGACTACCCCAGCGCGGTCAGGTTCGTCAACGACGTGGCCGACATCGCCGAGGCGGAGTTCCACCACCCGGAGATCGTCCTCCGCTACGACGAGGTGGAGGTGCGCTTCACCACCCACGACGCCGGCGGGATCACGGAGAAGGACCTCCGGCTCGCGGACGACTGCGACGGCGAGTACTGATGGCCTCGGTGCGACGCTCGACGCGCCGATGAAGGCAGCGTACACCTTCGAGGCGGCGTTCCGCCTCCCGACGGAGGGTGTCGCGGCCGACCCGAACCGCTTCGAGACGACGCTGCGGCTGTTCGCCCCCGCGCCGGGCGTCGAACCCGGCCCGGAGCGGATCGACTGGCTGTTCTTCCGCGACCGGCTCTGGCACGGCGAGGTCGGCGACGAGGCGCCGCTGCGACGAGTCGCGAGCGACTGGCTGGGCGTCGAGGTGGTGTCGCTGTCGTTCTCGGAGCTCCGGGCCGACGAGGAGTACCTCGACGCGCTCCGGGCGGAGATCGAGCGCGATCTCTCGCGGTTCAACGCCGAGAGCGTCGACGAAGTGTTGCACCAGTATCTCGGCTCGTCGGTGCACGTCGTCGACGCCGAGGCGGTTTGAGCAGGGAGAAAAGCACTTACCCCCGTATCAGCTAGCTACCCCTCCATGCCGTACGACTTCTGGCTCCTCGACCTCGACGGCACGATCGTCGACGTGGAGCCCGACTACCGCCACGAGGTGTTCGAGGCGGTCGGCGACCGGCTGGGCCGGACGTTCACCGACAGCGAGGTCGAAACCCTCTGGCACGGGCTCGGCGGCCCCCGGAGCGAGAAGCTCCAGTCGATGGGGCTCGACCCGGGGACGTTCTGGCCCGCGCTGCACGAGGCCGAGGACCCCGGCGCCCGCGCGGAAGCGACGTACGTCCACGACGACGCCGCGGCGCTGCTCGACGAGCTCGACGCCGCCGGCGTCCCGGTCGGCGTCGTCACCCACTGCGCGCCGTTTCTCGCGAACGAAGTCGTCGACCAGCTCGACCTGCGCTCGCGGTTCGACGCGTTCGTCACCTGCTCGGACGATCTGGGCTGGAAGCCCGACCCCGAGCCGGTCCACCACACGATGAACCGACTCGGTGTCGACCACACCGCCGGCGCGGGGGTGCTGGCCGGCGACGGTCCGAGCGACGTGGGCGCCGCGTGGAACGCCGGCCTCGACGCGGTCCACGTCGAGCGTCACGGTCCCGAACGCCGCGGGCAGTGCGTGCTCGCGGACCACCGCGTCGAGCGCTTCACCGAACTCGACGAGGGCGTCCTCGGCAACTAATCCAGCGCCGCCGCGGCGGTCGGAACGATCCGCTCCAGCCACAGGTCGTGCTGCTCGGGCGCGGGGTGGAGATCGTCACCGGCGACGAGCGATCCGTCCTCGGCCACGCGCTTCGACGTCGGTACCACGTCGACCAGCCGTGTCCCCTCCGCACGCGCCGCTTCGCGGACGATCTCGTTGTACCGTTCCAGTCGCTCGGCGTGTTCGTCGGGCTCGTTCTCCCGTCCGACCGGCGTGAGTGTGTAGTCCGGGACCGTGATCACGACGACCGAATCAGGCTCCTCGGCGAACCCCAGCGCCCGGTCGAGCATCGTCCGGAACTTCGGCTCGAACTCGCTCGCCGACTCCGCTTGGAAGCAGTTGTTCGCCCCGATCAGGAGCGTCACGAGGTCGAACGGGCCGTCGGGGTCGCGCTCCCGGATCGCCCCGTCCAGATCGTCGGTGGTCCAGCCGTTCTCGGCGATCACCACGGGATCGGCGACCGACTCGCCGGCCTCCCGGAGTCGATCAACGAGCTTCGACACCCAGCGTTCGTCCGGGTCGACGCCGGTACCGATCGTGTAGGAGTCACCGAGCGCGAGAACCCGCGCCGGCGTGTCCTCGGTCATACCCGAGCCAGCGTCGGCGCCGTCGAAGCTCTTTCCCTCACGGCTCGTCTCGTCCGGACCACTGGAGGACGAAACCGGCCAACAGCGCGGCCGCGAAGACGAACTCGCTCCACGCCGGCAGCGACGCGGCGAGCAGGTCGTCGAGGAAGAACGTCCCCACGAGCCCGCCGAGCACCAGTACGGAGCCGAGGACGTACCGGGGTGTCCACCCCGTTCGGGCGGCCTCGCGAACCATCGCTGCACAGATGGCGACGAGCAGCCCGACGAACAGCAGGTCCAGCGGGGGCATCGACTACTCCGCGGGCTCGAACCCGGGCAGCGCCGCGAGCACCTCGTCGACGCCAGCCAGCACCGCTTCGAGGTCCCGAACGCCCTGTTTCTCGACGCGCTCGGGGTTGGCCCGGACCCGCACGGTCTGACTGTCGACCGGGACGAACCCGAGCCCGAGCTTCTCGGCGGTCGCACGGAGGCCGAGCCCGGCGTCGGCTTTCCCGGCGAGGACGCGCCGCGCGGGGCTCTCGTGGGCTTTGAGCGCGAAGCCGTAGCCGTCGATCGCCGACTGGAGGTCGGCGGCGTCGGTGTCGCGGGCCGCGGCGAGTCGCTCCAGTTCGGCGTCGGCGCTCGCGCGCAGGCCCGTCGCCGTGTCGAGGTTGACGAACCGCAGGTCGCCGTCGACTAACGTCGCGAACCCCTCCACGTCGTCGGGGTTGCTCTCGGGAACGATCAGCCCCCACTCGCGCTCCCACGCGCCGAGTTCGACCGCCTCGACCTCCCGGCGGATCGGTCCGGCGACGACAGCCGCGTCGGGCAGCCCGTCGCGCAGCCGTCGTACCCCTTCCCGGGAGCCGACGGGGAGGAACCGACTCGATCCGAGTCGGTCGAGCAGCCGGGAGAACGCGGGGTCGTCCTCGCCGAACGCGAGCACCGCCGGGGTGCGCACGTTCGGGGAGAACAGCGTCACCGTCACGTCCTCGCCTTCAGCGAGGTACTCGGTGTCGGCGTCGACCTCGACCACCCCGTCGGCCTCGACGAGGCTGGTGGTCGCGCCCGACCCCTTGTCGACGGGGTAGACGAGCGTCTCGCCGGCCTCGTTCTCGACCAGCCCGACCGGCATCAGCCGGGTGCGGCCCTCGCTGTAGCGCTCCTCTGCCGCGAGCGTCCCGTCGACGGTCGCCGTTCTCGGCTCGGGCACCCCGGCTGCCCGCCGGATCGCGGGCGCGACGAACGTGCGGAAGATGGTGAGCGCGGAGACTGGGTAGCCCGGCAGGCCGACGTAGGCGCTGTTTTCGAGCCGGCCGATCAGCATCGGCTTCCCCGGCTTCACGGCGACGCCGTGGAGCAGGAGGTCGCCCCGTTCCTCGATCACGCGGTAGATCACGTCGACCGCGGAGGCGGAAGTCGAGCCCGAGGAGAGCACCAGATCGCACTCCTCGGCGGCGGTGGTGAGCGCGTCCTCCATCGCGTCCATGTCGTCCCCGGCGTGGGGGTAGAGCGTCGCCTCGCCGCCGGCCTCCTCGACGCCCGCGGCGATCGTGTAGCTGTTCACGTCGTAGATCTGCCCGGCGTCGCTGTTCAGCGACTCGCCGGGCCGGACGAGCTCGTCGCCGGTCGAGACGATGCCGACCGTCGGCTTCCCGCGGACTTCGACCGTGTCCCGCCCGAGCGCCGAGAGCAGGCCGATCTCGCGGGGGGTGAGTTCGGTGCCGGGGCCGAGCGCGCGCTGGCCGGCCGCGATGTCGGCGCCGGCGGGCATCACGTTGTCCCCGGGCGCGACCGAGGTGCGGATCTCGACGGCCTCGGTTCCGATCTCGTCGGTCCGTTCGACCATCACCACCGCGTCGGCGCCGTCGGGCAGCACCGCACCGGTCGAGATCTCGACGGCCTCGCCGTCGTCGACGAACACCGCGGGCTCGCTGCCGGCGTGGACCGTCCCGACCAGATCGAGCGTCGCGGGGTCGGCCTCGTCGGCGCCGAACGTGTCGCTCGCCCGCACCGCGTAGCCGTCCATCGACGCCCGGTCGAACCCCGGCACGTCGAGGTCGGCGTCGACGCGCTCGGCGAGGATGCGCCCCCGTGCGTCCGCGAGCGGGACGGTCTCGGGCTCGGGCTCGATTTCCAGCGACGCGATGGCCTCGTGGGCCTTCGCCGGCTCGGTGAGGTCGCGGAACTCCTTGCGGTCGCTCATTGGCGGGCCTCCCAGTCCTGCACGGCGACGGTTTCGCCGGCGTCGATCCCCTCGGCGGCCTCGTCGACGACGACCCAGCCGTCCGCGAGCGCGACGCTCGACAGCACGCCCGAGCCCGACACCCGGGTCGGGACGGCGGCCGGTAGCGGCTCGTCCGGGCGCTCCTCCAGCCGGACGCGGGCGAACGTCCGCACGCCGGGTTCGCTCGCGATCTTCCGATCCAGTTCGGCTTCGGTCGTCGGGTGCGGCGGCAGCGGAGCGTCCATCGCACGCTTGATCGCGGGCCGCAGGAACTGCACCGCGTTGACGATCGTCGCGACGGGGTAGCCCGGCAGCATCAGCACGGGCGTCCCCTCACAGACCGCGAAACCGAACGGGTGGCCGGGCTTGAGCGCGACGCCGTGGACGACGATCTCGCCGAGGTCCTCCAGCACTTCGGGCAGCAGATCGCGTTCACCCACGGAGGAGCCCCCGGAGGTGACCACGAGCTCGCCGTCGAGGCCGGAGCGGATCGCGTCCTTCAGCGCGTCCTCGTCGTCGGGAACCACGTCGAGCTCGGTGGCGTTGCCGCCCCAGCGTTCGACGAATCGGGCGACGGTGAGCCCGTTGGTCTCGATCGTCTCGCCCGGGCCCGGGTCGGCTTGGACGAGCTCGTCGCCGGTCGGGATCACCGTCACCTCGGGCTTCTCGAACACGGGGACCTCGGTGACGCCGACGGACTTCAGCAGTCCCAGATCCGAGGGCCGCAGGACGTGGCCGGGGTCGTACAGGTGCTGGCCCGTCTCCACGTCCTCGCCGGCGGCGGCGACGTTCTCCCCCTCGGCGACGGCGTCGAACACTTCGACCTCGTCGGCGATCGGTTCGACCTGCTCGATCATCACCACGGCGTCGGCACCCTCCGGGAGCGCGCTCCCGGTGTGGACCCGGAGCGCCTCGTCGGGGCCGACGGTGCCCTCGGTCGGTTCCGCGTCGACTTCGCGCAGGACCTCGGGCGAGCGGTCCGAGGCGCCGAACGTGTCGCCGGCCCGGACCGCGTAGCCGTCCATCGCCGCTTCGGGCGCCGAGGGGACGCTCGCCGGTGCGGCCATCGTCGCCGCGAGCGTGCGTCCGTCCGCCTCGGCGAGCGGGACCTCCTCCGCGCGGCCGTGGGGGTCGACGGCGTCTCTGAGCGCCGCGAGCGCGTCGTCGACCCGGGTTCGCTGCTTGAAGCCGGACTGCTTCCGGTCGGTACTCATTGGCGGGGATTACGCGCCCGTGGTGAAAAAGGGGGGCAACCACGGACCGCGGCGAGCGACCGGCGCTGGCCGCCGTGCCAGCGCTCGGAGCCATGCCGCGGTCGGTAGAGACGAATAAAGCGAGCGACCGGCGCTGGCCGCCGTGCCAGGGCTCGGAGCCATGCCGTGGTCGGTCACACGCCAATCTCGCGAGTCTACTCTGGCAGTTCCATCGCCACGCTGTACATCCGCCCCTCGTCGCTTTCTCCCGTCGTCTTCGCCAGTCGTTCGGCCTCGGTGATCAGCTGCTGGCCGAGCGCGTCGGGCAGCGACTCGGCGTGCCCGCGGACCTCCGCGGTGTGGGCCGTGAGGTGGCTCTCGGTCCACGGCGCGGGTTCGAGGATCGCCCGCGTCCGGTCGTGCTCCCACCCGCGGCCGCCGAACAGCCGTCGCAGGCCGTCGGCGGGGTAGAACGTCAGCGCCGGGCGGGCGTTCGCGAGTTCGGCCGCGGCGTTCTCGACCGCGAACAGCCGTCGGACGGGCGACTCCGGCGGCATCGGCTCGTAGTCGTCGACGACCAGCGTCGCGCCCGGCGCGGCGACGCGGGTGAGTTCGGCGGCGATCGGCGCCGCGGCGTCGTTCGGGAGGACGTTGAACAGCGCGTGAGCGGTGACGACCTCGACGCTGTCGTCGGGGAGCGGCACGTCGCGGAGGTCGGCCTCGATCAGTTCGACGCGGTCGTCGCCCGCGAAGCGCTCGCGGACCCCGTCGGCGTGGTCCGCGCGGTCGGTGATTGCGTAGACGTGGTCGGCGCCCGCGTCGAGGAGGCCGGCGGTGGCGTTACCCACGCCCGCGCCGGCTTCGAGGCAGGTCTTGTCGGCCACGTCGCGGTCTGCGAGGGCGGCGGCGACTGAGTCGGGGACCTCCATGGTCGGTGCTGTGGGCGACGGTGGAAAGCGCTGGCGGGTGGGCGTGGCGCGCTCTCGCGGGCGAGGACGAACGGCAACGATTTTTGCCCTCTACGCGCGAGTAGCGCTATGTTACTCACCGTCTCCGGCCCGCCGGGCAGCGGGAAGAGCACGAACGCCGAGATCCTCGCCGAGCGCTTCGACCTGGAGCACATCTCCGGCGGCGACATCTTCCGCCAGCTCGCCGACGAGCGGGGCTACCCACCCGTCGAGTTCAACGAGCTCGCCGAGGAGGAAGAGCAGATCGACAAGGACCTCGACCGGCGACTGCGCACCATCGCCGCCACACGCGACGACGTGCTGCTCGAGTCCCGGCTCGCGGGCTGGCTCGCCGCGGAGAACGCGGATCTGCGGTTCTGGCTCGACGCCCCGCTTTCCGTGCGCGCCGAGCGCATCGCCGAGCGCGAGGACAAGACCGTCCCGGAGGCCCGCGCGACCACCGAGCGCCGCGAGCAGAGCGAGGCCAAACGGTACGCCGACCTCTACGACATCGACATCCACGACCTCTCGATCTACGACGCCGCGATCAACACGGCCCGCTGGAGCGAAGACGTCGTGCCGGACATGCTCACCGCCGCCGTCGAGCGCTACGACCCGGCCGAGGACGAGGGGAAACACCCCGTCGAGGGCGTCCGCTACGAGTTCTGACCGTGACTGACCCGCTCCGCGACCCCCCGGGCGAGCGCGCCGTCGAGGATCTCCTGACTTTTGGCGTCGTCAACCTGGACAAGCCCGCCGGCCCCTCGGCCCACCAGGTGGCGGCGTGGGTCCGCGACCTCGCGGGCGTCGACCGCGCGGCGCACGCGGGCACGCTCGACCCGAAAGTGACGGGCTGTCTGCCGACGATGCTCGGCGACGCGACCCGACTCGCGCCCGTGTTCCTCGAAGGCGGGAAGGAGTACGTCGCCGTCCTCGAACTCCACGGGCTCCCGCCGACGGATATCGAGTCGACGCTCGCGGAGTTCGAGACGGAGATCTACCAGAAGCCGCCGCGGAAGAGCGCCGTCGCCCGCCGGCTGCGCTCCCGGGAGATACACGCGCTCGACCTGCTGGAGCTCGACGATCGACAGGCGCTCCTGCGAATCCGCTGTGAGAGCGGGACGTACATCCGGAAGCTCTGTCACGACCTCGGGCTGGCGCTGGGCACCGGCGGCCACATGGGCCACCTCCGCCGGACTGCCACGGGCCCGTTCGACGACACCGACCTCCGGACGCTCCACGACCTCGCGGACGGGCTCGCGTGGGCGCGCGAAGACGATCACGAAGCGTTCCTCCGCGAGGTGGTCTCCCCCGCCGAGCGCGCGATGGAGCACCTGCCTGCGATCACCATCGCCCGCAGCGCCGCGGTCGAAGTGGCCGACGGCGCGCCCGTCTACGCGCCGGGCGTCGTCGGCACCGACGACGCGGCAGCGGAACTGGATCCGGGCGACGACGACCTGCTCGCCTGTTACACGCCCGACGGCAGCGCCGTCTGTCTCGGCAAACTGGTCGGCGACCCCGACGCCGAGTCGAGAGAGGTGGTGAGCTTGGAGCGTGTGCTGGTCTGACAGTCCCGGCAAACGCCGACCCGGGGCGTAGCTTCTTCCTCGCGCCCGTCGGACTCCGGGCATGGACATCGGCACCGCGAGCGCGGCGCCCGGCGAACTGGCACGCGGCCACCTCGAACTCACCGACCTCCCGACGGGGACGCCCGAGAAGCTCCCCGTGATCGTCGCGAACGGAAGCGAAGACGGCCCGACGCTGTGGATCACCGGCGGCGTCCACGGCGACGAGGCCACCGGCGTCGCGGTCACGCAGGACGTGATGCGCGAGGACCTCCCCCAGCGAATTTCGGGCACGGTCGTCGCCGTCCCCGTGGTCAACCCCGCGGGGCTGCGCCGGAACGCGCGGACCTCCTACTACGGCGACGACGACCCGAACCGGAACTTTCCCGACCCCGAGAGCGACTCGTCGACGCCCGCAGAGGTACAGGAACGGATCGACGAGCGGCTGTACGACACGATCGTCGACTCCGCGGACGCGCTGATCGACAACCACACCGCGGGCGTGAACTCCCGGCCGTTCGTGATCCGGGATCGCGTGCTGTACGGCGAGCGGCGGACCGAGTCGGAGGCCGAAACGCTGGCCGACGGGCTCGAGGCGCTCGTCGAGTCGACGGGGCTGCCGGTGGTGACGGAGTACCCCGCCGAGGAGTACGTCGACAAGGGGCTCCAGCGCTCGACGGCGGGAGCGGTCTGTAACGCTGCGGGTATCCCGGCGTTCACGACCGAACTCGGCGGCCACAGCGTCGTCACCGAGGCGGCCCGGGCGGCGGGCGTCGCCGCCGCCTACGGCGTGATGGCCGAACTCGGGATGCTCCGGGAGTGGCCGGACGCGGTCGGGGAGCCGGGCGTGTACGAGTCGCCCGTCGACTTCCCCGTGCGGCGGTTCCGCGGCCCGCGGACGGAGACGGCCGGCCTCCTGCGTCACCGTGTCGAGGCCGGCGACGCCGTCTCGACGGGCGAAGTGGTCGCGGACGTGGTGAGCGCGGCCGGCGAGCAGTTGGACACGGTCGAGGCGGAACACGACGGCTACGTGCTCGGCCGGAAGGAGGGGCTGGCGGCCTACGAGGGCGACGCGGTGCTGAGTATGGCGGTCCGGGACGACGGCGCGCTGGTGGCGCCGCGGGAGGCCGAGTAGGGCTCGTAGTGGGGGGAACGAAGCGAAGTGCTTAACTGCCGGACGGCGCTGTCTCTACGTGCGGGACCGTAGGGTAGTGGTATCCTCTGCCGATGGGGTCGGTAGGACCTGAGTTCGAATCTCGGCGGTCCCACTTTTCGCGACGAACACCGTGAGGAGCGGAACGTAGGTCCAAGAGAATCGACGCAGTCGATTCTCGGTGGTCCCACTTTTCGGAGACGATCAACCGGGCACAGCGGAAGTGCTGGCCGATCGCGGTAGACGGGCGTCGACGCCCGCCGCCGACTACCTCGCTTCCGGGAGCGTGATTCGCACGGTCGTCCCCTGCGGTGTCCCTTCCACGAGTTCGAGCGTCCCGCCCGACATTTTGACGGTCCAGTAGATGATCCACAGCCCCAACCCCTGCGTGTGGTTGAGCGGCGTTTCCCGCTGGCCCTCGATCGCTTCGACGTCGAACTTGGGGATTCCCTTCCCCGTATCGCTGACCTCCACCACCGCCATCCCGTCCTGATCCCGGCGGACGCGGGCAGTGATGGGGGTGCCCTCCGAGGTGTGCTCGATCGCGTTCTCGAGCGCCTCCCTGATCGCTCGGGGAAGCGCGGGGTGGCACTCCACACGGCAGTCCGCGTCGAACTCCGTCGCGATCTCGACGTCCGGGTACTCCTCCTCGATCCGCGCTATCTGTGCTTCGAGCACTGTGGCGAGATCGAACGTCGCCGTCTGGTCGTTCTCCCAGATCGAGACGATCTCCCGCGTCCGCTCGGTCGTCGTGAGCAGCCGTCGGAGATGCTTCTCGATCATCCGGACGTCGTCGCCCACGTCCTCGTCTCGATCGCCCGCCTCGATGTTCCTGAGATACCCCAACGAGATCGAGAGCTCGTTCCGGAGGTTGTGCCGGAGCACACGCTGATTGATCGTGAGGAGGTTCGCGAGATCCCGGGCTTCCTCGAGCCGTTCCTCGGACTCGATCGCGTACAGCCCCCCGCGGGAACCGACCGCCGCTCCGAGGCTACTCGCGAACGAAATCAGGAAGAAGAACTCCGTCTCCGTCCCGTTGAGTTTCCAGATCAGCCAGATCGACAGCGCCAACAGCGCGAACGAGACCATCACTCCCAGTCCGACCCACACCGTTCGCCACTGTCCCCGTTCCGAGATCGGTCGGTTCGGGAGCTGATACCCGGTCACCAGAACGAGCCCCGACATGCTGCAGATGATGAACGATTCGAGCACCGTTCCCAGCCCCTCCCCCTCGGTGAAGAGGTGAACCACCCCGAGCCAGAAACAGAGCAGTCCCAGAAAGTAGACGCCGTGTTCCGCCCGGATTCTCTCGGCTGAGAACGACACGCCCCGTATACGGGAACTACCCTCATAGTACTTACCTTACAATCAACTCATACTCTGAGAAAATAACTAGAGCGGTTGAACCACGGACACTTCGGCGCCGGCCGACCCGTGACGGACTCGTTCACCTCGTCGGCCAGTCCGGCGTCACTCCACGATCTCGACCGTGTCGCCCGGCTCGACGCCGTCGGCGGCGCCCGCCGGGAGTTCTACCACCGTGTCCGCGAGCCCGTGGGCCAGCCCGCGGAACGGCCGCAGGCGTTCGACTTTGACCACCTCGTCCTCGACCAGCCAAAGCACGTCGATCGGCTCGAGCACGAACAGCGTGTGGATCGTCCGGCTCGCCGGCTCCTCGAACGGGAACGCCAGCGCGTACCCCTCGGGGATCGACGGACGGAACATGAGCCCCAGCGCCTGGGTCAGCGGCCCCTCGGCCCGCTCCACCTCGTCGGCGAGCACCCGGCGCTCGACGCCGTCGGCGAGCGCGTCCTCGTCTACGGGGCCGTCGCCGGCCTCGTCGGTCAGTTGGCGTGGCCCGCCGTCGCGGTGGTGGACGAGTCGCACGCCACCCGTTCCCGCCGCCGCCCTACTAAGCGTTCCGTCGCCCCGAGCGTTCAAGGCCGAGCGCGCCCCACCGCGGGTATGGAGGAGACGCCCGAGGGGACGCCGGTCGGCGTCGACGACCCCTACGCGGTCGCCGGGCGCTGTGACCACCTCACGAGCGACGGCCGCTGCCGGTACGCGCTGGATCACGCCGAGGCCGATCCGGAGTTCGCGGCCGAGCGCCGGGGCGAGGGGTACGCCTGCGTCGTCGCCGACACCGAGGCGGCGGCGACCGACGGCGAAGATCCGGACTGGTCGCGCTGCCCGCACTACCGCTCGACGACAGAGGCCAAGGAGTGCGCACGCTGCGGGCTCGAGGAGGTCAGGCTGGCCCACGACGAGAGCGCGCGGCCGCTGATCGAGGAACACCACCTCTCTTACGGCAACCACGACGCCGACACCGCCCACGAGATCACGGTCGGCCTCTGTCGCTGGTGTCACACCAAGGTCCACCGCTCGTTCGCCCGGATCGACGACGACGCCAACCCGGACCCCGAGGCGATGGCCGAGCGCGAACGCCGCCGCGGCGAGGAGCTCTCCGAGCTGGGGTTCCGGTCGGCCAGCGAGCGCCGCAAGGAGTGACCGCCGCCGGCGTAAATCACGTCGTGTTCGGGCCCGTCGGTCCGGCCATGCCCGCCGACCACCTCGGACACGTCCACCTGAAAGTCACCGACGTCGACCGCGCCGTCGCGTTCTATCGCGACGTGCTCGGCCTCGACGTGACCGAGCGCGTCGACCGCTACGCGTTCCTCTCCTTCGGCGAGCACCACCACGACCTCGCGCTGCAGGGGATCGGCGCCGAGGAGGTCGACGACGGCGTCCCCGCCGACCCCCGCGGCCCCCGGGTCGGTCTCTACCACTCCGCGTGGGAGGTCGACAGCGCCGCGGAGCTCCGGGCGACCGCCGAGCGACTGGGCGAGCGCGAGGTGGCGGTCTCCCCGGTCGACAACGGCGTCAGCAAGGCGCTGTACTTCGACGATCCGGACGGCAACGGGGTCGAGGTGTACCTCGACACCCGCGAGGCGCGCGACATCGAGCAGTGGAACGGCCGGAACGAGCGGTTCGACCCGTTCTCGCTCTGAGGCGTTGCACGGACGTGCCCACATCTACCCGCTTCCGAGGCGTTTTTGAGCCCTGTCGGCCAACCTAGCCCATGACCAGAATCGTCGTCATCGACAATCACGGGCAGTTCACCCACTTGGAGGGGCGCGCGCTCCGGGACGCCGGGGTCGACACCGAGATCCTCGACAACGACACCGATCCGGCCGAGATCGACGCCGACGGGCTCGTGCTCTCGGGCGGCCCCTCGATCGACCGTGTCGGGCGCTGTGCCGACTATCTCGATCTCGACGTGCCCGTGCTGGGCATCTGTCTCGGGATGCAGTTCATGGCCGAGGAGCTGGGCGGCAGCACCCACAGCGGCGAGTACGGCGGCTACGCCGACGTGACCGTCGAGATCCTCGACGACGAGGACCCGCTGATCGGCGGCCTCGCGCCCGAGACTCGGGTGTGGGCCAGCCACGCCGACGAGGTCGACGAGGTGCCGGAAGGGTTCGAGCGTACTGCCCGGAGCGACGTCTGCGAGGTCGAGGCGATGAGCGACCCCGATCGGGGGCTCTACGGCGTCCAGTGGCACCCCGAGGTCGCCCACACCGCTGAGGGCGATGCGGTGTTCGAGGCGTTCGAGACCATCTGCGAGAACTGGTAGCCGGCGGCCGGATCGGGCCGGAAACGGAAAGTCACGGGTTTTAGGCCGTCCGGGTCACACCCAGTATCGATGACGGCGTCCCAGAGCAACCTCGCGGGGCTCTCGCGGTTCATCTTCCGGGCCCCGAACTGGTACACCAGCCTCACGTTCGCCCTGCTGGTGGCCGCCGTCGCGGGCATCGGCGCCTTCGACAGCGGCGACGCGAACGCGGTGTTCCGCGGCATCCTCTTCGTCGGGCAGGACGCGTGGGAAGGCATCTTCTTCATCGGCGTGCCGACGGTGGTCGCGGGCTTCGCGACGCCGTGGGTCGACCGCTACACGGGCGGGCGCCTCACCTACAACCGCGCGTCGCTGCTCGCGCTGATCGGTGAACTCCTGATCGTCGCCGTCGTGAGCGCCGCCGCCCTGATCGCCTACCTCGTCCCCGAACTCGACCAGCCGTTCGTCTTCGACGCGCTGATGTTCGCGCTGGCGTCGGTGTTCGCGCTCCGCCTGCTCGTGGTGATGGCGGTGTCGCGCACCTCGCTCCCCGTCGCGATCTTCCCCGCCAGCATTCAGACCGCGGTCGCGGCCGCGCTGCTGTTCGTCTACAGCGGCACGATCCGCTACCTCGCCGACGGCGGGCCGGCGATGGAGGCGTTTCTCACGCCGTTCCTCCACGAGTCCGCCGAGGCGCCGGGCGTGCTGACGACGCTCTCGCCCCAACAGTTCGTCCTGCTGAACGTGCTCTGTGTGTTCTACGCCGGTGCCGTCTGGGTGTTCCTCGTCGCGGTCGATCAGCCCTGGCGGCGCTCGATGGGCGTCTCGATGCTCGACTTCCTCCGGGGGTTCATCGGCCACGTCGCCGAGGGCACCCGGGAGTTGGAGGACTTCTTCGAACAGCTCGGCGAGGAGGCGATCGTCCCGGTCACCGTACTGGCGTTCCGCCGCCCCGACGGCACGGAGAAGGCGCGGTTCGTGCTCCCGATGATCCACCCCGGGCCGATGGGCGAGATCGGCGGCGGGAACCTCCCCGAGCGCGTCGCCGACACCGCCGAGGGGCTGGCGTTCCCGCCACACGCCACCGCCGGCCACGACTTCAACCTCGTCACCGAGCGCGAGGTCGACCGCCTGATCGACGCCGCCGACCGCGCCCACCAGCGCATCGAGTACGACGGCGCGGCCACCCGGAGCACCCGAACCGTCGCGGGCGACGCCAAGCTGCTGGGGCAGGCGTTCGGCGGCGACGGCCTGCTGGTGAACACGTTCTCGCCCGACTTCGCCGACGACGTGGAGTACGGCGTCGGCCTCACGGCGCGGGAGGGCGCCCGGACGAACGGCCTCGACGACGTGCTGCTCGCGGACGCCCACAACTGTAACAACGGCCTCGACGGGCCGGATCTGGGCCACGTCACCCCCGGCAGCCCCCGCTCGTTCGACATGATCAACGCCGCCGAGCAGGCGGGCTCACGGCTCGGCGACGCGCCCGAGGCGTCGCTCTCGCTGGGGACGGCGTGGGACGAGACCGACTGGGAGCCCCAGGAGGGGATCGGCCCGCTGGGCATCCGGGTCGCGGTGACGGAAGTCGACGGGCAGGAGACGGCGTACGTGCTCGTCGACGGCAACAACATGGAGCCGTGGCTCCGGGACCGAACCGTCGACGAGCTGCTGGAGACGGTCGACGCCGCGGAGGTGATGACCACCGACACACACATCGTCAACACCGTCGAGGCCGACAATCAGGTCGGTGCAGAGATCGACCACAGCGCGTTCATCGCCGTCGTGTCCGACCTCGTCGAGGCGGCCCGCACAGACCTCGAACCCGTCGAGGCGGGGATGGCGACCGAGCGCGCGGAGGTGACCGTGTTCGGCAACGACCGCACCGAGACGCTGGCCTCCCACGCCAACGCGGTGGTCTCGCTGGGCGGGGCGTTCGCGGTCGCGGTCATCCTCGCGGTCGTCGCGATCAGCGTGCTGCTGTTCTTCGTGGCCTAGCGCGTCGCTGTCGACCGCCAGCTTCGACCGAGTCTCACGTTCGACAGCGGCAACGAGCGGAGCGCCGCGGTCGCGACCCGGACCGTTCCCGGCTGGTCGTTGGACACCATCTCTGCGCGACTGCACGCGCCCCTCACGATACGTAGAGAGCGGTCACTCCGAGCAAACAGCTGGTGAAAGGGAGTGTCGCGGGGGCGCGTCCCCCGTCAGTCGAAAAGCTCGTCGACCGCGTCCTGGGCTGCGAGCGCCGCCTCGTCGGCGACCGCCTCGGCGTCGGGCTCGGCGTCCTCCGGCGGATTGAGGTACACGTCCACGTCGAGCACGCCGTCCTCGAACGTGACCGTCACGTCGAGGTCGGTCAGCTCGGACTGCTTGTAGCGGTCCAGCACGACGCCCTCGGCGGCCGCGCTGGCGGTTTCGACGACCTCCTCGTCGGTCGGTTCGCCGGTGCTCATTTACGCGCCGGCGCCGGGGCCGCCGGGGCCCATCGGGCCGCCGCCCTCGCCACCCTGCAGCATCTGCTGGAGCTCTTCCTGCAGCTCCTCGAACTGCTCTTGGGTCTTCTGCTCGCGCTTCTCGAGCTGGTCGACGCGGACTTCGAGGCTGTCGACCTTCTCCTCGAGATCCTCTTTGGCGCTCTCGTAGTCGGTGTGGACGAGGAGCTCGCCGATCTCTCGGTACATCGTCGTGTCCTCGTCGATGTCGTCGAGCGCCTCCAGCGCGGTCTGGGCCTCGTTGAGCGAGGTCTCGGCCTGCGTCTTCTGGGCCGCGAGCTGCTCGGTGGTCTCCTGAAGGTCCTGTAGCTCCTCGATCTTCTCTTGTGCCTCGGGCGGCAGACTACCCTGCATAGTTCGAACGAGGTCCTTCGGCCTGAAAAAGCCCCGTATTTAGGCCTGGCGCGGGTTCGGGCTGGATCGCCCCGTCCCGCCGGCGTTCTCGGCGTGTAGCCTCGGTCCTGTCCGCCTCACTGTACCGGCCGGACCCACGTCCAGCCCGCCTCACCGTGCCGGGCTGACCCACCGGACTTACGGCCTCCCCCGCCATCGATCCGCCCATGCTCGAACTGATCGCCGGCGCGCTCTGGGCGATGCTCCCGGCGTACGTCCCGAACAACGCGGCCGTGCTCGCGGGCGGCGGCCGACCGATCGACGGCGGCCGAACCCTCGGCGGCGCGCGCCTGCTCGGCGACGGGAAGACGTGGCGCGGCACCGCGGTCGGCACCGCGGTCGGGGTCGCGCTCGCGCTCGCGCTCGACGCCGCCGCACCCGCGGTCGGGAACGCCCTCGGGATCTCGCTGCCGGGCTTCCCGATCAACGCCGCGCTGGGGCTCGCACTCGGTGCGATGCTGGGCGACATCGGCGCCTCGTTCGTCAAACGCCGCAGCGGCCGCGAGCGCGGCGCGGCGTTCCCCGGCCTCGACCAACTCGACTTCGTGGTCGGCGCCTTGCTGCTCGCGCTGCTGTTCGCGCCGGACTGGACGCTGTCGGTGTTCACGCCTGCACGCGTCGCCGTCGTCGTCGTCGTCACGCCGCTGCTCCACCTCGCGACCAACGGGATCGCGTACTGGCTCGGCGTGAAGGACGAACCGTGGTGAGAGCTGCACCGACCAGTTTTTGCCGACCCCGCGCCCACCCACGCCCATGACCGACGAACTCATTCAGGCGCTCCGGGACGCCGACGCGGTCCAGTTCGGCGAGTTCGAACTCTCCCACGGCGGCACCAGCGACTACTACGTCGACAAGTACCTGTTCGAGACGGACCCGCGCTGTCTCCGCTTGATCGCCGAGGCGTTCGCCGAGAAACTCGACGGCGAGAAGCTCGGCGGCGTCGCGCTGGGCGGCGTCCCCCTCGCGGCGGCGACGAGCATCACCGCCGACGTGCCCTACGTCATCGCCCGGAAGGAGCAGAAGGAGTACGGCACCGGGAACCGAATCGAGGGCCGGCTCAGTGAGGGTGAGGAGGTCGTCGTCGTCGAGGACATCGCGACCACCGGCCAGTCCGCCGTCGACGCGGTCGAAGCGCTGCGCGACGCCGGCGCCGAGGTGAACCGCGCGCTGCTGGTCGTCGACCGCGAGGAGGGCGGCCGGGAGAACCTCGCGGACCACGGCGTCGAGATGGAGGCGCTCGTGACCGCCTCCGAACTGCTGGCCGAGCGGTAGGCCTCCCCCTGCGGATTCCCGCACGATCGTCGTTCGACGTGTTCATGGTTGTGCAACCGTGAGGGTTTCCATGAACCGTGCAGAGAAGGCGGCCCTGCAGCTGCGGGCCGTCGCCGTCCTGCGGACGCTGAAGCGCAGTCGAACGTACGACGAGCTCGCGGAGCTCACCGGCCTGCCGGCGGGCGACCTGAACCGCTACGTCAACGGGCACGTCCTGCCCGGCATCGAGCGCGCCCGCGAGACCGTCGAGAGCGTCGGCCGCGAGGCGCTGGCCGAGGAGCTTGAGTCCCGGATCTCCGTCGACGACGAGGGGTACGTCGACAACAGCGAGGTCGTGTTCGACCAGTCCTTCTTGGACCTCGTTGCGCCCGTCGCCGCCGAGTCGTTCGCGTTCGACCGCCCGGACGTAGTGCTCACGGCGGCGACCGACGGGATCACCCTCGGCGCCGCGATGGCCTCCTACTTCGACGCCGACATCGCCTACGCCAAGAAGCGCAAGGAGACCGCCGTCGAGGAGTTCGTGGAGTCCCGCCAGCGGCTCGCGTCGGGGATCGAACTTACCTACTACCTCCCCGCCGACGCCGTCTCGGCGGGCGACACCGTGCTCGTCGTCGACGACCTGATCCGCTCCGGCGAGACGCAGGAACTCCTGCTCGACATCGTGACGCAGGTCAACGCGACCGTCGGCGGCGTGTTCACCCTGATCGCGGTCGGCGACGAGGGGATGGACCGCGCCCGCGAGATCACCGACGCGCCCGTGGGCGCGCTGACGACGTTCGACGACCGCTGACAGCGGCAGTCTCCCGCTGATTATCCACTTTCGTGCATACTCTCTCCGGATAGCCCCGCGAATACGCCACTCGAACGTCATGTTTGAGCGCGTTTGTGCATACCGGAGAGAAAGCCTCAAGTACTCGTCCGTCTCGATGTGCACCTATACGGATGGGTCTCACAGAGACGCTGGCCGACTACTTCGATCTGGACAGCCACGACACCACCGTCAGGACCGAACTCTTGGCGGGGTTGACCACGTTCTTGACCATGAGCTACATCGTGGTCGTCAACCCCGCGGTGCTCGCGAACGCGATCACGATCGAGGGGATCGGAATCGGCCGGATGCGCGCGATGATCGCCGTCGTCACGCTGCTGTCGGCGGCGACGGCGACGCTGGTGATGGCGCTGTACGCCAATCGCCCGTTCGCGCAGGCGCCCGGGCTGGGACTGAACGCCTTCTTCGCGTTCACGGTCGTCCTCGGCATGGGCGTGCCGTGGCAGACCGCCCTCGCCGCGGTCGTCGTCGAGGGGGTCATCTTCATCGCGCTCACCGCGGTCGGCGCGCGTGAGTACGTGATCAAGCTGTTCCCCGAGCCGGTGAAGCTCGCGGTGGGGTCGGGGATCGGCCTGTTTCTCGCGCTGATCGGCTTCGAGTCGATGCGGGTCGTGGCGGGTGATCCCGCGACGTTCCTGACGCTCTCGCCGGTGTTCGCGAAGGACCCGGTGGCGCTGATCTCGGTCGCCGGGCTCCTGTTCACGTTCGGGCTGTACGCCCGCGGGGTCCGCGGGTCGATCGTGATCGGCATCCTCGGCACGACCGTCGCCGGCTACGTCGCCGCGGCGCTGGGCTACACCGCCTACAACCCCGAGAACGTGGCCGGCGCCTCGATCGCGACGGACATCTTCCTCACCGGCTCGACGACGACGTACAGCCTCGCGGCGTACGACATCCGGCCGCTGGCGGGGGCGTTCCTCTCCGGCTTCGGCAACGTCGACGCGTTCACGTTCGCGCTGATCGTGTTCACGTTCTTCTTCGTCGACTTCTTCGACACCGCGGGGACGCTGGTCGGCGTCGGCCAGTCCGCGGGCTTCCTCGACGAGGACGGGAACCTCCCCGACATCGACAGGCCGCTGATGGCCGACGCGGTCGGCACCACCGTCGGCGGGATGCTCGGCACCTCCACGGTGACCACGTACATCGAATCCGCCTCCGGCGTCGAGGAGGGCGGCCGCACCGGCCTGACGGCGCTGACCGTCGCCGTCCTGTTCGTGCTCTCGCTCGCGTTCGTCCCGATCGCGGCAGGGATCCCCGAGTACGCCTCCCACATCGCGCTGGTGGTCATCGGCGTCGTGATGCTCGGCAACGCCGTCGAGGTCGCGTGGGACGACCTCACCTACGCGATCCCGGCCGGGATGACGATCATGGTGATGCCCTTTACGTTCTCGATCGCGTACGGGATCGCCGCGGGGATCGTCTCCTACCCGATCGTGAAACTCGCCGCCGGCGAGCGGAAGGAGATCCACGTCGGCCAGTGGGTGCTCGCGGGCGCGTTCGTGGTCTACTTCGCGGTGCGGACCAGCGGCGTGATGTAGCCCGCCCCGGACCGCAACACCTTCCCACGCTCCTGCGTTTGCGCGAGTATGCAACGCAGTCTCCCATCCCGACTCTGGCTCGTCCGCGGGATGGCGCTTCTGTTGGTTCTCTCGCTGCTCGCGCCCGCCGCGGGCGCCGCGCTCGGCGTCGGCGGTGAGGAAAGCGCCGTGAGCGAACTCGAGGCCGGCACGATGGAACAGCCGGCGTACAACGCCACCGTGGTCGGGATTCAGGGCTACCACTTCCAGGGCCAGGGGAACGCCAAGAAGCCCGCCCGGGTCGTGTCCGCGAGCGGCAACGGCACGACTCAGTGGGTCCACGAGGACATGATCGGCGCCCGCTGGTTCTACGACGTGGATCCGATGGACAACGGGAACCTGCTCGTGGTCTCGACGAACCCCGACGGGACGAACGTCTACGAGCTCGACCCGGAGAGCAAAGAGCGCGTCTGGGAGGAGACGCTCCCCTATCACGACACCCACGACATCGACGTGTACAACGACACGCATCTCGCGATCGCCAACATGCGCAACTGGAACGAGTCCTGCGGGTGTTCTGACGACCGCGCGGTGCTGTACGACCGCGTCGACGGCGAGGTCGACTGGGAGTGGACGTTCCGCAACCACTACCCCAACTCCACCGACGGCGGCTTCGCGAAGGACTGGACCCACGTCAACGACGTGGAGGTGATCCGCAACGGTAGCGAACTGCTGCTCTCGCCGCGGAACTTCGATCAGGTGATCGCCGTGAACATCGAGTCCAAGCAGATCACCGAACGCCTCGGCGAGGACGGCGACCACTCGACGCTGTACGAGCAGCACAACCCCGACTGGCTGACGACGGACGAGGGCGACCCGACGATCCTCGTCGCCGACAGTGAGAACGACCGCGTGATCGAGTACACCAAGAACGATCAGGGCGAGTGGGAGCACGTCTGGAGCGCGGGCTCCTCGGCGTCGCTCTCGTGGCCGCGGGACGCCGACCGACTCCCCAACGGCAACACGCTGATCGTCGACTCGATGAACCACCGCGTGATCGAGATCACGCCCGAGGGAGAGATCGTCTGGGAGTACTTCGCCACGTGGGGCCCCTACGACGCCGAGCGCATCGGCACCGGCGACGAGTCCAACGGCCCGACGATGCGCGATCAGGGGGTGAGCGGCCACAAGACGATCTACGGCTCCGCCGGCGGGCTTTCCGCGACGTTCTCCTCGTGGCTCGCGGCGAACGCACAGGGGACGATCGTCGAGGGACCGGTCACCGAGTTCGCGGGGCTCTGGGGCCGGCTGGCGCCGTGGTTCCAGCCGGTCTGGCTCGACTCCTGGGAGTTCACCGGCGTCGTCGGCGCGACGCTGATCCTGTTCGGCTGGGGGGGTCTCAGAGCTGGTCCGCGGCCGCGATCGGGTCGTCCACGCTGCCCGCTCGCTCCGGGAAACTGCCGCCTGAGGTCGCCGGCACGCTCGCCGCCGCCGCGTCCCTTTTGAGTCGCGATCACCTACCCACCGGTGATGGCGAACCTCACGCTGTACGAACTCGACGGCTGTCCGTACTGTGCGAAAGTGATCGACAAGCTCGACGAACTCGGACTGGAGTACGACTCGGTGATGGTCCCCTCCAGCCACGACAAGCGCGACGAGGTGAAGGAGGTCTCGGGGCAGACCGGCGTGCCCGTGCTGGTCGACGAGGAGCACGGCGTCGAGGGGATGCCCGAGAGCGACGACATCGTCGAGTACCTCGAAGAGACGTACGGTAGCGCGGCGTAAGCGGTCGCATTCGGTTCTCGTTTTCGTTGTGAATCAGACGGGCAGCGACGGCTGCGGCCGCGGTGCGGTAGCGGGGCGGTCGTGGTGCGGTAGCGGGGCGGTTGCGGTGGACGCCTCGCCGGCGCCGATCACGGCGCCGGCGGGGGGAGGGGTGGGGATTCGGTGCTGTGCCGGGCCTTGTGCCCGGCACCCTGCGGTCGCAAGTGGTCAGCGAACGAGCTGCTGTCACTGTCGCGGTTGCTGTTTCAGTTGCCAGCGATAGAGCTGCTGTCGCGGTCGCTGTCCGAGCTACCCTTCGTGGCCTCGAAAACTACCTCGCTACCCGTCGAACTCGAAAACGACCCGTATCAGGCTTCGCCCGGTTCCGCGGCCCGCTCCCGGATCAGGTCCCGCACCGCCTCGGGGTCGTCGGTCTCGGCCAGTTCGTCACACGACACCAGCGCGGTGCCTTTTACGGACTCGCGGCTGGCCTCGTCCTCGACGAAGTACACCGAGCGCGTCTTGGTCACCTGCCCGAGCGAGGACATGATCCGGGCGCGCTTCTCGGCGCTGGGGGTGAACTCCGAGTGCCCCGTCAGGAGCTTCGCGCCGTCGCGGCCGCGGCGCTCCTCGTCCTCGCTCACGCTGTTGAACGGCGCCCGCGTGGTCGGGTGGACCGTGAAGCCCGCCCGCGTCAGCACGCCCACCACGTGCTCGTCGTCGGGGTCGGCCTCCGGCGGATCCGGGGTGGGTTCGGCGTCGCGGACCTCCTCGGCGCCCTCCATCACGTTCATCGGCGACGTGAACGGCTGGTCGAACAGCTCCTCCAGCTTCACCGCCACGTCGATGGAGGCGTTCATCCCGTCCTCGTACTTCGAGACGGTTCGCCGGGAGACGCCGAGTTCGGACGCCAGCTTCCCGAGGCTCCAGTCCTGCTCCTGCCGGCTCTCCGAGAGCAGGTCGCCGTCGATGTTGACGTACAGCCCGCCGGGGGCCGCGTAGATCAGCGGCGGCACGTCCTCGACGAACAGGTCGAACGCGGTGTCCGGATGCATCGCGGGCACGCCGTGGCGGAAGTACACCACCTCCGGCTTCAGCTCCTCGTCGCGGGTGCGCATCCCCACGACCATCGGCGTCGCCGAGAGGTACTCGCCCAACCGGCGCATCTCCCGCCCGGTGGCGGCGTCGAACGCGTCGACGTTCCCGAGTACTTTCAGCAGTACGAGCTCCTCGCCGCGGCGGGCCGCGACGTCGAAGCTCTTGGGCCGGATCGCACAGCGCTCGCTGACGAGGAACCCGGCGTCCTGCAGCATCGCCGTGACGTTCTCGATAAGCGCTGTACGGCTCATAGACGAGTTTAGTCGATTCGTCGTATAAATGCGTTGTGCAGAAAACCCTCGGGGGCCGTCACGTTCCGCCCGACGCGAAACCCCCTTGCCCGCCGACCGCCTCCCTCCAGCCGTGACGGTCATCGGCGTCGACGACACCGACTCCCGACGGCGGGGGATGTGCACGACCTACCTCGCGGCCCGGATCGCCGAGCGAATCGCGGCCGCGGGCGGGCGCGTCGACGAGCGACTGCTGATCCGGCTCAACCCCGCCGTCGAGCGGAAGACTCGCGGAAACGCCGCGCTCGCGATCCACACCGATCTCGACGCCGACCGCGCCGCCGAAATCGCCCGCGAGGAGCTCGAACCGCTCGCCGAGACCGACGATCCCCGAACCTCGCCCGGCCTCGTCGTCGCCGACTGCGGGGCCGACGAGATCCCCGACGCCGTGACCCGGTTCGCCCGCGACGCCGTCCGCGAGATGCACGAGCTCGACGACGCGCTCGCGCTCGTCGACGACGCCGGCTTCCACGCCGAGGGGTGGGGAAGCGGCCACGGCCGTATCGGCGCGCTCGCGGCGGTCGGCGCCGCCGGCGCCTTCTCCGAGTGGACGTACGAACTGATCGCGTACCGCGAGTTCGATCGCTGTGGGACGCCGCGCGAAGTCGACGAGAACACACTGTTCGCCGCGGCCGACGACGCCTACCCCGACGCGTGGGACACCGTCGACCGCGGCGAGGGGGAGGCGGTCTGTGTCCCCAGCGCGCCCGGGCCGATCCTCTACGGCCTCCGTGGCGACGACCCCGACGCGCTCCGCGAGATGGCTGCGGACATCGACGCCGAACCGGTCGAGCGGACTGCGCTGTTCCGGACGAATCAGGGCACCGATGCCCACCTCCGGGAGGCCGCCGTCGACGACCTCACAGCCCTCGACGACGCCGGCGCCTACCGCGTCGACTGCGTCGTCGCTGGCGAGCCCGAAACGCGGGAGGGTGGCCACGTGTTCGTGCCGATCCGCGGTGAGTCGGGGGCGGCGATTCGGGCCGCGGCGTTCGAACCGACCAAGCGCTTCCGCGACCGCGTTCGCGCGCTACGCCCGGGCGACGAACTCACCGTCTGCGGCGAGGTGAGCGACGGGACGCTCAAGCTGGAGAAGTTCGCCGTCCGCGCGCTGAACCGAACCGAACTGGTCACGCCGACCTGTCCGGACTGCGGGAACCGCATGAGCTCGGCGGGGAGCGGTCAGGGGTACCGCTGCCGGGACTGCGGGACGAGCGCCCCCGCCAAAGTCGAGATCGAGGTGGACCGCGCGCTCGACCGCGGCTGGTACGAGGTGCCGCCGTGTGCCCGCCGGCACGTCGCGAAACCGCTCGTTCGCGGCGGGTTCGACGCGCCGACGCACCCCGAGCGGTAGTCAGAACCGGGACATCGCCGCCTCGACCGTCTCCCGGTCGTGGGCCAGCGACTCGCGGTCGTCGTACGCCGCGGGCGTGAGAAACGCCACCGCCGCGGCGTCGTCGCCGGCGACGGGTTCGCCGGTCGTCGCGTCGCGATTCACCGCGAAGTGGACCGAGGCGTGGTTGCGCTCCGGCCCGGTCGAGAGCCGGGTCCGCACCGGCGCCAGATCGGCGGGGTCGACTGCCAGTCCGGTCTCCTCCGCCAGCTCCCGCGCGGCGCCCTCGGCCAGCGGTTCGTCGTGTTCGGGGTGGCCGCCGGGCAGCGCCCACGCGCCCTCGGCGGGTGGCTGCCCGCGGCGGATACAGCAGACGCGGTCGCCGTCGACGACCGCGACGGCGACGCCCGGCACGGCCGTCCGCCAGAGCACGCGCTCGCAGTCCGGGCAGTAGGCGCGCTCGCGGCCGTCGATCTCGCGGTGCTCGACCCCCGAACCGCAGAGCGGGCAGTAGTTCGCGTCGACGGCGATCACGAACGGTGGTTCGCGGGCGCGGGGAAAACGGTTCGGTCCTCACTCCCCGACGGCCGTGATCGCCGCTCGACAGACCGCCGCGTCGTCGGTGTACGCCCACTCGATCTCGCCGAACGCGGGTTCGCTCGCCCAGCACAGCCCCGCGAGGTCGTCGCCGGCCGACGGTTCGCCGTCGGTGTCGCTCAGTGTCACCGCGTAGTCGATACAGATCACCTGCTTCTCGTCGGTCAGCCCCGGTTCGGGGACGACCGTCTCGAGGTCGCGCGCTTCGAGAAGTCGGAGGTCGCGGGGGTCGACGCGGAGCCCGGCTTCCTCTTCGAGTTCTCGGGCGGCCGTGAGCCGCGGTGACTCGCCGAAGTCGACGTGCCCCGTGGGCGTCGAGAACCGACCCTCGGCGGGTGCGGCGCCGCGCTCGCCGAGCAGCACGCGCGGGTCGGCTCCCGAGTCGACGACTGCGACCGCCGCAGCGACCGCCGGGGAGTGGTACACGCTACTGTCGCAGTCGGGACAGCGGTAGCTGGGCTCCTCACCCCGGAGTTCGGCGCCGCAGTACGGGCAAAAGCTGGGCGGGAAGTCGGTCATCGGCCCGGCTCCTCCCGCGCCAGCGCCCGCTCGACGAAGCGCCGGTTGTGGTCGCGCAGTCGTTCGGGGAGCGTCTCGCGCTCGAAGAACCGTGCCGCGTCGGCGTCGCTGCCCGCCGACGGCGCCCCGTCGACGTGCTCGCGGTCGACGACGTAGCGAACGAGGAGGACGTGCTGCTCGCGGTACGCTGCGCCGTCAGTCTGCTCTCGAAGATGCGTGCCGAGGAGTCGGAGTGCTTCGGGGTCGGCGTCGATGCCGGCCTCCTCCCGGAGCTCGCGGACCGCCGCCACGGGCGCCGGCTCGTCGGCTTCGAGGTAGCCGCCGGGTAGCGTCCAGAACCCCTCGCTCGGCCCGCCACCCCGGCGGACCAACAGGACCGCGTTCCCGTCGCGGACGGCGACGCCGGCGGTCGGAACGGGGTTTCGCCAGACGAACTGCTCGCAGTCGGGCCAGAATCGGCGCTCGCGCCCCTCGAACGCTCGGGAACGGAGGGCGGCGCCGCAGGTCGGGCAGTAGTTCGCGTCGACGGCGACCATCGTCCGTGGGTCCGCCGGCGCCGGCAAAAGCGGTTCGGCGCGGTCCGGACTACGACTTCAGCCCGCTCCCGGTCAGCGGCACGACCACGTCCTCCGACTCTCCGATCTCCCCCCGGTCGCGCAGTTCCGCGAGCGCCGCGGGCGCGACCGCACACGTGGGCTCGGTGTAGAACCCCGCCTCGTGGAGGCGGTCGAGTTCGTCGGCGACCGGCTGCTCCCCCAGCGCGATCGCGTCGCCGCCCGTCGCCTCGATCGCGTCGAGGATCGCGTCCTTCCGGACTGGGTCGCGGATCTGGATCCCGTCGGCCACGTCGTTCGAGCCCGCCGCGTCGCCGCGGCGTTCGGCGGCGATCGGTGCGTACCCCGCGGCCTGCCCGCCGTACATTCGCGGAACGTCGTCGATCCAGCCCGCCTCCGCCAGTGCCCGGAAGCCGCGGTAGGCGCCGAGGAACAGCGTGCCGTGGCCCAGCGGCGTGACCACCGCGTCCGGGGCGTCCCAGTCGCGCTGGAGCGCGATCTCGTAGGCGATCGTCGCCGTCCCGGCGAAGAACGCGGGGTTCCACGCGTGGGAGGCGTACCAGGCATCTCCCCCGACGGCTTCCTCGACACACGCGTCGGTCACGTCCTGCCGGGAACCCTCGACGCGGACGGGCGTCGCGCCGGCGGCCTCGATCGCCCGGAGTTTGCTCGCCTTCACCGACGCGGGAACGTAGATCTCGGCGTCGATCCCCGCCCGGGCGGCGTAGGTCGCGATCGCCGCGCCCGCGTTGCCCGAGGAGTCCTCGACGACTCGATCCACGCCGAGTTCGAGCGCCCGCGAGAGCGTCGTCGTCGCGCCGCGATCCTTGAACGAGCCGGTGGGGAACACGTACTCCAGCTTGAACTCGGCCTCCCACTCCGGCGCCGCCTGCAGGGGGGTCATCCCCTCGCCGAGGCTCACGCGCTTCTCGACGGGGAGGAAGTCGGCGAACGCCCACAGCCCGTCACGCGTGTCGAACGCTGCGGGGTCGGGCGCGGGGCCGTCGGGCAGCGGTTGGCGGGCGAACTCCAGCGGATGGCCGCAGGTGCAGCGCCAGCGGTCGGCGTACTCGGCGCCGCAGTCGGGGCAGACGAGGGGGGTGGGATCAGTCATCGCTCAGTACGAGTCGATCCCCGTCGCCACCGAGCAGACGTACTCGCCGGTCGCGACCTGTGGGAGCCGACGGGAGCGCCAGAAGATCCCCTCGCTGTCGGCGGTCACGCGGCTCGCGAGCTGGCCGAACGGGTCGGTCACGTCGAACAGCGTGTCGCCGGGGTGGATCTCCTCGCCCAGTCCGGCGCGGAAGCGGACCAGCCCGCCCGAGGGAGAGCGGTACTGGTCGAACCCCGCGGCGCGGGTCTGCTTCGCCATCGGCGCCTCGCCGTCGAGGAAGCCGTAGTGCCGGAGGACGTTGAACACGCCCTCGACGCCGTACTGGATGCTCTCCTCGTCCCAGCCCACGCAGCCGCCGAGCTCGGGGTCGATGGTGGGGATTCCCTCGTCCGGCGCCGCGCGGGCGAGCTGGCCGTCGGGGCCTTTCTGGTCGAGCACGTGGCCCGTGCCGAACGCCTTCGCGAGTTCGAGGCAGTCGGCGTGGGTCCGGTGGTGGCGCCCACACCGCACCCGGGCCTCGTTGAGCATCCGCGACGTGGAGCCCTGGTGGAGGTCGAGTACGTAGTCCGCCCGCGTCGCGGCGTCGAACGTCGCGGCCGCGATGCGCTCCGAGCTCGTCCCCTCGTCGTCGCCGGGGTAGGCCCGGTTCATCTTCGTGTCGTCGATGGGGTTGCGGTGCTCGGCGACCTCGAACGCGTGGCTGTTGACGATACCGACGATCAGCACCGCCCCCGAGAGTTCGGCGGGGTCGAGCCGCGGGACGACCCGGGTCAGGACGCCGAGGCCGTTGAGTTCGTCGCCGTCCGACACCGCCTGCATGTACAGCGTTTCGCCGTCGTCGGCACCGTTGACCACACAGACCGGCAGGGAGACGGGGCTCCCGTCGCGGCGTTCGCCGACGCGGAGCCGCCCGACTGCGGTCTCGCCGGGGGCCGCGCTGGCGTCGCCGAGCGTGAGACTCATTACTCGGTGATCGTCCGTTTCCGCCTTAGTGGGTTCGATACCGGGCGAGGGCACCGATACTGGGGACGCGCTGGTGTTGGAACTGGGTTCTGTTGATTTTCTGGTGGATGTTGAGGTGATGTTGGTAGTCCCTGATCGGGCAACGGTTGCGACAGCAACAGCATCTCGAAGCTAGACCACTTGCGGCCGCAGTGCGCCGGACACGAGGTCCGGCGCAGCACGGAGTCCCCACACCTCCCCCCGCCGGCGCCGATCACGGCGCCGGCGAGGCGTCCACCGCCACCGCACCGCTGCGGCGGTCGGCGCGAAGCGCTCGCGCCTCCGTGCGCGAGCCGAGCGCGAGGGACGAACGACCGCAGGGAGTGAGTCGGCTGGGGAGGTCTGAGGGCTGTGCGGCGCGGTTGCGGTCGCAAGTGGTCAGGGTTCGAGTCGCTATCGCTGTTCACGCTCGAACCACCGAAATCCCAGATCACCTTCGCGCCAGAAACACCGAACTCCGCGCTTGAACCCCAAACCGAGACGAAAAACTACCTGCCAACTACTCGGTAATCACGTTCGACGCCAGATCCCGCGGGTAGTACGTCAGCCACTCGATCCCGCTCTCGGTGATCGCGATGGTGTCGGAGTGGCGATACCCCTCGTCGTCGGTGTAGATCCCCGGCTCGATCGTGTACACCTGCCCCGGCCGCATCTCCGCGTCGGTGTCGTCGACGTGGTCGTACCCGCCCCAGCCCTGATCGATGTACGGCGGCTCGTGGCCGCCGAGACCGATGTTGTGCCCGACGTGGTGCTGGGCGAGGTCGGTGATCCCCTGCTCCTCGTAGAACCCCCAGACCTGCTCGTCGACGTGCGAGAGGGGGACGCCCGGCCCCAGCGCGTCGATCGCGATGTCCTGCGCCTCGAGCATCAACTCGAAGTAGTGCTCCTGCTCGTCGCTCACTTCGCCGACGAACATCGTCCGCTCCAGTTCGGAGTTGTAGCCGTCGACGTTCGCGCTCGCGCCGGTGATCAACACGTCGCCGCGCGCCAACCGCTGATTGGGGGTGTGACCGTGGGGAAGTGCAGTCTCGTGAGCCGAGATGTAGCCCGCGTGGGCCGGGCCGTCGCCGCGGACGTTCTCGACGAACTGATCGCCCAGCGTGTCGAGCATCGCCCGCGAGGCCTCCATCGACGCCCGCTGGGAGACGGTCGCGGGGTGGGCGCCGGGCTCGGTGTACTCCGCGAGGTAGCGGTGGGCGAGGTTCCCCCACTTGGCGGACTCCCGGATCAGGTCGATCTCGGCGTCGGTCTTCTCCCAGCGCATCCGCGAGACCCACGACTGGGTCTCCACGTCGACGAACGACGAGAGCGCGGGGCCCTCGTACCCCATCACGCCCGGCGCGCCGTCGCTGTCGGCGGCGACTGCCTCCACCCCGAGCCCGTCGAGCATCCCGGCGACCGTCTCGATCGGCCGCCCCTGCGGGTAGTCGAAGTAGTGGTGGACGGCGTCGATCCGGTCGACGGTCTCGACGCGCTCGACCTCCAGTCGCGGGACGACGATCTCGATGCGCTCGTCGGTGACTGCCAGACAGACCGGGCGTTCGGTCTGGACGTGCTCGAAGCCGGAGACGTAGTGGATGCTCGTCGCGGAAAACCAGACGGCGGCGTCGGCGTCGGTGTTCGCGAGCTTCCCCCGTATCTCGCGGAGGCGGGAACGGTACTCGGCGTCCGGGAGTTCGGTCGGCATGGCTCCCGGGTCGCGCCCGGAGCGCAAAAGCCTCCGGGTGGACCGCCCGGGCTGCCGGGTCGTCCGCGTCCGTGAGCGCCACCGCTGTCGAGGCCCTCGTCCGGGGTCTCGACGGTCGTTGTCACCCAACGGACGGGTGATCTGAGATAGTGTCTCGTTACCGATTATAAACTGTCTAAACCGATCTAAACGATTCGTAAAACGTCGTCCGACTCCTCGCGTGTGACGTGAAACGGCACGAACCGTCGGGTACGAACTCACCCTTATACGTGGTCCCCGATCCTTGGGTGGAGTAGAGTCACCATGTCCACCTCCGAACCCTCCACGCCGGCGCAGATCGCCGGCGACAAACTCCCGCGGTCGGCGTTGTCGGCCGCGTCGTCGCTGCTCGTCCCCGTTCGCACCGCGGCGTTCTGGTCGGCAGTCGCGCTCCCGCTCGTCTACCTCCCGCTCGTGGCCACGGGCGCGGTGTGGGACCAGCCGCTGCTGTTCTGTGCGCTGCTGGCACTGAACGCCGTCGCGTTCCTCGTCGGCCACGATCACGAGCCGACCCGCGCCTGAGCCCGCCTCCCGGTCCCGCCGGCTCTCCGCAGCTCACTCCGCCTTCTGGTCCCCCGCTTCCTCCCCCGCTGATTCGTCGTCGGAAGCGGCCGCGTCGTCGACGCCGTCCTCCGGATCGTGGCCCAGTCCGAGCGCGGCCGAGGGCGCCGGCGAGAGCGGCTCACCGTGGATCAGCTCCGGCACGACGACGTTGAGGAACTGCACCGCCAGCACGACCAGCAGCGGCCCGAGGAAGAGGCCGTACCAGCCGAAGTACGCCGCGCCGAGCACGTACGCGAACAGCACCAGCCCCGTGTGGAGCGAGCGCCCGGAGATGATCGGCCGGAGCACCGCCTGCGGCAGCAGGTCGAGGAAGACGAACGCGACGACGAGGAACGACAGCGGCGCCCAGAGCAGCCCGGCGCCGTCCTGCGAGGCGAGCCACACCAGATACCCCGTCACCGGGACGTAGACGAGCTTGCCGACGACCAGCGGGACGAACGTCGCGACGCCGGTCAGCAGCGCCAGCAGCGTCGGGAACGGGATCGCGACCGCCGAGGGAACGACCGCGTTGTAGCCGTTGTAGACGACGACCGCCAGCACCGTCACCAGCGAGACGGTGATCACGTTGCCGAAGTACACCGTCTGGAGGTCCGCGTCGACCGCCGAGACGTAGGCGTGGGGGACGCTCCCGTCGCCGCCGATCTCCTCGCGAAACCACGCGTCGATCCGGTCGCCGTCCCGCAGGAGGAAGAAGCTCATCGAGAGCGCGAGCGTGAGGTGGACGAGCCCGTTGGTGAGGACGCCCAGCTGCCGGAGGCCGGCGGTCAGCTGCTCCCGGATGGCGCCGAAGTTGTCGAGGCTGGTGAGATACCCCCTCGGATCTCGAATCAGTCGCCGGACGGCGTCGGGCGTCGACGATCGCTCGCCCACCGCCGCGAGCAGGCCGGGGTCGAGCGCGATCGTTAGCTCCCGGATCGCCACCAGCCCGACGTAGCCCAGCAGCGCCAACCCCGGGACGACGATCGCCAGCAACGTCAGCGTCGCCGCGGCGCCGCGGTGACCGACGGCGTCCTCGACCCGTTCGTGGATCGGCCGCGCGCCGTAGTAGACGAACAGGCCGAACACGAACGTCCCCACGAAGTGGAGCGCGAACCGACCGACGACGAGCAGCAGGAACAGGCCGACCAGCCACCAGACGACGCGCTGGCGTTCCGCCTCGCGGGGCCACTGCATGGCTCCCCACGCGGCGGGCAGGGACTTCGGTTTTACCCCTCGATGAGCGCCGGCGCCGGCGGATCGACGAACACCGCGTAGCACAACACCGGCAGCGAGAGCAGACTCCCGGCCCAGAGCCCGGTCGTCAGCGACACCGCGGTCGTCGCGCCGACGACGGCGCCGAGGAGCAACGGCAGCGGGAGTAGCGCCAGCAGGAGATCGTGTCGCCTCGCGAACGATCCGTGCTCGCGGTAGTCGGTGTTCGTGCTCATCGCTCGGAAGTCCCTACGCAGTCGAGCGTTTTTGACGTTGTGGCCGGCGGCGCTACTCCTCCAACTCCCCGTCGAGCCCCCACTCCTCGGCACGGCGCTCGGCCTCCGCACGAGCCTCCTCTTGGATCGCGGCGATGCGCTCCTCGTCCTCCAGGAACGACTCGAGGGCGCTCGCGTCGGTGTCGCCGGCGTCCTCGGGCGCGCGGTCCCGAGCTCGCTCGGCCAGCGCCGGATCGTCGGCCAGCTCCTCGGCGGGCGCGCCGGGCGGCACCGAGAACGCGGCGGCGTCGTGAACGGCCGTCAGCGCGTCGGGCGGGAGCTCGTACAGCTCGACAGAACAGGGGCCGGGCCCGGCCAGCGCGGCGAGGGCGTCGACGCCGCGGCTGTCGTCGCGCTCGTTTCCCCTGCCGTCGCCGCGCTGGGTCCCGCGGCTGTCGCCCCGCTCGCAGTAGGCGGCACGCGGGACCCCCTCCGCGAACGTGAGAACTCCGGGCTCGCCGTCGGCCAGCAGCGAGTCCGGATCGATCCGGGCGTACCCCGTCAGATCGCGGGCGAGCGCGGCTTCGAGCGCGCTCGCGACGCCGACCCGCGAGCGGACGAGCCGCCCCTCGGGGATCGCCAGTTCGGCGTCGCCCCCGTTCATGGGGGCTCGGGGATCACTGCCGAGCGGAACCGTTCGGCGACCGCTCCCCCGTCGCCGTCCTGCAGATTGAGTCGATCCGCCGCCCGCCTGTAGGCCGCCGCCGCCGCGGATTCGGGCGCGTACGCGAGCAGGGGCTCGCCCGCCCGCCGGGCCGCCCGCGCGGCGTCGCTCTCGGGCACCGTCGCCAGCGTCGGGCCGCCGAAGTACTGCTCGGCCTGCGCGGCGACGCGGTCGATCGCCTCGTCGTCCTGCACGCGGTTGAACAGCACGCCGGCGGTCTCGGTGCCGTAGGAGCGGGCGTACTCCTGCACTTTCAGCCCGTCCGAGAGCGACGGGATCGTCGGCTGGAGCACGACCACCGTGCGGTCCGCGAGGACGAGCGGGAGTACCGCCGACTGCGAGCCCAGCGCCGCCGCGGAGTCGAACAGGAGCACGTCGGTGTCGGTCGCCAGTTCGGCGACCACCTCCCGGAGTCGCGTCGGGTCGGCGTCGCGGAACGCGGCGAGTGAGGTGCCACAGGGAACGAGTGAGAGCCCGAACCGCTCGTACACGGCGTCCTCGACCGCCGCGTCGGCGTCGGCCAGCAGCAGGTCCTGTAGCGTGGTGTCGGCGTCCGCGAGCCCGGTGTGGAAACAGAGGTTCGCCATCCCCGTGTCGGCGTCGACGACAGTCACGTCGTGGTCGTCGGCGAGCGCCATCCCCAGCGCGAGCGTGCTGGTGGTCTTCCCCACCCCGCCCTTGCCGCTCGCGACCGCCAACGCTTCGACCATGCGGTAGTTCTACTCCCCTCCGGATTAAAAATTTCTCCCTCCGGTCGTTACAGTTCTGCCAGCACCTCGTCGGCGTCGTCGAGATACTGTTCGAGGGTCGCCTCGTCGTGGGCGGCCGACAGGTGGTGACGCTTGTAGGGGTTCGGCGTGAAGAAGTGGCCGCGATCGAACATCCCCTGGGCGAACGCGCGGAACCGCTCGCCGTCGAGGCCGACGACGTCGGCGTAGGAGCGCGGCTCGCCCGTGACGCCGAACTGGGGGGCGAAGATGCTCCGGTGGCCGACGACACGCCCCTCGATGCCGTGATCGTCGAGCAGGTCCGCCAGCCCCTCCCGGTACCGATCGCCGAGTTCGGTGAGGTGGTCGTGGATTTCGCCCCCGTCGAGTACGTCGAGCGTCGCCCGCGCGGCCGCCAGCCCCGAGGGGTGCCCCGAGTAGGTGCCGCTGACGACGACGCCCGACTCGTGGTCGCCGCCGGCCCGGGCCATCACGTCTTCGCGCCCCCCGACCGCCGCGACCGGGTAGCCGTTGCCCAGCGCCTTCGCGACGCAGGTGAGATCCGGCGTCACGCCGAGCTCGGACTGGACGCCGTTCGGCGCGTGACGGAACGCGGTGATCACCTCGTCGAACACGAGGGGGATATCGTGGCTCTCGGTGACCTCCCGGAGCGTCCGGAGGAACGACTCTCGGGGGTGGAGACAGCCTACCGAGTGCGGGATCGGTTCGAGGATCACTGCCGCCAGATCGTCGGCGTGCTCGCGGATCGTCGCCGCGGCCGCGTCGGCGTCGTTGAACGGCTCGACCAGCGTCGCCGCGACGGCCTCGGGGAGCATCCCCTCGGACTCGGGGTGGCGCTCGCCGAGGCGGTCGGCCGGCGGGTACACCGACACGTCGACGTAGTCGTGCCAGCCGTGGTAACACCCCTCGAACTTCAGCACCTTCCGGTTGCCCGTGTGGGCGCGGGCGAGCCGGATCGCGTGGTAGGTCGCTTCGGTGCCGCTGTTGCAGAAGTTGACGCGCTCGACGCTGGGCAGGCGGTCCACGAGTCGCTCGGCCACGTCGACTTCCAGCGGCGTGGTTCCGGCGCCGTACAGCACCCCGCGGTCGAGCTCCTCGCGGACCGCCCGGTCGACTCGCTCGTCGTTGTGGCCGAGCACGACCGGGCCGAACCCGAGGTGGTAGTCGGTGTACGTTTCGCCGTCGACGGTCCGGATCGTCGCCCCGTCTGCGGCCTCGAAGGCCACGTCGCCGAGGTCGAACGCCTGCGCGCGCAGCCCCGTCTGGGCGCCGCCCGGGACGACGCTCCGGGCGCGTTCGACGATCTCGCCGGCGGCCGATCGGCCGTCGTCCGGGGGCTCCCCGGTGCCGGCAGACCCTGGCCCGCGAGGCTCGTCGCTCATGCGGTCACTCGCCCTCCGCGTCGACGACGTACTCGGTGACGCTCCCGAGGTTCATCCCGATCGCCAGCAGGACCGCGATGAGGACGATGATGAGCGTCGAGATGGCGTTCATCTTCGCCGTCGAGTTGTACTTGATCAGCCCGTACATCGTGACGGTCAGGACGTTCTCGGTGCCCTGAACCATGAACGCGCGGATGAAGTCCTCGAACGACCGAATCCACGCGAACACGGCGCCGGCCATCACCGCCGGGCGGATGATCGGGAACGTGACCTCCCAGAACGTCTCCCACTGGTCGGCGCCCAGGTCGCGGGCCGCCTCCTCGACGCTCGAGTCGAACGCGTACAGTCGTGAGGAGACGATGAGCACGACGAACGGCAGCCCGTAGAGGCTGTGGGTGAGGATGATCGTGAACAGCGAGAGGCTCATCCCCAGAACGGTGTTGAAGAACACCAACAGCCCCAGCCCGAGAACGATACCGGGGACGATCATCGGCGTGATCAGCAGCGTCCGATAGGTGTCCTTCCAGGGGAAGTCGTAGCGCGCCAGCGCGAAGCTCGCCAGCACGCCGATCACCGTCGCGATGCTCGCGGCGACGGTGGCGACGAACGCGCTGTTGAGCACGGATCTCATGATGAGGCCGTCGTTCAGCGCCGCCACCATGTGGCTCAGCGTGAACCCCTGGAACGGGAACACCGTCGAGGCGTTCTCCGCGACCGAGAGGAAGATCATCACCGTCAGCGGTAGCCAGAGGAACACCAGCGTCAGCACGGTCACGGCGTACAGGAGCCGCGAGATGGTGCGTTGACGCATCTCAGATCCCCCCCAGATCCTCGATATCGATGTACCTGAAGCTCAGCCCGAACAGGATCAGGATAGTGACCACGATGATCATACTCGCGGCGCTGGCGTAGTCGACCTGGTACAGCGCGCCGACGCGCTGCTCGATGTACATCCCGAGCATCAGGATCTTCCCCTGCCCGAGGAACCGGGGCGTGATGAACGCCCCCAAGCTCGGGACGAACACGAACAGCGACCCCGCGATCATCCCCGGCAGCACGAGCGGGAAGATCACGTCGACGAACGTCTCGACCCGGCTGGCGCCGAGGTCGCGGGCGGCCTCGACCAGCTCGAAGTCGACGCCGTCGAGGCTGGCGTACAGCGACAACAGCATGTACGGGAAGTAGGCGTGGACCAGCCCGACCACGACCGCGGCCTCGCCGTAGGGGAACAGGTTGGTCGACCCCGCGATCAACCCCAGCCGCCGGAGCACGGCGTTGAGGATCCCCCCGTCGCCGAACAGCAGCAGCCACGAGTACGCCCGGACGATGTACATCGTGAAGAACGGGAGCAGTACGAGGAAGATCACCAGCCCGAAGCTCCGTTCGAGCCGCGTCACCAGCGCGTAGGCGACGGGGAACGCGAGCGACATGGTGATGATCGTGGTGACGACAGCGATCTTGAACGAGAGCAGGACGACCGACGTGAACGTCCCGCCCTCGAACAGCCCACGGTAGGACTGGAGGTTCGGCTCCCAGATCACCTGAAACGTCGTCGGGTTCACGCGGGCGAAACTCAGCGCCGTCATCAGCGCGACCGGGGCCAGCAGGAACAGCGCGAGCCACACCAGGCTCGGCCCGGTTGTGACTGCGAGCTTCCGCTTCTCCGAGCGGAGCCGCGACATGAGCCGCTCCCGGGTCTCCCGATCGACGATAGAGAGAACGCGCATGAGTCAGTGTGACTCAGGCGTCCTTGACTTCCTCCCACGCGGAGATCCAGGCCTGTTCGTCCTCCATCGGCTTGAATGGGATCAGGCTCTCCATCCGCGAGGGATCGACCATGAACATGTTCTGCTGTTCCTCGGTGAGGTGCTCCTCGATGCCGGGGTTGGTGGTCGGTGCCCCCCCGGCCTCCGCCAGCTGAGCCCCGATCTCGGGGTCGAGCATGGCGTTGATCAGATCCTGCACGGCTTCCTTGTTCTCGGACTGTTGGGAGATGATGGCCGCCTCGTACCACGCGAGGCCACCCTCCTCGGCGACGGTCGTCCCCGCGCGGGAGACGCCGTCCTGCTGGAGCTGGACGATCTCGTTGCGACCGCTCCAGCCCGCGTAGACGTTCTCCTGCTGGTACGCCTTCACCCACGATGGGTTGCCGGCGAGGTAGCCGAACAGCAGCGGCTTCTGGTCGATCAGCGCCTGCTTGCACTCCTCGAGCTGGGAGTCGGACAGCGACACGGTGTCGCCCTCGAAAGCGTCTTGGAACCCGAGGTGAAGCGCCGCCATCCCAAGCGCTTTGAAGTGGTTGTCGTAGACCGCGATCTTCCCTTCGTACTCGTCGTTCCACAGCGTCTCGGTCGTCTTCCGGCCGGACTCGGACACCTGCTCTTTGTCGTAGGAGATGCCGTACCAGCCGAACCGGATCGGGACGCCGTACATCGACCCGTCGTACTGGAACTGTTGGTTCGCCAGGTCTTGGAACGACCCGTACATGTCTCCCCAGTTGCTGATCCCGTCAGTGTTGATGCTCTGGAGGAGATCCGCCTGGTAGAACTTGTTCACCAGGTTGTTGTTCGGCAGCGCCATGTCGAACTGGTCGGCCCCGCCCGCGTTCCACTTGCTGAACATCTTCGTGGAACTCGTCATGGCGGTCATGTTGATCGTCCGGCCGACTCGCTCTTCGAGTTGGTCCTGCACCTCGGTGTAGTCGTTCCAGACGATGATGTTCAGCGGACCGCCACCGCCGCTGCCGCCGAACGGCCCGATACAGCCGGCGGTCGCAGTCAGCCCGGCGGCGCCCGCCGCCGCCAGGTACGTCCGGCGGTCGACCGTCCGATCAGAACTGTCGTTACGACTCGTGTGTTCCTCGTTGTCGTGTGCCATCGATTCACACCTTAAGAATCCCCCCGGATAAAACTACTGTATCCTTGAAAGACTCTCGCACGGCCAAACATCCCGGTCGCCGTGAATCGGACGGAAAACGGCCATCGCGCCCGTTCCTCGGAAGGCATGGTGTACCGTGCCACTGTGTCGCTAGGTTCTTAACCACGGGTCCTGCTACACATGTGCATGGCCGCAGACCAGGAGTCGGTGACCGAACCGGACGGCTCCCCCGGCGAGGCGCTCGTCGAACTCGATGGGGTCCGGAAGGAGTACGGCGACGTTACGGCCGTCGACGGACTCGATTTCGAGATCCGTCGCGGCGAGTTCTTCTCGCTCGTCGGCCCCTCGGGCTGTGGGAAGACGACGACGCTCCGGATGATCAGCGGGTTCGAGACGCCGACGGCGGGGACCGTCTACATCGACGGCATCGACGTCTCCGGCGTCCCGCCGAACGCTCGGGACACCAACCTCGTGTTTCAGCATCTGGCGCTGTTCCCGCACATGAGCGTCGCGGAGAACGTCGGCTACGGGCTGGACAAAGCGGGCGTCGACGGGTCGACCCGGGACGACCGGATCTCGGAGTATCTCGAACTGGTCGACCTCGGCGGGTTCGAGGAGCGCAACCCGACGGAGCTCTCCGGCGGGCAGCAGCAGCGCGTCGCGGTGGCGCGGGCGCTTGTCAACGAGCCGTCGATGCTGCTGCTTGACGAGCCGCTGGCCAGCCTCGACCGGAAGCTCCGCAAGCAGATGCAGGTCGAACTCCGGGCGATCCACGAGAAGACCCAGGGGTCGTTCTTCTACGTGACCCACAATCAGGAGGTCGCGATGACGCTCAGCGACCGCATCGCGGTGATGAAAGACGGGCACATCGAGCAGATCGGCGCGCCCGAAGAGATCTACCGGAACCCCGCGACCGAGTTCGTCGCGGACTTCATCGGCGACACCAACCTCTTCGACGGCGAAGTCGTCGAGCGGGACGGTGAGACCGTCGTCCAGATCGGCGGCAGCGAGGGGTTCACGGTCCCTTCCGGCGGGAAGTCCGGCCACGTGAGCGTCTCGGTCCGGCCGGAGGACTTCGAGTTCACCGACGGCGAGGGCGACTTCGCGGGCGAGGTCGTCGAACGCTACTTCCAGGGGGACCAGACCAACTACATCGTCGACCCCGACGGCGACCTCGACAACGTCCAGGTCGTCGTGCAGGGCCGCGAAGGCGGGGTCGAACGCGGCGAGCGCGTCTCGGTCCGCGTCGTCGAGGGCACCCCTTCGGTGTTCTGAGTCCCGGCCGCCCTGCAGGCGGCGATAGCGTTTTTTGTTGGCTCGCCACAGTATCGTTCCGTATGGACGACCCACGTCGGCCCAATGGCTCGGCTCTGCCCGACAGCGCTCGGGGGGCGGTCTGAGGGGATCCCATGCCAGCGGTCCCCGAACCGGCGTTCCGCGCACTGCTCGCCGACTGCTCGCGGTCGACGTTCGCCGCCTTCGTCGCGGATCTCTGGGCGGCACAGGGGAAGTCGGTCGAACGCGAGGACGACCGACTGCTCGTCGACGGCGAGCTGTTTCTTCCCGTGCAGGAGTCCGACGCGGAACCGCCCGACGACGGCCGACTCGTGGTGGCAGACTCGGTCGCCCACGACGCCGACGCGATCGGTGCCGCAACGCTGCACGAGATACTCCTCTACGGCCTCGACCGCGACCGTGCGGCGGCCGTCTTCGAGGAGCACTTCGGGCGGCCGATCGACGACGACTGGTCGGACCTGACCGAGGACTCACCGGCCGGCGACGCCCCGACCAAGACCGCCGAACCGGAGTCCGCCGAGGAGCGCTCGATCGAGGGGACGGCACCGGTCGACGACGCCGAAAAGGATGCCGAGGATCCCGATTCACCGGCGGCGCACGAGACAGAACCGAGCGAGCCGCCGGTGCTCCCCGCGCCGGCTCGCGCGTTCGTTCGCTCGTTCGCGAGTGTGGTCCCGCGCGATCGCGACGAGGTCGTTGCACTCGCCCGCGATCGACGCGTGCAGGCGGCCGTCCTCCTCGTTCTCGCCGTCTCGGCCGGCGGGTGGTGGGGGCTGTTCGTCCACCAGCCGGCGCCCCAGACCCCGAACGAACTCCCGTTCGAGGCGGCGGACGCGACGTTCCCGGTCGAGGACTCCTACCGCGTCGTCGCCCGCCTTCACACGACCGTCGACGGGGAGACGTACTCGATTACGGGCACCCGGACGTTCGTGCCGGGCGACCCGTCCGTGACGCTCCTCCGGTGGAGCTACAGCGGCCCGGACGGCCGGACGACGGTCGTCCGCTACGAGCGCAACGGGAGCTACACGCGACAGAGCTGGCGGAACGCCGCCGACTACCGGAGCTTCCGGGATGCCGCCCGCGACACCGAGGAGTTCGTCCGCGCAGTCGACGCGACGCGGACGGTGTACACCGCCGATCCGGACGGCGTGAGCGTCGGCGGCGTCTTCGGCACCGACGTCCCGCTGTCGATGCTCGCGCAGGTGCCGTACGAGCAGCGCGGCACGACCGAGTACGACGGTCGAGAAGTGGCCCGCTACGTCCCGGAACCAGGCTGGGTGACTCGGGCGTACGGCCTGCTCGGCGATCGCCGGGCGACGTGGGTCCGCACGACGAACGGGGAGGTGCTCGTCGCCCCCGACGACGGCCGCGTGCTGCACGCCGATGTCGAGGCGACGGTCGTCGACGCCGAGACGTGGTGGGACGCGCTGACCGGCTCGGGGAGCGGCATGACGGTCAGGTACCGCGTGGAGTCGGACGTCGAGCGGCCCGCGGCGCCGCCGTGGGTCACGGAGATCGACACCGGAAACGGGAGCGACTCGCCGACTGAAACCCCGACTCCCACCTCGACCCCTTCGACGGCGTGAGGCGAGACGAACCGACTACCGCCACCACTCCCCGAGCACCCGCCGCCAGTTCCCGTACGCGATCGCTTCCCGGTCCGCGCGGTCGAACCCTCGCTCTTCGAGCCCGTCGAGCACGTCACGCAGCCCGGTCACGTCGCCGACGGCCTCGGGCACTGACGCGCCGTCGAAGTCCGACCCCAGGCCGACGTGCTCGACGCCCATCCGGTCGGCGAAGTACTCGATGTGGTCCAGCAGCGTCGACAGTTCGGTGTCCTTCCCGCGCTCCCCGTCCGGCCGGAGGTGGGCCGTGCCGAACGTACAGCCGACGATCCCGCCGCTGTCGGCGACGGCGTCCAACTGCTCGTCGGTGAGGTTCCGCGACGCCGGCGAGACGCCGTGGGCGCCGGCGTGAGAGACCACCAACGGTGCGTCGACAGTCTCGGCCACGTCCCAGAACCCCGCGGCGTTCAGGTGGGCGAGGTCGACGACGATCCCCCGATCCTCGCAGGCCTCGACCAAGTCGAAACCCGCGTCGGTCAGCCCCGGCCCGATGTCCGGCGTCGCGTCGTGCTCGAAGGGAACCCCGTGAGCGAAGGCGTTGGGGCGCGACCAGACGAGCCCGAGCGACCGCAGGCCGGTTTCGTATAGCGAATCGAGATTTACGAGCTCCGGATCGACGGCGCCCGCGCCCTCGATGTGGGGGATCCCGCCCACCGCGTCGCCGTCGAGACAGGCGTCGAGATCGTCGATATCGCCGATCACGCGGAAGCGGTCGGTCGCGTCGGCCCAGTCGTGGAGCGTCTCGAACTGCTCGTCGACGATCCGGCGGGCGCGCTCGTGATCGACCGCCGGCGGGAGCTCGCTCCAGTCCTCCTGCTCTCCCTCGTTCGGGACGAACGCGGCGAATATCCCGGCCGCGAGGCCGGCTTCCTCCGCACGGGCGAGATCGAGGTGGCCATCGGGGTCGTCGCGCTCGGCGAGGAAGTCGCCGCCAGCGCGGTCGCTGGTCGCGGCGAGCAGCGTGTCGTTGTGGCCGTCGATGATGGGGAGCACGCCTCGTTCCTCCGGCCGCCCCGACTTCGAGCTTCCGGCACCCCCCGCGGTTGCCGGAACGAAGCGCCACCCTTCAAGCCAGTCGCCGCCTCCCATCCGGTATGAGCGACGGCCTCTGTGTGGAGTCCTGCGAGCGCTGTCCCGCGCTCGTCGAGTCACGAAGTCGCATCGTCGACGGCGTCGGGCCCGCCGACGCCGACCTCCTCTTCCTCGGCGAGGCGCCCGGCCAGCAGGAGGACGAGGGCGGCGAGCCGTTCATCGGCCGGTCGGGCGACGTGCTCGACGAGGCGCTGCGCGATGCCGGGCTCGCGCGCTCGGACGTCCGCATCACCAACTGCGTGCGCTGCCGGCCGCCGGAGAACCGCGATCCCCACAAGGAGGAGCTTGCGAACTGCCGGAGCTACCTCGAACGCGAGATCGAAGCCGTCGACCCCGAACTGGTCGTCACGCTCGGCAAAGTCCCCAGCGAGCACCTGCTCGACCGCGACGTGGCGGTGACGAAGGAGGCGGGCGACGTGACCGACGCTCGGGTCGGCGACCGTTCCCAGCGCGTGCTGATTTCGGTCCACCCGGCGGCGACGCTGTACGACGCCTCCCAGCGGGACACGTTCGCCGACGCGATCGCCCGCGCGGCCGAACTCGCCGGCGTGGCCGACGGCGAGAGCGGGCAGTCGCGGCTCGGCGACTACTGACGACAGGAGCGGGCCAGAATCCCCGTCGCTACTCCGACTTCTCCAGCAGCGCGCGCCACATCACCGACTCCTCGTCGCTGGCGGGGTGGCCATCGACGCTGTCGACGACCGTCCACGGCGTGCCGACGGTCGCGTCCCGCAGCCGCCCGACGGAGAACAGCCGGAACAGCAGCGTCTCCCCCACGTCGCCCTCGTACTCGCTGTGGAAGACGCGGCGAGCCAGCCCCGGTTCCGGGTCGTCACGGACGGCGAACAGGTCGGATTCGACCGCGCGCTCGGGGTCGTAGCCGTCGAGCATCGCCGTCGCGTCCGGCGTCGTGACGTGTGCGAGATCCGCGAGGAACGCCCGCAGCGCGTGCTGGCTCGGGGCGAGCTGGAGCTGCGAGCCGATCGACAGCACCGCGTCGAAGCGGCCCCGACCGAACTGCTCCCGGAGCGCGAACATGTCGCCGACGCGGGCGTCCTCGACCCCGCGCTCGCGCATCGTCTCGACCAGATGCGCGCTGGGGTCGATCGCGACGGTCTCGACGCGCTCTTGGAAGTACAGCGCGTCCCGGCCCGCGCCGGCGCCCATGTCCAGCAGCGGGCCGTCGACGCGCGGTTCGAACCACTCGTCGGGTCGGTGATCGCCGAAGTAGAACGCCTCGATGGCGTGTTCGCGGCGCTCGTCGCCGTCGCGGTCGATCAGCGGCTCGGCCCGCTCGCCGCGGTGGTGGTCGCGGATCGCCCGACCGAAGGGGTCCGACATGGGCCGTCGTCGGAGCGGGATCGGCAAAGGAATTCTGCGACAGTGTGACACAGTAACGTACCGAGCGCCGCGACGGAAAGTCACTTGAGCGCCCGAACCGCAGGCTCGCGTATGGACTCCCACGCCGACGTGGTCGTCGTCGACTACGGCCTCGGCAACCTTCGCAGCGTCACGAAAGGGCTGGAGCGGGCGGGCGCGTCGGTCACGATCTCGGACGACCCCGAGCGGTTCGACGACGCCGACGGCGTGGTGCTGCCCGGCGTCGGCGCGTTCCGCGAGGGGATGGAGAACGCCGACCCGTACCGGGACGCGCTCGAAGACGTCGCGGCCTCGGACCGCCCGCTGTTCGGCATCTGTCTGGGGATGCAGATGCTGCTCTCCGAGAGCGAGGAGGCCGACCACGAGGGACAGGGCGCCGTCGAGGGGCTCGGCTTCGTCCCCGGGACGAACGTTCGCTTCCGCGGCGACCAGAAAGTCCCGCACATGGGCTGGAACGAACTCGACGTGACCCGCGAGCACCCGCTCGTCACCGGCGTCGAGGGCGGCCGCGGCGGCTCCGTCGACGGCGAGCACGCTTACTTCGTCCACTCCTACTACGCCGACCCGGAGGACGACCACGCGGTCGTCGCCGAGACCGACTACGGCGTGACGTTCCCCGCGATCGTCGCGAACGACGACGGGACGGTGTTCGGCACCCAGTTCCACCCCGAGAAGAGCGGCGAGACGGGGCTGACGATCCTGAAGAACTTCGTCGACCTCTGCTGAGGCGTTTCAGGATCTGAAACGCTGCGGGAGCGTTATGGTTCCCCGACACGAACGCCCGCCGTGTCCCCCATCGGCTCCTCCATCCCCCGGAAGTGGCGCGCCCCGCTGCTGCTCGGCGGCGCGTCGATCCCGTTCTCGATCGTGAGCTACCTGCAGTCCGACTCGACGATGTCGCTCTGGCCGGTCGTGATCGCGGGATTGGTCGCCGGCTACCTGATCGACGACGACCGCGTCGGCGCCCGGACCGGGTTCGTCGGCGGGCTGGCGGTGTTCTGGATCGTCGCGGAGATGCTGCTGCTGGTGCCCGAACTCACCGGGCCGTGGTGGTTCCTCGCCGCCGCGGTCGGCATGAGCGTCGTCTTCGCGAGCCTCGGGCTGGCGCTCTCGATTCTCCTCGCCGAGGCGGCAGCGCGCGTCGGCGGCTGGCTCGCCCGCCGTCGGGGGCGATCGCGCTCGACCGCCGGCGCCTGATCCGGGCTCGGCGTCGTGGCTCCGGGCAGTCAGTTCAGATCCGCCCGGACGAACAGCGCGCCGCCGACCACCAACGGCACGACCGTCCACGCGAGCAGGATCGCGGCGAACGCCCACCACTCGACGTACACCGGGACCGGCGGCGCGACGTTCGCGGCGATCCCCGGGTACTCCCCGCTCGTCACGGAGATGGCCGCCATCACGAGCGCGCTGTAGGCGCCGGGCGGGCTGAGTCCCTGCAGGAACACGAACCACCCCGGCACCGAGGCTCCCGGCGTTCCACCCACGATCGCGAGGTGGACCCCCTGTGGCAGCAGGTCCCAGAGCAGCGTCAGGCCGAGATACGCGGCGATCCCGACGGTCATCGCCCGCGACCGCGTCGGCGTCGCCGCCGAGATCCCGACCGCGATCCCGACGAAGGCGACGCCGAGGCCGGCCGTCAGCGCCGTCACCGCGAGGAACGCGACCGCCGGGAGGCCGCCGTACAGCGCCCGCCCGACCGCGCCGGCGAGCAGGAACCCGGCGCCGACACCAAGCGCGACGACGGCCCCGCGGCCGAGGAACTTCCCGAGCACGATCGTCCGTCGGTCGGGCTCCAGCCCGAGCAGGATCCGGAGGCTCCCCGACTCCCGCTCGCCGGCGAGCGCGAGGTAGGCGGCGACCAACGCGACGATCGGCACGAGGATCGCCGCGAACTCGCTGGCGGCGCCCAACCCCTGCAGCGGGTCGGCACCCAGCGCCGGCACCAGCAGCGGCACGCCCATCGTGGCGGCGACGAACAGCGCGACGAACCCGACGAGCGCCCAGAGCAGCCGCGAGCGCACTGCGTCGTCGAACTCCTTCCGGGCGATCACGAGCGCGTTCATCGCGACACCTCGGGGTGGACGTACGCCCGGAACAGGTCCTCCAGCGACGCCTCGCGGGCCTCGAAGTCGAGCAGTTCGGCGTCGCTGTCCCGGATCGCGTCGAGTACCCGGAGTTTCGCCGCCGGCTCGGAACAGGTCGCGGTGATCGTGTTCCCCTCGACGGTCACCGCGGAGACCCCCACGATCGCGCTCACGTCGAGGTCGGCGGGCGGCGCGTCGACGGTGACGCTGAGCGTCGCGCCGGTGCCCAGCGTCTCCCGGAGCCCGTCGATCGTGTCGGTCGCGACCAGCCGACCGCGGCGCAGAATACCTACACGGTCACAGACCGCCTCCACCTGACTCAACACGTGACTCGAGAAGAACACCGTGCCGCCCGACTCAGCGTGATCCCGCGTGATCTCCCGGATGTCCCGGATCCCGTCGGGGTCCAGTCCCGAGGACGGCTCGTCGAGGATCAGCAGCTCCGGGTCGCCAACGAGCGCGATCCCGAGCGCGAGGCGCTGGCGCATCCCCTTCGAGTAGGCGCCCGCCCGCCGCTGGCCGGCCGTCTCGTCCAGTCCGACGCGCCGGAGCAGCTCGTCCGGATCGTCGTCGGCGTCCTTGAGGTCGATCGCGTACGCCAGATGCTCCCGCCCGGAGAGCCGGTCGTAGAGGCTGTACCCGTCGGGGAGCACGCCCACCCGTTCGTGAACCGCGTCGGCCTCGGACTGGGCGTCGTAGCCCAGCACCGTCGCCGTGCCGGCGGTCGGCCGGACGTAGTCCAGCAGCACGTCGATGGTCGTCGACTTCCCCGCGCCGTTGGGGCCGAGGAAGCCGAACACCTCGCCCGTCTCCACGGTCAGATCCAGGTCGTCGACGGCGTAGACGTCCGCTCCGTAGCGCTTGGTCAGCCCCCGCGCCTCGATCGCTGCCATCACCGCCCACCCCGTCCGCTCGGCCGCTCCGCCGCGTCTGGTCGCTCCATACCGGGCTCTGGCGCCCCTGGCGGTTATAGTTTATCAATAATTTGATGTTTTGACAGCCGCGTTACTCAAACGTCCTTGAGCGAGCGGTCGTCGACCGAGACCGTGCCGTCGGCGTCGATCCGTGCGGCCAGGGACGACTCGCCGTGGTGGAGCGTGATATCGAGCGCGAGCGGCTCCCGGTCGCGTACCCGGCGATCGGCGTCGCCGATGAACTCGGGGAGCCGCCAGAGCGGCAGTTCGGTCACGTCGACGCCGTGCTCCCAGTAGAACGAGACGACCGCCGGGTGGCCGAACAGCGGCAGTTCGACCGGCGCGAACAGCCGGAGATCACACTGGGAACACGTCGCGACGCAGGCGTACCCGTCGTCGGGCCCCGCCTCGATCGCCACCGTCGTCAGCCCGTAGCAGGTCGGACAGGAGCCCGCGATCGCGGTGCGGTACTCCCGAAGCGCCCGGCGGTTGCAGGCTCGGAGCGTCTCCATCGCGTCCCGCCCCTCGGCTTCGGCGGGCGAGAGATCGTACGTCACCACAGTCTCCCCGCAGTCGCCGCACGCGACTTGGAGGTGCGGATCGTCGTACTCGGCCCGGAGCGTCGTCGATTCACACGCCGGACAGAGCCCCTCGACGGTCACGGGGTCGAACGACGGCGTCCCGGTGTACATCCCCGCCCGGATCGATCGAACCACCCGTTCGCCCGCGCTCGTGGGGCGATAGTTGCCGTCGACCTCGCGAACGAACTCCGCCGTCAACCGATCGAGGTGGTAGGAGAACTGCGAGCTGCTGTCGATCCCCGTCCGGTCGTAGAGTTCGGTGAACGGGAGCCCCGGCGCCCCCTCCTCGACGGCGACGACGAGCGTCCGCAGGATCTCGACCCGGTGCTCGCTCCCCAGCGCTGCGAACGCGTTCTCGCTCACGGGTGGGCCTGCGTTCGGTGAGGAGAAAAGCCTCCGGCTGGGTGTCGGGATTCGGTATCGACCCGTCGATACGTGGACCGAAACCGTGCCGACGCTATCGCTGGTCGGCGTGAAAACGGACTGTCGCCGTAGGGGCGACGAAGAAACCGTTAGTTGCGGACGAGGTTCGTCGCGCGGGGGCCCTTGTCGGCCTGTTCGATGTCGAACTCAACTTCCTGCCCTTCCTCGAGGTCGTCGCCGCCGACATCTTCCATGTGGAAGAAAACGTCGTCGTCCGCGTCCTCAGTGGAAATGAAACCGTAGCCGCCCGTGTCGTTGAAGAAATCAACCTTACCGTTTGCCATTGCAAACAAACGTATGCCCCGTCACGGGATAACCCTTCCGAGGGTCGTGGTACCACGACCTGTGACCGACGAACGTTCGCGGTCGGTCAGCCCACCACGCCGAAGCCGTACTGGGCGTACGGCCAGAAGTGGTAGAGGCCGACGCCGACGAGCACCGCCGGCACCGTGGTGTAGATCGTCGCGATGAGCGCGGCCTTCGCATCGATCGCCAGCAGCGGGAACAGCGCGTCGCCGTCCTGACTGATCGCGTTGGCGGTCAGCGCCGAGAACGGCACCGCCTCCTCGATGGCGTACAGCTGGGCGAACACGATGTGGGCCGCACAGCCGGGGATCAGCCCCAGCAGCGCACCGAACACCGGCGTCAGCACGCCCGCGGAGTTCGCGAGCGCTTGGATGTCGAACGCGAAGATCGCCATCCCGTACTCGTAGAGCAGGTAGCCCGCGATCACCCAGACGGTCACCATCGCGGTCTCCATCGCGGCGTGTTGGAACGTCTTGTACAGCGTGCCGAAGCTGTCCCGGCTCCGGCCGACGTCGCCCGTTCCGATGTAGTGCCGGCCGACGAAGTAGAGGTAAAAGGAGAGCGTCGTCCCGAGCAGGCCGGCGACCGTGAACAGGCCGTCGTAGCTGAGGCCGACCTCCCACGCCGGCTCCACCGCTCCCTTCGCGAGGTACATCGTCCCGGCGACGAGCGCGCCCACGAGCGTCACCCACCAGAGCACGTGAACGCCGTGGCTGACCCGTTCGAGTAGCGCGGTGTCGGGGAGGTATCCAGGCAGACTCCTGCCGCCCTCGCGATCGGGCCGCTCGTACTCCGGGACGCTCGGGCCGCCCTCGGCGACGCTGCTGGTGGCGAAGCCGCCGTCGGTGACGGGGCGGCTCATCCGCTCGACCGCGCGGTCGACGTGGCCCACGCCGAGCCCCCAGAGGTCGATCGAGTAGCCGAACGCAACCGCGGCGACGAACGCGAGCCCGTACGCGTAGATCGCCGCCTCGGGCGCCAGCGCGAGGATGATGAACGCCGAGTCGCCCGCGGTCGCGCCGAGCGCGGCGACGACGGTGCCGAAGCTGACGGTGCCGCGGATGTACAGCGGCATCGCGATGATGGCGCCGCCACAGCCCGGCGTCACCCCGAGCAGTCCGCCGACCAGCGGCTGCGCGCGCTCGTGTTCCTGCAGCAGTTCGGTCAGCTTCCCGTCGAACCGGTACTGGACCAGACTGAACAGGAGAACGGTCGCGCCGACGAAGCCGGACACCTGCACGAACCCCTCGCGCCAGGAGCCGATCAGGATATCGAGCGCCGTCCGGACCCCGGGACCGAACAGGTCGGGCGGCACCTGCAGCGGGATCACGGGGAACCACCGTTTCGGACCGCCCGTGGCGGTCCAATGTGTGCGTCGTGCATGGGTCTTCTTGTCGTACCATGAACCGCCCAACTACATAGTTGTTCTCCTCGCATCCTATTTTTAGACAAATCAAAACCTCCCGGTAGTGGGAACCGTTTTGCCCCGGCGGACCCGAGTCCCGGTATGGACGCAGGGTTCGACGCGACGCTCCGGGCCGACGACGTTGCCTTCGGCGAGCGCGACGCCGAGTTGCTTCGGGCCGTCGACGAGGCGGGGTCGCTCAACGCGGCGGCGTCGAGGCTGGGGCGGTCGTACTCCAGAGCCCACGGTCGGTTGACGGATCTGGAGGACGCGTTCGGCTCGCTGGTCGAGCGCCAGCGCGGCGGCAGCGGCGGCGGGGGGAGCGTCCTCACCGAGCGTGCTCGGGAGCTGTTGGCGGCGTTCGAGCGCCTGCGCGCGGGCTACAGTGCGATCGCGGAGACGACGGAGACGGTCTTCGAGGGCGACGTGACCGAGCGCGACGGGGAGCTCGGTACCGTCGAGACTGCCGCGGGGACGGTCCGGGCGCTGGTCCCGCCCGAGGCGGAGTCGGTCGAGGTGGTGTTGCGGGCCGACGCCGTGACCCTGCACGACCCCGCCGACACGCCGACCGGTGACGCGACGAGCGCGCGGAACCGCTTCTCGGGTGAGGTCGTCGCGGTCGACCGCGGGGAGTCGATCTGTCAGGTCTCGGTCGACGTGGGCGCCGACGCCCCGCTCGTGGCGCTGGTGACTGAGGAGAGCCGCGACCGGCTCGGACTCGAACCCGGCCGCGCGGTGGTGGCGTCGTTCAAAGCGACGGCGACCCGCGCGACACCGCGGTAACTGCCGACCGCGGTGGTGGAAGCGACACCGCGGTAACTGGCAAGCGCAGTCGTGGAATCGACACCGCGGTAATCGGTGACCGCGAAGAACTGTCTCAGCCGCCACAAAGTTCTCTTATCACACACCAGTACCGCCTCGCGCATGCTCGACGCTGATTTCGAAGTGTGTACCGAGTGCGGTAACCTCCACATGGAGGGCGGCGCTGCCCCGTCACACGTCGAGGAGTGTGCGGTCTGTGGTGGGCGAACCGACGACGTGGAACTGGACGATATCGTCGGCCTGTAGTCGACCCGCCGACGCGCTTTTCTCCGCCCCTCGTGAACGCGGGGGTATGCAAGTCGTCACGCTGGGTCCGGCGGGGACGTACTCCCATCGCGCGGCGGGGTCGATCGCCGACGACGGCGTCAGCTTCCGGGAGTCGGTGACGGAGATCGTCGCGGCGGTCGCGGACGGGGAGTTCGACCGCGGCGTCGTCCCCGTCGAGAACAGCATCGAGGGCTCCGTCGACGAGAGTCTCGACGCGCTGGCCGACCGCGAGGTGAGCGTCGTACAGGAGGTCGTCTCCCCGATCCGCCACGCCCTCCTCGCACAGGGGCCGGCGTTCTCGACCGTCGCCTCTCACCCGCAGGCGCTGGCTCAGTGCCGGGAGTACCTCGCGGAGCACTACCCCGACGTGAGTCAGGAGGCGGTGGCGTCGACCGCCCGCGGGGTCGAGCGCGCTCGCGAGGACGCGAGCGTGGCGGCGATCGGCCACCCTGCAAACAGCGACGACACGCTCCAGCGCATCGCCGAGAACATTCAGGACCACGACTCCAACGCCACCCGCTTCCTCGTCGTCGCCCCCGAGAGCGAGCGCTCCGACGCGGGCGGGAAGACCAGCATCGTCGCCTACCCCGGCGCGAACTACCCCGGCCTGCTGCTCGAACTGCTGGAGTCGTTCGCCGATCGGGACATCAACCTCACCCGGATCGAGTCCCGCCCCAGCGGCCGCCGACTCGGGGACTACTGCTTCCACGTCGACATCGAGGCGGGGCTGTACGAGGCCCGCACGCAGGCGGCGTTGGCGGAGATCGAGGCCGTCTGTGCGGACGGCTGGGTCAAACGGCTCGGCTCCTACGACACGACGCACGTCGTCGGGTAGCGATCAGAACCCACCGAGGGCATCGGGCTCGGCGGGCCGGCGGTAACCCTTAACCCTCCGTGGACCCACTTTTCGGGTATGAGTGGCCGCCGTGACCCGTTCGACGAGATCGAGGAACTGTTCGAGCAGCTGAACTCCGGCTTTGCCGACCTGACCGGGGAGTTCGAGGGCGCCGTCGGCGGCGGGATCCACGTCGACGTGGCCGACGCGGACGACGAGATCGTCGTCGTCGCGGACGTGCCGGGGTACGAGCCCGACGACATCGACGTGTCGGTCAGCGACCGCCAGCTCACCATCTCGGCGGAGCGCGGCAGCGAGTCCGAAACCGACGACGACACCCAGTACTACCGCCGCGAGCGCACCCGGCGGGCGGTCAGCCGCACCGTGACGCTCCCGACGGCCGTCGACGAGCACGCGGCGTCGGCGAGCTACGAGAACGGGGTGCTGACGGTCGAACTGCCGAAGGCCGACGGCGACGACGGGATCGATATCGAAGTGAGTTAGATCGGTTCTTCTGGGTTTTCGTGGTGGTTCTGTTCGGTGGTAGCGGCGATCGCGACGTTTCGGTTCGTTACCGCGACAGCAACAGCATCTCGACCGTTGGCAACTGAGACAGCACCCGCCACAGCAACCGCATCTCGGTCGTAGACCACTTGCGACCGCAGAGCGCCGGGCACGAGGCCCGGCGCTGCGCCGAGTCCCCACCCCTCCCCCCGCGCTCGCCGACCGCTGGCGAGCGCGAGGCGTCCACCGCCACCGCAGCCGGCGGTGGCGTGCGACGTGAGCGCCTCCGTGCGCGAACGAGCGCGCGAGGGACGAACGACCGCAGGGAGTGAGTCGGCTGGGGAGGTCTGAGGGCTGTGCGGAGCGGTTGCGGTCGCAAGTGGTCAGGCTCGCTCCGCGGCGCTGTTCGCGGTTGCGGTGCCGTTCACGACCCTACCAAAGCGTTCTCAGAATGGACATCCCGCACAAACAGTCGTTAACCGATCCACCCCGGAACCTCACTCCCGGCCGTCAAGCCACCCCTGCATCGCCGTATCGGTCGCGATCGAGACGGCGAAAAACAGCACCGGCACGACCGCGTTGATCGCCCAACTCACCGCCGAGCCCGTAGCGTAGTCGTACGCCACCAGCGCGACGAACACCACGACCGCGGTCACGACCCGTCGACGGAGCGACTTCCCGGCGATCTCCATACCGTCACTGGGTCGCTCGGCCCGAAGAAGCTCCCGGTTACCCCCGGAGCGTCTCCACGGGCCGCTCGTTCGCCGCCTTCCACGCCGGGTACAGCCCGCTGAGCAGGCTCGCGACGACGGCGAAGACGAAGCCGAACAGCAGGTAGCGCATGCTCGCCCACTCGAACACGAGCGTCGGATCGCCGAACAGCACCTGATTCAGCAGCAGGCCCACGCCGAGCGCCACGATCGCGCCCACGGCGCCGCCGATCACCCCCAGTAGCCCTGCCTCGGTCAAGATCATCCGCAGCACCTCGCCGCGCCGGATCCCGACTGCCCGCAGCACGCCGATCTCGCCCCGACGCTCGATCGTGCTCATCAGCATCACGTTGAGGATGCTGACCGCCGCGACGACCAGCGAGATCGAGCCGATCCCGATCAGCGCGAGGTTGAGCGTGTTCGTCAGCGAGTCGATGCTCTCCTGCACCGCCGCGAGCGTCGTGACGCTCACGATCTCCTCGCGGCCGTTCATCCCCCGCTCCACACGATCGGCGACCGCCTCCGCGGCCGCGCCGTCCTCGGCGACGATCGTGACCGTCGAGTAGTACTCCCGATCCGTCATCGCCGAGACCGGCAGCACGACCGACGCGCCGCCGCCGAACCCCTGCTGGGGTTCGAGGATCCCCCGAATCCGGTAGAGCTGCCCGTCGTACTCGATCGGGTCGCCGAGTTCGAGGCCGAACTCTTCGGCGACGCTGTTGCTCACCAGCGCGCCCGAGCGCAGGCGGTCGGGCACCTCCCCCTCTTGGGCGTCGTACAGCGCGCCGGCCTGTGTGAGCCCCGTGACGCTCACGCGCTGGGGCTCGCCGCCGGCGTCGATCGTCGTCGTCCCGGTCTTCTGGGCGATCACGTCCGCGTCGGCGACCAGCCGTTCGATGTTCCGGACCTGCGACTCCGTGAGCGCGGGCTCGGGGTTGTCCTCGCCGGCGGTGACGGTGACTTGGTTCGCGAGCCCGCCCAGTTCCTGGTTCGTGCTGTACTGGATCGAGGCGCCGGCCATCCCCAGCGACGCGATCGCGACGACGCCGATCACGATCCCCAGCGCCGCAAGCGCCGTCCGCGCGCGGTTGCGGCCGAGGTTGCGCCACGCCATCAGCGCGCTGGGGAACCGCCAGAGCCACGCTTCGACGCTCACTCCTGGATCACCCCGTCGACGAGGTTCACGACGCGATCTGAGTACTCCACCAACTGCTCGTCGTGGGTGACCGAGACGATCGCGATGTTCTCCTCCTCCTTCAGCCGGGTGAGTTCGTCGAGGATCGTCCGGCCGGTGTCCTGATCGAGGTTCCCGGTCGGCTCGTCGGCCAGTACGATGTCGGGCTCGTTCACCAGCGCCCGCGCGATCGCGACGCGCTGTTGCTGCCCGCCGGAGAGCTGTCGGGGCGTGTGGTCGAGCCGCTCGCCGAGCCCGACCCGTTTCAGCAGGTCGATCGCGCGATCGTGGCGGTCGACGCCGGTGTCCCACATCGACGGCAGTTCGACGTTCTCGACCGCGGTCAGCATCGGCAGCAGGTGGAAGTCCTGAAACACGAAGCCGATCCCGTTGCGTCGCTCCTCGGTGAGCTCGTCCTCCGTGAAGTTGGTCACGTCACGCCCTTCGAGCTTCACGCTCCCCTCCGTGGGCGTGTCGAGCAGCCCGATCATGTTGAGCATCGTCGACTTGCCCGAGCCCGAGGGGCCGATGATCGTCACCATCTCGCCGCGGTCGGCGTGGAAGTCGACGCCTTTCAGCGCCTCGATGGTCTCCTCGCCGCTCTGGTAGCGCTTCACCACGTCGGCGAGTTCGATGACGTGCATCAGCCCCTGTATCGACGGTACGCGATCGTGAGCGCGGCCCCGAGGCCGACCGCGAGGAGCACGACCAGCGCGCCGAGCAGCAGCGACCCCCCCGAGCCGCCGGAGCCCTGTCCACCGCCCGACGGCGCGGCGTCGCTCACGTCGAGTTCGACCACCCGCGAGAGCCGTTCGCCGTCGACGGTGTACTCGATCCGGACCGGCACCTCGGTCACCGACGCCGAGACGTTGGCGGTGAGCTGGAACGTCGCGAACTCGCTGGAGTCGACCGCGCCGACGAAGTACTCCTTGTTGGGGCTGACCGGCGTCACGCCCTCGGCGGCGACGACGCGCATCACGACCGAACTCGCGTCGAGGCTGCCGACGTTCGCGGCGTCGCCGCTGATCGTCACCACGCCGCCGCTCCGGCTCGCGTCGACGCCCGTGACGGTCACGCCCCTGGTCGGCGCCGGGGCGTACGACAGCGTCGTCTCGCTGGTCGCCGTCTCCCCGGCGGCGGTGTACTCGGCGATCACCGTCACCTCGCCCGGCGGGATCGCGCTCCCGTCGAGCGTGGCGGTTCGGCTCTCCCCCGCGGGCACGTCCGCGAGCCGCGTTCTGGTGACGGTCTCGCCGTCGACCACCGCGCGGAGCTGCACGTCGCGGAGTTCGACGTTGCCGAACTCCGACAGCGTCGCCCGCACGACCGACGAGCCGTTCGCGGTCGTCCCCGTCGCGGTCAACTGCGGGTCGAGGGTCGCGGCCTCCACGTCGGCGGTGACGTTACGCGTCACCGTCCGCGTGACGCCCTCGTCGGTCTTGTACGTCAGCGTCGCAGTCAGCGTCCGGCTGCCCGGCTCGTCGAACGTCGCGGCGAACGTGTGGGTGGTCTGGGTCCCCGACGCGATCGACGCGGAGACGCGCTCGGGGTTCTCTACGTCGGCCGCCCCGGTCAGCTCCAGCCGGACGTTCGAGAGCGGGCCGTCGTCGCCGTTGGAGACGGTCACGTCGACTCGGCTCTCCTCGCCGGCGACCGAGTCCAGCCCCGCGAAGGAGATCACGGCCTCGTCGGGCTCCTGCACGTCGACGTACAGCGGGTAGCTCACGGACTGGAAGTCGCCGTCGGCGTCGCGCACGACGGCGTTGACGACCAGTTTCTTCTCGCCCGGCTCGTCGATCGACATCGTCAGCGGGATCGCGCGCGTGTCGCCGCTCGCGATCGATCCCACGTCCTCGATGCGCGCGAGATCGCGGCCACTGCCGGACTCGCGAACGTAGATGTCGGTCACCTCGACCGGGCCGGCGCTCGACTCGAGGTTCGCGATCGTCGTCGTCAGCGTGAACGACTCCCCGGGCGCGGGCTGGTCGACCGAGAGATCCACCGACTCGATCGCCACGTCGGTGTTCGCCGCCGCGGCTGGGATCGCGACCCCGGCGACGACCGACAGCACGACCATCGCCGCGACGCCGAGCGATCGCCGGCTCACGGCGACCTCCGCCGCGTCGCCGTCCCGGCGGCCGATTCGTTTCCAGTCTCGAACATGTACTCCACTCCCGCTGAGACGACATTATACCTTTCGGAAGGAATATTACAACAGGACTGTAACCGCCGTCAGAACAGATGTACCACGACGGCTCCCGGCGACGACCGCAGCCCGGCCGCTCGGCACGTCGAGGCACCGATGCGTAGCGGCGACGACGAGGCGTTCGACGCGATGGGCCGGCTGGGGTTCGGCACCAACGAGGCCGAGGTGCTCGTCGCGCTCCACGAGCTCGGCACCGCGACCGCCCGCGAGGTGAGTCAGGCCGCCGACGTGTCGCGGCCGCAGGTGTACAGCGCGGTCGAGTCGCTGGAGAACCGCGGGCTGGTCAACGTCCAGCACGCCAACCCCCGCGAGTTCCAGCCCGTGACCGTCGAGGAGACGGGGTCGCTGCTCACGCGGCGGTTCGAGCGGGACATCGAACGGGTCACGGACCGACTCGAAGAGGCGGCAAGCCGGCGCGAGGGGCCGAGCGAGGAGCGCGAGGACATCTGGACAGTTCGGGGCCGGGAGGCCGTCACCGAGCGGATCACCCAACTGGTCCGGGACGCCGAGGCCCGGGTGGTGTTCGGCGTCAAATCAACCGACCTGCTGACAGAGGGAGTCCGCGAAGCGCTCGCGGAGCGTGCGGCGGCGGGCATGGACGTGACCGTACTCAGCACGGACGCCGCCGTTCGCGAGCGGTTCGCCGACGTCGCGGACGTGACGGTGTTCGCCCCGGAGATCCACGACGAGGAGGCCAACCACACCGGCCGGATGCTCCTGATCGACGACGATACCGTGCTCCACAGCGTGCTGGGCGAGGAGGAGCTCCCGGGGACCAGCCGCGAGACGGCGTACTGGAGCGCCGGCTCCGGCTTCGCGTCGACGCTCGTCGCGATGATGGAGCGGACGCTGCAGGCCCAGACGACGTAGGGCACCGATACCGTTTTGCGGGCGATCGCCCAAGCCGCGGGCGTGTCAGTCCCCGCCACACAGCGCGTCGTCGCGAGCCTGCTGGGGGCGACCGCCGTCTGGCGGACGCTCTCCGGGATCGCCGCGCTGGTGCGCTGGCTCTGGCTGGGCGAGCTCGTCGGCAACGGCTCGATGGCGCTGCTGCTGATCTCGATCGTGATCGGCCCCGTCGTCGGTGCGGGCGCCGGCGACGCCGCGCTCCGACACGGCTACTGGTCCCGGCACCGCCGGGCGCACCGGCGCCGGCTCGCCGCGGTCGCGGGGCTGCTCGTGCTCCCGTTTCTCGCGACGACGGCGGCGGGCTGGCTCCTCGGCAACGGCCCGCCGTCGCTGCCGCTGTACGGCTGCCTGACGCTGTCGGTGACGACGGCGGTGGTGCTGGGACTCGCCGGCTCAGGCCGTCACGAGTGAGAGCACGGCGACGCCGGCGCCGACCGCGAGCACCGGCACTGCGGCGCCGAGCGTGAGATACCCCGCGAGCGCGCCCAGCGTGACGGGCACCATCGCGAGGAGACAGAGGAGGCCGAGGCCGAACGCCAGCAGGGCGGCGCCGTCGCGGACCGTCGAGTGTGGGCTGCCGGCGTTGGTCATTCGTGTCCGTGAAGGGGCGGCTTCCGAGCAAAAGGGCTTCGGTCGGGAATCGCCCGTGTGAACGGTCGACACGCGGGTAGACACGAGTGTTGGCGCGCGACCGTTCGCTGCCGGGCGCGCCAGTCAGAACTGATGGGTATTTTTACGCGGGGACGGGAGACACGGGTATGGACTACGACCCGCAGGCGATCGAGGAGCGCTGGCGGCAGCGCTGGCGGGAGAACGGCCGGTACGAGGCCGATCCCGCCGACGATGCCGAGGGGGAGGATGCGACCTTCGTCACGGTTCCCTACCCCTACCCCAGCGGCGGGATGCACATCGGCCACGCCCGCACGTACACGGTGCCGGACGCCTACGCGCGCTACCGGCGCCAGCAGGGCGACAACGTGCTGTTCCCGATGGCGTGGCACGTCACCGGGACGCCGATCATCGGCGCCGTCGAACGTCTGAAGAAGGGCGAAGAGGAGCAGCTCTCGGTGCTGCAGGACACGTACAACGTCCCCGAGGAGGACCTGAGCGATCTGGAGACGCCGATGGGGTACGCGGAGTACTTCATCGAGGAGCACTACAAGAAGGGGATGAAGTCCCTGGGCCTGTCGGTCGACTGGCGCCGGGAGTTCACGACCAACGACGAGCGCTACTCGAAGTTCATCGAGTGGCAGTACCAGCGCCTGAAGGAGAAGGGACTCGTGGAGAAGGGGCTCCACCCGGTGAACTACTGCACCGAGGAGGAACAGCCCGTCACCACGCACGACCTGCTGGAGGGCGAGGAGGCCGAGTTCCAGGAGTACACGCTGATCCGGTTCCGCGGAGACTCGCCGGATAACGGGGACGCCGTCTTCCCGATGGCCACGCTCCGCCCCGAGACGGTTCGCGGCGTCACGAACGCCTACGTCGACCCCGACGCGACGTACGTCCGCGCGACCGTCGACGGCGAGACGTGGGTGATCTCCGAAGACGCCGCCGAGAAGTTCCGCCTGCAGGACCGCGAGGTCGCGGTCGAGGCCGAGTTCGCGGGCAGCGAGATCGTCGGCACCAGCGTCGAGAACCCCGTCACGGGCGACGACGTGCTGATCCTGCCCGCCGGCTTCGTCGACGCCGACAACGCGACGGGCGTCGTGATGTCGGTGCCGGCCCACTCGCCGGACGACTACGTCGCGCTGCAGGAGCTGAAGGGGCGGGCCGACGAGCTGACCGCGTACGGGATCAACCCGGAGGCGGTTCGCGGGATCGAACCGATCCCGATCCTCACAATCGAGGGGTACGGCGACGTTCCCGCGAAGTCCGCCGTCGAGGAGTACGGGATCGAGTCGAGCAACGACCCCGCGTTGGAGGAAGCGACGAACGACCTGTACAACGCGGAGTTCCACTCCGGGATCCTGAACGACGAGTACGGCGAGTTCGCGGGCGAGGTCGTCGAGGACGTCCGCGACGCGTTCCGCGAGCACCACGCCGGCGACGCGTTCGACACGATGCAGGAGTTCAGCGAGGAGGTCGTCTGTCGCTGCGGCGGCGACGTGGAGGTCGCCTACCAGGACACGTGGTTCCTGCGATACAACGACGAGGAGTGGATGGAGAAGACCCGGCGGGCGATCGGGAACCTCGACGCGATCCCGGAGAACACCCGCGGCGAGTACGAACACACCGTCGGCTGGCTGGAGGAGTGGCCCTGCATCCGGAACTACGGGCTGGGCACGCGGCTGCCGTGGGACGACGAGTTCGTGATCGAGCCGCTGTCGGACTCGACGCTGTACATGTCCTACTACACGGTCGCTCCGCACATCCAGGACGTGCCCGTCGAGGATCTGGATCCGGACTTTTTCGACGCGATGTTCTACGGCGAGGACGCCGTCGACGATCCGGACGAGCAAGCGCTGGAGCTGGGCGAGGAGTGGGACTACTGGTACCCCGTCGACTACCGCTTCTCGGGCAACGACCTGATCACGAACCACCTGACGTTCTACCTCTACCACCACGCCGAGTTCTTCCCCGAGCCGAAGTGGCCCCAGGGGATCGTCGTGATGGGGATGGGCCTGCTGGAGGGGCAGAAGATGTCCTCCTCGAAGGGCCACGTCGTGCTGCCGGGCGAGGCGATCTCGGAGTTCGGTGCCGACACCGTTCGGTTCTTCCTGCTGAACGCCTCCGAGCCGTGGCAGGACTACGACTGGCGCGAGGACGCCGTCGAGAGCACCCACGACCAGCTGCGGCGGTTCTACAACCGCGGGCAGGAGCTGGTCGCGGGTGAGCCGGGCGACCGCGACGCCGTCACCGACGTGGACCGCTGGCTGCTGTCGAAGCTCCAGACCACGATCGAGACGGCGACCGACGCGATGGAGCGCTCCGAGACCCGGACCGCCACGCAGGCGGCCTTCTACGGCTTCGACGAGCACCTGAAGTGGTACCGTCGCCGCGCCGACCTCAACCGGCCGGGCGCGCGCTGGACGCTGCGACACGCCCTCGAGACGCGCCTGCGCCTGCTGGCGCCGTTCACGCCGTTCCTCGCGAACGAACTCCACGAGGACCTGACGGGCACGCCCGCCGAGGACGCGCCGTGGCCCGAGGTCGACGAGGCGCTGCGCGCGCCCGAGCTGGAACTGCAGGAGGAGCGCGTGCAGGCGCTGGTCGACGACATCAACGAGGTCGCGGACGTGACCGACACCGACCCGGAGACGATCCGGATCTACGCCGCCGCCGACTGGAAGCACACCGTGTTCGAGGCGGTCCGCGAGGCCGGCGCCGACGTGGGCGCGGTGATGAGCGAGGTGATGAGCGACCCCGACCTGCGCGAACGCGGCAACGAGGTCAACGAGGTCGCACAGGACGCGGTGGAGTTCGCCCGCGACTACGACGACGAGGAGCTGGCGGATCTGCTCGACATGGACGAGCGGGGCGCCTACGAGAGCGCCGCGGCGTTCCTCGAACGCGAGTTCGACGCCGAGGTCGAGGTGTACGCCGAGGACGACGAGGACGTGGTGGACCCGGCGGATCGCGCGGGGAACGCGATCCCGTTCCGTCCCGCGATCCATCTGGAGTAGACCCTCGACCTTTTGCTGCGGTCGCTCGTTTTCACTCGCTCCCTGGCAAAAGCTCGGCCAAAAGCCGTCGTCACCCCCGTTGGGGGTTCCTCGGCCTGCTCGCTCACGTTGTTCGCTCGCAGTCTGCGTTTAGAGCACAACAGCATCTCGACCGTTGACCACTTGCGACCGCAGTGCGCCGGACACGAGGTCCGTCATCAGAAATCGAAGATTTCTGATTGGCAGACGAGAGCCTGCGGCTTTCGTCAACGGCGCTGACCGAGAATCCCCACCCCTCCCCCCGCGCTCGCCGACCGTCGGCGAGCGCGAGGCGTCCACCGCCACCGCTGCGGCTGTCGGCGCGAACCCGTCGCCGCTGCGTCGGCGACGTAGCGCGAGGGACGAGTGAACGACCGAAGGGAGTGAACGAGTCGGCTGGGGAGGTGTGAGGGCTGTGCGGCGCGGTTGCGGTCACAAGTGGTCAGGCTCATCCGCGGTCGTGGTCGCAGTCGAACCACCGACCGCCACGGCGCTGTCCACAGTCGAACCACCGACTGCCGCGCTGCTGTTCGTGCTCACTACGAAGACCTCGACGCCCGAAAAGACAGACTCTGCTAAACGACTGAACCTGAAGAATCAGGCCAGGCCGAGCAGGTCGAAGCTCGTCCCGTTGTCCCGCTCGTTGGCGTGCTCGTACACGACGTGCGCCGCCGCAACGTCCTGGATCGCCAGCCCCGTCGAGTCGAACACCGTCACGCCGTCCTCGGCCGTTCGACCCGCCTTGTCGCCGACGACGATCTCGCCGATCTCGCCGTAGAGGTCGTCGTCGTCCAGCACGCCCTCGCTCCAGGGGACGTTGATCTCGCCGGAGTGAGTCGTCTGCGCGTAGTCATCGATCACCAGCTTCGCGTCCAGCAGCACGTCGTCCTCGATCTCGTGTTTCCCCTCGGCGTCGGCGCCCATCGCGTTGATGTGCGTGTGCTCGCCCACGTCCTCCGGACCGATGATGGGGTTCCGGACGGGCGTCACCGTCGAGAGCACGTCGCAGTGGGCGGCGTCGCTCGGCGTGCCCGAACGGACCGTGAAGCGGTCCTCGAACGCCTCGATGAACGCCTCCACGCGGGCCTCGTCGAGGTCGGAGATGACGACCTCCTCGATGTCCCGGATCTCCGAGATGGCTTCGAGCTGGCTGTACGCCTGCACGCCCGCGCCGACGATCCCCATCGAGCTGGCGTCCTCGACGGCGAGGTGGTCGGTCGCGACGGCGGCGGCGGCGCCAGTGCGCTGCATCGTGAGCTCGGTGCCGTCCATGATCGACAGCGGGAACGCGTTCTCCGGCTCGGAGTAGATCATGGTCCCCATCACCGTCGGCAGGTCGAACTGCTCCTCGTTGTCGGTGTGGACGTTGACCCACTTGATCCCGGCCGCGTCCCACTCGCCCGTGTCGAGGTAGGCGGGCATCGAGCGGAAGTCGCCGTTGTACTGCGGCAGGTCGATGTAGGACTTCGCGGGCATCTTCGCGTTCCCGTGCTCGTAGGCGGCAAAGGCCTCCTCGATCGCCGGAATCAGCTCCGCCATCGAGGTGTTGTGATGGACGTCCTCGCTGTTGAGAAGCAGCGTCTCCATGACTGGGCGTTTCTGAAGGCGTGGCCTTAATTGTGTCAGTATCTGGCTGGCGTCGTCGACTCGGTGTTCGTTGTTAGTGGTTGACTGTTGTGTCGGGGAGGGTGACGAAACTCTCCGGATACGGCGCCAGCAACACGATGAAAGCCCCTGCCCGCTCGGCTCGGGCGCCTCGATGTGCTCCTCGCTCCGTTCGCTTCGCTCACTCCGCTGCGGTGCTTACGTCGGCGTCCTTCGCCGAGCGGACAGCCCCTTTCAGTCCCACCCGACTGCACAGCCCTCACACCTCCCCAACCGATTCGCTCACTCACTTCGCTCGTTCGCTCATCCCTCGCGCTGAGGCGAGCCACGAGGGCTCGCCCGTTTCGCGCCACCGCACAGCCGTCGCTGGCGGGGATGACGAACGCGAGTCGAAAACAGCGACTCGTTACTCGAATCCGCCGGCGTCGAGCGCCGCATCCACACCTGCGTCGTCGTGGATCACCGCCGACACCGCACGAGCGATCTGCTCGGGCTGCTCGTGCTGGAAGATGCTCCGCCCCATCGACACCCCCGAGGCGCCGGCGTCCATCGCCCCGCGAACCATCTCGACGGTCTGTCGGTTCGTCCCCTTGCTCCCGCCGGCGATCAGCACGGGCAGCTCCGTCGACTCGACGACGCGCTCGAAGCTCTCCGCGTCGCCGGAGTAGCCCGTCTTCACGAGATCCGCACCGAGCTCCTCGCCCAGCCGAACCGCGTGGCCCAGCGACTCGGGGTCGGTGCTGTCGACGCCCTCGCCGCGGGCGTACGTCATCGCCAGTACGGGCATCCCGAACTCGCGGGCCTGCTCCGTCACGTCCGCCAACTGCTCGATCTGTTTGGGCTCGTACTTGCTGCCGACGTTGAGGTGGAGCGACACCGCGTCGGCGCCGGCCTGCACGGCCTCCTTCACGGTTCCCGTGACGCGTTTGTCGTCCTCGTCGGGGCCGATCGTGGTCGAGGCGTTGAGGTGGATCACGTAGCCCGCGCCGTTCTTGTTCGGGTGGACCCGGGGGGCGATCCCCTTCTGGGTGAGCACGGCGTCGGCGCCGCCGCGAGTCACAGCGTCGATCGTCGATTCGATCTCGGCCAACCCCTGCACGGCGCCCATCGTGATGCCGTGATCCATCGGCACCATGAGGACGTTCCCGTCGGTGGAGAGGCGGTCAAGTCGGGCTGCTCTGCCGGCGTCGGTGGGTGTGAGTCGTGGCATGAGTGTGTGTTACTGCGTGGTGCTGCTAGTGTGGTACACTGTGGCAAGCGGGGGCTTGAGAGTTCCGCTCCCCGCTTCCCTATTGTCTTTCCGTTTCCGGCGATTCTCGGGCGCCCCGGAGCGCGCCCTCCTTGAGTTCGTGGGCCTTCTCCCGGAGGTCGTCGGCCACGTCAGCGGTCGGACGGTCGTTCTCGACGCCGTCGGCAACGATATCCACGAGCGCGGAGCCGACGATGATGCCGTCGGCACCCGCGGAAACGACCCGGGCGGCGTGATCGCCCGAGGAGATGCCGAAGCCGACGGCCTTGGGCACGTCCCAGTCCGAAATCCGCGCGAGGCTCTCGGCGGTCTGGTCGGACACGTCCGCCTGTGCGCCCGTGACGCCCAGTCGGGCCTGCACGTACACGTAGCCCGAGACGCGCTCGCGGATGGTTTCGAGCCGGTCGTCGGTGGTCGTCGGCGCGACGATGAACACGAGGTCGAGGCCGAACTCGTCGCAGGCCGCCCGGAGGTCGTCGGCCTCCTCGGCGGGCAGGTCCGGCACGACGAACCCGTCGATGCCGACCTCGGCAGCGCGCTTCACGAACGGCCGCGGCCCGGGTGCGGTATGATCGCCCTCCCCCGCCGCGGTGCCGGACTCGGCGCCGTAGCGGAAGATGAGGTTGTAGTAGGTCATGCAGACCAGCGGCACGTCCACGTCGAGGTCGTCGACGAACTCGAAGTACGCCTCGGGGGTGATGCCGCCCGAGAGTGAGCGGACGACCGCCTGCTGGATCGTCGGCCCCTCCGCGATCGGTTCGGAGAACGGCAGACCGAGTTCGACGCAGTCGGCGCCCCCCTCGACGAGCGCTTCGACGTACTGCTTCGACGAGGGGATGTCGGGGTCACCGACCGCGAGGTAGGGGATGAACGCCGGCTCGTCGTCGGCGAACGCCTCGGGCAGCCGGCTCATAGTCCCCCCGCGAACTCGCTCATGTCCGGCGCGTTCGGAATCGACCGCTTGTCGGTCTCCTCGATCACGGTCTCGAGGTCCTTGTCGCCCCGGCCGGAGAGGTTCACGACGATGCGGTCACCGAGCGCGTCCGCGGCCTCGTCGTCGGCGTCGGGGCCCAACACCTCCTCCAGATACGCCAGCGCGTGGGAGCTCTCCAGCGCGGGGATGATCCCCTCCTCCTGCGAGAGTCGGTGGAACGCCTCCAGCGCGGCGTCGTCGCCGACGTTGACCGCAGTCACGCGGTTCTCGTCGACGAGGTGGGCGAGTTCCGGCCCGACGCCCGCGTAGTCCAGCCCCGCGGAGACGGAGTGGGACTCGACGATCTGTCCCCACTCGTCCTGTAGCACCTTCGTGCGGGCGCCGTGGAGCACGCCCTGCCCGCCCGTCGAGAGCGAGGCGGAGTTGGGGGCGACCCCCTCCTCCTCGTCGACGGCGAGCGAAGAGCCGCCCGCCTCGACGGCGAGGAGGGTCACGTCCTCGTTCTCGGTGAACCGCGCGAACGCGCCCATCGTGTTCGACCCGCCGCCCGCGCAGGCGACGACCGAATCGGGCAGCGTGCCGAACTGCTCTCGCGACTGCTTCTTCGCTTCCTCGCTGATCACCGACTGGAACTCCCGGACCATCTCCGGGAACGGCGCGGGGCCGACGACGCTGCCGACGACGTAGTGGGTGTCGTCGACGTTGGTCGCCCAGTCCCGCATCGTCTCGCTGATGGCCTCCTTCAGCGTCCCGCGACCCGCGGTGACGGGGTTGAGTTCGGCACCGTTGATCCGCATCCGGAACACGTTGGGGCGCTGGCGCCCGATGTCGGTCTCGCCCATGTAGATCTCGCAGGGCATGTCGAGGTGGGCCGCCGCCATCGCCGTCGCGGTGCCGTGCTGGCCCGCGCCGGTCTCGGCGACGATGCGATCCTTGCCCATGTACTTCGCGAGCAGCACCTGCCCGAGCGCGTTGTTGAGCTTGTGGGCGCCGCCGTGGAGCAGGTCCTCGCGTTTGAGGTAGATCTCCCGGCCGTAGCGGTCCGAGAGGTGTTCGGCGTGCTGCAGCGGCGTCGGCCGCCCGCCGAACTGCCGGAGGCGCTCGCGGAACTCGTCCATAAAGCCGTCCTCGTTCTCCAGCACGTAGCGCTCGTAGGCGTCCCGCAGCTCCTCGATCGCGGGCATCAGCGCCTCGGGCACGTACTGACCGCCGTACTCCCCGAACTTCCCGTCCGCAGATGAATCAGAACTCATGCGTTGACGAACTCGCTCGTGTTCTCCCGTGGGTCGCCGTCCATGATAGCGGTGCCGATCAGCAGGCCGTCGGCGCCCGCCTGGCGCATCCGCCGCGCCTCGGCGGGCGTCGAGATGCCGGACTCCGCGAGCAGCGTCGCGTCCTCGGGCACCGTGGGCGCCACCTCCTCGAACGTCCCGAGATCCACGTCCAGCGCCGCCAGATCGCGGTTGTTGATCCCGATTATCTCCGCGCCCGCCGCGATCGCTCGTTCGACTTCCTCGCGGGTGTGTACCTCGACGAGCACCTGCATCCCCCGTTCTCGTGCCGCCTCGATCATCGGCCCCAGATCGTCGCCGAGGAACCGCGCGATCAGCAGCACCACGTCCGCCTCGACCGCGTCCAACTGCGCCTCTTCGAGGAGGAAATCCTTGCGCAGGACGGGCACGTCGACGGCCGCGCGGACGCGCTCGTAGTTCTCGACCGACCCGCCGAAATGGTCGGGCTCGGTGAGCACCGAGAGCGCGGCGGCGCCGCCGGTGACCATCTCCTCGGCCAGTTCGACGGGGTCGCGGTCGCTCTCGCCCTCGGTCGTGGGGCTGGTCGGCTTCACTTCCGCGACGACCGGGGTCCGCCCCGCGGCCTCGGCCGCCGCGAACGCCGCCGGGAGCGATCGCGCGCCGTCGACGGCCACGCGCTCGTCCCCGCCGGGGCGCTCGCGGGCGGCGTCGAGGATGGACTGCACCGCGGGCGCCACCTCGTTGCTGTTCATACTTGTACACTAATGTACGGAACTGTTCAAAAGACTTGCGACCCCGGTCGCCCGTGCCCGGCGCTGCCGTCGGGTTCAAGGCCGCGAACGCCCTCCGTTCGACCGATGGAAGACGCCGGCATCTACGCGCGGGAGTCAGAGGTCCTCGGCCGTCCGGTTCAGATCGCGGTCGCCAGCAGTCAGGTGATCGACGTGTCGTTCCCCGACCGCATTCCGGACGACGCCGAGCCCGAGCACCCGATATTGGACCGCGTGTTCGACTACCTCGACGGCGACGACGAGGAGTTCGAGGACGTGGCGGTCGCGATCACCGTGCCGACGGACCAGCGTGCGGTGCTCGACGCCGTCTGTCAGATTCCCTACGGCGAGGTCGGCAACACGCGGCAGGTCGCCCACATGGCCAACCTGAATCCGGACGACGAGGACGACGCCCAGACCGTCAGAACGGCGCTCCGAGCCAACCCCGTCCCGATCTTCGTCCCCGACCACCGCGTCGAGGACGCCCCCGGCGCGACGCCGAGCGACGTGGCGGCGACGCTCCGGCGGATCGAGGGGTAGCGAGAGTTCAAGTGGGAGAGCGCGACCAGCCCCGGCGTGACCTGAGCACCGACGCTGGTGGGGGAGTGGAAGTGCGGCGGTCCACCAGCGAGCAGTCGCGCCGCCTGTCAGCCCCGGTTAGTCCAGCCTGACCACGAAGTACGCGACGGCGATCACGAACAGCGCCTGCCCCGCCGTCGCGACGGCGTCGACGCCGAGGTTCACCCCGCCACCGTACGCCGCGGCAGCGCCGAGAAACAGCGCGGTGTTGCCGACGGCGTTGATCCGCGGGCCGGAGTGGACCGCCAGCGAGCGGTAGCCCGCGACGACGGCGACACCCAGAAACGCGAGCGCCAGCAGCTCCTCCACCGTTCCGATGCCGTACCGCACGCGGTACCCCCCGAACACCAGCAGCGCGACGCCGAGGAACCCGGTGAACGCGGTGCCGGCCTGAACGAGTCGCTCCCCCATATCGACCGAAGGGACGGCGGGAGATCACTTAACACCGCCGGGACTCGCGACCCTCGCCGAACCACACGCTTTTGCCCGATGGCGCGGAACCCCGGGCCGAATGGAGTTCACGGCCATCCCGGGGGTGGGTGAGAAGACGGCCGCCTCGCTGGCCGAACTCGACGACGCCGAGGGGGCGCTCCGGCGCGGCGACGTGGCCGCCATCGCGCGCTCGCCGGACATCTCCGAAGGTCGCGCCGCGGCGATCGCTCGTGGCGCGATCCGCCGGGAGCACGGCGACGACGGCGGCTTCCTCGCCACCGACCGGGCGCGGGAGATCTACGACGACGCGCTCGGCCTGCTGCAGGAGCGCGCGGTCACGACCTACGGCGAGAAGCGACTGGCGACGTTCTTCCCGAGCACCGAGCAGTCCCGGATCGAGGAGGTCCGCGCGTTCGCGACGCGGGCGATGGAGCGCGACCCCGACCCCGACCTGCTCGACGCGCTGGCCGGCGTCGAACCGCTCGAACCCGCCGAGGGGATTCGGGTTCGGGAGCGCTGTGTCGCGACGGCCGACGCGGAACGCTACGCCGAGGCGAAGGACGCGCTGCCCGAACTGCCCGTCGAGGTGATCGACGACCGCCGCGAACTCGGCGAACTCGGGCGCTCGTACTCGACGGTGTACGTACTCGACGCGGAGTTCGCCGGTATCGACGTGGAGGGGGACGTGCGCGTGGTCCCGGACGCGCTCGAACGCCCCGAGGAGTTCGTCCCGGAACGGACGCTCACATTCTTCGCCGACAACCGCGAGCGACTGCTCGCCGCCGCCGCGGTCCACGAGATCGCGGGCACCGAGCCCGAGTGCGACCTCGACTCCTTGCGCGCGGCGCTCGAACGGGTCGACGAGGACGGCGGCATCGTCGGCGACGACGAGCTCGATCGGCTCTCGGTGGCGGTCGACGACCTCGACGCCGCCGTGAGCACCGCGGAGTCGGTCGGCAACGACCACCTGCGGGACGCCATCGGCGAGCGCGACGTGACCATCGAGGGAACGGACTTCCTCTCGCTGGTCGAGCAGGGCGCCCGCGTCGACTCGCTGCTCTCCCGTGAGCTGGCCGACGACTACGATCGGGCGGTCGAACTCGCCCGCGAGCACGTCGTCGACAGCCTCGACCTCGACGCCGGCGAGGCGGAGTTCGTCGAGCGGGTGTTCGGCGGCGAGCCCTCGTTCCCGCTGGAACACAACGAGGAGGCGGTCTCCCGGCTCCGAACCGAACTCACCGCCGACCGCGACCGGCGTGCGAACCGGCTCGAGACGGAGCTCGCGGCCGAGCTCCGGGAGCTCCGCGAGCCCGCCGAGTCGCTGGTCGACGCGGCACTGGAACTCGACGTGGAACTCGCGATTTCGCGGTTCGCCCGCGACTTCGACTGCACGATGCCCACTCTCGGCGGCGAGGGGTTCGAGATCGAGGGCGGGCGCTCGCCCTTACTGGACGTCCCGTTCGAGGCGGTCGATCCCGTCGACTACGGCGTCGAGGGGGTGACGCTGCTCTCCGGCGTGAACTCCGGGGGGAAGACCTCGACGCTCGATCTCGTGGGGCTGATCGTCGTGCTCGCGCACATGGGGCTGCCCGTCCCCGCCGAGGACGCCCGCGTCGGGCAAGTGTCGGAGCTGCACTACTACGCCAAGTCACAGGGCACCCTCGACGCCGGCGCGTTCGAGAGCACGCTCCGGGAGTTCGGCGACCTCGTGGAGGGCGCGGACGGGCGGCTCGTGCTCGTCGACGAACTGGAGTCGATCACCGAGCCCGGCGCCTCCGCCAAGATCATCGCCGGGATCCTGGAGGAGCTCCACGAGCAGGGCGCCAGCGCCGTGTTCGTCTCCCACCTCGCGGACGGCATCCGCGAGGCGGCGAGCTTCGAGGTGGCGGTCGACGGGATCGAGGCCGTCGGACTTGTCGACGGCGAGCTCCGCGTCGATCGCTCGCCGAAGAAAGATCACCTCGCGCGGTCGACCCCCGAACTCATCGTCGAGAAGCTCGCTGGCGACGCCGAGAACGGCTTCTACCGGGACCTGCTGGAGAAGTTCTGAGCCGTCTCGGTCGAACGCTAAAACGGCTCTTTGTGTTTACCTAACCTCTTTGAAGTAACCACTCCAACTCGGAGTCGTCCCTGCTTCGGCCCTCCAACACGCCTCGCAGGGCGCTACTCGTTCTCGACTTCGAACCGCTCGAACGTCTCGCCGTCGACGGTCGTGAGTCGGCCGCTCAGCCCCTCGGCCGTCGGTTCGAGTACGGCGAACGACTGCCTCGCCCCCCGGGGGTCGGCGTGACTCCCGGGGTTGAGCAGCGTCAGGCTCCCCTCCCCGTCGACGACGGGGCGGTGCGTGTGCCCCGAGACGACGAGGTCGGCGCCGCGTTCCCGGCCGAACATGGCCAGCCCGGTCGCCCCGCCGCGCTGGCGGTGGGTGGCGGCGATCCGGACGCCGGCGTAGGACAGCGTCGTCGCTTCGGGGAGTCGGTCGGTCACCGCGGCGCCGTCGCGGTTGCCGTACACCGCGCGCAGATCGGCCGCAGCCTCGTGGAACGCGTCGAGGACGGCCTCGGCCGTGAAGTCGCCGGCGTGGAGCACCAGATCGGCGTCGGCGACGGCGTCTTCGGCGGCACCGACGAGCCCGGTTCCCTCGGTCCGGTGGGTGTCGGAGAGCACGATCAGCATACGCCGGTCTCCGCACCCGGCCGGGAAAAGCGGTGCGGGCCGTCCCGGGCGACACCGATAAGGCGCTGTCTCGTGACGCCCCGACCATGGCTAGCAGCACTGGCGTCGTGCTGGCGGCGTTGATCGCCAACGGCGCCATCGCGATCATGAAGTTCGTCGGCTTCCTCCTGACCGGGAGCCCGTCGATGCTCTCCGAGACGTACCACTCCATCTCCGACACCGGCAATCAGGTGTTCCTCCTCATCGGCATCCGCTACTCCAAGAAAGAGTCCAGCCGCGAGCACCCCTTCGGCTACGGCAAGGCCCAGTTCTTCTACGCCTTCCTCGTCTCCGTGCTCCTGTTCGGGATCGCGGGCTGGGAGAGCCTGAACCACGGGATCCACGCGATCCAGACCGCCGGCCACGCCGAGGCCGGGAAGTTCACTGTCCCCCTCGTCGGCGCCCGGGTCGAGACGTTCTGGCTCAACGTCGTCGTGCTCTCCGGGGCGATCGCCTTCGAGGCGTGGGCGCTCGCGAAGGCCAACGCCGAACTCCAGAGCCAGATGGAGCAGTTCGGCTGGGGGTCGATCCGCGAGGCGTTCGGCAAGACCAGCGACGTGACGACGCTGACGGCGTTCACCGAGGACACCATCGCGCTGGCGGGGGCGGCGATCGCGCTGGTCGGCGTCGTGCTCTCGCGGTACACGGGCAACGGGATCTACGACGCCGTCTCGGCGGCGATCATCGGCCTCCTCCTGATGGGTTTTGCCCTCGCGCTGGCGTGGGAGAACAAGCGCCTGCTACTGGGCGAGAGCCTCCCGGCGGACGTCGAGCGCGAGCTCCAAGGTATCGTCACCGACCACGCGGCGGTCGTCCACGTCGACTCGTTCCGGACCGTCTTCTTCGGCCCGCAGAACGCGATGGTCGCCGTCGAGATCAGCGTCGACTCCGACCTCGCGGCCGAGGCGATCGACGACGCCATCCACGAGATCGAGGCCGACCTCGAGGCCGCCGACAGCCGCGTCTCGACCATCTACATCGAGCCCAAACAGTGAGCGCCGACCGGGGACTCTAAGGCGGGCGATCCGGTACGGTGGGCCGTGCCGCGGTTCGACTACCCCTGTCCCGACTGCCACGCCGCCAGCAGCCTCCACGACGCCGGCTGTCGCTTCGAGGGGACCGAGTGGCAGACCGTCGAGCGCGCCTACGCCGACGTGCTCGCGCCCCTCTCTGCCGGCGCCCGCGAGGAGGACGACCTCCGCGATCTGGCGCCGGAGTGGGACGCGCTCCACCAGGCCGCGCTCTCACACCTCCGGCGGAGCGGCCGGGTCCAGCCCGACACCAACGGCCGCCTCGAACTCCTGACCGCCGAGGAGTACCGCGAACAGGTGTCCGAGCCGACGACGGATCCGATGCGGACCATCTACCGGCGGGGCTCCTACCCCGGCTGCCACGACAACGCGATCTTCGCGATGATCGCGTGGTACGAGATGGTCGGGCTGACTTGGCCCGAGACCCGCGAGAAAGTACTGGAGTGGCTGGAAGAGTCCGGCACGTGGGCCCGCGGCGGCTTCGAGGAGTCCTCGCCGCGGGAGCTGGTCGACAGCAAGCGCCACGTGTACGAGGCGGGCTACGGCTGGAAGGAGAAGGCGCAGGCGGCGAAACACGTCATCGAGCGCCACGCGTGAGCGAGTCGGGCTCGGGTCGCCGCCCTCGACGGCGCGGCTCCTGCCCGCGCGTTGCTTCCCGTCCCGAGCGGCCGAGTTCTCCGGCTGTTCGACGGGCCGAGCGGTCACGACCACACCCCACGACAGCTTTACCCCACAGGTCGCCGTCGTGGCCCACAGATGGCGCTCGATCTCCTGCCGCCGTGGCCCGCCGTCGGCTCGATCGCCGGCGGCGCGGGGGCGCTCGCGCTCGCGTGGCGGATCCGAGACCACCGGGGGCGACCCGGCGTCGACTGGTTCCTCGGCGTGTTCGCCGCGCAGACGGTGTGGTGTCTCTCCTACGGGTTCGGCCTGCTCGTGTGGAATCCGCCGTACCGGGGGGCGCTGGAGGCGACGATGTGGCTCGGGATCGTCTGGACCGGGATCACCTTCCTCGGCTTCGCGCTGGAGTACACCGGCCGGAGCGACGTGATCCGGAGCCGTCTGTTCGCGGCGATCGTCGGGTTCGGGGTCGTCTCGACCGCGCTGGTCGCCACCAATCCGATCCACGGGTGGTTCTGGACCGGGTTCGAGATCGATGCCGCGTTCGGCGTCGCGACGGTCTCGTACGCGTTCAGCCCGTGGGCGTACCTCGTCGTCGCCGTGGAGTCCGTGCTCGTGGCCAGCGCGGTCTTTCTGCTCGTGGACACCCTGCTGAGCTACGGCCCGCTGTACCGGCGAGAGAGCGCCGCCGTCGCGCTGAGCTCGCTGCCGCCGGGGTTCGCGCTCGTCGCGTGGGCGCTGGCGATCGGCCCCGTGCCCCAACTCCAGCTCGCCCCCCTGATGTTCGTCCCGCACATCGTGCTGGACGCCTACGCGTTCGACCGGGCGGAGATGTTCGAGCGGAACCCGCCGACGAGCCGCGCCGCCGAGCGCACCGCGATCGACGACCTCGCCGACCCGATCATCGCCCTCTCGCTCGATCGGCACGTCGTCCGGCTCAACCCCGCGGCTGAGGGGGTGCTGGGCGTCGACGCCGAGACCGCACACGATCGCCCGCTCGACGCGTTCCTCGATCTTCCGGTCGGCGTCGACGAGGCGGCCGACGACGGCGAAAGCGAGGACGCCCCCGCCCACGAGACGGTCGAGGTCGACAGCAGCGACGGCACGGGGCGCCGGACGTACGCGGTGTCGTCGTCGCCGCTGACCGACCCCAGCGGGACCCACGTGGGCTACACCGTCGTGCTCTCGGACGTGACCGTCCGGGAGCGCCAGCGCCAGCGCGTCGAGGTGCTGAACCGCGTGCTCAGACACAACCTCCGGAACGATCTCACGGTCGTGCTCGGCTACGCCGAGACGCTCGCCGGCCGCCTCGACGGCGAGGACCGCGAGATGGTCCGACACATCGAGGAGAACGCCCGCCAGCTGTCCGACCTCGGGGAGAACGCCCGGCAGGTGGAGGCGTTCCTCGACGCCGAGGAGACGGAGTTCGACGCCGCCGACCTCACTCGCTCGGTGCTCAGGGACGTGCTCGACGCGGCGCCCGACGCGACCGTCCGGACCGACATCGCCGACACGCTGCCGGTCCACGGCGTCGACCGCGCCTTCACGGCCGTCGTCGAGAACCTCACCGAGAACGCGATCCAGCACGGCGACGAGCCGGTGACGGTGTCGCTGACCGCCGACGACGGGGTCGCCCGACTCGTCGTGACCGACGCCGGTCCGGGCATCCCCGATCACGAGGTGGCGGTGTTGGAGTCCGGCGGCGAGACGGCGCTCGAACACGGCAGCGGGCTCGGGCTCTGGTCGGTCCACTGGGGCGCGACGCTGCTGGGGGCGATCGTCGACATCGACACGCCCGCCGACGGCGGCACGCGCGTCGAGGTGCAGTTCCCGACGGACGAGGCGTAGTCAGAGCCGCGCGAGCGTCCCCAGTCCGTCGACGCGCAGGACCCCGGACTCGGCCGCCGTGTCGACGTGAACCGCGAGGAACCCCGCCTCCCGCGCGGGCAGCGCGTCGTGTTCCAGCGAGTCGCCGACGTAGACGTACTCGTCGGCGGGGAGACGGTCCTTCGCGGCCGCGAAGATCGCGGGATCGGGCTTGTGCGCCTCGATCGCGTAGCTCGGGAGGTAGGCGTCGAAGCGGTCGAACAGCCCCGCCGACTCCAGTTTCCGGCGCTGGACCGTCGTCACGCCGTTGGTCAGGATGCCCAGCGCGGTGTCGGGGCCGTCGAACGCGTCCAGCGCCTCGCGGGCGCCGTCGGCGGGTGTGGCGGCAGCGACCTCGGCGTCGACGTAAGCTGTCGCGAGGTCGGCCGGGTCGGCGTCGAGATTTCCGGCCTCGACGGCGGCGGCCATCCCGGCGCGGTACGGGTCGGGGTGGAACGACTCGAACGCCTCGAAGAACGCCTCGGCGTAGGTCGCTTGGAGGTCGGCGGTGGCGTCGACGCCGGCGGCGTCGCAGGCGCGTTCGAACAGGTCGTCGTACGAGCAGTCGAGCGTGAGGAGGGTCCCGTCGCAGTCGATGTAGACGGCGCGCATGGTTCTCGGTGGTGTTAGTGGGTGAAAAGTCGGGGTGGTATGTGAGACGGTTCCGGAAGAGACGACGTATCCGTCTCTCAGACCGTCGACGACTGCGACAGCAACAGCATCTCGACGCTAGACCACTTGTGACCGCAGGGTGCCGGACACAGGGTCCGGCACAGCGCCGAGTCCCCACCCCTCCCCGCGGGCCGGCGACGACTGCCGGCCCGCGGCGTCCACCGCAGTGGCTGTCGGCGCGAAACGCGAGTCCCTCTGTGGACGAGCAAGCGCGAGGGACGAGCGACCAACGGGAGCGAGTCGGCTGGGAAGGTCTGAGGGCTGTGCAGGGCGGTTGCGGTCGCAAGTGGTCAACGATCGAGCTGCTGTCGCGGTTGCTGTCTCCGTTATCAAGTATCGGAGAAGTTGCCGTACGAACTCAGAACCGAACGAAAACCGACCCGCAGAAAGACCGATCAGTCGCTCTGGATACGCGGCGCGAGCATGAACGTCACGTTGCCCAGCCCCTCCGCGAACTCGTAGTGAAGCTTCACCGGGAACTCCTCTCCCAGTTCCACCCGAACCTCCGCGTCGGAAGCGATCGCCTTGTTCATGTCTTTCAGGTAGTCGAGGCTGAACAGCGAGTCCGCGGGCCCGGCGGTCAGCGCGATCAGGTCCTCCGACTCCAACTGGAGGTCCACGTCGTCGGTGTCGCCCTCGGCCTCGATGTGGAACGTCTCGTCGGTCTCGTCGACGCGCAGGCGGATGTGGTCGCTCACCATGTCGGCGGCGGTGATCCCGCGGTTGAGCTGGGCGCCCTCCAGCGTGATCTCCGCCGGCAGGTCCAGATCCGGGATGTCCGGCTCCTTGCGGATCGAGTCGGGGTCGATCAGCGCCAGCGTGTAGGAGAGCCCCTCGACCTCGATGTGGAGCTTCCGCGTCTCCTCGTCCAGTTCGAGGTGGATCAGGTCGTCGGCGTTGGCCATCCCGGCGACCTCCTCAAGCCGCGTGAGGTTGACGCCGATGACGCCGCCGTCGGCCTCGTAGGACTCGAACGCCGCCGCCTCCAGGGTGAGGTCGACCATGCCGACGTTGGCCGGGTCGACCGCGCGGATCGACAGCTCCTCCTCGTTCAGCCGGATCTTGCACTCGTCGACCAGCACGCTCACGGCGTCGAGGGAGTCCCGGAGCGTCGACGCGCTCACGATGGCCTTGAACATGGTCGTTCGTTCCGCCCGACACTCAAAAAGCCTCCCGATTCTTGGCCCCCCGAGCGCGGCGACTGGGCCGCCAGTTCGACTCCGCAAGGGGTATGGCTCGCTCGCCCCGACCTCCCAGCTATGGATCCACGAGTCCGCGAGCACGCCGAGACCATCGTCGAGCACTCCACCGGCATCGAGGCCGGCGACGACGTGATCGTCTACGTCCCCGGCGACGCCGAGGACCTCGCCGTCGCGCTCCACGAACTGCTGGGCGAGAAAGGCGCCAACCCCCTGCTGCTCACCTACTCCGAGCGCGCCGACCGCGCGTTCCTCCGCAGCAGCGACGAGTTCGACACGCCCGACCACGAGCTCGCGATGTACGAGAACGCCGACGCGACCATCATCGCCCGCAGCGGCCCGAACCCCAGCGAGAAGGCGGACGTGGACCCCGAGACCACGGCCGCGTACAACCGCGCCCACGACCCCATCAAGAAGGCCCGCCTCGACACGACGTGGTGTCTCACGCAGTACCCCAGCCCGGGCTACGCCCAGCTGGCGGGCATGAGCACCGAAGCGTACGAGGAGTTCGTCTACGACGCCGTCACGCTCGACTGGGAGGCCCAGCGGGAGTTCCAGGCGAACCTCGTCGAGATCCTCGACGACGCCAGCGAGGTCCGCATCCGCGCGGGCGAGGAGACCGACATCACGATGTCCATCGAGGGCAACACCGCGGCCAACGACTACGGCGAGGCGAACCTCCCCGGCGGCGAGGTGTTCACCGCACCCGAGAAGTACAGCGTCGAGGGCGAGGTGTACTTCGACATGCCCCTCTACCGGCAGGGTCGCGAGGTCGAGGGCGTCCGCCTCACGTTCGAGGACGGCAAAGTGACCGAGTTCTCCGCGGAACGCAACGAAAGCGTGTTGCAGGGCGTGTTCGACACCGACGAGGCAGCGCGCTACCTCGGCGAACTCGGTATCGGGATGAACGACGCGATCGACCAGTTCACCTACAACATGCTGTTCGACGAGAAGATGGGCGAGACGGTCCACATGGCCGTCGGGAGCGCCTACCCGCAGTGTGTCGGCGAGGAGAACGAGGTCAACGACAGCGCCGAGCACGTCGACATGATCGTCGACATGAGCGAGGACTCCGTGATCGAGGTCGACGGCGAAGTCGTGCAGGAGGACGGGGAGTTCAGGTTCGAGTAGCGAGGCGGGAAAACTCGCCGAAGGCGAGGCAAACCGCCTCGAAACGAGCGGGGAGCGAAGCGACCCGCGAGTATGTGAGACTGAGAAAACTCGCCGAAGGCGAGGCAAACCGCCTCGAAGCCACACGAACTGCTTTTACCGGCGGCGCGAGCAGAGCCGCCGATGCCCTCCAGACGCTCACTGTTGGCTTCGCTCTCGGTCGCTGCGGGCGCCGGCCTCGCGGGCTGTTCCGCGGGTCCGCCCGGCGTCGCGGCGACGACGGACGGCGACGCGTACGACACTCCGGACTCCGATTCGGCGCCGGTCGTCGCCCGCGACGAGGCGGAGTCCGCCGCCGACGAGTGCCCGAAGGGGGTGGTTCAGGCCCGATCGCGCGTCCACGAACGCCCGACTGAGAACGGGCGCGAGTTCGTTCTCGCCTCGCGGTACCGCATCGTGCCCGGCGAGAACGTCTGTGCCGATCGGGGGTGGAAACAGGCCGGGATCGCCGTCACGCACGCGTGGGAGACACGAACGGAGCGAAGCGAGATCGCGACGACGGGGTCGAACGTCGTTCCGACGGAGCGTGACGGCTGGCTCACGCTCGAACGCGAGTCGGTAGCGGGCGAGCGGAGCTGGACCGTCCACGTCGACCGCGGACAGGGGAACCGCGGGAACGCCGTGACGCTGTTCTTCCGGTCCACGCTCTCGATGCCTGCCGAGCCGGCCGACGGCGACCTGCTCGCCCGGACGGCCGGGTCGGCACCGGTCCGCGGTGGCTGGCTCGGTGGGTCGGCGACGCTCGAAACGCGGACGGAACTGGTCTACGGCCGGACCGACTGACTCACTCCTCCTCGTCGACGTCCAGCTCGAACTGCTGGTCCTCGACGACCGCGTTCAACACGACCGACGTGTTCGACTCCCGCACCTCGTCGTCGGTCAGAACCCGCTTGATCCGGTCGTTCATCTCGTCGGTGTCCTCGAACTTCCCCACGGCGACGACGTCGTGATCGCCGGTCACCTCGTACACCGACACCATCCCGCGGAGATCCGCGAGCCGGTCGGTGATCTCCGGCAGCGCCGTTCCCTCGACTTTGAGCTGGAGGATCGCCGTCACGTCGTACCCCAGCTCTTGATAGTTCACGTCGGGACTGTACCCCTCGATCACGCCCTGATCCTCCAGATCCTGGAGGTGGTTCGACACTGTCGTGACCGACACGTCCAGCTCCTCGCCGAGACTGCGGAGGCTCGCGCGACCGTTGCCCAGCAGGGAGTTGATGAGGCGCGCATCGAGGTTTTCGTACGTCATGGTACTCCACTCCGCCCGCACCGGGGAAGAACTTTACGAACATCCAATTATCTGAGTAAGGCCTCGGCAGTATTCTGGTGGGAGGGGAATATTCTTGTAGTATGGGGCGTAGTAGCCGATAGAGCATGACGGAAAACCCGGCTCCTGATGGCGGCCTCACCGAGGAGGAACGCGACGTTCTCGAACGCATCGACCGCGAAGGCATCGATTTCCTGCGACTCCAGTTCACGGACATTCTCGGGACGGTGAAGAACGTCTCCGTCCCCGCCGATCAGGCGGAGAAGGCGTTCACCGAGGGGATCTACTTCGACGGCTCCTCGATCGAGGGGTTCGTCCGCATTCAGGAGTCGGACATGCGCCTCAAGCCCGACGCGAGCACGTTCGCGGTCCTCCCGTGGCGCGACACCTCCGCGCGACTCATCTGTGACGTGATCGACACGTCGACGGGCGAGCCGTTCGAGGGCGACCCGCGCGCGGTGCTGAAGAACGCGCTGGAGCGCGCCGAGGAGATGGGGTACGAGGTCAACGCCGCGCCCGAACCGGAGTTCTTCCTGTTCGAGGAGGACGAGGAGGGCCGCGCGACGACGAAGACCAACGACGCCGGCGGCTACTTCGACGTGGCGCCGAAGGACCTCGCCAGCGACGTACGCCGGGACATCATCTACGGGCTGGAGGAGATGGGCTTCGACATCGAGGCGTCCCACCACGAGGTCGCCGAGGGCCAGCACGAGATCAACTTCGAGTACGACGACGCGCTCTCGACGGCGGACAACGTCGCGACGTTCCGCACGGTCGTCCGCGCGATCGCCGCCCAGCACGACCTCCACGCGACGTTCATGCCCAAGCCGATCCCGAAGATCAACGGCTCGGGGATGCACACCCACATCTCGCTGTTCGCGGACGGCGAGAACGCGTTCCACGACGAGGACGACGAGTTCGACCTGAGCGAGACGGCGAAGCAGTTCACCGCGGGAATCCTCGAACACGCGCCCGCCCTCGCCGCGGTCACCAACCCCACCGTGAACAGCTACAAGCGCCTCGTCCCCGGCTACGAGGCACCCGTCTACGTGGCGTGGTCCGACCGCAACCGCTCGGCGCTGATCCGCAAGCCGGCCGCGCGCGTGCCCGCCTCCTCCCGCATCGAGGCGCGCTTCCCCGACCCGTCGTGTAACCCCTACCTCGCGTTCGCGGTGCTGATCCACGCGGGGCTGGACGGCGTCGAGAAAGGGCTCGACTGTCCCGACCCGATCCGCGAGAACATCTACGAGTTCGACGAGCAGAAGCGTGAGGAGTACGGCATCGAGACGCTGCCGACCAACCTCGGCGAGGCCGTCGACGCCCTCGAGGACGACGAGACGATCTACGAGGCGCTCGGCCCCCACGTCGGGCCGAAGTTCGTTGAGGCGAAGAACGCGGAGTTCGCGGAGTACCTCGTCGACGTCTCCGACTGGGAGCTGGACCGCTACCTCGAGAAGTTCTAAACCTCAACCTCTTTTCCCGGGGTCCTCCCTCGCTTCGCTCGGTCGAACCCCGGCAAAACCCGTTGATGCCAAAACCCGCCTCCACGGGGTTTCACCCCGTTCCGGCGGTGAACCGCTCGCTTCGCTCGCGGATGCTCCACGCACGACACTTTCCTTCCAGCGCGTCGCTGGATTCAGGGTGCTGCCCAGCCAACTTCTAACGCATGGGCGACGTTACGGTCCGTGAAGCGGCGGTCGGCGACGTCGACGCCGCCGCGCTGGCCGAGGCGTACCGCGACGCCTACGCGGCGAACAGCGAACTCGGCTTCCCCGCGAAAGCCGGCTCCGCCACGCCCGAGCAGGTCACCGAGTGGATCCGCGAGCACCGCGTGTTCGTCGCCGAGCAGGCGGGCGAGGTGATCGGCGGCGTCCGCCTCGAACGAGTCGACGACTCGGTCGCGAAACTGAGCCGCCTCGGCGTTCGCGAGCGCTGGAAGGGGGAGGGGATCGGGAGCCGACTCCTCGAACGCGCCGAGCGGGCGGCCCGCGAGGCGGGCGCGGCGACGATGCGGCTCACGACGCCCGGCGAACACCCGTTCCTCCCCGAGTTCTACCACGCCCACGGCTACGAGATCGTCGACGACTACCCGCTCTCCTTCCGCGAGTACGACGAGGTCGTGATGGAGAAATCGCTCGACTAGCGCCGAGCGACCGCCCACGGCAGCGCGACGATACCGCCGACGACCAGCGCCGAGCCGACGACCGCCGCCGGCGGCGGGAACCCCCCGGCGTAGATCCCGCCCCACGCGGCGCCCAGCACGAGCGTGGCCGGGAGCGCGACCCGAGCCGGGAGCGACGGATACTCGCCGCCGACTCGGCGCCACACGACGGCCGCGCCGACACCCCCGCCGACGGCGATCCCGGCTTTCAGCGCCTCGTCGGGGTGGTTCGGTGCAAAGATCGTCGCGGCGACGAGTGCGACGGCGCCGATCGCCGCCGCGGCGAGGAACGCCCGGTCGGCCCGGCCGTCGGCGACCCGCCACACGGCGAGCAGCACCGCGGTGCCGGCGACGACCCCCGCCAGCACGTCGGGGAGGTGGTGGACGCCGATTACGAGTCGGGAGAGCGCGACGACGGCGACGACGCCCGCGGCGGCGACGAGCCGCTTCCGGCGGGTCCAGAGCCGGTCCAGCGCGAGCGCGAGGCCGCCGTAGACGACGCTGCTCGAGGTGGCGTGGCCGCTGGGGAAGCCGAACCCGTCGCCGGTCGCGATGCTGGCGTAGACGCCGTCGAACAGCGCGGGGAGCCACCCCGGCGGCGTCGCCGTCCTCGCGCCGGCGGGGCGGTGGACGCCGAAGGCGGTTTTGAACGCGACCGTGGCGGCCAGCGCACAGATCGCGAGCGCGATCAGCGTCGCGCCGGCCCGCCGCGGCTCGCTCGCGAGTCGCTCGTCGGCGAGCAGGTAGAGGAGGGCGAGCCCGCCGAACACGAACCACGCGTCGGCGAGCTGGGTCAGTAGCGCAAAGAGGAGTGCGACCCAGTCGGGGAGGCCGGCGAGCGCCTCCGTGACGCCCCAGCCGTGCATCTATCGCAGGCGCTCGGCGATGCCGCCGGCGGTTCTCGCGGCGCCGATGACGCCGCCGAACAGGACGAACAGCACGTAGAGGCCGAGCGTCGAGGTGAAGGCGACCAGCATCGCCGCGACCGCGGCCCAGTCCGAGAGCCAGTAGAACGCGCCGAGGCTGAGTGCGACGCCGTACAGCAGGATCAGGTACGGCCCCCAGCCTCGGGCTTTCCCCTGTCGCATCCGAGCCCGGACGTACGCCTTGAGATCCTCTTCCAGCTGGGGCTTGTCGACGGTCCGTTGCTGGACGTCGTCCTCGAAGCCGTCGAGCTCGGACCGGAGCTCGTCGACCTCCTCCGCGAGTTCGGCGACGTCGGGCGCGCCGCGGGGTTCGCGCTCTGCCATGTACTCCGAGGCTGGCTCCCGTTCCCCTTGGAACTGCCGGTCGCCCGCCGTCGGGCCCCCGGCGCCGGCGCCCGCCCCCGGCTCGCGGTTCTCGGCGAGCACGACGTTGATCACGGCGCCGAGGATCACGACCGCGCCGGCGAGGTAGAGCCACGTCACGAGCAGGATCACCCCGCCGACGATGCCGTAGGCGGAGGTGCTCGCGACGCTGGCGTACAGCTGGAACCCCGCCTGCATCGCGGTCCACGCCACGGCGGCGACGACGGCGCCGGGCAGCACCTCCCGGACCGTGACCGACGTGTCCGGAAATCGGTAGTAGATCGGGAGGAACGCCGCGGTCAGCAGGATCGGCAGCGTGAGCACGCCCAGCGCCTCGACGACGACGCCGAGGTTGAACGCCGCGAACGCGCCGGCCAGCGCGAACATCAGCGCCATCGAGGCGCCGATGCCGAGCACCACCACGAACGAGTCGATCACCTGATCGAGCAGCGTGTCCTGCTGTTCCGTGCCGTACACGTCGCCGAAGGCGGTGTCGAGCGCGCGGAACACTTTCAGCGTCCCCCAGAGGAGGAAGGCAAGCCCCAGCACGGTCGCGCTCCCTCGCCCGTCGCTGGCGGTGAGCGCGGTCGTGAGCACGTCCTGCCCGCTTTCGGTGAGGAACTGGCTGGTCGACTCCAGCAGCACCGTGGCGAACTGCTCGCCCCCGAACGTGGCGGCGACGATCAGCGCCAGCACCGCCGCGGGGATCAGCGAGACGAACGCGTAGTACGCCACCGCCGCGGCCAGGAACGTGAGCTCCTGCTCCTTCGCGACGACGGCGACGCGTTTGGTCGTCTCGTACGCGGTACGGAGGCGCGATAGCACTGCCACCGAATACACGAGGGTGACACAAGAACCCCGGGGGAGCGGCGCCTTCGGTCACGACCCGTCGTTTCACTTATGCGTGGTCCGGTCCAACACACCACATGGCCATCGCTCGCCACGGGAGCGGTCCCGCCGCCCTCCTCGGCGCGTACGCCTCGCAGGTCCATCCCGTGTTCATGCTGCCGCCGGTGGCGACGGCGCTGTTCGGTGCGGCGCTCGCCGGGCCGTTCGATCCCACGATCGCGCTGGTCGGCGCCAGCGCCGCCTTTTTCGCCGTCTACACCGCCCACGTGAAAGACGGCTACGTCGACTTCCACCGCCGCGGCGAGGACGACGACCATCCGCTGACCGTGCTGGGCTGTCGGCTCGGGCTCGCGGTGTCGACCGTCGGCTTCCTCGGCTGTCTTCTCGGACTGGCGCTGCTCGCTCACCCCGCCGCCGTCGCGCTCGCGGCGCCGATGTGGGCGATCGGCTACCTCCACGCGCCGCAGTTCGACACCAACCCCGTGACGACGACGCTGGGCTACCCCGTCGGAATCGGCCTCTGTCTGCTCACGGGGTACGCGGCCCAGACGGGGACGCTCGCACCTCGAACGCTCGCGCTCGCGGCGGTGCTCGTCACGATCCTCGCGGGCGTGAAGATCGTCGACGACGCGCAGGACTACGAGTACGATCGCTCGATCGACAAGCGAACGGTCGCGGTCGCGCTCGGGCCCGCCCGGTCGCGCTCGCTCGCGGTCGCGCTGCTCGCGGCGGGGCTGTTCGCGGTGGTCCCGCTGTCGATCACCCGCGTTCTCCCGCCGAGCGCGCCCGCGGCGAGTCTGGTGTTCGGCGCGGTCGCCGCCGTCGCGGTCCGGCGCGACCCCACGACGGCGACGATGCTGCTCGTCAGGGGCGCGTACCTGTTCCTCGCAGTCCTGCTGGTCGCGGTCTTTTTCGAACCGCTCGCGGGCGTCCCTCTGCCGGACATCACCGCGCTGGGGCCGTACACGTACCTCGCGACGGAGGTCGTCTTCGGCGCGCTCGCGCTGGCGCTGCTGCTCCGGGCCGGCGACGGTGCGCTGCGCCGGGCGGCCCGGACGATCCCGGCGCTGTACCCCATCGCGTACGTCTGGGACTGGTACACGCTGGAGGTCGGCGTGTTCGCGATCCCGATGCGGACCGGGATCGAACTGCTGGGGATCCCGCTGGAGGAGCACGTGTTCATGCTCGTGGTCCCGGCGGTGGTGCTGGGAATCCACGAGACCGTCAATCCGCGGGAGTGAGCGCTACTCGGTGTCGATGGTCGGTTCCCACACCCCTGGCATGGGCTCCGTGGTCGTGACCGTCGTCACTCCCGGTCGCTCGCCGGGGCTGGCTCCGCCGCCTCGCGGATCTCTTCCACGTCGGCGTCGGTCTTGAAGCAGGTTCCGCCGTAGTGGGCCGGACTCGCGTCGTAGCCCGCCTCGCGGAGGTCGTCGAGGAACGTCTCCAGCTTGTTCGCCGGCGCGCCCCACTGCTTGCAGAGGCGGTGCTGGTCGTAGTGGGTCGGCGTGTCCAACTCCGCGCCGAGCGTGTCGAGCAGCCGGCTCACGCGCTTCCACTCGCCCATGTTCGGCGTCACCTCGTCGGCGACCGAATCGACGAACTCGCCGTCGGCGATCGGGCCGAGCCAGATCGGCCCGGCGGCCGAGCAGCGTGCGGAACCGCAGTTCGGGCAGTCCTCGGGCGGGTGGGCGATCCGCCCGAACTCGTGCTCGCGGTAGAGGCAGTCCTCGCAGTGGTAGACGAAGCCGAGCCACTGCAGCGCCTCGTCCGCGGCGGTGGCCTTGTGGGTGAGGTCGAGGTACGTCCGGGCGTAGTGCCGGGTCGCGTGGGAGACGATCGGCTCGACCGCCACGTCCCGGCGGGCGGCGACGCGAGCGAACGCGCCGATCAGCACCCGCAGCCCCATCTCGCGGTGGAAGTCGGTGTTTCGCGGGACGGTGTCGTACTTCCGGACGCCGGAGTCGAAGTGGGCGCCACACAGCGGCGCGGTGTCGGTCGCGGTCACACAGAGCAGCTTTCGGGTGCCGGCGACCGCGGCGTCGGCGAACGGCATCGGCGTCCCGAACGGGTCGAGGTCGACCACGTCGAACCGCTCGGAGTGCATGAGGACGTTGGCGTCGGACTGGACGGCCTCGCCGGGGAGGTCGTTCAGCGCGAGGTTCTCGCGGGCGAGTTCGACCGCGTCGGGATCCACGTCGGCGGCGGTCACGTCGTACCCCGCCTCGGCCGCGCGGGCCGCGCGGACGCCGGTGGCGGTCATCGCGTCGAGGTAGGAGAGCGTCCGGTCGTCGTCCGCGTTCTCGGACTGCTCGGCGTTCGCCGCGCCGGCCTCCGTCCCGTCGCGGCTGACGTTCGCCGCGCCGGCCTCCGTTCGCTCGGCGTAGGCTCGCAGGACCGCGACGGTGAGGTCGCGGTTCAGCTCCATCTCGGGGTTGAAGAACACGTCCTCGCCGGCGCCCTCGCTGCTGCCGTCCCGCGGGTCGGGCGCCTCGACGTCGACGTCGCCCTCGCTGACGCGCATGGGTCTGCGTGGTCGGGGTACGGGGAAAGCGATTGTGTTCGGGATTCGGTCTCTGTGTTCGTTTTGTGGTGGTCGAGTAGTCTGTCAGTAACACCGTGAAAGCCCCTGTCGTCTGGACTCCCGCGACTCGCTGCGGTCCTCACTTCGTTGCGGTCCTTGCTTCGTCGGGGTTCGTCCAGACGACAGCCCCTTTCAGTCCTCCCCGACAGCACAGCCCACACGCCTCCCCAACCGACTCCCTCGTTCACTGCGTTCACTCGGTCGTCCCTCGCGCTGAGACGCGGCACAGGGCCGCGTCCGCTTCGCGCCGACCGCTTTCCGAAACCCCATCTCGGCCCCTCCTTCTTAAGCGAGCGCGCCGAACGGATCGTATGGACGTGTTCGTCTACGGCACCCTCACCGAGCCCGAGCGGGTCGCGTCGGTCGTCGACGCCTACGCCTTCCTCGGCTCGGCGGTGCTGTCGGGGCTCCACCCCGTGCAGGGCGACTACCCCACGCTCGCCCCCGGCGGCGAGACCGGCGGGCGGCTGCTCCGGACCGACGACATCGATGCCCTCGACGCCTACGAGGGCGTGGGTGACGGCCTCTACGTCCGGGTGTCCGTCCCGGTCGAGCACGCCGATTTACGGGACGCCGACGAAGATGGGTCGGGACTGGCCGACACGGCGGCGGTGTACGTCGGCGACCCCGAGCGACTCGGCGTCGGCGACGAGGTGACGTGGCCCGCGCCCGACGAGCACGGAGCGTTCGCCGACCGCGTTCGCGCGTACGTCCGTCGACACGACGTGCACGTTCGGCCGCAGTGACACTCGCCCCCGACCGACACACGGCGCCCGTTTTCACTTTCACCGCGGTCGGGGTAGCCTTATGCCCGGGGCTGTCCAAGGAGTGAGTGCACGCAGGTGACGCGTGCGTTTCCCCCTTTCCCCTTCCGCATCGAAACGCCTTAGCGCCAGCCGTGGGACCGTCGAGGGTATGCTCTCGCTCGCCGATATCGAGGCGGCACGCGACCGCGTCGACGAGGTCGCGCGGACGACGCCGCTGGAGTACTCCCACAGCTTCTCGCGGATGACCGGCGCGGACGTACGCCCGAAGCTCGAGAACTTCCAGCGCACCGGCTCGTTCAAGATCCGCGGCGCGGCCAACCGGATCGCGACCCTCTCGGAGGCGGAGAAGGCGGCCGGCGTGATCACCGCCAGCGCCGGCAACCACGCACAGGGCGTCGCGCTCGCGGCGTCCCGGGCGGGCGTCGACGCCAAGATCGTGATGCCCGAGCACGCGCCGATCGCGAAAGTCGACGCCACCGAAAGCTACGGCGGCGAGGTGATCCTCTTCGGCGCCGACTACAACGAGGCACAGGCCCGCGCCCACGAGATCGAGGAGCTCGAGGACCGGACGTACGTCCACGCGTTCGACGACGAGTACGTGATGGCCGGGCAGGGGACGATCGGCCTCGAGATCGCCGAACAGTGTCCCGAGGTCGACACCGTCGTCGTTCCGATCGGCGGTGGCGGGCTGATCTCCGGGGTCGCGACCGCGCTGAAGGCCACGCTCGACGACGTTCGCGTGATCGGCGTGCAGGCCGAGGGCGCCTCGAGCGTCGCTCGTTCGCTGGAGAAAGGGACGCGACACGAACTCGACGCCGTCGACACGATCGCCGACGGGATCGCCACCCGCTCGGTCGGCGAGAAGCCGTGGGAGATCATCCAAGAGCGCGTCGACGAGGTGGTGACCGTCTCCGACAACGAGATCGCGCTGGCACTCACCTACCTGCTCGAACGCTCGAAGACGCTGGTCGAGGGCGCCGGCGCGGTGCCGCTGGCGGCGGTGCTGAGCGAGACGTTCGCGTACGAGGAGGGCGAGACGATCGTCCCGGCGCTCTGTGGCGGCAACATCGACCTCAACGACCTCACGACCGTGGTCGTGCGGGGGCTCGTCCAGATGGGGCGGTACGTCAAGATCCGGACCGAACTCAAGGACAACCCCGGCTCGCTGGAACGCTTGGTGGAGATCATCGCCGAGCACAACGCGAACATCTACGGCATCCAGCACGACCGCACCTCCCGCGACGTGGCGATGAACGCCGCGGAGGTGGTGCTGGATCTGGAGACCCACGGCCACGACCACGTCGACGAACTGCTCGCCGCCCTGGAGGCCCGCGGCTACGAGACCGAGACGCTGGTCTAGGCGCGCTCGATCTCGTACTCGACGGTGAGGAACGGCCGGCCGAGCAGCCACATCTCGTGGGTCGCGCGGAGCCGCGGTTCGCCCTCGGCCTCGCCCTCCACGGGCCACACGTCGAAGCGCTGGCCGCCCGGCACCGCGAACGCTCCGAGGGGGGTCCGGAGGAACAGCCCCGGATCGCCCGACGGGGCGGTCGTGAGCCGGATGCCGGTCCCGCCGTCGACGCCCTCGGCGGGCAGATTCTCCGGGCGCATCACCGTGTCCACGCCGCCGCCCGGTACCGGGACGGAGATGTTCACGAAGCCGTCGCCGTCGCGGTGGTGGGTCGCGTAGAGAGCGACGAACACCGCCTCGTCGGTCTCGGGGTCAGTGCGGACCCACGCCCGCACGTCCTCGCGGGCCGGCTCGGCGGGGTCGTCGTCGATCCCGACCGAGCCCGGCTCCGCGATGTCGAGAAACCGACTCTCCAGCCGGTGCCACGACTCGTCGCCCGGCCCCGGCAGATTGAGCTGTTCGATCCGGCTCGTGAGCCGGCTCGCGACGGCGGCGCCGCTCCGGAACGGGCGGTGCCAGTTCGCCCGGTAGCGCATCTCGTACTCGGCGGTGCGTTCGTAGAAGCGCCGGACCTCCGGATGGAGCCGTTCGGGATCGAACGTCTCGCCCGCGAAGTGGGCCACGTCGGCGACTTCCCCGGCGGGCTCCTCGCCCGTCGCCAGCCCCTCGCGCTCGACGAACTCCGGCCCGACGTACCAGCCGGCACTGATCGGCGAGAGCGGGACCGCGCGAGCGCGCTTCCGGGCGCACCGGAGCGCGAGCGCGAGGAGGGCTACCGCCGCGACTGCGAGGGCTCGGAGCGCGTTGCGGACCGTTCGGTTCACGGCCGTCGTTGGCGCGCCATCGTACTTGAAGCGTCGGCCGCGGGGCGCGGTCAGTTGGACTTAAGGGCGGTCCGGCGCCAGTTCCGGCCATGAAGGAGACGATCCACACCGACGACGCCCCCGAGGCGGTCGGCGCGTACAGTCAGGCGACGACAAACGGCGAGATCCTGTTCACCGCGGGGCAGATCCCGATGACGCCCGACGGCGAGCTGCTGGACGACGAGGACATCGCGACGCAGGCCGAGCAGTCGCTCTCGAACCTCGAGGCGATCGTCGAGGAGGCCGGCGCGTCGATGGGCGACGTGCTCAAGACGACCGTCTTTCTGGCGGACATCGACGACTTCGACGAGATGAACGAGACGTACGCGAGCTTCTTCGACGACGAGCCGCCGGCCCGCAGCGCCGTGCAGGCCGGCGCGCTCCCGAAGGGTGTCGGCGTCGAGATCGAGGCCGTCGTCAGCGTCGAGTGAGGTGACCCCGCGAACGAAGTCGGCGCTGCTGTGGGGCGCGGTGGGCCTGCTGGCCTTCCTCGCGGCGGTGCAGGGGTACCAACTGCTCGTCGGGCCGTTGCCGGTGTCGATCCCGGCCGTCGGCGCCGTCGCGGTCGGCGTCGGCGCGTTGACGGCCGGAACGGCGTACCTGACGGAGTTCCGGCTCCGAGCGAAAGGAAGGACTTAACCCCGACAGGGCGGTACGTTCGGCCGAGCCAGGATGGCCGAACGGTAAGGCGCACGCCTGGAAAGCGTGTTCCCTTCCGGGATTCTGGGTTCAAATCCCAGTCCTGGCGTTTCTGTCGACGCCAACCGCGAGCGGAGCGAGCGCCAGCGTCGACGAACCGCTGTCGGATTTGAACCCCTATCGGTCGCAGCGACCGAGCAGCGCGAGGTCGACCGTCCGATTCCGGTTCAAATCCCAGTCCTGGCGTTTTCGCGTCGACGACGAACGAGGAGCACCTACGCTGCCGTCGCCATCGCGATCGTCTCCCGGAGCCCGAGCACCAGCAACAGCGAGCCGACGGCGACGATCGCGACGACGCCGGGGAGGCCGCCCGTCGTCCCGACCGATGTCAAGTCGTAGCTGTCGAGGTAGAGGAGGAAGTCCCGCAGACCGGTAGCCACGAGCATGAGGCCGGCGGCGATACCGGCGGTCGCGGCGCCGACTCGACGGACATCCGTCGTCCGGTCGTCGGTGGAGGGCATCGTCGGGATGGTCTCGTCCCGACGGAATATCGCTTACGGCGCCTCGCGTGAGGCACGCTCCCTCGCGGAAAACGCCGGGAGCGTCTACTTCTCGATGATGCTCTCTTCGATCTTCTCGCCGAAGTGGCGCCCGCCTTCCTCGTAGTACAGCAGCACCTCGTCGCCTGCGTCCAGATCGGTCACCGCCTTCCGCCCCTCCTTCGTCGCGACTTTCACCGTCTCGGCGTTCTGCAGCAGCGTCTCGACCACGTCCGGGCCGTCGTCGGTCTCGACTTCGGCCTGCACGCGGAACATCGGGCGCTTCTCGATCTTCACGCGGCCGACGATCGCCTCGCGGGTGTGGCCGGCGGTGTCGGCGACCTGCACGCGGTCGCCGGACTGGAGTTCGGCGAGGTACTTCGTCTCGCCCTCCGGCGTCCGGACGTACGCGTGGACCGCGCCGGCGTTCACCCGAAACGGCCGGGAGGCGACGTACGGCGAGTCCGCGGTCTCGCCGTGGACGAAGAAGAGGCCGCGGGAGAGCGAGCCGACGAGCATCCCCTCGTCGTCCTCCAGCAGCGAGCCCGTGTCGATGCAGACGCGGTCGGCGGCGCCGGTCTCCTCGACCTGCTGGACCTCGGCGTAGCGCAGGTCGAGTCGCTCGCGCTCGCTGCGGTCCCGCACCTCGACGGTCTCGCGGATCACGTCGGGGTCGTCGGTGTCGAGCAGCACGTCGTCGACGCCGATCTCGAGCGTCTCGAACGCGGTCGCGGCCTCATCGGCGGAGTCGACGCCGGCGACGAGGTTCGTCTCCTCGCCCACCCGGGCGATCAGGTTCTCCAGCGGGATGATGTCCCAGTCCTCCGTCGCGACGATGGTGTACTCGGCGTCGCGGGCGGCCTCCTCGGCGAACTCCTCGTAGTCCTCGTCGAACACGCGGACGTAGGACGCCTGCGCGCGGTCGTCCGAGCGCCGGAGCGTCGTCAGATCCGCCGAGCCGGAGAAGTCGGAGGGCAGGTCGACCGTCCCGTCACCTTCGCCCTCCTTCCCGACGACGTAGATGTCCGGTTCGGTCTCGCGGCTGGCGTCGACGATCTCCGCCTCGTGATCGCCGGCGTCCTTGAACGCGGCGACGTTGACGCTGCCGAGCTCGCGGACTCGCCCCACGTCGGCCTCGTCGACCAGTACCCAGTCCACCCCGGCTTCGAGGCCGGCGGTGATCCGTCGCTTTCGCGCTTCCCAGTCCCCGACCGCGTCGTCGGCTTTCAGCCACACGGAACGCGTCATGTCCGGACACTCTCCGTGAGGCGGCTTGAACGTGGCGGATAGCGGGTCAGTCCGGCAGCCGACCGAACCGGCCGAGCACCAGCAGCGAGAGCACCGTCACGCCGACGATGCCCGCCAGCACGCGGAACGCAGTCACGTAGGCGACGCCGGACTCCGCGAGCGACCCCATCACCCACGAGCCCGGCGCCTGCACGAGCATCATCAGCCCGCTGAAGACGGCGTAGGCGCTCCCGCGGTTCTGGTCGGGGAACGAGCCGAGCATGTACGTGTCCACCGCCGGGAACAGGCTGTGGACGGTGTACCCAAGCGCGACCGACACCGCGAGCAGCGCCGCGGTCGACGACGCCAGCGTCAGCACGAACACGAGCACGACGAACGTGGCGGCGACGCCGAGCAGGTACCCCGGCTGCGGGAGTCGATCCGCCAGCGAGCCGCTGATCGCGAACGCGGGGACGCCGGCCGCGAACACCAGCGTCAGCGAGTTCCGCGCCACGCCGGGCGCGACGCCGCGGGACTCCATGAACAGCTGGTAGAAGTTGAACATCCCCTGCCACGCGAAGCCGAGCACGCCCATGACGGCGATCCCGAACAGGATCGTCCGCCACTCCGCGCGGGCGGCGCCGACGAGGTCGCGGTCCTTCGCGCCGGCCTCGGGCAGGTCTTCCCCGCGGGAGAGCACGAACGTCACGGCGGTGATCGTCAGCCCGCCGAGCGCGATCGCGACGAACACCAGCCGCCACGGCTCGTCGGCGGGCAGCCCCAGCAGGGTCAGCACGGGCGTCCAGTCGACGACGGAGCCGATCGCCAGCGTGACGATCGGCGCGGCGGCGGCGGCGGCGAGCTGGCTCGCGGTGCCGTGGAGGCCGAGCATCCGGCCGACGCGCTCGGGGAACAGCTCGCTGACCAGCGTGTTCCCGGTGACGAAGTACAGCCCCGAGGCGAGCCCGGCCATGCCGCCGCCGACGATCAGCAGCGGGATGCTGTTCGCGATGGCGGCCGCGGTCGCGCCGACCGCGAGCACGAGCCCCGCGGCGAGCACGACCGTCAGGCGGGAGACTTTCGTGAGGAGGTAGCCGGTCGGAATCCGCGGGGCCGCGCTGCCGTACCACACCGCGGTCGCGACGAGGCCGGCGGTCCCCTCGCCGACGCCGAAGGTGACGATGAACACGCTCACGAGCGGCGCCATCACCACCCGGACGAGGTTGACGAGGAACACTTGGCCACAGAGTGCACCGAAGAGCCGAGAGCGGGACACAGCGTCGCTTACTGACGGGTGGGGTCAAGCGTTCCGGATCGCTCGCGTTCGGACAGATCCCGAAAAAGTGGCCGGTGCCGCGGCTCAGGCGTCGGCGTTCGGTGTGTCGGCCGCCGTGGGCACGTCGTCGCCGCGCTCGGCGACGTGGTCGGCGACCGCACGGCGGTTCAGTTCGCCGATCCGGTCGGCGGTCGCGTCGACGAACTCGAAGAGGTCGTCGCGCACGTCGCTGTCCTCGTCGCGGACGGTCGGCCCGTCGCTCTCCTCGCTGTCGAAGTCGGGGTGGACGGGGAGCTCCGCGAGCACCGGCACGTCGTACTCCTCGCTGATCTCGTCGGCGCCGCCGGCGCCGAACGGGTCGTGGGTGTCGTCGCAGTTCGGACACTGGAACGCGGACATGTTCTCGACGACGCCGAGGACGGGGGCGCCGTGCTCCTCGAAGAGGCGCAGCCCCTTCCGAGCGTCCGCGACCGCCATCTCCTGTGGCGTCGTGACGACGACCACGCCCGCGACGGGCAGCGTCTGCAGGAGGTTCAGCGACGCGTCGCCCGTCCCCGGCGGCAGGTCGACGACGAGGTAGTCCAGCCGGCCCCACTGGACCTCGTTCACGAACTTCATCATCACGTTGTTCACCATCGGCCCGCGCATCACCGCGGGCTGGTCGTCGTCCTCGGGCATCATGTGGTCGGTGCTCATCACGCGGACGCCGTCGCTGGCGGGCGGGACGATATCGCCCTCGGGCGTGACGCCGGGCTCGTTCTCCGTGGGGAGGACCCGGGGCACGTTCGGGCCGTGCACGTCGGCGTCGAGGATGCCGACGCGGGCGCCGCGGTCGTTGAGCCCCGCCGCGAGGTTCGCGGCGACGGTGGTCTTGCCGACGCCGCCCTTGCCCGAGGCGACGGCGATCACGTTCTTCACGTTCGGCAGGACCTCGTCGTCGAAGCCGTGGCTGTCGTCGACGCTCGCGCGCAGGTCCGGCTCCAGCCCCGCGTCCTCGACCACGTCGCGGATCTCGTTCCCGAGTTCGATCTCGGTCGGGGCGTACGGCGCGTTGAACGCCAGCTGGACGCGCGCGGCGTCCTCGGTGATCGCGACCTCGTCGACCAGCCCCATGGAGACGATGTCGTCGCCGTTCTGCGGGTCGGTGATCTCGCCGAGTCGGTCCCTGAGTTCGGTTGCGGTGATGGTCATGATTTGAGTGAAGTCGTGTGCGGTTGGCGAGCGGTTCCGGGGCCGCGTTCAGAAGAATGCGACCTTGATCAGCATCGTGACGACGAACAGGCCGCCCCACAGCGCGGTGGTGAGCCCGGCGAGGTAGGCGAGTCCGAGGCCGGCTGTCTGCCGGTCGCTCGGGTCGCCGAGGAACCACGCAGCCACCATCACGTAGACGGGCAGGAGCACGATCCCGAAGATGAGGTACGTGCCCGGCCCGACGAAGGGCAGCGTGTACGGCGCCGACGAGAGCGGGATCACGACTCACTCACCTCCTCGTGGTCGCTCTCGATCGCGTGCAGTTCGACCACCGGGATCACCTTCGAGACCCCGAGGAAGAACAGCACGACGATGCTGACCGCGCCGAGGACGGACGACAGCTCGACGACCGAGGGGACGTACACGCCCGGGACGGCGTCGTACAGCTGGAAGTGGGCGTGCTGGAGCCCCTCGACCACGAACAGTGTCTTCTCGATCAGCGTGCCGACGAGCACCAGCACGGACACTGCGACGATCCGCGGGATCGTGAACAGCTCCGCCTTCAGCGCGGCCGCGAACACGTACAGCTCCGCGAGGATCACGAGCCCGATGGCGACCCAGTAGATCGGCGTCGCGAGCTTCACCTCGGTCGCGTGCTGGAGCGTCGTCGGCGCGGCGAAGATCCCGGTGATCACCTGCTGGAGCTGGAGCCAGAGGAAGAGGAGCCCGAAGAAGCCAAGCCACTTCGAGAGCCCGTAGAACACCTGCATCGGGATGAGCTCCGCCCAGTCGTAGGCGTACCGGAACGCCGCGGCGACGATGATGATCCCGCTGACCGCCGAGGTCAGCGCGATCGAGAGGAACGACGGCCCCTGCACGCCGCCCGCCCAGCCCGCCATCGACGGCAGGAGCGCGAACAGCCACGGGATGACGCCGCCGTGGAGCAGCAGCGGCGCCATGATGATGATGGCGAACGCGAGCCACCAGACCATGCGCTCGACGACGGCGTCCTCCTTCTCGGTGTAGCCGATCGTGAGCGCCTCGTACAGCGGCTCGAAGCGGTCCGGCAGCCGGTCGCGCAGCCGGACCACGTCGTATCGGATCGTCAACAGCAGGTACGTCGCGGTGAGCACGAAGTACGCGGTGATGACGGTCACGTCCCAGACCAGCGGCGACCACTGAACCCGGGTCGGCCACGCGGGCAGGACGCTCGTCACCAGCCTGTCGGGGCGGCCGACGTGGATGAGGATGTAGAGGCCGGCACAGGACAGCGCCGCGATCGTCAACAGCTCCGCCATCCGCGCGACGGGCTGGTACGTGTCCATCCCCAGCAGCCGCACCGCGGCGGAGAGAATGATGCCGCCGTGGGCGATGCCGACCCACCAGATGAACGCGCCGATGTACAGCCCCCACGGGACGCCGCCCCCGGAGCCCCAGTCGCCGAGGTGGGTGACGACGAGGCCGTGCTGGAGCTGCTGGAGGTAGAAGTACAGCCAGACGCCGATGCCGGCCAGCGACGCCAGCAGCACCGCGATCGTGTACTTCGAGCGCGTCTGGATGGGCCGCACGAGCGTCTCCCGATCGACGCCGGTGACGTCGACGCTCACGGCCGCTCACCTCCGTTGGGGCGGCCAACTGGCGGGACCGACGCGCGATCGCTCGGGGGGGAGTCAGCGACCGTCATGCCTGCTCCCCCTCCTCGTTCGCCATCGCGCCGTTGTCGAGCACTTCCTCCTTGCGGTTGTCGACGATGCCCATCTCCTCGTACGTGACCGGCCCCTCGACCTGTTCGGCGTGGGGCGACGGCTCGTTCCCGATGTACTGGACGTTCGGGCTCGTCCCCCGTTCCTCCATGAGCTTGAACGTCGAGACGGTGTGCTCCTTCCGGTTGGGGTAGGTCATGTCGTTCTCCTGTTGGTCGCGGTACTCGCGGAGATGTTGGTTCGGGTCGCTCTCCGGGTCGTTCAGGTCGCCGAAGTGGATGGCGTTCATCGCACACGCCTCCTCGCAGGCGGTCGTGCCGACCTTCTCCTCGCCCATCTGGCCGTCCTGCCGGTCGACACAGAACGTACACTTGCCCATCACGCCCTTCGGGGGGCGTGCGCCGACCCACTTGCCGCGGTCGTCGATCTGGTGTTCGTCGGGGATCTCGGAGTCCGGAACGTCGGGTTCGCCCCACTGGAAGTAGTTGACGCCGTACGGACACGACACCTCGCAGTACCGGCAGCCGATGCAGATGTCGTAGTCCGTGAGGACGAGGCCGTCCTCCTCGCGGGTGTGGCGCGCGCCGACCGGGCACACCTTCGTACACGGCGAGTCCGTGCAGTGCTGGCACGGCCGGACGAGGAAGTTCTCGTCGCCCTGGTTCTCGTCCTCGTAGGTGAACACGTACATCCAGTTCGCGCCCCGGGAGGTGCCGTGCTCCTCGTTGCACGCGACGACGCAGGCGAGACAGCCGTCGCAGTTGTTGAGGTTGATCGTCATCCCCCAGCGCGGCCCGTCGTCGCCCGCCTGTTCCTGCGCGTTCGCGGGCTGCTGGCTCGCGGCCGCGAACATCGACAGCGCGGCGGCCGCCGCGCCGCCTTTCTTCATGATCTCCCGGCGGGAGAGGTCCTCGCGGTCGGCCAGCGAGGAGAGCGTCTCGTCGATGTCGTCGCCCTCGAACTCGCCGTCGAGCAGGCCGGAGATCTCCCGGTCGTCCTCGCCGAACTCCGCGAGGACGTCCTCGTGGTGGCGGCGGTAGAACTCCGCCTCCGAGAGCTCGCCCGCGGCGACCCGCCGGGCGTCTCTGGCCATCTCGACGCCGAGTTCGGTGTCGTACTCGGTGTCGTCGAGGGCGCGCTCCATACGGTCCAGTTCGTCGTCGTCGATCGATATCGAGGTCTCGTCGTCTGGCTCGTGCATTCGTATCAGCCTCCGATCCGGGCCGACGCGACGTCGCCTGTTTGCCGCTCGCTACAGCGAGCGCTTCGTTCGAAATCCGTCGTGAAAACCCGAAAAACACCCCTCGGATTTTCACGCGATGGGAAGAATCGAATATGTTCGTCCAACGCGGTTCCTCGTCGGGAGCGCGGGAGGCCTCGGTCCGGGTCGATCGACCACCGCCCGATCGAGTGCGGCTCCGTGCGGGGCCTTTTTGCGTTGGCACCCGAACCGGGGGGTATGAAGAGCACGCGGAAAGGGCTGCGCAACGACGAACTCTACAAGGACACCTACCAGCGGCTCAACTGCGCGGAGTGTGAGAAGACGCTCGCCACCGAGAACCCGCCGGACGAGGTGTACAACGTCCGGAAATGCCCGGACTGCGGGAGAGAGTGGAAGGAGCTGCCTTAGTTCGCGTCGCCGGTCGCGCGCCGTGTTTGACTCGACACGGTCACGGCGAGGCGCTCCGTGACCGAGGCAGGGGGCCTCGGTCGGTCGCCAGCCGTGATCGGTTACGCACAGTCACGGCATGGCGCTCCGTAGCTCGGGCACGGAGGCCCGAGCAGGCCGCGCGCCGTGACTGGCTACGCTTCGATGATCTCGTCCTCGTCGTACTCCGGCACCGTCAGCGACCCGTCGAGCGACACGACCGCGTCGCCGCCGACCTGCACCGTCTGCCCGTCGACGCGCACGCCGACGTAGCCCGCGCGGTCGAGGAAGTGGCCCTGCTCGAACGTCATCCGCTCGGGGAACTCGTCGTCGAACGCCGCGAAGTGATCGAGGTAGGCGCCACAGGCGCCGGAGGCGGTCCCGGTCACGGGGTCCTCGTCGACGCCGAGGCCGGGGACGAACGCCCGGCCGTGTAGCGTCGAGTCCTGACTCCGACCGATCGCGTCGAACGTGAACGTGTAGATCCCCTCGGTGTCGTGTTTCGCCGCCAGCGCCTCGACGGCCTCGAAGTCGGGCTCCATCGCGGAGAGGTGTTCGAGGAAGTTCACCGGGAGGATCAGGAACGGGAGCCCGGTCGAGGCGTACGCGGGCGGGAGGTCCGCGCCCACGTCCTTGAACGCCGCCTCGTCGATCCCCAGCGCGTCGGCGGCCGCGCCGTAGTCGAGGTCGATCTCGAAGATCTGGGGGGCGTTCTGGGTCATCCACACCGCACCCGTGTCGGTCACCTGAATCTCCAGCACGCCCACCTCGGTCTCCAGCGTGTAGCTCCCGGCGTCGATCGCGCCGTCGTCGAACAGCGCGCCGTGGGCCGCGATCGTCGCGTGGCCACAGAGATCGACCTCCTGCGTGGGTGTGAAGTAGCGCACCTTCCGGTCGGCCTCCGAGGAGGGAAGCAGGAAGGCGGTCTCGGAGACCGACAGCTCACGCGCGATCGCCTGCATCTGCTCGTCGCTCAGCCCGGCGGCCTCGGGCACGACCCCGGCGGCGTTGCCCGCCAGCGGCTCCGTCGTGAACGCGTCGACGAGAAGCGTCCGGTAGCTCTCCATGGCCGAGGGTCGGCCTGGGCCGGTTTAGACGTGGCGGGCTGTGGGCCGTCGAACACGCGGGGGCGTGGTCGTCGAAAACGCTGCGAGCTCAGAACCCGCCGAACAGAATCACGAGCGTCAGCACGGCGCCGAGGAGGACGAACCCCACTCCCTCGACCGTGGGGTTGCCCGGCTCGATCGGTGCGGGCTCGTACCCCGACGCTTCGCCCTCTTCGAGGTCGTCGAGGCTGATCGCCCACTCGTCGTCCCCGTCCGTCCCGCGGGCGTCGCTCATCGATCGAACGGAGGTCGCCGGCGCGGAAAGCCGTTGTGGGTGGTCGGCGCTCCCGGGGTCGAAACCTCTTTGTTCACCAACACCCCAAGAGAACTCGTGACACGCGGCGTCGACGAGGAGAAGCGCGCGACGCTCAAGCGGTTCGCCGCCGCCGGCGCGGCCGCGCCGTTTGCGGCGTTCAGCGGCGACGCCGGCGACAGCGACACCCGGGACGCGATCGTCGGCTACGTCGCCTCGACGCCCGGCGCGCACTTCTCGAAGCTCCGCGACGATCTCCAGTTGGGCACCGGCGAAACCCAACACCACGTCGAGCGCCTGCTCTCGGAGGGGACGATCGTCTCCCGGCGCGACGGCGACTACCGTCGCTTCTACCCCGCCGACCGGTTCTCGGCGTTCGAGCAGACGGCGCTGGGCTACCTCCGGCGCTCCACCCCGCGCGGGATGGTGATCGCGCTGCTTCGAGATCCCGACGCGACGGGGGCTGAACTCGCCGAGCAGCTCGGCGTCTCCCGGGCGACCGTCAGCAGCCACGCCGCCGCGCTCGATTCTGCGGGACTGCTCTCGCGCGCGGACGGCTACGCGCTCAAGGAGCCCGAGACGCTGCTCTCGCTGCTCGTGCGCTACGCCGACTCCTTCGACGCCGCCGCGGACGCGCTGGCGGCCGACGCCGCCGACCTGATCAGCCACGATCCGTGACGGGCGAACGTCTCTCCGTGCGGACAGTTCCCAATCGATAAGTCCGCGGCTCCCGTATCGTTCGCGTATGCCCGACACAGCCGTACTCTGGCTGTTGTTGGTGATCCCCATCGCGATACAGCTGCCGCTGCTGTGGTTCATGATGTCCCGGATCGAGATCGACGAGGCGCCGGATCAGGCCGGCTCCGAGATCTGGGGCGGCGAGGACGAAAACGGCGCGGCGTACCGGCGGCGGCTCTCCGAGAGCGGCCCCGCCGCCGCCCGGGAGGCCGCCGCCGAGGACGGGACCACACGCTGCAGCCACTGCGGGACGGAGAACGATCCCGCCTACCGCTACTGTCGTGGCTGTGCGCGGCGGCTCTGAGCTACTCGGCCGGCGTGACCTTCCACGTCGTGCCCGACGAGTAGCCCCACTTCTCGATCTCGAGGCCGTGGTCGGCCGCGAGCAGCGCCCGCATGTTGGCGCCGACCTCCTTGGCGGTCATGTCCAGCTCCTCGGCGACCAGCCGCGACTTGAAGTACGTCCGCTCGCCGGCCGCCTCGCGCAGGTGGTTCAGGATGCGGGTCTGCTTCTCCGAGAGCTCCGCGCTCGCCGCCACGCCTGCTTGGCTCATACGCCGACGGTCGGCCCGTTCCCCCTTCAGGGGTTTGGTACGGCGGCTTAATTCGGCCGCAGTCGGGGGGTTTTCGACACGGCCACGGGTGCTTGGACTGCCCTCGCGGGACCGTCAGGTACGCTCGGCTAACGTCCGGTCGGGCGCGCTGCCTCCGTTTCGGACCCCTTCAGAAGCTACTTACCCGTCCCCCGTCGACCGTCGGCCATGAACGACCCCGCCGACGGGAGCGACGCCGCCGAGCGGGCGGCGGGGGCCGACGGCCCGACGCGGCCCGATCCGGCCGGGATCGCGGTCAGCGTCGTGCTCCCGGCGTACAACGAGGCGGACACGATCGAGCGGACGGTCCGCACCACCGTCGACACGCTCGAAGGGTTCCTCGACCCCGGCACGTTCGAGGTGATCGTCGCCGAGGACGGCTGCGACGACGAGACTCCCGAGATCGCCGACCGGCTGGCCGACGAGATCCCCGCAGTCAGACACTTCCACAGCGACGAGCGACTCGGCCGCGGCGGCGCGCTGGAGCGGGCGTTCGACGCCGCCCACGGCGGGACGCTGGTGTACTTCGACACCGACCTCGCGACGGACATGAAACACCTCGAGGAGCTGGTGAACACCGTCCGCCACGGCGACGCCGACGTGGCCACGGGCTCGCGCTGGATGCCCGACAACGTCGCCGACCGCCCCGCGAAGCGCGGCGTCCCCTCACGGGGGTACAACGCCGCGGTCCGGCTGTTCCTCCGAACCGGCCTGCGGGACCACCAGTGCGGCTTCAAGGCCATCTCCCGCGAGGCGTTCGAGGCGGTCCACGACGCCGTGGAGGACCGCCACTGGTTCTGGGACACGGAGCTGCTCGTGCGCGCTCAACGGGCGGGGTTCGAGGTGACAGAGTTCCCGGTCGACTGGGAGCCCAAGGGCGACTCGAAAGTCGACCTCGTGCGGGACGTGTTCGGGATGGGGAGTCAGATCCTCCGGACGTGGTGGCAGCTCTCGGTCCAGCCGCGGGTGAACAAGTGGGTGACGCTGGGCGCCAGCGCGCTGCTGGTGCTGCTCGCGTTCCTGCTCTCGACGCTGTACATCGACTACGGGACGGTGCTGAACCGTATCTCCGACGCCGACCCCGCGTTGATCGCGGTCGCGGCGGCGGTGTACGCGCTCTCGTGGCCCCTCCGGGGGATGCGCTACCGCGACATCCTCGCGGAGCTGGGGTATACGGAGAAACTGAGTTTCCTCACCGGCGCGGTGTTCATCTCCCAGACTGGGAACCTCGTGTTCCCGGCCCGCCTCGGCGACGGCGTGCGCGCGTACGTCGTGAAAGCACGTCGGGGGATCCCGTACCCCTCGGGGTTCGCGTCGCTGGCGGCCGAACGCGTGTTCGACCTGCTCACGATCACCGTGCTCGCGGGGCTGGTGCTGCTGGGCTACGCGGCCACGGGCGATCTCGCACGGGTCGCCCAGTCGGTGACGGGTGCCTCCCGTAGCGGGCAGTACGCGGTGATCGTCGCGGTCGGCATCGCCGTCGTCGCGATCGCCGCGGTCGCGGGGATCGTACTCTCGGCGCGCTCCGACCGCAACCGCATTCGCAGCCTCGTCGAGCGGGTCTCCTCGGACTCCTACGCGGACTACGTCGCGGGCGCTCTGGAGCGGTTCGTCGGCGACGTGCAGCAGGTCGGCGGCGACCCGAAGGCGTTCACCCGCGTCGGCGCGACGAGTCTGGTGATCTGGACGCTCGACGTGATCACGGCGGTGTTCGTGCTCGCGGCGTTCGAGACGGGGCTGGAGACCGCGACGCTCGTGACGATCTGTTTCTTCGCGGTGTCGGTCGGCAACCTCGCGAAGGTGCTGCCGCTGAGCCCCGGCGGCGTGGGGCTGTACGAGGCGGCGTTCACCCTCCTCGTCGCGGGGCTGACGCCGGTGACGGCGTCGGTCGCGCTCGGCGCAGCGATCGTCGACCACTTCCTGAAGAACGTGGTGACGATGATCGGCGGCGGGATCTCGATGCTCGCGCTGAACGTCTCGCTGACGACCGCGGTGGAGGAAGCCGAGGAGATGGAGGAGGTCGAGTCGGTGGAGTCTGCTTGATTCGGATACTGGGGTTTAGACGGAGAGGTCGTCGCTCGGGCTGTCGTCGGTGTCTTTGATCGGTTCGTTCGTTTCTCGAGAGTGGTCCGCAACACCGTGAAAGCCCCTGTCCCCTCCGGTCGGGGGGCTCGCTGCGCTCCTCGCTTCGCTGTCGTTCGAGAGAGCTTCGCTCTCTCGTGATGACGAGAGACGCCAGAGGCGTCTCTCGAACCACGGTGCTTGCGTCGCCCGCCTTCCCGGAGCGGACAGCCCCTTTCAGTCCCACCCAGACCGCACAGCCCACACGCCTCCCCAACCGACTCGTTCGCTCCTTTCAGTCGCTCACTCGTCCCTCGCGCTGAGGCGTCGACGAGAGCGAAGCTCTCGTCTGCCAATCAGAAATCGGAGATTTCTGATGACGCGGCACAGGGCCGCGCCCGCTTCGCGCCGATCCGCGGTGGCGCGTGCGGGCAGCCGCTCTGTCGGCTGCCCAATTTCACGCGAGGGACGCTGCCGCGCCGGCGAACCCTCGTGGTGAGCCGCCAGCGCGGCAGCGTCGGTTGGGGAGGGTGTGGCCGCGGCTACCGGCGGGACTGAAAGGGGCTGCCCGCTCGACGAGCGAGACGACGCAAGCACTGGAGGGAGCGAAGCGACCGAAGCGCGCAGCGAGTCGCAGCCGTCGAGCGGGCAGGGGCTTTCACGGTGTTGCTACTCTCGTCGAAAGAACTCACAAAAAAGCCGACTCAGACGCACCCAACCCCGACTCAGTACCGACCAGTAACGAACGGCCCCATCGCCGCCGCCACGCCCGCAGCCAGCGCGTCGTCGCGATCCACCACCCCCGCCGACAACGCCCCCGCGGCGCCCTGCTTCTCTGCCACGTCGTCTTCGCCGAGCACGTCGTCCATCACCGGCCCCAACTCTTCACCGGCCGCCACGCGATCGCCGATCGACGCCGGCAGGCGGAACGACGGCCCGCTGCCGAGCCCCACCTGCTCGCCGTCGGTCACCGCGACCCACATGATCAGGAACAGCCCCTCCGCCCCGGCCACCTCTCCGACGCCGCCCTCCAGCCCGACGCCGAGGTCGTACTCGCCGGCCGCGAGCGCGTTCCGGGCGCGGTTTCGCGCGCCCGCGACGGTCTCCTCGCGGCCGCGGGGCTGCTCGCTCACCCCGGAGTCGACGGCCACCGCCTCGACCGTCGGGTCGTCGATCGTCTCCGCGATGGCCTGTTCGACCGCACGACGCTTCACCGGGTTCCCGCTGCCGACGGCGAGTCGCATGGGACCCGCTCGGGGCCCGGGGCTCCTGTCGGTTGCGGCTCCGGCTCAGTCGGCCGGCTCGTCGTACCCGTGCAGGATCCCCGCCAGCCGCTCGATCCCGGCAAGCAGGTTCGGGCTCGGCTGATTCAGCAGCGAGTCGTCGACGACGTGGATCTCCGCGTCGAGGCCCCAGTCCCGCGCCCGGAACGCCTCGGGGTCCGCGCGGTCGCCCTTCCCGCAGGGGTGGAGGATCACGTAGTCGGGATCGGCGGCAGCCACCGCCTCCCGAGTCACCTCCCCGGAGCGCTCGCCCGGGTCGGCGAACGGGTACGCGCCGCCGGCGGCGTCGACAGCCTCGGGAACCCAGTTCCCCGCGGCCATCGGCGGGTCGGCCCACTCCTCGCAGTAGACGGTCGGCCGCGGCTCGTCGGCGACCGCCTCGCGGACGCGTCGGAGGCGCTCGCGCGCGTCGGTCGCGAGCCGTTCGCCCGCCGCGGCGTGCCCCACGGCGCGGCCCAGCGCCGCGAACCCGTCGACGGCGTCGTCGAGCGTCTCCGGTTCGGCGTGGTGGACCGCGAGCCCGCGCTCCCGGAGCTCGTCGCGGGTGTCGCGCTGGAGCGGGTCGCTCGTGAGCACGAGATCCGGGTCGAGCGCCGCCACGGCGTCGAACTCCGTGTTGAGCCAGCCGCCGACGCGGTCCGGCGCCGCGGCCGCGTCCGAGAGGTCGCAGTGGTGCGTGACGCCGACCAGTTCGTCGGCGGCGCCCATCGCGACGAGCGTGGCGGTCGCGCTCGGGGCCAGCGAGACGAGTCGCATTGGCGGTGGTGGGGGCCGGACCGGGAAATACTCCGCGGGAGCCCGAACCCGTATGATCCCCCGGCCCCACTCCCCGACCGTGTTCGACTCGTTCACCCTCGTCGCCGCCACGGCCGACCTCGCCGACGAGCGCGCGGCCCGCGGCGTCGCCGACCTCGTGGAGTTCCGGATGGACCTCGCGGCCGCCCCTCTGGAGCAGCTCGCGGGCTACGACGGCGAGCTCCCGCTGCTGGTGACGAACCGTCCCACGTGGGAGGGCGGTGAGGCCGACGGCAGCGACGCGGCGGCGGAGGCTGCCCGACTCGACGCGCTCGAAGCCGCGTTGGGAAACGACGCCGTCGCGGCGGTCGATCTCGAACTCGCCGCGCTCCGGCGGTCAGAGCGCGCCGCGGCGGTCGCCGACGAAGCGGAGTCCCTGGGTGTCAGCGTGGTCGTCTCGGTCCACGACTTCGAGCGGACTCCCTCGGAGCGGGCGATGGGATCGCTGCTCTCGGCGGGCGCGTCGGCCGGCGACGTGGGGAAGCTCGCGGTGACGGCCAAGGACCGCGAGGACGCGCTGGCGCTGCTGTCGGCGACGCACGCCGCCGACGCCGCGGGCTACGCCGTCGCGACGATGGCGATGGGCGAGGCGGGCCGGCACACCCGCGCCGTCGCGCCCCTCTACGGCTCGAAGATCGGCTACGCGCCCGTTCACGCCGCGGATGCCACCGCACCCGGGCAGTACGACCTCGTGACGCTCGCCGAGCTGGTCGATCGGCTTCGCTCCCAGTAGCCGATAAAGAGGGGACCGTTTTTGCCGGCCGGGAGCCGAACTCGTGGCTATGCCCACCATCAGAGAGAAACGGGTGTACGACGACGCCGCCACGCCGACCCCGGTGTTCGTCGCCGCGGAACAGGGGTTGGTGGTCGCCCAGCTCTCCGACGACGCCGTCGGCGAGTTCTCGCTGGCTCACCGCTGTACGGCGCGGGACCTCGCGACCGGCCCGGACGGGACGCTCGCGCTCGCGACCGACGAGTCGCTGCTGCTCGCGCCCGACGCCGACCCGGAACGGTTCCACGAGACGGGGTTCGGACCCGCGACGGGCGTCTCGTTCGTCGACGGCCCCGAGCGGTCGGTCGCCGCGGTCGACGAGTCGGGCCGGATCGCGCGGTTCCCGCTTCCCGCCGGCGAGTTCGCGGCGTCGATCGCGGACGCCGACTGGACCGATCTCGGCCGCGTCGACGACCCCCGTGGGCTCGACGGCCGGCTCCTCGCTGCCGCCGACGGCGTGCACCGCCTCACCGCCTCGGGCGTCGACCACGCCGGCCTCGACGACGCGCGGGACGTGGCGGCCCGCGGCGCGCCGCTGGCGGCGACGGGCGAGGGGCTGTACGAACTCGGCAACGGCTGGATGCTGGCCCGCGAGGGGGCACACGAGGCAGTCGCGACCGACGGGGAGCAGGCCCACGCCGTCGCAGTGGACGAGACCGTCCTCGGGCGCGCGACCGACGGCAGCGAGTGGACCGAACTCGACGTGCCGACCGACGGCCGGATCACGGACTTCACCTACACCGCCGAGGCCGTCGTCGCCGCCACGGGATCGGGCTCGCTGCTCGCGAACGCCGGTGACGGGTGGCGGTCGCGTGCGATCGGTGTGAGGGGCGTGCGAACGATCGCGGCCGGGCCGCAGTCGATCGAGTAGCACGCTCGGAGCTAACGGAAACGTGTTTACCGGCGCGGGCGCGAGGCTCGCGCATGATACTCCCGGGCTCGCACTCCCAGTCGCTCGCCGCGCGGCTGGCGGCGGCGACCGACCACGACCTCGCGCGCGTGACCTACGACCAGTTCCCGGACGGCGAGCTCTGTGCGGCGCTGACGGAGGCCGACGCGGACGCGCTGGCGGGCACGCACGCGGTCGTCGTCGCGTCGACGCTCACGAGCGACGCCCACCTCGAACTGCTCCAGCTGCAGGACGCTGCCCGCGAGGCCGGCGCGGCCGAGGTGACGACGGTGCTGCCCTACATGGGGTACGGCCGGCAAGACGAGGCGTTCACGCCGGGCCAGCCCGTCTCGGCCCGCGCGGTGGCCGGCGCGATCTCGGCCGGCACCGACCGCGTGCTCCTCGTCTCGCCCCACGAACCGGACGTGGCCGACTTCTTCGACGTGCCCTGCGAGACCGTCGCGGCCGCGCCGCGGCTGGCCGAACCGCTGCCCGACGATCTCGCGGACCCGGTGTTCGTCGCGCCCGACGAGGGGGCGATCGCGATCGCCGAGCGGGCCCGCGACGCCTACGGCGCCGGCACCGCGGACTACTTCGAGAAGGAGCGGGACTACGACACCGGCGACGTGGAGATATCGCCGGGGAACACGGACGTGGCGGGCCGGGACGTGGTGCTCGTCGACGACATCGTCGCCACGGGGTCGACGATGAGCGAGGCGATCGACGCACTTCACGACCGGGAGGTGGGGCGAGCGTTCGTCGTCTGTGTCCACCCGCTGCTGGTCGGCAACGCACGGACGAAGCTCGAACGGGCCGGGCTGGCCGGGATCTGGGGGACGGACACGGTCGAGCGCGACGTGTCGGCGGTCTCCGTCGCGCCGGTGCTCGCCGAGTTCGTCTGACTACCGGGCCACGCGCCGGCCGAGGACGAACACGACGAGCGCGATCAGCAGCGCGCCGAAGTACGCCTCCAGACTCGCGAGCCAGCGCGTGAGCTCGCTCGCCGGCGAGCCGACGAAGTCGGTGTTACAGAACGAAGGTCGATCGGGTGCCGATCGTCGGCGGCGACGATCTGCCGGCGCAGGTCCATCTCCCCGAACTGGGCGCCGACGAACTGTTTGGGCTCCTCGCCCGACCCGAGCGCCCGATCCAGAAACGCGTCGAGCACCGCCTCGTCCCCGACGCCGAGTTCCTCGCGTTCGGCCGGCGAGAGGTGGAACACGCACCGCTCCGCGTCCGGGTGGCTCTCGTGTGGACACGACCAGCCGTCGAGCGACTCCGGCGCTTCCTCCCCCGACGCTCGGTCGAACGTGAAGCGACACTGGCCCATTCGTATTCTCAATCCACCAATAGATCGGCGAGGAATAAGGTTTTCCCCGGACTGACGAACCGGCCTCTCCACTCCGGATAGGGCGGATTCCGGGAGCTTCCCGTACCGCGGAGCGCCGGCGGTCGGGGCTGGCCCGAGGTTTCATGCCCCGAGCCGTCCAACGCCCGCGCATGGCCGAAGACTGCATCTTCTGTAGCATCGTCGCCGGCGACATCCCCGGCCGGATCGTGACGGAGACCGACCACGCCGTCGCCTTCCTCGACGCGAACCCGCTCGCGCCCGGCCACACGCTCGTCGTGCCCAAGCAGCACTACGGGCGACTGGACGACGTCCCGAGCGACGAGGCGGGGGACCTGTTCGACGTGGTGCACGAGCTCTCCGCGGCCGTCGAGGACGCCGTCGACGCCGACGCGGTCTCGATCGGCATCAACGACGGCGAGGCCGCCGGGCAGGAGATCCCCCACACGCACGTCCACCTCGTCCCGCGGTTCGACGGCGACGGCGGCGGCTCGTTCCACTCGATCTCCCCGCGGAGCGAGTCGCCCACCGACGAGGAGCTCGACGAGATCGCCGCGACGATCCGCGGCGACTGACGCGGTCGCTCAGTAGGACTTCGGGAAGCCGAGCTCCTGCCCGATGTGGTTGTACGCCATCTGCTGGCTCACGGGCGCCAGCCGCGTGAGGTTGATCTCGCGCCACCAGCGCTCGACGTCGTACTCGGTGGCGTACCCCCAGCCGCCGAACGCCTGCATCGACTGTTTGACGGCCTCGATGCCGGCCTCGACGGCGGTGGCCTTGGCGACGTTCGACTCGTAGCCGCAGTCCTCGCCCTGATCGTAGAGCCACGCCGCCTTGTCGCGCATGAGTGCGGCGGCCTCCATCCGGGCGTACGCTTTCGTGATCGGGAAGGAGACCGCCTGGTGGCCGCCGATCGGCTGCCCGAACACCTCGCGGTCGTTGGCGTACTCGATCGCCGTCTCGGCCGCGAGCTTCCCGATGCCGGTGCCGGCGGCGGCGAACCCGATCCGCTCGGGGTTGAGCATGTCGACCAACGGCCACCAGCCCCGGTCTTCCTCGCCGAGCAGGTTCGCCTCGGGAACCCGGACGTCCTCGATGAACACCTCACAGGACTTCGAGTAGTTGATGCCGTGTTTGTCGATCGGCTCCACGTCGATCCCCGGATCGTCCATGTCGACGACGAAGAGGCTGATCCCGTCGGTGCCGCGATCGACCGCCTCGCGGGGGGTGGTCCGCGTGACGAGGATCATGTTGTCGGCCCGGTCCGAGAACGTGATCCACGCTTTCTGCCCGTTGAGCACGTACTCGTCGCCGTCCTTCTCGGCGCGGGTCGCGACGTTCAGCGTGTTCGTCCCGGCCTCGGGCTCGGTGATGCCGATCGAGAAGTTGCGGTCGCCGGCCGCGATGTCGGGCAGGTAGCGCTCCTTCTGTTCCTCGGTGCCGTGCTCACGGATGCCGACCGCCGCCATCCCGGCCGTGAGCACGAGGTACCAGGTGCCGGCCATCCCACACCCCTCCGCACACAGCGTCTCCATCGCGACCCCCATCTCCTGCATCCCCATTCCGGCGCCCTCGTACTCCTGTGGGATCAACAGCCCGTGGAACCCCGCCTCGCCGAGCTCGTCCCAGAACGCCTCGGAGAACTCGCCGTTCTCCTCCTTCTCGCGCCAGTGCGCCGGCCCGAACTGCGACGCGATCTCGCTCGCGGTGGAACGGATCATCGCCTGCTCGGAGCTACTGTCGAAATCCATGGTTGTGTTTCACACGCGCCCCCGATACATTAGTACTGGTCTTGCGGCCGGCAGCCGCCCCCGTTTCACTCCTCGTCGGCGCTACAGACGAGCACGGGCCGCTCCGTGTCGAGAATGACGCTCTGGGTGACGCTGCCGAAGAGCACTTTCCCCGTCGGCGTCCGCTTCCGCCCGGCGAGGACGATCTGGTCGGCGTCGTGTTCGTTCGCGACGTTGAGGATCGCCCTGACGGCGTCGCCGCCGTACCCCTCGAGCTCGACCTCGATGCCGGCCTCCTCCAGTCGGTCCCGCGCGACACGGACGGCCTTGACCTGTTCGACGGTGCTCCCCTTCGTCTTCTCCTCGAAGGAGTGGACGAGAACCGCACGCACCGCGTCCGCCGCCAGCGGGAGCTCGGCGAGCGTTTCGGCCTGTGCGAGCGCCCGGGATTCGTCGGCGTCGATCCCGACGAGGAACGTGTACATATCCCACGAAATAGGCGGGGGAGTGTTTTACTGTTTCCCCGGAGCGAACCCGCCGGACACGTTCGTGTCGGCGGGATCCGGCGGTGAACTCAACCCAACCATTAAATATGATGTATACCTCCATAGTTGCGTGTTATACAATGCCACGTAACGATGAGGACACGTTCGAGACGATGGTGCGACGGCGACGGCTCCTGAAAGGTGCGGCGGCCGGCGGCGTCGCGCTCGGACTCGCGGGCTGTGCTGGCGGCGGCGGAAACTCCAACGCCGTCACAGTCCCGGGGATCTACGACGAGAGCGGCGGCACGTCCGACGTCGGGCGGCCGACCGCGATCGGCTCCCGGGACACGATCGCGTACATCAACGAGAACGACCTCCTCTCGCGGGAGATCGACCACCCCAACGAGGACTACGCCTACGAGGTACCGGAGGCCCAGCAGCTCTATCAGGAGTACACCTCCGGCGACGAGCCGCCGATGATCATCGGTTGGGGGACCGCCGACACCGAGGCGCTCTCGGGCACCGTCGCCGAGGACGAGATCGTCTACATCTCGGCGTCGTACTCCGCGAACCTGCTGACCGACGAGGCGCCGTACAACTTCTTCGGCAACCTCGACTACACGAGTCAGGCGCGTGCGCACCTGAAGTGGATCGCCGACAACGACCCCGAGGCCAAGATCGCGTTCATCTTCTCGAACAACCCGTTCGGGCAGGCGCCGGTCGAGGGCGGCAAACAGTACGCCGAGGAGCTCGGCTTGGAGGTCGGCTCGGACATCAACCTCCCGCTGACGGCCAACTCCGCGACCACCCAGCTCCGGCAAGCCAAGGACGGCAACGTCGACTACCTGATCCACCAGAACACCTCCGCGCCGATGCGGGTGCTGCTGCAGGACAAGGAGGACGTGTACCCGGACGTGACGGTGTGTGGGCTCACCTACACCGTCGACGAGCGCGTCGTCTCCGAGTCGCCCGAGCTGTTCGAGGGCGTCCGCTACGTCAACGCGTTCAAGACGTTCCAGGGGGCGCTCGACAGCGACGGCCTCGGCGCCGACATCATCGAGGCCAACTTCGAGCGCGAGGACCGGAGCATGGACAACCCCGAGGTGGCCCAGCTCAACTACGTTCGCGGTGTGATCCACGCCCTGCTCGCGCTGAAGGGGCTCCAGAACGCCATCGAGAACGACGACGATCCGACCAGCGGCGTGAACGCCCGGAACGGGATGTTCGGCATCGAGGACGACGACATGGAGGGGCTCGCCGAACCGTTCACCTACGAGGAGGGTGACCGCCGGCCCACCATGACCGGGCGGCTGTTCGAGGTGACCGACGGCTCGCTCAGCTTCGACACGACCGTCGAGCTCCCCCGGCGTGACGAGTGGATCGGACTGTGATGACGGCCGAATCGCAAGCGGCCGGGACCCCCGAGTCCGACGCCGAACGGGCCGTCGTCGAGCTCGACAACGTCGAGATCGTCTACGACGACCACTTCCTGGCGGTGCAGGGCGTCTCGATGTCCGTCGACGAGGGGGACATCGTCGCGCTGCTCGGCCCCAACGGCGCCGGGAAGTCGACGATCCTGAAGATGATCAGCGGTATCGGGCGGACCGAACGCGGCGAAGTCAGCCGTGGGAAGGTGTTCTACCGGGGCGAGGACGTGACCAACTTCGGCGCCAACGAGATGGTGAACCGCGGCATCACCCACATCCTCGAGGGGCGCCGGGTGTTCGAGGATCTCACCGTCGAGGAGAACCTCCGGTGTGGCCTCTACCGTGGCGGCCGCCGCTTCCGGTTCGACGAGGACGACTACGACATCGCGTTCGACTACTTCCCGCAGCTGAAGGAGATCATGGACCTGAAGGCGGGGTACGCCAGCGGCGGCCAACAGCAGATGCTGGTGATCGCCCGGGCGCTCATCCACCGGCCGGAGCTGCTCCTGCTCGACGAGCCCTCGCTGGGGCTGGCGCCGAAGCTCGTTCAGGACATCTTCGAGACGCTCGTCGAGATCAACGAGAAGGAGGACATCACCATGATCGTCGCCGACCAGAACGCCAAGCGGACCCTCGACATCGCCGACTACGGCTACGTCATGGAGAACGGCCAGATCGAACTCCACGACCCGGCCGACGAGCTGGTCCAGCGCGAGGAGATCAAGGAGTTCTACCTCGGGACGTCGAGCGAGGACTCCCGGTACACGGATATCCGGCACTACAAGATCCGGAAGAGGTGGACCTGATGAGCGCCGAGGACGCGGCCGCCGACCAGCGTGCGGCGTCGCTCCGTGAGGGCGCCAACGTCCCGCCGGAGGATGCCGTCATCGGCTGTCGCGACGTGACGAAGACGTTCGGCTCCATCACCGCCGTCGACGACGTGACGATCGGGATCGACAGCGGCGAGTGGGTCTCGATCGTCGGCCCGAACGGCGCCGGGAAGACGACGCTGTTGAACATCCTCAACGGCTTCTACTCGCCGGACCCCGGCGCGGCGGTGTACCTCAACGGCGAGGACGTCACCGGCCGCCCGGCCCACTACCGGGCGCGAAAGGGGCTGGCCCGGACGTTTCAGGGGCTCGAGCTGTTCGAGGAGGAGAACGTCCTCGAGAACGTGATGACCGTGCGTGCGGTCCACGAGCGGCCGAACCTGCTGTCGTCGCTGCTGTTCTACGGCAAGGGCCGGCAGGTCGAGGCGCGGAACATGCGCCGGGTCGAGGAGATACTCGACTACCTCGAGCTCTGGGAGCACCGCCACGCGACCGTGTCGGCGCTCCCGCTCGGCGTCCAGCGCCGGGTCGACCTCGCGCGCTCGCTCGCGCTCGAACCCGACGTGCTGCTGCTGGACGAGGCGATGAGCGGCCTCACGTTCGACGAGAAGTACGACATGATCCGCTTCCTGACCGATCTCCACGAGGAGGAGGGGATGACGCTGGTGATGATCGAACACGACCTGGAGGTCGTCACCGCCGTCTCCGACCGGATGATCGTGATGCAGAAAGGCGGCGTCATCGCGCGAGGGCCGCCGGCGGCGGTCACCGACGACCCCGAAGTCGCCCGCGTGTACACGGGGGTGGACTGACGTGGCCGAGGACGACACCGGGGGGCTCACGATCGACCGCGTGCTCACGGCGCCCGACGACGAGACCGTCGAGATCGTCTCCGACCGGGCGCTCCCGGAGATCCTCGTCGACCACGCCGAGGAGCATCCCGAGGACACCGCCCTGCGCTGGAAGCGCTACGGCGTCTGGCAGGAGTTCACCTGGGAGGAGTACTACGAGCGCGTCGAGCAGTTCGCGCTCGGGCTCGAGGAGTACGGGTTCGGCGACGAGGACGTGCTGTTCACGATCGGTTACAACCGCCCCCACCAGCTCTGGGCGTGGATCGCCGCCCAGTCGCTGGGCGGCATGGCCGCGCCGAACTACGAGGACATGCTCCCCGAGGACATCGAGAAGCAGCTCCAGCTGCTGGAGCCGAGCATCGTCTACGCGGAGGATCAGGAGATGGTCGACAAGCTGCTGTTGGTCGCCGACAGCGTGCCGTCGCTCGAGACCATCATCTACCGCGACGACAAGGGGATGTTCCGGTACGAGAACGGCGAGAAGGTCGGTCCGGACGACCCCGACATCGTCGCCTACGAGGACGTCGAGGCCCGCGGCGAGGAGCGGCTGGCGTCGGGCGACGTCGCCGACGACTACCTCCACCAGCAGATCACGACCGTCGACCCGGAGACGACGGCGATGCTGGCCCCGACCTCCGGCACCACGGGGATGCCCAAGCGCGTCCGGCTCTCCCACTTCAACTTCGTGAACCTCGCGAACGCCGCCATCGACATCGACCCGCTGCCCGAGGAGTCGGACTACTTCTCCTACCTGCCGATGGCGTGGGTCGGCGAGCAGATGATCCTGCTCGCGGCGGCCTTTGTCGGCGGCTGGACCGCGAACTTCCCCGAACAGCCCGAAACCGAAGACGAGGACCTCCGGGAGATCGGCCCCGAGATCATCTTCTCCTCGCCCAACCGCTACGAGGCGTGGGTCGCCGACGTGAAGGCGAAGATCGAGAACACGACCCGGTTCAAGAAGTGGGTGTACGACAAGGCGATGCGCATCGGCGAGCGGTACGCGGAGTACGTCATCGGCGACAAGAACGACGAGGAGCCGCCAGCGACGCTGCGGGCCGCCCACTGGCTCTCCTACTGGGTGGCGTACCGCCCCATCCTCGACAAGATCGGGCTGAAGCGCGCGAAGAACGTGTACACCGGCGGCGGCCCGCTCGGCGAGGATCACTTCGAGTACTACCACGCGATGGGCGTCCCGCTGAAGCAGATCTGGGGGCAGTCCGAGGTCTGTGGGTTCGTGACGATGCATCGCGACGACGACGTGCAGGTCGAGACGGTCGGCGAGGTGTTCCCGAACATCGAGGTGGGGATCACCCCCGAGGGCGAGCTGGTCGTCCGCGGGCCGGTGGTCACCTCCGGCTACTACGGGATGCCCGAGAAGACCGAGTCCGCCATCGAGGACGGCTGGCTCCACACCGACGACTTCGGCGCGCTCACCGACGACGGGCACGTGAAGATCTTCGACCGGATGGACGACGTGATGGAGCTGCAGGACGGCACCGCGATCGCCCCCATCAGCGTCGAGACGAAGCTGAAGTTCAACCCCTACCTGAAGGAGGCGATGGTCGTCGGCGACGGCCGCGAGGAGCTGACGGCGGTGCTGAACATCCGGTTCAACAACGTCGCCGAGTGGGCCGACCAGCGTGACATCCAGTACGCCGGCTACCGCGACCTCACCCAGAAACCGGAGGTGCTGGAGCTGATGCGGAACGTGGTCGCCGAGACCAACGAGGAGCTCGACAACCCGATCCAGCGGTTCATCGTCCTGTTCAAGGAGTTCGACGCCGACGACGGCGAGCTCACTCGAACCGGGAAGCTCCGCCGGGAAGTCGTGATGGACCGGTACGACGACGTCGTGGAGGGTCTCTACGACGGCAGTGACAGCGTGGAGATGGAGATAACGATCACCTACCAGGACGGACGTGAGTCCGACGAGCGCGGCGTGATGCGCGTCGTCGACGTGGACGAACCGATCGACGAGGACGCCGACATCGGGGTGGTGATGGAGTAATGGTGGATCTGACCACCTTCTTCGACATCGCCGTCTCCGGCATCGGCCTCGGCGCGCTGTACGCGCTGGTCGCGATGGGCTTTTCGCTCATCTACAAGGTGACCGGCGTGCTCAACTTCGCGCAGGGCCAGATCGCGATGGTCGGCGCCTACAGCGTCGTCATCTTCGGGACGGCCGCGATCCTCCCGACGGCGCTCCCGGCGTGGGCCGCCGTCGTGCTCACGATCCTCGTGGGCGTGGGGCTCGGCCTCGCGCTCGAACGGATCGTGTTCCGACAGTTCATCGGCGAGCCGGTGCTGTCGGTCATCATCGTCACGCTGGCGCTGGGCGGCATCTTCGAGGGGTTCATCGCGTTCCTCTTCGGCCGGAACTTCAAAGCCTACCCCGCGGAGCTGGCGTTCGACTGGTCCGTCGGGCTCCCGCTCGGCGCGTCGATTCAGGGCGCCTACGCCGTCGCGGTCGTCATCGCCCTGATCGTCGTCGGCGTGCTGATGCTCTTCTTCCGGAGCACGGTCACCGGCTCTATCCTCCGGGCGTCGGCGAGCGACGAGCAGGCGGCGATGGTGCTCGGCGTCTCGATCGAGCGGACGATCGCGCTGGCGTGGACGCTCTCCATCGCCGTCACCGCGATCGGCGGCATCCTGCTGGCGATGTCCAGCGGGGGCGCCGCCTTCTCCATCGAGACGACGGGCATCATCATCTTCGCCGCGGTCGTCTTCGGCGGACTGGACAGCATCCCCGGCGCCTTCATCGGGTCCATCGTCGTCGGACTCCTGCAGGAGCTGGGTTCGTACTACCTCGAGGGCGGGACCGCCGTCGTCGTCCCCCTGCTGGACGTGCAGGCGAACTTCGGCGCCGGCTTCGGGGAGATCCTCCCGTTGATCTTCCTCCTCGTGGTGATCATGGTGAAACCGTACGGCCTGTACGGCACCGAACGCATCGAGAGGCTCTGAGAATGGCAGGACACGATCTCTTACGGCGCACCGACGACGTATCGACGGCCCGACGCCGGGCCGACACCGAGCCTGCGGGACGGAGGTGGCGCGATGCCCTGCGGTGAGTACTTCACCGACTACACCTCCCGGATGGGGCTGGTCCGCTGGCGCACCCAGAAGATCGCGCTGGCGCTCGGGCTCCCTCTCCCGTTCCTCGCCCCGTTCCTGTTCGAAGGGGGGACGTTGACCCTCCTGACACAGGCGTACATCTTCGGGGTCGCGGTGCTCGGGCTGAACGTCATCCTGGGGTACGCCGGCGAGATCGTCCTCGCGCAGGGGGCGTTCATGGCGATCGGCGCCTACTCGACGAGCCGGCTGCTCGAAGCGGGCGCCGGGCTGTTGCCGGCGCTGGCCATCGGCGGCTTCATGTCGGCGATGGTCGCCGTCGGGTTCGGCCTCCCCTCGTTCCGCGTCAAGGGGTTCTACATCGCCATCTCGACGCTCGCGCTCCAGTTCATCTCGGAGTGGTTCTTCAACAACGGGCAGGCCGCGTTCATCCACGGCGGCTCCCAGCAGCAGTTCCCCTCGGACGTCGGGCTGCTCGGCCCGGTCGCGAAGGTCGGGAGCACCTTCGACAAGTACTACCTGGCGCTCGTCGCGGTGCTGCTGTTCGCGCTGCTGTCGCTGAACCTCTCCCGGACCGGGATCGGGAAGACGTTCCGTGCGGTCCACGAGAACGACCTCTCGGCGGCGGTGCTGGGGGTCAACGTGTTCAAGAACAAGCTGCTCGCGTTCGGCATCGGCGGGTTCATGATCGGCGTCGCCGGCGGCCTCTACGGCTTCCAGATCGGCTTCATCAGCCCCGGCTACTTCACGCTCTCGCTCACGCTCGAACACTACGTGATGCTGCTGTTCGGCGGCCTCGGCCGCGTCTGGGGCGCGCTGCTCGGCGTGGGCGTCGTTACGCTCATCCGGGATAACCTCCGCGAGCTGCTCGGCATCGTCAGCGACCTGACCGGGATGAACGCCACGGCGACGGTCCCGGTGTTCTTCGGCGTCATCATCATCGTCGTGCTCGCGGTCGAGCCCAAGGGGGTGTTGGCTGCGCTCGGCAAGATCAAGGAGTACTTCCGCAAGTGGCCGTTCGCCTACTGACCGGGAGGAACGGTCCACTTTTCCCCCGTTACTGATTCCGGTCCCGGTCGTTCTGCACCGCTGGTCCGCCGAACCAGTAGCCGCCCGCCTCGCGGGACCGTTCCGGGCCCGAATGTAACCGGACGGAAATTTATGTGACCGTAGACCCCTACTCCACTCGATGTACGACTCCGACACGCTCGCGGCCGTCCGCGAGCAACTGGCGCGGGCGACCGACCACGAGTTCTACGCCGACATCGACCCCGACGCGGTCGACTCCTGGGACGCGTTCAGGGAGCTCCCGTTCACGACGGGCGAGGAACTGGTCGCCGACTTCGAGGCCGACCCGCCGACCGGCTCGCTGTACGACGGCGCCGCGATGGTGACGTTCTCCCCGATGGGCGAGGATCTCCAGCCGGTGTTCGACACCCAAGGGGATCTGGAGCATCAGGCCGCGGTCAACGCCGAGGTGTTCGAACGGGCCGGCATCGAACCGGGCGACCGGGTGATCAACACGTTCGGCTACCAGCTGTTCGGGACGGGCTACGTCGTCCACCGGGCGCTAGAGGCGCTCGGCGCGGAGGTGTTCCCGCTCGGCCCCGGCGACTCCGAGCAGGCCGCCGACATCACCCACCAGTTCGACGTGGACGCGCTGATCGGCAACCCGAGCTTCGCGCTGAAGGTCGGGGAGGCGGGCGGCGAAGTGGACACGTTCGTCGGCGCCGGCGAGCCGTTCACCTCCATCCCGGGCCGCCGCGAGGCGGTCAAAGAGGCCCTCGGCGCCAGTACGGCGACGGACTACTTCGGCACGCGACACATCATGCCCGTCGCCGCCGAGACCGAGGCGGAGGACGGGCTCCACGTCGTCCCGGAGTACGCCGTCGTGGAGATCGTCGACCCCGACACGGGGGAGGTGCTCGGGACGGGCGAGCGCGGCGAGGTCGTCGTCACTCACGTCCGGAAGGAGGGGATCCCACTGATCCGCTACCGGACGGGCGACCTCGCGGAGCTGGAGGAGCGCGACGGCGAGCTCGTCCTGCCCGACGGCGTCATCGGCCGGACCGACGAGCGGCTGAAAGTCAAGGGCGTGAAGGTGTACCCCGAGAGCATCGAGACGGTGCTGGCGGGCTTTTCGGGGCTCTCCGGCGAGTACCGGATCGAGGTCGACCAGCCGGAGACGACCGACCGACTGACGATCGTCTGTGAGGGCGAGGCGCCCGTCGACGAGCTGCGGGCCGCGCTCGGCGACCGGCTGCTCGTCACGCCGGACGAACTGACGCTGGTCACCGAGCTCGACGAGACCGGCGTCGTCGACAACCGCTACTGACGGCGGCGTCGTTCACTCGCGCAGCTTGTACACCCCGGTGCCGGTCGCACAGACCGCGTCGCCGGACTCGACCTCCACGCTCGCGACGCCGATGTTCTCGCCGCGGCGCTCGATGGTCGCCGTCGCGTACAGCGGATGTTTCCCGGCGGCTTCCAGATAGTTCACGCGCAGGTCGACCGTCGGGGTGTAGTCGCCGCGGTGGCCGATGAACACGGCGGCGCCGGTGAGATCGACGATGGAGCTGATGACGCCGCCGTGGAGCACTTGGAGGTCGGGGTTGCCCACCAGCGACCCGTCGAACGGGATCCGCGTCTCCGCCTTTCGGGGGGTGACCGCGAGCACCTCCAGCTCCAGTTCGCGGTGGAACGGGATCGCGTCGTACAGCTCTCGGACGAGTGCCGTCCGGTCGCTGTCCTCGGAAACACCGGCTGTGCTGTCGCCGCTCGGCGACCCGTCACCGTTCGAACCGCCGTCCGGGACCGGCCGCCGGCCTCGTTCTCCCATTGTGCCAGTGTTCACCACACCCCGACAAAAAACGTCGGATGGGGGCGACCGGCGCGGGATCCGTCGGAGTCAGCCATCGCCCAAGAACCGCCGCGCCGTCCGCGAGAAGATGTCTTGCTGGGTTTCGTCCGGCAGTTCGCGTCCCAGCAGGTGGGCGCGCTCGTGCTCGTACGGGTAGGGGATGTTCGGGAAGTCCGAGCCGTACATGATCGACTCCGAGAGCTCGATCAGCGTCTCGTCGGCGACCGAGTCGGGGTCGAACACCATGTACTCCTCCGCGACGGCGGACATGGTGAACGTCGTGTCGAGGAACACGTTCTCGTTGGCCCGGGCGAGTTCACAGAAGGCGTCCACGTCGTACGCGCCCATGTGGGCTGCACACACCCGGAGATTCGGGTAGGAGTCGAGGAACGACCGGAACCGGTCGACGCCGACGTTCGGATCGTCACGGAACATCGGCGCGGTCCCGGCGTGGACCAGCAGCGGCAGGTCGTGGTCGGCGGCCACCTCGTACGCCGGCTCCAGCCGCGGGTCGTCGGCGGCGAACCCCTGCACCGGCAGCTGGAATTTCAGCCCGCGTGCGCCCGCGTCGACGGCCCGTTCGACGATACCGCCGACGTCGTCGTCGCCGGCGTGGACGGTGGCGAACGGCACGACGTGGTCGGCGGTCGCGGCCGTCTCACAGACCCACTCGTTCAGCTCGTCGGCCATCCCCGGCCGGTGGGCGTACGGCAGCGCGAAGAACTCCTCGACGCCGGCCGCCCGGAGGATCTCGGTCATCGCCGCCAGATCCGTCGGGTGGTCGAACGTCCAGCCGGCGGCGTCGCCGAGCGCGTCACGGATCGCCCGCATCAGCCGGTCGGGCATCAGGTGGACGTGCGCGTCGACGACGCTGTCGACCGGGAACTCGATCGTCATCGCTCACCCGCCCTCGGTCGTCCCATCTCTGTATGTGGGTCGCTGACGCGGATAGTAAAAATACCGACGGCAGCCGGCGGCCGACCGCTGCCGAAGATTTTTCTACAAAGACGTTCGGAAAGAACCGTATGTCGGCAACGACTGCGGCGCTCGTCGGCGCGACCGGCGGCGCAGGCACGACCCGGAGCTGTCTCGAACTCGCCGCCGCGCTGGCCGCCGCCGGCGACGACGTGGCGGTGCTCGACGCCGCCTACGACACGCAGGGGCTCGCCCGCCATCTCCCGGGCCGGATCGACCCGGACGCGACGGCGCTGGTCACCGACGGGAGCGACAGGCCGCTCTCGGCGGGGACGATCGAGTACGACCCCGGCGCCGACCGTGCTGCGCTCGACACCGAGGCGCTGCCCGAGTCGGGACGGGTCGTCTGCTGTCCCGCGCGGGCGCCGTTCGAGCGCCTCGCGCGGGCGAAAACCGCCGAGGCCGCACAGGAACTGGAGCGGCGGATCACGGAGGCGGCGACCGCGTTCGACCGCGTGCTGATCGACACGCCGCCGCTCGGGTCCAACCCCGCGGTCGCGGCGGTGACAGCCGCCGAACGGGTGGCCGTCGTCGCCCCCGCGACGGAGCGCGGCGTCGACGCCGTCCAGACGACCCGCGGCCGCCTGCAGGACATGGGGACGACCGCCGACGCCGTCGTCGCCGTCGACCGCACGGGGATGCGGGCGTTCCCCGAAGCCGACGCCGACGCGATTCTCCCACAGTTCGACGCCGAGCCGCCCGCCGGCCTCGAGACCGAGGCGGGAGTCGACGCGCTCACGACCGCTGCCGACGCCGTTCTCGGCCGTGGGATCGAGCTCCCGCTGGCGGATGGCGGGCTCGTGGCTGCGGTCGAATCGCTGCGCGACTAGAACAGTTCGTCCACGTCGCCGACCGCGTCGGCGAGCGGATCGTCCCCCGTGGGGCTGCCCACGTCCGCGACCGCGGCCGACAGTTCGGGGTCGGCGTCGTGGCTCTCGATGTAGCTCCCCAGCGCGAACTCCGCCTCGCTCGCGCCGGTCAGTTCGAGCGCTTCGGCCCGGGAGAGCTCGCCGGCCTGCCAGTCCCGAACGATCTCCCGAGCCATCGGCGACAGCGGCGTCACGCCCGAGACGCCACAGCGGTGCAGCGCTTTCGCGGCCGTCACGGGGGCGATCCCCGCCTCGCGCGCGCTCTCGCCCACGCTGGTCCCCGCGGCGTGTGTCTCGACGACCGTCGCGGCAGCCTCCGGCGTGCAGGGGAGCGCGCCCGCGTGCGGGCGGAGCCGCTCGACCAGCGCCTCGCCCGTCTCGTCGACGGCGGCGACGCCGCGGGCCTCCTGCTCGGCGGTCACCTCGATGCCGGCGGCGATCTCTTCGAGCGTCATATACGAGCGTTCGCCGCGATATAGTTTAACAGTTTCCACTATTGAACTATCTTCGATCAGTTGCGGTGAGAGAACGTACCGGTTATCGGTACGTTCGACGGACGGGATCGGGTTCGATACCCCGGAAACCACCCGGGTTTATGTATCCGATCGGGACCGATCTTCGAGTATGAGCACGACGCGTGCTACCGGCTGTCCCGAGTGCGACGGGCGACTGACCGCCGACGGCGACGAGACGGTCTGTCAGGGCTGTGGGCTGGTCGTCTCGACCGACCGGCTCGACCGCGGCCCCGAGTGGCGCAGCTTCGAGGACGACGACCGGAACCCGGCCCGGTGTGGCGCGCCGCTGACGCGCTCCCGACACGACCGCGGGCTCTCGACGGAGATCGGCCGCGACGGCCGCGGGAAGAACCGCAAGTGGTCCCGCCTGCGCCGCCAGCACCGCCGAACCCAGATCAGATCGAAGCGCGAACGCAATCAGGTGTACGGGTTCACCGAGATCCGGCGGCTGATGGGCGCACTCGAACTGCCCGACCGCATCCGCGATCAGTCCTGCTCGCTGTTCGAGTCCGCACAGAACGACGATCTGCTTCGCGGGCGCTCGATCGAGGGGTTCGCCAGCGCCGCGGTGTACGCCGCCTGCCGGGTCGCGGGCGTCTCGCGCACGACGGAGGAGGTGCTCGACGCCGCGAAAGCGACCGCCGACGAGCACCGTGCCGCGTACGACGCGATGAACCGCGAACTCGGGCTGCCCGTCTCGGCCGCCGAGCCCGCGGAGTTCGTCGCCCGCTTCGCGAGCGAGCTCGATCTCGGGCAGGCAGTCCGCCGTCGGGCCAGAGAGCTCGCCGAGGCGGCGGTCGAGTCGGGTCACGCCAACGGGCGCAACCCCGGCGGCGTCGCCGCGGGCGCGCTCTACCTCGCCGCCCGCCGCGAGGGCGAGACGGTGACGCAGGCCGAGGCGGCCGACGTGGCGGACGTGACCGCGGTCACCGTCCGGACGACGTATCAGGCGTTACAGGGCTGAGAACTCCCGTTCCCTCACTCGCTTCGCTCGACTCGCTCCGCCAGCGACGCGAACGCGGCCGCCGCCTCGCTCCCCGGCGCGGTGTCGACGACTGGTGCCTCGGCTTCGATCGACCGACCGAGCCGCGGATCCGCCGGCACCGACGTAACGGGCGAACCGAGCGCCGAGCGCACCGTCGGCGTCGGAGCGTCGTCGACGACCCTGTTCAGCACCACCGCCGACAGCGGCGCGTCGAGCTCGCGGGCCAGCTCCCGGGTCCGGAGCGCGTCCGCGAGCGCGAACGGCTCCGGCGCGGCGACGACGACGGCCGCGTCGGCGACGGCCAGCGGCACGCCCACGTCCGCGCGGAGGCCGGCGGGGCAGTCGACCACGACGATCCCGTGTTCGCGTTCGACGGCCGTGAGCGCGTCGCCCAGCTCCCTCACGTCGGCCGCGCGGGCCCCCGCCAGCGATCGACCGCAGGGGAGGACCGTCACGGGGCCCGCCTGTACGGCCTCGCGGGCGTCGGCGCGACCGGCGAGCACGTCGTGCAGCGTGGGTCCGCAGTCGGCGGGGAGGTTCGCCATCCCGAGGTCGCCGTCGACGACAACGCCCTCCAGCGCGCCAGCGAGGTTGTACGCCACCGTCGACTTGCCGACGCCGCCTTTCCCGCTCGCGACGGCGAGGATCACGACAGCCTCCGGAGCGCGTCCGTCGGCGGGGTCGTCGCGGCCGCGCGGGCGGCCAACGCGTCCGCGGCCCGGGCGAGCGCCCGGAGTTTTTCGGCGTCACCGTCGAGATCGGTCCCCATCGACTCGACGCCGGCGAGTCCGCCGTTCGCGTCGAGCAACGAGGTCGCCTCGACGACCCCGGCGGCGTTCAGCGCCTCCGCGGTCCTGATCCGCGTTCGATAGGGGGCGAGGAGCGCCCCGGCTCCGTCGGGGAGTGACGCGCGTCGCGCCGAACACTCGTCGACGGCGTCTCGCTGACCGTCGATCGACCTCGGGCCTCGATCGACGACCGGCCGCTCCCCGCGCGTTTCGCGCCCGTCGCTCTCCCCGCCGAGTACTGCCCGCGGCGGCCGGTGATCGCCGAGTTTCCGGACGGCCGCATCCGGCGTGCTGTCGCCCGACTCCTGCTCGACGGGGGCGACCTCGTCGACGGTCACCGGCGGTGTCGCCGTCGGTGCCGGTGAGGCGTACCCGAGTGCTGCGGTTTCGCCGGCGGCAACGACTCTCGTCACGCCGTCGCGGTCCCAGCCGGCCGCCGGCGTCCCGTGCCGCCGCGGCGGCAGGACCGGGCCGTCGAGCCGGTTCCGGAGCCGGACCCGGCGGTCGGTCGCACGCTCGTTCCGGAGGCGGACGCGGACCAGCGTCACCCCTGCGGCGGACTCCTGTGTCCAGTCGAGCTCCATCTGCGGGGGTGGCCGCCCGCTCGTTCAAAAAGTCGGGGTCAGAGCCGGATCACGGCGGCGTCGAGCGCGTCCGCGGCCGCCGCCGCGCTGTCGAACCGATCCGTCGTGTCGACGACCGGCGCGCGGAGATCGGCGACCCGGATCGCCGCCAGCGCGGCGGTCACGTCGTCGCCCTCGACGCCTAACGGCTCCGTCGAGAGCGTCGCCTCGCCCGGGACGGCGTCGACGGCGTTCGCGAACTCGTCGGCGATCGACACGGCCAGCGCGCGTCGGGCCTCCGGGCGGCGGTTCGCGACGCGGTCCTGCAGTCGGAGCCGTCGTTCACGGGCGTCGCGGGCCTCGCGTGCCCGACGTTGTGCGGCCTCGTGGGCCTGTTCGGCGGCGACGCGTTCGGTTTCGGCCTCGGAGAGCCGCCGGATCGCGTCGTCGAGCGCCGCCGCGGCCTCCTCCGTGTCGGCACCCGTCTCCCGGCGGCTCTGGAGGCGTCCGCGGGCGGCCGCGACCTCCTCCTGGAGCCGTGTCACCTCGGTTCCGGCGTCGGCGAGCCGCCGGCGCGTCGCGGCGGTGTCGACCGTCTCGACCGTGAGCTCGCGGAGCTCGCGCTCCGCGGCCGCTACCGCCCGCTCGGTCGGCGACCGACAGCCTCGGGAACGGGCGGCGGCGACGAGCCGACAGAGCGGCTCCCTCCCGTCGGCGGGAACGGCGAGCCGCTCCCACCACCGCGACGGGGCGGGACAGTCGATCGATAGCGCCGTCCCCTCGCCCGCTATCGCCCCCCGAACGGTCTCTACCGAGTACGACTCCCCGCGGAGATCGAGCGCGCAGGCGTCGACGGCCCGCATCAGAGCTCTCGGTCCTGCATCGCCGCCGGCTCGGGGTGGTCGGTGCCGGCCACGAACTTCGGGTACGGCGTGCTCGGGTGCTCCCGGCGCTCGTACGCCGCCGCGGCCTCCCGGACCCGTTCCGGGACGGACTCGTACTCGTTCAGCGGCTCGGTGCGCTCGATCTGGACGTCGGCGCCGTGTTTCTCCCGCAGGCGGAGAGCGAGAAACGCCCCGAACTCGGTTTCCGCCAGCAGCGCCGCCCGGCCGAACTGTCGGACCGTGGCCTCCTCGTGCCCCCGACAGACGTTCCGCAGGCTCGTCCGTGCCTCGCGGGAGTACGTCGCGACCAGCAGCATTTGGTTGCTGATGTACTCGTAGAAAATTAAGACTTGCGCGCCCGGATACGCTCCTCGCCGCTCGCGTCGACCTCGAGGACGGCGTCCATCAGGCTGGTGACGATCTCGACGGTCTGATCGTCGTGGGCCTCCGGATCCATGTGGAAGTGAGCGAACGCGTCGGTCTTGGCTATCCGCCCGGTGATGATGTGGAGGAACTCGTAGGCGGTCTCGAGCTCGACGTACTGCAGGAGCGCTGTCAGCGAGTCGAAACAGACGACGGTTCGGTTGTCGTTCTCCTCGTCCCAGTCGGTGAGGAACTCGGTGATACGGATGCCCAGCCCGGTCAGGTCGTTGGGACTGGTCACCGTCTCGACGGGCGCGTTCGTCTCCGGGAGCGACGGGCCCCCGGGACCGCTGCTGCCTGCCGTCTCGGCGGCGACCGAGCGCGTGGAGTCCTCGACACTCACGATCCCCATCTCCGCCGGTCGCTCGTCGGTGTGCTCGCGCCAGCGCCGGAGCTGTTGGTCCGGGGATTTGGTGTAGGAGACCCAGAGGACGTTCGTCCCGGCGGCGGCGTCGGGGTGGAGGAGCTCCGTACAGTGCTGTTCATCGGTGAACGACGAGGTGAGGAGCAGGGTGCTGTTCGCGCCCGCCAAGCGTTCGCGTATCGTCTCGGCTGTCTGCGTTGCAGTCACGGGCGTGCCTCTCTGCCGTAGAGACACACGGTGGTAACATAGCCTTTTCGACTTCTCAATAGTGAGAACAGTCAGAGCGGTTCGACGTCGAACGACGCGTTCTCCGCGTCCCTGAGCTCTAACACCCGTTCTCTCGCCGTTTCCGCGTCCGGTGCGACGACGACGGTGCCGTCGGCGGGCGCCTCGCCGTGGGCACGGTAGGGCCGGCGCTCGTCGGCCTCGAACTCGGTGGCGTAGCTCTGGAGCACGGACTGGACGCGCCGCTGGGTGGTCGCCAGGTCGGCCTCGCCGTCCTCGAACGCCCGCAACGCCTCCTCGACGTTGCGCAGCGCGGAGATGTGGTCCACGTCGGTGGGGTGTGACGGGGCCGGGACCATAAGCGTCCCGAGGCCCCGGAGCAAGAGTTGCTTAGGTCGTTCGGAGGTGACCCTGCACGGGCTCGTACAGCTCGCCCTTCTTCCGCAGGCTCTCGATCTCCTTCTCGGCTTTGTCCTCGTCCATGCCGACCTCGCCGGCGCGGTCGAGCACCTCCTCGATCGGCGCGCCCTCGTCGTACTCCTCCTCGATGTCGCCGATCAGCGCCTTCACGCTCTTGATCCGGTCGCGCTGGGACTTGCTCGTCCCCGTCTCGACCACGTCGGCGTCGAACTCCCCGGTTTCGGGGTCGACGCCGATGTCCTCCAGACTGTCCCGGACGATCTCGATCACCTTCTCGGCGTCCTGCTCCTCGACGGTGTCCGAGAGCCGGACCCGCGCGGAGGCCTCCGCGAGCCGCACCAGCGCCTCCAGCTTCCGGGCGGTGACGGGGACGGGGGCGTCCTCGTCGGCGCCCTTCGAGCGCAGGTCGACGTAGAAATCCTCGATCGCCGCCTTCGCCTCGTCGGACATCGTCGGGTAGACGTTCCGCTTGGCGTAGGCGATGTACTTCCGCAGCAGGTCGGCGTCGATGTCCGGCGCCACCTCCTCGGTGACGTTCTCGACCTGCTCCTCGGTGAACTCCGAGTTGGGGTTCTCCTCGCGCTGGGTGTGAAGCTCCCCGGCGTAGTTGGTCTTCAGAATGTGCTCGGCCAGCCGGCTGTCGTGCTCGGGGTCGGGCTGGTCGGTGACGGTGAAGATCAGGTCGAACCGCGAGATCAGCGCGGGCTCCAAGTCGATCTGCTCGCCGATGGGTTCGTACTGGTCGAACCGGCCGTACTTCGGGTTCGCGGCGCCCAGCAGCGAACACCGGCTCTTGAGGGTCGCGTTGATCCCGGCCTTCGAGACGGAGATCTTCTGCTGTTCGAGCCCCTCGTGCATCGCCGAGCGGTCCCCCGAGTCCATCTTGTCCAACTCGTCGATGGCGGCGATCCCCTTGTCCGCGAGCACGAGCGCGCCGGCTTCCAGCGTCCACTGCTGGCCGTCGCCGAAGTCGTCCCTCACAGCCGCCGCAGTAAGGCCCGCCGCGGACGATCCTTTCCCGGAGGTGTAGACGGAGCGGGGGGCGACCTGCTCGACGTAGGAGATCATCTGGGAGTTGTGCGAAACTACACCGTTCGAGATGTAGTTGTGTGTCCCCTCGACCTCTATGTCGTAGACCCAGTCGTCCTCGGGTTCGACGCGTTCGATGGACTCGATTCGGTCCCAGCCGAGATCGCCGTCGGTGAGTGCTCGCAGACTCTCGACGCGTTCGCGGATCGTCGATCCACCGTCGGCAGCGACGGGCTCTTCCACCGACGCTTCGGGAAGCGTGGCGTCGAAGGCGTCGACGACCGCTCGAAGGCTCTCGCGGCTCGGGTTCCGGTCTCCTCGCTCGTAGTGCTGGTACGTCGAACGTGGAAGCCCACACTCCGACTGGGAAAGTCCGAGTGATTCACGTAGGGAACGGAGTTCGTCACCGACCGGTATCACGTCCGTGTTCGTGTTACCCGACGTTCCGGCGTGAGCGTTCACCGATGCCGACTTCCTCTCGGTGACGAACCCGACTCGATCGACGTACTCGCCGAAGTCGTCACCGCTTATCCGCAGGCGATAGCTGCCGTTGGCTCGTGGCTGCAGTTGCGAGTCGATTCCCAGCGAGAGGAGTAACGACCGAACGTCTTGGAGGAGGTGTTCGCTCATCGACGCGACCGATATCTCGCGCTCGTTCGCCGAGACGTGGCCTTCCCCCTCAACGAACGCGCGGAGGAACGCTCGTTTGATCTGGTCGCTCGCTGCGCTGATGGCGTCAGGGACACGCTGTGCGTCGGAACCTTCGAGAAGGCTCGGTGCAAGCGAGTCGAGGAAGCTCACGAACTCGCCGGACGAGCAGATGATCTCGCGGGCATCCTTCCCCTCGTGAGGTCCGCGCTCGGAGTAGTTGAGCCCGAGCGCGTCGAGTGCGTCACCCACGTCGTCAAGCACTTCGCGATCGTTGTTCGTGATCGAGACGAACCCAGTGTCGTTCGATCGCTGTTCTACGTACCCCTCTGCGACGATGTAGCCGATCAGTCGAGCAAGCGACGGTGTCCACTGATCCGGCAGATCGAGACGAACGGCGTTGTACGACTCTGCACGTCGATACTGTACGTCGAGTTCGTCGTCACCGTCGGTCGGGACCGTTCGAGGAGTCGCAACGAACTGCCCCGCTTCCAGTTCGGCTGCTCGCACTGCACTCGGACCGGCTCCGCCGGGAACGAACAGCGGATGTGACGGCGTGACTTCCAGTTCACGCCCGCTCGCTGTCCGAATCCGGTAGAGCTTCTCGGGCGCTTCGCGCTTCCAGACTTTCGTCGCGCGCTGCGGTTCGATTCGCCCGTCCGCCTGCATCGACGGCACCTCGAAATCGACCTCGTCCCAGACGCCGTCGTCCACGGCTTTCGGATCGTCGAGGTTCTCTTCGACGATCTCTCGGATCGGTCGCTCTCGCCCGTCAGAAAGTATCACTCTCGTGTCTCCTTTGAGGCACTTCCCGGTACCAGGGTCCCCTATCAGCAGCAGATGCAGGTCGCCGCGGATCCGCGAGCCGTCGGGCAGGTGTTTCGTCACGCCGGAGAACAGCTGCAGCACCATCGCGAGCTTCTCCTCCTCGTAGCCGTAGATCGCCGGCGCGATGGAGCCGACCATCTTCTCGTAGATATCGGGGTCGTTGGAGAGTTCGACGATCTCGGCGATGTCCTCGTCGGTGATGTCCATGTCCTCGAACTCCTCGTCCTCGATCTCGATCGTCACCCCGTCCATGTAGAGGTCGAACAGGGCGGTCTTCTCCTGTCCCTGCGTGACCTGCTCGATGTGGAGCACGCCCGTCACCGTCACGTGGTCCCCCGCGGTCACGTTTCCGGTGATGTCGTCCTCCACGTCGACGTCGATGCTCTGGGGCGTCTCGCCGCCGCGCAGCCCCTCGGGGCTCTCCTGCACGCGGAGCTTCTGGGAGTCGACGAACTCCGACTGGTCGTGGTTGACCGAGAACGGCCCCTGGCGTTCACAGCCCTGACACTCGTGGGGCTCCTGGAACCCACCGTCGCTCTGGGGGATGTAGCTCATCGTCCCGCAGCGCTGGCACTCGAAGGCGGCCTCCGTCACCTTCGGGCGCACGTCGGTCGCTTTCCGAACGATCCCCTGCACGGCGATCATCGAGCCGATGTGGTCGTCCTGCACCCGCAGATCGCGGATGTCGACGGTCTGCTCGGACGGGAGCCCGCGCAGGCGGACGTGGGCCTGCCCGAGGCTCACGTCGGCCGGCAGGTCGTACAGCCGGAGCGCCTCCTCGGCGTACTCCTGCATCTGCTCGGGCTTGGCGAGGTAGTCCTCCGCCAGATCTCGATCGAACGTGAACAGGTCGTTGTAGTCGACGTAGAGCGAGCGGCGCTCGTTGGGGTACTCCTGTGCGAGCTTCCCCACCTCCTCCCGGTAGTAGTTCCGGTAGAACTGGATGAACCGCTCGGTGAGTTCCTGGTTCCCCGTCTGAGCCATCGTACGAGGCTTATTGGCCTCATGGGTTAAGACGTATCGCCTCCACCGTTCCCCCCCGAGATCGCCGTCCACTTTTCAGCGTTTGGGTTCCGGAGAAACGTTTATCCTCCTACAGCGTGTGGTGACGACTGTCATGGCCATCAGTGCCGAAGACCTGCGTCGGAAGACCGGCTTCGAGCGCGTGCTCTCGTGGTTCGAAACCGAAGACGAGGAGATCGAAGCCGCGACCGCGTACAAAGCGCTCGAAGACGAGTACCTCTACTGATCGCCGTCGCCCGGTTCGATACCGGCGACCCGTTCGCTAGCCTGCCCTTTCTCACCACGCCGACACGTCCGAGCCGCGCTCCGCCATCATCTCGGCGGCGCGGTCGGCCCATCCCGTGAAGTGGAAGCCGGCGGCGACGACGAGCGCCATCCAGACGTACGTGGCGCCGATGCCGACGTACGCCCCGAGCGGCCCCCAGCCGAGCACGACCCCCAGCAGGAAGGTGAGCCCGAGTTGGAGGCCGAACACGCCGCTGGTGCGGGCGACGAACGGGATGCGCGTCTCGCTGGCGCCCTGCAGCCCGCCGGAGAGCACCGAGAACACGACGAGTGCGGCCCCAGAGATCCCGTACACCTGTGCGAACGCGACCGCGTAGCCGACCGTGTCGGCGTTGCGCGTGAACAGCGAGACGAACGTGTCGGCGGCGAACACGAGGCCGACGCCGATGCTCCCGACCGTGAGCAGGCCGAGCGCGGCGACCGCCCACCCCTCGAAGCGCGCGCCGTCGGCGTCGCCCTCACCCAGCCGCTGCCCGACGACGACGCTGGCGGCGACGTTGTACCCCCGGGAGAGCGGGCCGGTCACCTGCTGGTACATCCGGCGGCCGATCTGGAACCCGGCGTTGACCGGCTGCCCGAAACCGAGCAGGATCGCGTTGAACGGGAACTCCGCAGCCGTGGAGGCGAACCCCTCGGCGACCTTCGGCGCGCTGACGACCACGAGCTGTTTGGCGATGATCCAGTCCTCCGGCAGCGCGAAGTCGGCTTCCGACCAGTCGGTCCAGATCGCGAGACAGAGCATCGACGCGGTGAACACGTTCGCCCCCGCCGTCGCGAGCCCGACGCCGACGATCCTGAGCCGCGGGATGCCCAGCGGCGCGAACCCCAGTCCGAACGCGAGGCTCCCGAGGATGTTCATCGCGTTCGCGACGACGTTGACGTACATCGGCGTCCGGGTGTCGCCGGTACCCTGCAGCGCGCGGGCGGCGATGAGCGCGACGTGGCGGGCGGGCGCGGTCGCGAAGATGATCGCGAGGTACGTCGACCCCAGCGTGACCACGCGGTCGAGGTTCTCGACGTTCTGCCCGGCGCCGAACACGCGGATCGCCGACTCGCTCAGGAAGAAGCCGAACAGCACGAACGGGATCCCGAGCAGCGCGCCGAGCAGGATCCCCTGCGTGATCGCTTCGTCGCGGTTGGCGTCGGCGGCCGCGCCGCTGTCCTGCGAGGAGAGCGCGATCGTGCCGCCGCCGAGGCCGAGGCCGATCCGCAGCGGGAGCCGGGCGTACAGGTCCGCGAGCCCGATCGCGACCACGCTCGCGGGGTTGAACGTCGCGGTGACGACGATGTCGACGGTCCGCATCAGCGTCCGGAACGTCTGCTCGGCCATCACCGGCCACGCCAGCGAGAGGACCCGCGTCCACACCGCACGGATCCGGGACCAGTCCATGCTTCGGGGCTCTCGCGGGCGGGGTTTGACGCTGACGGAAGCGGTCACTCGGTCGGTGGCGTTTTGGCCCGTGCCGTCTGAACTCGGGACGTGCCCGACGAGGACTGGCGCGAACGGTTGGCCGAGGCGGGTGAGCTCACCCCCGAGGTAGCCGGCGCCATCCTCGCCGCCCACGGCGACCGCGGCTCCAGAGCCATCGAGGCGGTGTCGGAGGGCCGCGTGAAGGAGTACCGCGACTTCACCGTCGTCGTCGGCCACGAGGACGAGTACGTCGTCGAGGACGGCGGCTGCACCTGCGCCGACTCGGCGTACAACATCGACGAGGACGCGGGCGAGCGCTGCTGGCACGCGCTCGCGGTCGACATCGCCGAGCGCGTCGGCGCGGTCGACCACCACGACATGTGGTACTCCGAGGTCCGGGAGTTCATCTGATCGAACCGGGAACGTTTAGACCGTCGGCTTTCTACGCTCCTGTATGCCGGACTGTCCGTTGGCCGACGACTGCCCCAGCTTCTCCGAGCGGATCGAAGGGATGGGCTGTCAGCACTACGGCGACAGGGGGGGTGCCGAGTGGTGCAACCATTACGACATGCCCATCGACGATCTCAAAGAGCAGCCGGTGAAGCCCGGGGAGGAGGTCGTCGTCGACGTGACGGACATCCACGAGAGCGGCGCCGGCGTCGGCCGAACCGACGACGGGTTCATCGTCCTGATCGACGGCCTGCTGCCCGACTGTCGGGCACGCGTCCGCATCGACCGGGTCAAGTCCAGCCACGCCACCGCGAAGAAAGTCATCGAGAAGATGCCCCTCGAAGAGGAGGCGGCGGACGCCGACGGCGACGAGTCCGACGAGGAGGGCGTCGAGCCCGAGGACGACGACGGCCGGCCCGACCGCACCGACCGCGAACGGCTCGGCTCCCGGGACAACTTCTGGGGCGGCGACGGCGCCTGATTCGGCTGCACAGCCGCACCTACTATTTTGTTGCTGCGAGGAGATCTCTCCCGTGATGCCCGAGGAACGACTGTTCAAAACCGAGGAGGCGCGCCCGCGTGCGGAGATCGCCGACGTGCTCGCGACGGCGGCCGAACAGCTCGAGGGCGGGACCGTCGTCCTCGGCGGCGGATCCGAGACGCGGGAGGTCGACGTCCCGGAGAGTCCCCGGTTCGAAGTCGAACTCGAACGGCTCACCGACTCCGAGACCGGCGAGCAGCGCTACGAACTCGAGTACGAGATCCGGTGGACGGAGTAGTCCGCCACGAACTGTAGCTTTTTGAGCGGTCGGCGCCCACGAACGTTCATGACCGACGGTGACGCGCCGGGCGAGGACGCCGACAGCGACGCGCCGACCGCCGCAGAGCTGCTCGGACAGGCGGGGTTCGATGCCGACAGCAACGTCCTCACCCGCAGGCAGGCCGAGGTGCTCGCGCTCCGGGAGCACGGGCTACGGCAGGCCGACATCGCCGACCGGCTCGGCACCTCGCGGGCGAACGTCTCGAGCGTCGAGGCCAGCGCCCGGGAGAACGTCGAGAAGGCCCGGGAGACCGTCTCCTTCGCCGACGCGCTCTCGGCGCCGGTCCGGGTTCGCGTCGACGAGGGGACCGACCTCTACGACGTCCCGGATCTGGTGTACGAAGCCTGCGACGAGGCGGGAGTGAAGGTGGGGTACGCCGCGCCCGAACTGATGAAGGTCGTCAGCGACGCCGCCGGCGACGCCGTCCACGGCCGGGAGGTGCGCGCGGAACTGCTCGTGGGCGTCACGGCCGACGGGCAGGTGCGCGTGCGCCGAGCGCACGAGGAGTAGCTTCATGGGCTGTGGCCGTCTGCCCGGTGCCATGGTCCTCTCACTCGCCGCGTACGTCTACGCGTCTGTCACGACCGAGAGTCACGAGTTCGACCAGACGACGGCGTTCGTCCTCTTCCTCGCGGACGTGGTGATCGCCCAGTCGATCGTCCCGGATTTCGCGGGGGTGTAGCCGCTAGAACGCCCCGCGTTCGTCGAGCAGCGACACCAGCTCGCGGACTCGTCCGGCCTCCCCCTTCGGCACCACCAGCACGCGATCGTCGTAGGCCACGACCGCGAGCCCCGAGACGCCGACCAGCGAGACGTGCTTGTCGTCGCTGACGACGACGTTGTCCGCGGCGTCGACGGTCGCGTGGTCGCCGATCGCGACGTTCCCGTCGCCGTCGCGGTCGAGCACGCGGTCGAGCGCGTCCCACGTCCCCAGATCGTCCCACGCGAACGCGGCGTCGACGACCGCGACGTTCTCGGCGCGCTCGAACACTGCGTAGTCGACGGAGACCGGGTCGACGGCGTCGAAACCACCGTCGGGATCGCCCGCCGCGAGTGCGTCCACCAGCGGCGCCAGCGCCGACTCCGCCGCCGCGTCGAGGAAGCGTTCGGGCGTCCACGCGAACATGCCGCTGTTCCAGCGGTAGCCCGCCTCGACGTACTCCCGGGCGGTCTCGCCGTCGGGCTTCTCGTGGAACTGCTCGACCTCGTGGAACTCGACGCCGTCGGCCGTTCGTGCGGCGCCGGGCTCGACGTAGCCGTAGCCGGTTTCGGGCCGCTCGGGCGTGACGCCGAACGTGACGAGCCGTCCCGTCCCGGCGGCGACGCGAGCGCCGGCGGTCATCGTCTCCCGGAACGCGCCGTCGTCGCCGACGTAGTGGTCGCTGGGGAGCGCGACGATCACGAGCGACTCGTCGTCGGTCCCGTACTGCTCCCGGATCCGGTGGGTCGCGTACGTCAGCGCCGGCCCCGTGTCCTTCCCGTCGGGCTCGACCAGCACCTCGGTGTCGGGCGCGTGGTCGGCGATCTCGTCGGCGAAGCGCGGGCGCGTCGCGACGACGGTCTCGTCGGCGAACCCGGCGCGGTCGACGGTTCGGGCGAGCAGTGATCGGTCGCCACCGATGGGGAGGAACTGCTTGGGGCGGTCCTCGCGGCTCGCGGGGTAGAGCCGCGAGCCGATCCCGCCCGCGAGGACGAGTGCGACTGTCTTCACACGCGTCGGTGGCCGGCGAGCGTGTTCAACCCCGGGGTTCGATCGTTCGGCGAGAAGACATAATTGGGTCGAAACCGCAGTGGAAACCATGTCCGAAGACGGCGAACTCGGACTCGTGGGCGCGGCGTCGATCGGTCTCGGGGGGATGATCGGCGGCGGCGTGTTCGCGGTGCTGGGCGTCGTCGCGGGGATCACCGGCGCGGCGGCGTGGGCGGCGTTCACCGGCGCCTGCGTGCTCTCGTCGTGTGCGGCGTACTCCTTCCTGAAGCTGAACGAGATCGCCGACGCACAGGGCGGCTCGGTCACCCTGATACGGGAGGCGATCTCCGGCGAAGTCGCGGGGTTCGTCGGCTGGACGCTGCTGTTCGGCTACGTCGGCGCGACCGCGATGTACGCCAGCGCGTTCGGCAGCTTCTTCACCCGGCTGGCGGGCGTCGAGACGCTGTCGCTGGGCGCGGTCGGGGTGCCGGTCCGGCCCGTCGTCTCCGCGCTGGCGGTGCTCGCGTTCGTCGCCCTCAACCTCGCCGGCGCCCGCGCGACCGGGAGCACCGAGACGCTGCTCGTCGCCGTGAAGCTCGCGGTGCTCGTCGGCGTCGCCGGCTGGGGGCTCTACTACGGCTGGGGCGCGGACTCGCTGGAGTTCGGCCTCGAACGTATCCGGAACGCGGAGTTCGGGATCGTCCGCGCGCTCGCGGTGTCGTTCGTCTCCTTCCAGGGCTGGCAGCTCCTGATGTACGATCAGGACCGCATCGCGGACCCCCAGTCGACGCTCCCGAAAGCGGTGTACCTCTCGATCCTGGTGACCGTGATCGTCGACGGGATGGTCGCGGTGCTGGTGACGAGCCTCGCGCCGTCGCAGGTGATCACGGCCCACCCCGAACTCGCGGTCGCGGAGGCGGTCCGCCCGTTCCTCGGGAACCTCGGGTTCACGCTGATCTCGCTGGCAGCGCTGTTTTCGACGGGCAGCGCGATCAACGGGACGCTGTTCTCCAGCGCCCACTTCGGGAAGGGGATGCTCGCGAACGACCTGCTGCCCGACCGTCTCGGCGACGCCGACGCCGACGGCGTGCCGGAGCGCGAACTGGTGGTCATCGGCGTGCTCGCGGCCGGATTCGCTGGGTACGGGAGCCTGCAGGGGATCACCTCCTTCGGCTCGCTGGCGTTCATGCTCGTGTTCGGCGCCGTCTGCGCGATCGCGTTCCGGCAGCGCGACCACGACGCGATCAACCCCATCGTCCCCGCGGTCGGCGCGCTCGGCTCGCTGGCGCTGTTCCCGGTGTTGCTCTACCACCTCGCGGTGTACGAGCCCGGGACGTTCGGGACGGTCGTGCTGGTCGCACTGGTCGTGTTCGGGCTGGAGTTGGGCTACTTCGAGGGCGACCGACTCCGCGACGGGGTCGACGAGATCGAGGACCGCGTGTAGCTCACCACGTCTCCACCACGCCCTCGCGCACGTCCTCCGCACAGCCCCGGCAGTCGGGGTGGTCGGCGTCGAAACAGGCCGGCCGCCCCTCGGCGTCGATCAGCACCGCCCGCCGGTCGGCGTGGCGCCGGCAGACGATCTTCGCCCGCCCCTCGTCGTCGCTCGGCAGGTCGAACGCCGCCGGCGCCTTCCCCTCGTGGTAGGCCTCGCGGGCCTCCTCGAACTGCTCGCCCGCGCGCCGGAGTTTGGTCCGGATGAACCGTTCGAGGCGATCGTCCATGGCCGAAACTCGGGGCCCGTGCCCAAAGGGTCGTCGGCGCGCCGACGGGGCCGTACTCCCCGCCGATGGATGCGCCGAAAACTGGCGTTCGGGCAGTCTAATCGCCCGATTCTACTTCCACCTCGGCGGCGGAAGTTTAAATACCATTAGGCACCAAGCCCGGTACGCCTCCCGACGAAACACAAGGCGGAGGCAGGCAACCATGAGCGAGTTAGAGAGTCACGCAGCGGAGATCGCCGAACAGTTCTCGGACCACTTGGATATCGAACAGGAGGACGTCGAGGAGCGCCTCGAGACCCTCGTGAACGAGTACCGCGTCCCCCTCGACGAGGCGCGTCGCAGCGTCGAGAGCCAGTACCTCGACGAGGCCGACCTCGAGCGGGACGAGCTCGGCAGCGCCGACAGCGAACTCACGCTGCTCGGCGAGATCGACGAGGACGAGCAGTGGATCGACCTTCGCGTGAAGGTCGCCGACCTCTGGGAGCCCGGCCACGAGTCCATCGCGCAGGTGGGCCTGCTGGGCGACGAGAGCGGGACGAAGAAGTTCGTCGCGTTCGACACCTCGGACCTCCCCGAACTGGAGGAGGGCAAGAGCTACGCGCTCTCGAACGTCGTCACCGACGAGTACGAGGGCAACTTCTCGGTCAAGCTGAACAAGACCACCACGATCACCGAACTCGACGAGGAGATCGAGGTCGGCGACGACGCCGTCACCGTCGAGGGCGCGCTGGTCGACGTGCAGTCCGGCTCGGGGCTGATCAAGCGCTGCCCCGAGGACGACTGCACGCGCGTGCTCCAGAACGGTCGCTGCTCGGAGCACGGGCAGGTCGACGGCGAGTTCGACCTCCGGATCAAGGCCGTCCTCGACGACGGGCAGGAGGTCCACGAGGTCATCTTCGACAAGGAGACGACCGAGGAACTGACCGGGATCGACCTCGAAGAAGCGAAACAGATGGCCACCGACGCCCTCGACACCACCGTGGTCGTCGAGGAGATGCAGGGCGACCTGCTGGGCCACTACTTCGAGGTGTCCGGCCCCGTGTTCGGGCGCTACGTGCTCGTCGACGAGTTCGAGCGTCTGGACGGGTCGGTCGATCCCGAGAGCGCGCTGATCAAAGCGAGGTCGATCTAAATGTCCGGAAACGCCCCCATGCGCGAAGTCGCCCGCCGCGCCTTCGCCACCGAGTTCAACGACGCCAGCCACACGTTCAAGGAGTCCGACGACGAGCGCGCCCCGGCCTACCAGCTCCTCCCCACGGGGGAGAAGGCCAACCGCGTGTTCTTCGTCGGCACCCTGACCGAGAAGGAGGACATCGGCGAGGACAACGAGTACTGGCGGGGTCGCATCGTCGACCCGACGGGCACGTTCTTCGTGTACGCCGGCCAGTACCAGCCCGAAGCCGCCTCCACGCTGCGTGACCTCGAACCGCCCGCCTACGTCGCCGTCGTCGGCAAGCCTCGTACGTACGAGACCGACGACGGGTCGGTGAACGTCTCGGTCCGCCCCGAGTCGATCACCGTCGTCGACGCCGCGACCCGGGACCGCTGGGTCGTCGAGACCGCCGAACGCACGGTCGAGCGCGTCGCCGCCTTCGAGGACGAAGGGAACGAGTACGCCCGGATGGCCGCGGACCGCTACGACGCCGACCCCGACCGCTACCGCGAAGCCGCCGTCGAGGCGCTCCGCGGAATGGACGAGGGCGAGGCCGACGAGCAGGCCGAACCGACGCCGTAGTTCCGGCCGATCCGGACCGATTTTTCGCCGCCCGACCGAGGCGCTAAGTAGCAGCGCGCGGGAGACGACGAGTATGCGCGAACCACACGTTCGACCGCTCGCCGACCAGCGACGCGAGGGCCGATGCGCGTAGCCGTCGTCGGCGGCGGCGCCGTCGGCGTCACTGCCGCCCACGACCTCGCAGACCACGGCGCCGACGTGCGCCTCTACGAACGCGACGCGGAGCTGGGCGACGACCGAACGTCCCCACGGGACCGGATCGAGGGGAGCTCCCACCGCGCGGCGGGCGTGCTCGCCCCCCGCCCAACGGACGCGATCGGCGCCGAGATCGCCGAACGGGCGATGGACCGCTTCGAGTGGCTGGCCGACCGCGACCACCGCTTCTCGGTCGAGCCGACGCCGCAGGTCACCGTCGTCGGCGAGGACGCCGCGGCGAAGCAGTCGGCGTTGCGAGATTCAGTTGCGGCCGCCCGCGAGCACGGCGTCGACGTGGCGTGCCACGATCCCGAGTCGATCGCGGACCGCTTCCCCGAACTCGACCTCGCGGGCGTCGGGCTCGCGGCCGTGACCGAGCGCGCGGCGTACGCGACGCCCGGCCCGGGTGCGTACGTCGCGGCCATGGCCGACCGCGCGCGCGAGGCCGGGGTCGACTGCTGGACCGGCGTGGACGCGGACGTCTCCCACCGCGGCGACGGGCCCAGAGTCGACGGCGAGCGCTTCGACGCGGTGGTCGTCGCCGCCGGCGGCTGGACCAAGCGCGTGCTCGCGCCGACGGGGATCCAGCTCCCGCTCAAACCCTACCGCGTGCAGGCGCTCGTCTCCGGTGCCGACTACGATGGCCCGATGGTCCACGACGCCGACGCGGGGGTGTACTTCCGCCCGCACCCCGCGGGGCTGCTCGCAGGCGACGGCACCGTTCCCGAGGAGTGCGATCCGGACGGCTGGGGGCCCGCGGGCGACGACTGGTTCGTCGACGGCGCGCTCGACGCCGTCGCGAACCGGACCGGGTTCGACGCCGGTGCTGACGCGGCGTGGGCGGGGCTCGCGACGGCGACCCCGGACAGCGAGCCGCTGCTGGGGGAAGTGGAGTCGGACCTCTACGTCGCGACGGGGTGGCACGGCCACGGGTTCCTCCGTGCGCCGGCGACGGGCGAGGCGCTGGCCGAACAGGTGCTCGGGGAGCGCGACGCGATCCCGGCGTACGACCCCGGGCGGTTCGACGGAGTCCCCGAGTTCGCCGTCGAAGAAGGGATGTCGCTGTAGGCTACTCGTCGCTCTCGTCCGAGTCGGAGCCGTCCTCGATTTCTTGCTCGTCGTCGCTCGCTTCCTCGTCCTCGGCGAGCGGCACGTCCGTCGCGTCGCTCTCCTTGGGGATGCGGACTTCGAGCGTTCCGTTCTCCGTCAGCGTCGCGTCGGCGCCCCCGGCGTCGACGACGGCGTCCGGCGGGAGGCTCGCGCGCCCGGACAGCGCCAGCCCGCGGCCGGGGAACCGCGTCTCGAACCCCTCGTGGAACGCGCGGAAGCGGTCCGCCCGCACCTGTACCTCGCCGTCGACGAAGCGCACCTGCACGTCGGTCGGCTCCACGCCCGGCGCGTCGAACACGACGAGGTAGGCGTCCTCGCTCTCCAGCAGGTCGTAGGGCAGCGGCTTGCGCTCCTGCACGCGGCTCACGCCGCGTCCGACCCGCTCCAGCACCGCGTCGACCGCGGAGCCGCCGATCTCACCGAGTTTCGTCATAGCTCTATCTCCTCCAGACAGTCGGTCCCGCCGCAGAGCGGACAGGAGAGATCCGCGACGGAGTGGTCGTCGGCGATGTCGTACGTGTAGTGGTTCTCGAACATGTCCAGCTCGCAGTCGTCGCTCGTGCACTTGACCTCCTTCGTGGCGGGCATCGTACCCCACGATTGGGGCGCCGCGGGCTTAAACGGGGCGGGCACCGGCCGTCCGGACCGTGGCGCTCGCGCCACAAAGCCGAAGCCGCTGCCCGCCGAAGGTCGCGTATGGCCAAACCGCGGCTGGTGTACGACGACGACTGCGGGTTCTGTACCTGGTGTGCGGCCGTGGGCCGGCGGTTCGGCGACGTGGAGGCGGTCGGGTTCGCGTCGCTCTCGCCCGACCAGAAGGCCCGACTCCCCGAGGGCTGGCGGAACTCGGCCCACCTGCTGACCGACGACGCGGTGTACTCCGGCGGCGCCGCCATCCAGGGGGTACTGATCAGGATGCTCCCCGCGCTCGCGGGGGTTTTCGGGCTTTTCGAGCGCGTTCCGGGGTACGACCGCCTGCGGGAGCGACTCTACCGCTGGGGCGCCGACCACCGGGACTGGTGGGGGAAGATCGTCAGTCGGGACTCGCTATAGCTCGTCGCGCACGTCGGCCAGCACGCTCCGGCAGGTCGCTCGATCGCGCAGCGGCGCGCCGGCGAGGTACTCCGAGAGCAGCTCCCGGACGAGCAACAGCCCCTCGCGGTCGAGCCGCAGGGGGTCGTCGTCCTCCAGCGCGTCGAGCAGTTCGAGGGCGGCTTCGTCGTCCGTGTCCGTCTCGCGGTCGAGCGGCGCGGGCGAGGAGCCGGCGTCGCCGGTCGGCTCGTCCGCGCGCCGGTCGAGGTAGTCCAGGAGGGCGGCGTGGAGGACCCACTGCTCCTCGTCGCCGAGATCGAGGCGGGCACCGTCGTCGTGTCTCGGATCGGCCATCGGCCTTGTCGGTGCTCTGTCGTCCAGACGGGTATAGTTACGCATCGGTTCGACGATGTTTTTGGTCTCGGAGCGCGGCGAGTCGCTCCCGCACCGAGGCGGCGAGACGGCGGCTACGCCGGGCGACGGCGTGGGCCGGATCCCGGTCCCCGCGCTGGAGGTGGAGCGACCGGAGGTAGCAGAGGGTGAGACAGAGCACGAGCGCCTCGCGGCGACGGTCGAACCCCGTGGGCAGGGGCCGGACCGACTCGTACGCCTCCCGGAAGACGCGTTCCGGCACGTCGTGGTCGGCGCCGGGACCGAACACCGGGAGAACGGTTCGGAGGTAGTCCCACTCCGCCGGCGCCGCGATCGCGTGCTCGAAGTCGATGACTGCGGTGACGTGCACGCGCTCGGCGTCGCTGCCGAGCGCGACGTGCTCCCCGAAGTAGTTCCCGTGACACAGCACCGCGTCGCCGGCGCCGTCGAACAGCTCGCGGTTGGCCCGAACCCAGTCGACCACCTCCCGTGCGAGCTCGCCGTAGCCGACGCCGTCGAGGAACCGCCGGCGGTCGTCGAGCAGCGCGAGCAGCGTGTCGCTCCAGCACGGCTCGGTCTCGATCGGCGGTTCCGTCGGGTCGTCGACGGCGCTCGCCGGACGCACGAGCCCCGTCCACCCGATCTCGCTCGTCTCGGCGTGCAGCGTCGCGAGCCCGCGACCGAGCGCGCGGATCCGCGCTTCGTCGCGGGCCGGCGACTCGTCCGGCACGGCGTCCAGCCAGCGCGCGACGACGTGATCGTCGCCGACTGCGAGCAGTTCGGGCACGGGGACGCTCGTCGCTTCGGCGACGTACCGCATCGCCGCCGCCTCGCGCCCGAGTTCGGCCTCGGGGTGGGTCGCGAGTTTGCAGACGGCGCGCTCGCCGCGGAACCGGACCTCGTAGGTGACGTGCGGGCGGACGCGGTGGAGTTCGCGAACGATCTCGTACTGGTCGGTGTAGGTCGCGAGTGTGTCGTGAACGTCGTCTTGCATGGTGAGCGCCGCGTGACGGGCGACGGCCGACCGGATAGTGCTGCGGCTCCGGCCGGGAGAAGACGGTTGGAGAGTGGCCCACCCACCGCAAGTAGCTTCCGGATCCGCGGAACGTCTATTACACTCGATTACGTACGGTTACGTATGCCCGTCGACTTCGAGAGCTACTACCCCACGAATCTCCCCGACGAAGGGACCAACGGCCGCGAAATCCTGGAGTTCCTCGCGGCGAACCCGGAGACCGGGTACCGGCCGAGCGAACTCACCGCGGAACTGGGGATCCCCCGCGGGAGCGTCGGGACGACGCTCTCGCGGCTCCACGAACGGGGTCTCGTCCGACACAAAGGGGAGTACTGGGCGATCAACCCCGAGGCGTACGACGCGAGAACGGCGAGTCTCGTCGGGCTCGCCGCCGTCGCCGAGCAGTTCGAGGGCGACTACTACGACGAGAACCCCGACTGGGACGCCGATCTGCCCGATATCGACGGCGCCGGCGGGGACGAGCAGTGACGCATCCTCGCGGGACCGTCGTCGTCGCGACCGACCCGTTCGGGCAGACGCCCCGGCGACCGTATCTGATTCTCAGTGACGACGACCACCCCTTCGCGGGCGAGCAGTACATCGCGCTCGGGATCTCCACCAAGGAGTACGACGAGAGCCTCCCGATCGAGGGGTCGTTCGAGCGCGGCGAACTCTCCCGGCCGTCGTTCGTCTCCCCGTGGGCCGCCGTCTCGCTTTCGGCGACCAACGTCGATCGGGCCGTCGCCCGCCTCACACCGTCGTTCACCGACGAGTGTTCCGACCGCCTCGTCGCGTACGTGTAGCGCTCGGAACGCACACCGGCTGCGTTTACTCGAAAGCCGGGATCCCCGTCGCTGACGGTGATCCCGGCAGTGACTCGAAACGACTACTCGAAGGCCGGAATCCCCGTCAGATCCTCGCCGAGGATCAGCGTGTGGATGTCGTGGGTGCCCTCGTACGTGTACACCGTCTCCATGTTCGCCATGTGGCGCATCGGCGAGTGGTCGGCCGTGATCCCGTTACCGCCCAGCATCTCCCGGGCGATCGGCGCCTGCTCGCGGGCCATCCGGACGTTGTTGCGCTTGGCCATCGAGACGTGCTGGGGCCGCAGGTCGCCGCGCTCTTTCAGTTCGGCGAGACGGTAGGCCAACAGCTGCGCGGTCGTGATCCGGGTCGCCATCTCCGCGAGCTTCTCCTGCTGCAGCTGGAACCGCCCGATGGGGCCGCCGAACTGCTCGCGGTCGGTCGCGTACTGCCGCGCGGTCTCGAAGCAGTCCCGCGCGGCGCCGACGGCGCCCCACGCGATGCCGAACCGGGCCTGCGTCAGACAGGAGAGCGGCCCCTTCATCCCCTCGACGCCGGGCAGCACGGCGTCTTCGGGAACGCGAACGTCCTGCAGGCTGATCTCCCCCGTGATCGACGCCCGCAGCGACAGCTTCTCGTCGATCTTGTTGGTGGTCACGCCGTCCAGATCCGTCTCGACGAGGAACCCACGGACGGGGTTCCCGTCGGCGGAGCGATCCTTCGCCCAGACGACCGCCACGTCGGCGATGGGGGAGTTGGTGATCCACGTCTTCGAGCCGTTGAGGACGTACTCGCCGCCGTCTTTCACCGCGTGGGTCTCCATCGCGCTGGGGTTCGAGCCGTGTTCCGGCTCCGTGAGACCGAAGCAGCCGACCGCCTCGCCGGCGCCGAGGTCGGGCAGCCAGCGCTCCTTCTGTGCCTCGCTGCCGAACGCGTGGATGGGGTACATCACCAGCGCGCCCTGCACGGAGGCCATCGAGCGCAGGCCGGAGTCACACGCCTCCAGCTCCTGCATCAGCAGGCCGTACGCCGTCTCGGAGACGTTGGGCGAGCCGTACCCCTCGAGGTTGGGCGCGTAGAAGCCGAGTTCGCCCATCTCCTCGATCAGCTCCGTCGGGAACGTGCCGTCGAGCCAGTGCTGGCCGATGTCGTCCCGGACCTCCTCCTCGACGAAGCGGCGCGCGGTGTCCCGGATCAGCCGCTCCTCCTCGTCGAGGTCGCCCTCCAGTCCGACGTAGTCGAGCATGGTCGAGGTCGGGCGGGCGTCGGCAAAAGCGGTTCGCTATCCGCGGTTCCGGGAGCTACGCGTCGGCTTCCGCGCTGACGCCCTCGTTCGCGACCTGTTCGGCGTAGCGGGCGAAGTTCTCGAACAGCCGCTTCGCCTCGCAGGCCGCCTCGTAGTTCGCGGGCGTGATCTCCTCGAGCACCGCGTCGACGCGCTCGTCGCCGATCTGGTCGCGCTTCCCCTCGGTCACCTCGCGGGCGGTCGCGGCGTCGTACTCGGGGTGGAACTGCACGCCCCACGCGTGGCCCGCGCGGAACGCGTGGACGCCGTACTCGTTCTCCGCGAGCAGTTCGGCCGCCGCCGGCAGGTCGACGACGGCGTCGCCGTGGGTGGTGAACGCCGTGAACGAGTCGCCGAGCTCCCCGAGCAGCTCGTCGTCGGCGGCCTCGGGCCGGCGCTCGATCTCGTTGTAGCCGATCTCGAAGTCGTCCATCCCGGCGACGCGGCCGTCCAGCGCCTCCGCGAGCACCTGGTGGCCGTAACAGACGCCGAGGATCGGCACGCCCCGTTCGTGGGCCTCGGCCACCCAGTCGATCAGCGGCGGGATCCACGCCTCGTCCCAGTACACCGACGATCTGGAGCCCGTGACGACGACGCCGTCGAACGCGTGATCCGCGGGGAGCTGCCCCTCGGTCACGTCGAACTCCGCGAGGTCGGCGGGGAGCTCCCGCCGGAAGTTCCGCCGGGTGTTCTCGCCCTCGTGGGCGGCGTTCAAAAGTGCGAAGCGGAGCCTGCTCATACGTACTGATGGGCCGCCGGATAGAAAGACGCTTTCCCCCGCTGGAAACTGTTAACATCCTCCCCACAGAAACGCAGGGGCATGGTCACGACGACTGTCCGGATCGGCGAGTACGTCGCGGGGGTCGGCGCGGTCGGCGTCGCGCTGTTCGTCCTGGGGGTCGGGATCGTCCACGTCGCGGCGGGGGTCGTACAGGCGCCGCTGGCGGTGCTCGCGGGCTGTAGCCTGCTCGCAGCCGGCGTGCTCGCGCCCGCCCGTGCTCGGCGGGCGGCGACGGCACGAACCGGGCGGGCGATCGGCGCTCGGGTACCCCTCGCGCTCGCCGCCGCGGGGATCGTCCTGTTCGGGCTGTTCTTCGGCGTCAGCGCGATCTGAGCCGGCTTAGGCCGCGCCGTCCTCGGAGACCAGCCGCCACGCGTCGCCCTCGCGTTCGAGGTAGCCGCGGTGGACCATCTCTGCCAGCACCTCCTCCAGCCGGTCGGGCTGGGCGATCTCCATCTCGATGCGGTCGATCCCGTGGTGGTCGGCGAGCAGCCCGCGGATCTCCTCCTCGTCGAACGCCTCGGCGCCGTCCTCCTGGGCCATCGCGCCGGAGATCAGGTCGACCATGTCCTCGATGAAGTTCCACGGGTACACCATCCACGTCCACTCCGAGAGGTACTCGCCGACGTAGTCGGGCTCGAACTCCGAGGTGCCCAGCAGCTGGAGCGTCGCGGTCCGGACGGTTCCGGGGTTCCGGTCGCGGACGTACTCGTCGGCGCGCTTGATCGAGCCGCCGGTGTCGGCGATGTCGTCGATGATCAGCACGTCCTTCCCCTCGACGCTGCCCTCCGGCATCGGGTAGCGGACCTCCGCGCTGTCGGATTTCTCCGCGGTCCCGACGTAGTGTTCCATCTTCAGGCTCGCGAGGTCGTCCAGTCCGAGGAAGTCACAGAGACACCGCCCTGCGAACCAGCCCCCGCGGGCCAGCGCGACGACGACGTCCGGCTCGAACTCGTCGTCGCGTACTTCCTCGGCCACGTCGCGGCAGAGCCCGTAGATGTACTCCCAGTCGGTGATCGTGCAGTCGAAGTCCTCGGGGAGGTCGCTCATCGGTCCGTACGTCGGACGGCCGGCAGTTAAGGGTTCAGAACCCCGAACGAGCCATCCCCCCGGCCGCCACGGCCCGACCCATCCCTTTTTGCGTCACCGAGGGAACAGGCAAACGGATGCTGGAGTTGGAACACGGCTTCCGGGTCGCCGACGTGCACACCCGACTCGACCCGGACGAGGAGGCCGTCGCGGTCCGCGGCCGGCAGGTGTCCCCCGAGCGGCTGGAGCGGGAGATGCACCAGGCCGGCGTCGAGCGCGCGGCGGCCTCCCCCGGCCGCACGCCCAGCGGCGAGGGGTACCTCCGGGCGAACAACGCGGTCGCGCGGCTGAGCGTCGATCGCCCGCTGCTCGCGTTCGCCCGCCTCGGCGGCCCCCGGTGTGTCCACCGCGTGGTCGGCCCGCTGGTCAACCCCGTCGTGCGGCCGAAGTCCCACCACACCACCGCCGGCGACGTGGAGCAGTACGCCTACGACGACCGCTACCACGGGTTCACGCTCGACCCCGCCCACGACGGCCTCCCCACCGAGGGAGTCGTCGACGAGCTCGCCGCCGTCGGCGATCCGGTGCTCGTCCACGCGGGCGCGGACTGCCCGCCCCGCGCCGTCGCCGACACGCTGCTCGGCCGCGGCTTCCCCGTCGTGCTCACCTCCTTCGGCGGCTACCCGCTGGACGAGGAACTGATGCAGTCGGCGCTGGATCTGCTCGAGACGTACGACGAGCTCTACCTCGACACCGCGTACGTTCCCGACCGCGACATCCTCGAGCGGGGGCTGCTCGAACACCCCGACCGGATCCTGTTCGGCAGCGGCGCGCCCTCGGTCCACCCGAACGTCGGCGTCATGAGCGTCCTGACGCTGGACGTGTCCGAGGACGCGATGCGCCGCGCGTTCACCAAGAACCCTGCACGGGTCGTGCCGGGGCTGTTGCCGGATCTCTGACTCCCGATTTCGGCGGCTGCCGGTCGCCGCCTCTCACCGACATCGGCGGCTGTCCGTCGCCGCCTCTCACCGACATCGGCGGCTGATGGTCGCCGCCTCTCACCCCCGCCGATCGTACGTCGCGACCGCCCGCTCCCGTTCGACGGAGAGCCCGTGGGGGTTCCGTCTGTCGCTCCGATCCCGAGCCCGAGCGACCAGTCCGTCGGCGCTCCCGCGGGCGATCCCCGTGAGCACGTCCCGGCCGCTCCCGAACCACGAGGAGGGGCTCCCCTCGCCCCCGAGCACGGCTCGTGCGGCCGCGGCGGCGTCGCTGCCGGCGTGTGCGAGCGTCCGCCGCGCGACGGTCGGCCGCGGCCCGTAGTTCTTCGTCAGCCGGTAGCTGAGCGACCGGTACTTCCAGTTCCGGTCGCCCTCGTCCGGGCCGTGTGGCCCCGGCCCGTCGCCGGCGTCGTCGTCGTTCCCCGTCGCGGCCATCCCGTCGCGCCACGCCACCTCGTACCCCGAGCCGGCGAGGCGGTGGGCGGCGTCGCGCGCGCCGCCGGTCCGGAGGTACTCGTCGAACCCGTCGAGCGTCTCCCGCAGCGTCGAGGCGCGGAACGCGACGTTGTCGCCGTCGAAGTACGTCACGTCCCGGCCGGCGATCGTCCGGCGCTCGGGGGCGTCGGGGGGGTCGTCGCCGCGATCGACCGGCCCGGTGACGACGCTGGCGGCCGCGAGCCCGTCCCGGATCGCGTCGATCCACCCTTCCGCGACCCGCAGGTCGAACCCCAGCAGCGCGATCGCGTCGCCGCTGGCGGCGGCGATGCCCGCGTTGCGGGCGACGTTGATACAGCGATCGGCCACCTCGACGAGCACTTCCACGTCGTCGCGTTCGCGCACCATCCCGGTGGTGCCGTCGGCGGAGGGGCCGTTGACGACGACCACCTCCGCGTCGGGTGCACGCGCGGCCAGCGAATCGAGGCTGGCTGCGAGCCGGTCCCGACCGTTGAGCGTCGGGACCACGACCGAGAGTTCCATGCTCCACCCTCACCCGGCCGAGCCTTAAAAACGTGCCCGGCCGAGGACGGGCGAACGCTTACGTCGGCCCCGCGCCATCGCCGGAACGTGATTCCTGACTCCCACGTCGACATCTTCGAGGCCGAGTCGTTCGCCCACATCTCCACGGTCGGCCCCGACGGGTTCCCCCACGTGACGCCCGTCTGGGTCGACCACGAGGACCGAGAGTACGTGCTGGTCAACACCGCCCGCGGCCGGCGGAAGGAGAAGAACGTCCGGCACAACCCCAAGGTCGGGGTCTCGGTCTGTGACCCCGAGGACCCGTACCGCTACGTCTCGGTCCAAGGCGAGGCCGAACTCACCGAGGAGGGGGCGAAGGAGCATATCGACAAGCTCGCCCAACGCTACTTCGACGTGGAGGAGTACCCACACCACGGCGAGGAGTCCGGGCCGCGCGTGCTGATCAAGATCCCGACCGAGCGGATCATGACCTCCGGGTAGCCCGGAGGTTCTTTGCGCTCGCCGCGTGATCCCTCGGGCATGGTCTCCCGCGAGAACACGGTCATCGCCGCCTGCATCGCCCTCGCGATCGTGTCGCTGTACGTCGCGAACACGTTCACGACGCTGCAACAGTGGCAGTCAGCCGGGCTGATCCTCGGCGTCGGCGTCCTCCTGCCCACGCTCGTGAACGAGTTCCTCGACGGCCGGGAGCGCCACGAGTAGCCGGGGTCGAGCTCTCGGTCGTTCTCGCCACACCGAAACGTTGTTCGTGTGACGGGTCGTTCCCGGGCACATGTCCGAGCCCTCCGACACGGACTGGCGGTACGGCGTCTACCTCTTCCCGCTTCCCCCGTTGCTCTCCCTCGTCGCCGCCGGCGGGATGTGGGGGTTCATCGCCCTCACGTCGTCGGGATCGTTCTCCGACGCGGACGCGCTGGCCGGGATCGGCGCGTTCCTGCTGACCGTCGCCGGCTCGTGGCTCGCGATCCTCTTCGCGCTCGTCGTCGCCGTCGCGGCGTTCATGGACGCCCGCGCGCTCGCCGAGCGGGGATCGTGGTCGCCGAACCGGTACGCGGTCGGCGCGCTCGGGATCGTCCACCTCGCCGCGACGCAGCTGCTCCCGCTGAGCCTGCTCTCGACCCCGCTGTTGGCGGCCTACGTCTATCGCCGCCGCCAGCGCGTCCCGTGATCGGCCGACCGTCGCCCCCGCTCGCGGTCCGCCAAGCAGTACGGTTTTAGTGTTCGGCACGTGACTCCCGATAGCGTGAAGGGAAAGGAGTGGTACCAGGCCGACGACGTCGCCGAGGAGTACGACGCAAAGCGGTTCTCCCGCGGCGGCCGCCTGATCGACCGCCGGGAGAAGCAGGCGGTGCTCGACGCGGTCGGCCCCGTCAAGGACCGGGACGTGCTCGAGATCGCCTGCGGCACCGGCCGCTTTACGGTGATGCTGGCCGAACGCGGCGCGGACATCGTCGGGCTGGACATCTCGGACGCGATGCTGGCCCAGGGTCGGGAGAAGGCCCGACAGGCCGGCGTTGACGACCGCGTGGAGTTCATGCGCGGCGACGCCGCGCGGCTCCCGTTCCCCGACGACCACTTCGACGCGGTGGTCGCGATGCGTTTCTTCCACCTCGCGCCCACCCCCCGGAAGTTCATGGCGGAGATGGCCCGCGTCTCGAAGGAACAGGTGTTCTTCGACACGTTCAACGACTTCAGCACCCGGGTGCTGTACAACCGACTGCTCCCGATGGGCTCGCATCTCTACGGCCGCGACGAGGTCCACGATCTGCTCGACTCCGCGGGGCTCGAACTCGCCGACGCCGAACACGACTTCGTGCTGCCGTACGGCTTCTACCGGAAGATCCCCGACGCGATGGCGGGGCAGTTCCGCAAGCTCGACACCGCGATCGGAAGCTCGTCGCTGGGCGAGAAGCTCTGTTCGGTCACCTGGTGGAACGCCCAGGTGTAGCTACTCTTCGATTATCTCGCCGACCGCGAAGTTCGACTTCACTTCCGTCACCTCGATCTTCACCCGCTCGCCCACGTCGGCGCCGGGGACGATGATCACGTAGCCCCGCTCGACGCGGGCGATCCCGTCGCCCTGTTTGCCGATGTCCTCGACCTCGACGTAGCGCACCTCGCCTTTCTCGACTGGCGGCTGCGGTTCGCCCTCGCCGGTCGCCGTGTCCGTCGAGGTGGTGGTCGTCCCGCCGTCGCTCGCGCTGGCTTCGCCGTCGATCAGGGCGACACGGTAGGTGTCACCGGCCGAGAGCGAGCCGCGCTCGATCTCGCGTTTGGGCACTTCGACGACGTACCGTTCGCCTTCCTCGCGCACCGTCGCACTGAACAGACAGAGGAGTTCGTCGGAGATTTCCATAGCTGAGACTCGGCTACGACCAGTCCCCCCTGCGTAATATGTGTACCGCTCTCACGGTCCCCCTCGACGCCCCATCACTCGGTCCGCTCGATCGGCACGCCGTCCGGGCGCTTCGCGCCCTCGGAGTCGTGGACGACGACCTCCCCCTCGTCGGTCGCGACCGGCTCGTAGTGCTCCCGGAGGGAGATGGCCTCCTCCAACTCCCGGATCGCGCGCTCCTTCAGCGACTCGGCCAGCGCTTCGGCCTCCTCGCGGGAGATATCCCGGCCCAGCCCCTCGCACTCGTGGGCGCGGACGATCCCCTCCGAGTCGACGGGGTCGCCGGCCGGCTCGGCGGTACCGTCGAGCGCGACGCTGAAGGGGTAGGTCTCACAGATCAGCGGCCGGTCGGGGTGGACCGTGCACGCGCCGAGGCCGTCCTCCTCCTCGTAGAAGACGCAGTCGCCGCAGGCGTCGGTCCCGAGCGCCCACTCGAACGTCTCGCCCTCGGGGCCGTCGTCGCCCCCCGAGAGCCCGTACGGCATCGGCCGGGCCACGTCGCGCCACTCGCGATCCCCGTCCCCCGACTCCTGCAGCGTCCGGATCTCGTCGGGGAACACCGTCGCGGTGTGCGGTTCGGTGTCGCCCTCGGGCGTCTCCTCTCGGGTGCAGCAGGCGCCACAGCGCGTGCACTCGAAGCCGATCGACTCGATGGCGTCGGCGAGTTCGCTCACGTCGAGCCCGCGGGCACGGTCGAGCTCGTCGGTCAGGGACACGGTGGCTCTCGGCGGGCGGGCGGGAAAACGCCGTCGCCGCGGGCGTGGTCACGCGGGCGCGACCCGTCCCGTCTCGGGGCGCCACGTCACCCGTCCCTCCACGGCCAGTTTCTCGACGTGGGCCTGCACGGTCGCCCGCGCGAGATCGCGGACGCCCGAGAGCTCTTTCTCGTAGGCGGCGTCGACGACCGAATCGAGGTCGGTCGCGCCGTCCCGGACCGCCGCCAACACGGACGCTTCGCGGTCGAGTCGGTGCCGGATCAGCCGTTCGAGGCTCGCTCTGGGCGTGGGATCGTCGTCGATCACGGGGCCGTGCCCCGGCAGCAGTCGGTCGGGATCGCGTGCCCGCAGTCGGCGGAGCGCGGTGAGGTACGCCCGCAGGTCCCCCTCCGGCGCGCCGACGACGACGCTGCCCTCCGCCACCGCGAGGTCGCCCGACACGACGGTCCCGTCGCCGAGGTCGAACGCGACGTGGTCGACGGCGTGGCCCGGCGTGTCGAGGACTTTTACCGACCCGGCGCCGGTCCGGATCGCCGAGCCCTCCGCGATTTTGCGGTCCGGGTCGACGCCGGTCGTTTCCCGGAAGCGCTCGGGGCGGCGTGCGAGTACCTCCGCGCCGGTCTCGGCGGCGTAGTCGGCGACGGCGCCGACGTGGTCCGGGTGGGTGTGGGTGACGGCGATCGTGCCGACCTCGTGTTCGGTGACGAGTGCGTCGAGCTCCTCGGTTCGGCCGGCGGGGTCGACGAGGAGGGCGGGCGAGTCGCCGACGACGTAGGCGTTGGTCGCGCCCGTGGGTGCGCGGGTCTCGACGGGGACGCTGACGCGTTCGACGTGCATGGGTGAGGTTTCGCGGGCGGGAGTAAATGTTCGGCGGGGTTGGTGGTGCGGTATCTCTCTTTCTGGAAGAATCCGCGACAGCATCTCGTTCGTTGGCAACTGGGACCGCACCCGCGACAGCAGCTCGAAGCCGGACCACTTGCGACCGCAGTGCGCCGAGCACAAGGCTCGGCGCAGCACCGAGTCCCCACCCCTCCCCCCGCGATCGGCGGCGATCGCCGATCGCGAGGCGTCCACCGCGACCGCACCGCAGTCGTGGTCGGCGCGAAGCGGTCGCGCCTCCGTGCGCGAGCCGAGCGCGAGGGATGAGCGAGTGAGCGGAGCGAACGAGCGAATCGGCTGGGGAGGTGTGAGGCCTGTGCGGAGCGGTGCGGTCGCAAGTGGCCGACGATCGAGTCGCTGTTGCGGTCGCCGTTCAAGCCATTGCCGGCCGAGCTACCGTTACGACTACCTCTATCCTCGGTGACTGAGACCTCTCCAACGACTCCGAAACCTCAGTCCGCCTCGCCACCCAGATCCGGCGTCCGCGTCACGTCGATATCCACGTCACCCACGGTCGCGAACGGCGAGAGGTCCACGTCCGCGACCGCGTCGACCTCCGCCACCGAGTCGTACGGCCGCGAGACGACGATGTCCCCGGCGCGGCTGTCGTTCACGCCCGGAATCGCGGCGAGTTCGTCCATCGACGCCGCGTTCACGTCCAGCGGGTACGGCACGCCAGTCACCGACCGATACCCGTGGTCGACGATCGCCACGTCGATCGCGCGGTCGAGTTCGCGCTCGCCCGGAATCCCCACGAGCAGCGGGTACGTCCCGAGTTGGCGACCGAACGTCGTGCCGTCCTCGTGGTACTCCAGGTACACGTTCGGTAGCACCGTCCCCGGCGGGACGACGCGCTGGAGCATCGGGTTGTCCACCTGCTCGCGCACCTCGCGTTTGTACTCCTGGAACTGCTCTTTGTGCTCCTTCGCGATGTCCGCCCCGGTGTCGCTCATCTCCGTGCCGGAGAACGCCATCACCTGCCGGATGTTGATCCGGCGGAGCATCAGCCCCTCGTCGTACACCTGCCGCAGGAACCGACGATTGTGGTCGTACGTCTCCGGGCGCTCGCCCGCCAGCCCGTGGACGAGGTTGATCCCCGGCAGCAGCTTCGGCAGGCGGTTCTCCTCGGGGCGCCAGCCGCCGGCCTCGTTCACCACGCGAACGGCCTCCAGACACTCCTCCGCGGTGACGAGGAGGTTGTTCTGCTCCTGCACGACGGGATCCGCGCTCTCGAGGCCGAACGCGGCCGTGTCGCCCGGTGTGTTGTGCTCGGCGATGATCTCGATGGCCTCCCGCGACGCCTCGGGGTACTCCGTGATCGTCACGGGGTTCATGTTGTCGAGGTGGAGCGTCTGGAGGTCCGGCGCCACCTCGCGGATCCCGCCGTAGAGCTCGCGGATCGCGTCCGGATTGGGGGCCTCCCCGTCGCCGCCGAACGCGAGGATGTCCGCCTGCCGGCCGAGCCGGAAGTGCTCGACGCCGTGGTCCGAGAGGCGGTCCACCTCGTCGACGACCGACGCGGGCGTCCGGAACGCGGGGTTGCCGTACAGCGGTTCCGTACAGAACGAGCAGCGGTACGCACAGCCCCGCGAGGTCTCCATCTCCGCGATCAGGTACTCGGGGTGGTTGGGGTGCTGCTCGACGACGAACGCGCCCTTGGCGGCCCAGCGGTCGAGTTCCTCGTTATCGCGCATCCGGTCGTTGAACCCCTCCAGCCCCGAGTCGACGAGATCGTACGCCGCGGCCTCGATGTCGCCTTTCGCGACGAACTCGTAGTCGAGGTCCTTGCGCTCCATCTCCTGTGCGCCGGCGTTCTCCTCGCCGACGCCGAAGCGGACGGGGCCGCCGAGCAGCGTGGTCCCCTTCGCGGTCCACGCCAACTCCTTCACCTCGTCGGGCTCGGCGGGGGTGCCGCCGACGTACTTGCCGGGGACGGTCATCCCGCCGACGTAGACGAACAGGTCGGCGGTCGACACGTCGCCCCACTTCATCCGGTCCTCGCGGAGCTCGTCGATCGTGTGGTAGGTGATCTGCTCGCGGGGGACGCCCGCGTCGACGAGCGCGCCGGCGGTGAACCGGGGGTAGGTGGAGATGTACGGCGGCACCCCGAAGTGGGCCGGCTCGTCGACGTAGCCGTCGACGATGGTGACGGAGAGCGAACCGGGGTCGGTCATACCTCGGCTTGACGGTGGAGGGGTAAAACGCGTGTGGTGCGGGGCGTGGGCGTCTCAGACGTAGATGTAGCCCTCGACACCGTACTCCCCGTCCTCGACCGCGAGGTTCGTCGGATCGACGGTGTTGCGCCAGCCCGCAAACGCCGCGAGCGCGGCGTCGAGCCCGTCGCCGCCGTCGTCGTCGAGCAGGCGCTGCCGCACGCCCGCCGCGACGGTCACCTCGCTCTCGGCGGCCAACGCGTCGAGGTTCGCTTCCCGGCGCTCGCGCCCCTCGTCGCTGGCCTCCTTGTAGCCGGCGCGGTGTGTCTCCCCGTCGAGGCTGTCCAGCGCCGCCGCGGGGTAGGTCTCCAGCAGCGTCGGTCTCTCCGCGTCGAGATCCTGCATCGGCACCGCACGCACCGTGTCGGCGAGCACCAGCGGCCGGAGCACGTCCCGGATCCCGTAGAACGTCTGACTCCGGAGGCGGCGGTTGTACGGCGACAGCGCCCCCACCGACTCCTCGGTCGCCCGAACGTGCTGGACGCGGTCGCCGTCGGCCAGTTCCGCGCGGGACTGACACCGGCGCTGGAGGTCGGCGGGGCTCGCGAACAGGCTCGGGAACGTTCGGACGAACGCCGTCCAGCTCCCGGCGTCGACGACCGACGCCGGCAGCGCGAACGGGAAGTCCAGCGCCGCGGCGGTGTCGCCGTCGAGGCCGGCGAGGTGGTGGGTCAGCGCGCGGTGGGCGTCCGCGCGGTCGGCGTCGACGCCGAACCGCTCGGTCGCGGGCGCGCAGTCGATCAGTTCGGGCTCGCCGCTCGCGTCGATCTCGGCGATCCAGATCTTCGTGCCGGCGTCGGTCGCGCCGCTGAAGTCGACGCCGAAGACGGTCTCGGGCGGCGTGTACGCCATCAGTCCGCGCTCGCCGCGGTCGTCCCGTCGTCGGCGCCGACCGACGCCAGCGCACCCTGCGAGTCGAGCGCCTCTTCGAGCAGTTCGGCCACGTCGACGATCTCGAGGTCGTCCTCGAACCCGCCGGTCTTGCGGCCGTCCTCGAACATCGTCGTACACATCGGGCAGGCGACGACGAACTTCTCGATCTCGCTCCCGGCGTCGGTGTCTTCGATCCCCTCGCGCAGGCGCTCCTCGCTGGGTTTGGGTTCGTCGTCGAACTCCATCCAGAGGCCGCCGCCGCCGCCGCCACAGCAGAACGAGTCGTCGCGACTGCGGGGCATCTCGTGGAGCTCACAGCCCGTCGCCTCGATGAGCTGTCGGGGTGCCTCGTACTCGCCGTTGTACCGCCCGAGGTGACAGGGGTCGTGGTAGGTGACAGTGTAGTCGAGATCCGCGCCCGAGAGGTCGAGGCGGCCGGCGTCGACCAGATCCGAGACGACCTGCGTCCAGTGGAACACGCCGATCTCGCCGTCGGCGTTCCACTCCTCGTCGTAGTCGAACGGCATCACGGGGTCGTCCGCGAACTCCGCGAAGTCGAGTTCCGGGTACTCGTTTTTGATCGTGTTGAACGAGTGAGGGTCCGTGCAGACGATGTGGTCGAACTCCACCTCGTCGAACGTCTCGACGTGGTGGCCCGCAAGCTCCATGTAGAGGAACTCCTCGCCGGTCCGGCGGATGTCGTTGCCGTCGTACTTCTCGTCGTCGAACAGGATGCCGTAGCTCACGTCGGCGGCCTCGAACACCCGGGCCAGCGCGCGGGCGACCTTCTTGTTCCGGTCGTCGAAGCTCGGGTAGTCGCCGACGTACCAGAGGTAGTCGACCTCCTCCTCGCGGGCGTCGGTCACGTCGAACTCCAGTTCGTCGGCCCAGTCGCCGCGCGTCCGGTTCGGGTCGCCGAACGTGTTGCCCTTCTGCATCACGTCCTGGAACACGTCCTGCAGTTCGCTGTTGACCTGCCCCGTGTCGACGAGCTGGCGGTTCATCTTCGTGAAGCTGGTGAGGTGCTCGATATCGACCGGGCAGGCGTCCATACACGCCATACAGGAGAGGCAGGACTCCATCGTGCTCGCGTCGATGACGCTCTCCCCGCCGTCGGCGACGATGTCGACCTCTTCGCCGCCGGCGTCGACCTCCTCGCGGTAGCTCTTCAGGTCGAGGATCACGTCACGCGGGTCCAAATTGCGCCCGGAGGCGTTCGCCGGACAGACCGACGAACAGCGCCCACACTTCGTGCAGGCGTCCTGATCGAGCGTCTCGCTCCAGGTGAAGGAGTCGATGGACTCGGCGCCGGTGTCGGCGTCGAGGTCCGCGGGGACCGAGGGCAGTCGCGCACCTGCTTTGTCGTCGCTGACGACCACGTTCGCGAAGCTCGAGATCATGTGGAACGGCTTCGCGTAGGGGACGAACGCGATGAAGCCAAAGGCGATCAGCGAGTGGGACCACCAGCCCCACCAGTACAGCGCCTCGGCGCCGCCGGCGTCGATGCCCACGGCTTCGATCACCATCGCGACGAAGTAGCCGACGAAGCTCACCGTCTCGAAGTCGGGAAAGCCCGTCGCGCGGATGCGCAGCCCTTCGAGCAGGTAGCCGCCGGCGCCCAGCGCGAACAGCGTCCAGACGAACGCGTCGTCCTCCAGACTCGTGTGCTTCCCCCAGAGGCGGCCGTCACGCCGCGCGTAGCGCTTGTAGATCGCCATCCCGACGCCGACGACGAACAGCAGCCCCATCGCGTCCATCACCAGCGAGTACGCGAGGTAGAAGTCGCCCTTGAAGAACGAACTCCCGGTGACGACGCGGTACACGTCGATGTCGAAGCCGAGGATGGTCGTCCCGATCAGCAGCGTCAGGAACCCCCAGAGGATGAACGCGTGCATCGCGCCGGCGTAGATGTCCCGGTCGAACTGATTGCGGTTCGAGAGCACGGTGCCGGCGGCGTCGACGACGCGGCCGGGCAGGTCGTCGAGTCGCGGGAACGGGTCCTCCTTCGCCCGCGCGTAGCGCCGGAACCGCTCGTAGACGCCGACGGCGAACACGAGGATCGCCGCCGCCGCGAGGAAGTAAAACGCCGCCTTCCCCGTCGGCGAAATCGTCCAGAACGTCTCGCGCGTCTGTGCAAGCATACCCAGTATCCTGCGCTGCCGTCACCTAAATGGTGCCGACTGCGAGCGGCCGCGATCGCCGACTCACCCGAACACGTACGCCACCAGCGCCGCCGCCAGCACCAGCGCCGGCACGTCGACGCGCCCGAACCGGAGCCGGGGCAGCGTCGCGTTCCACGAGAAACACCGCGCCGAGAGCGCCGCCGCCAGCCGGTCAGCCCGCGCGAACGCCCGGTTCAGCCCGGCCGCGCCGACGGTCTGCAGCCGCTCGCGGGTCGGCCGCTCGTCGCCCAGCCGCGCCCGTTCGGCGTCCTGAATCGCGGCCACGTCCCGGCGCAGCAGCGGCAGGAACCGGAAGACGAGCCCGACACCCGCGCCCAGCAGCCGCCCCGGCTTCCCGGGGATCGCCCACTGCACCGCGGCGCGGGACTCCCGGGCCGCAGTCGTCCGGACGTAGCCAGCCGCGACGGCGACGATCAGCAGCGTCCGGTAGCTCGCGAGCAGCGGATCCACCGCCGCCGCCGGCTCGACCCACGGCGGGCCGAGCGTCACCAGTTCGAACAGCACCGCGGCCGCCAGCAGCGGGAGGAGGAACCGGTAGCCCCACAGCACCGAAATCGGCGAGAGCCGCGCGCTCGCGAGCGCCACGCCGGTCACGACGGTCAGCACTGCCAGCCCCCGCGGGTCGGTGTGCGCGAACGCGGCGGCGGCGAACGCGAGCTGGACTGCCAGCTTCGTCCGCGGATCGAGTCGGTGGGCGAGCGAGTCGCCGGGCTCGTAGCGGAGCATCAGTCGGCCGGTGCCTCGGTTTCGGGGACGCGAACGCCGTATTCGGGCAGTTCGGCGACCGCCGCGTCGGGGGGCGCGTCGACGACGACCCGCCCGTCGGCGAGACAGACCACGCGCTCGGCGTCGCCGAGCAGGTCCCGCAGGTCGTGGGTGACGACGATCAGCCCGGTGCCGTCGGCGTGGAGCTCGCGCAGGTGGCCGAGCAGGCGGTCGCGTGCGGGCGCATCGAGCCCCGTGAACGGCTCGTCGAGCACGAGGTGGTCCGGCTCCATCGCGAGCGCGCCCGCGACCGCGAGGCGCTCGCGCTCGCCGCCCGAGAGCGTCTCGATGCGGTCGGTCCCGCGCCCGTCGAGCCCGACCGCGGCGAGCGCTTCTTCGGCCCGGCGGTTGATCTCCTCGTGGTCGAGGCCGAGGTTCTCCGGGCCGAACCGCACGTCGCCGCCGACGGTTGCCGCGACGAACTGGTCGCGGGGCTCCTGAAACGCCATCCCCACGGCCGTTCGGGCGGCGACCGGGGCTTCGGTCGCCGGCGTCCCGTTCACGAGCACGCTGCCGGCGTCCGGTTCGAGCAGCCCGTTCAGGTGCCGGACGAGCGTCGACTTCCCGGAGCCGTTCGCCCCGCAGAGCACGAGGAACTCACCGTCGGGGATCGACAGCGAGACGCCGTCGACAGCGCGAGCGTCGTCGTACTCGTGGACCAGTTCGTCGAGTTCGAGCACGTCAGGTGGCCTGTACCTCGTCGGAGCGAACGATCCCGACCGCGGCGGCCATCTTCACCAGTTCGGCGGGGACGAACGCGACGCCCGCGGCGAAGACGGCGGCGACGAAGCTCGTGTCGAGGTAGTACCAGTAGACGGGGATGCCGAACCCGTAGATGACGAGCACGCCGACCCCCATCGCGGCCACCAGCCGCGGCAGCGAGACCGTCTCGGGATCGACGAGTCCGTCGGTGCCGTGGACGATCGCGCCGATCAGCGCGGCCGCGAACGGGTAGGAGAGCAGGTAGCCGCCGGTCGGCCCGAATATCTCTCCCAGCCCGGCGCTGGCGCCCGAGAAGACGGGCGCGCCCAGCACGCCGGCCAGCAGGTACAGCGCCATCGCGAACCCGCCCCACGCGGGGCCGAGGTAGATGCCCGCGAGGAACACGCCCAGCACCTGCGCGGTGACCGGGACGGCCGGACTGAGTGGGTTCGGGAACGAGACGAACGCGAACGCGCCCATCAGCGCCGCCAGCAGCGCGGCGCGGACGAGGTTGACGACGACGTCGTCGCCGACGAGGTCGACTGAGTCGGTTGCTGTTGACACGCTCGACGGTTCTCGTAAATCTACCTTAACGCTACGGTTTACGACGGCGCTCCTCCGGCGCTACCCAACCCTTATTCGCCCGTAGCACGTCCGTTCACCTCTATGGACGAACAAACCGAGGAGCTCCGGGATCTGTTCGTCGAGACCACGGGCGCCGAGGAGGTGACCGAGGATCAGGCGGAGGACCGGGGCGACCTCGCCGACACGGTCTCCGCCGAGGACGCCGAGGCGCGGATCCGGGAGCTGGTCGGACGGATGCGCGACCGGTACGCGTTCGAGTCCGGGCTCGACGACGACGCGCTCGTCCGGGTCGTGACCCGCTTTTTCGCCGACGAGGGCGACAGCGAGATCGCCGAGGCGCTGGGGACGGACGAGCCGACGGTGTTCCGTGCGCGGATGGACCTCCATCTCGTCCGCGAAAGCGACCGCGAGGCCCCCCTCCCGATGGACGAGCTCCGGGAGCTGCTCGTCGAGGACGTTCCCCTCGACGAGCGCGTCGAGCGATTGGACGCGGACCGCGAGACGGTCGAACACTACTCGCAGGTGATCGCGGCCGACCGGCGCTCGACCCGCGCGAACGGCCGCTTCGTCGACGAGTTCGCCGAACTGCTGACCGACGCGGATCTCCGGGACAGCCACGCCGCCGACGCCCGGGAGTCGGGGCTGGAGGAGGCCGCCGAGGACATCGAGACGAACACCCAGCTGTAGCCCGCTTTTCAAGTGGGATGACGGGACCACCGTTCCCGTGTCCCTCGTCGCCGCCAGCGACCTCGGCCGCGCCGCGTACTGCCCGCGCCAACTCTACTACGCTCGCCAGTCCGACGACCGCGGCCCCCCGCCCGATGTCGAACGCCGCCACGAACTCGCCTTCCGCTACCCCGAACTCCGGACGGCGAGCGACGCGACCCTCGCCGACCTCCCGCTGACTGTCGCGCCCGAGCAGTACCGCGAGAACCTCGACGCGCTGGCCGCCGAACCGTTCTGGGATCGCCTCGTCGATCCGGCAGCGCGCGACGTGCTCCTGACCGGGAAGGACTGTCGCGGCGTCGCCCACAAACTGCTCGCCGGGGGCGACAGCGACGACCCTACGCCGCCGACGCCCGTCCTCGTCTCCGGCGGCGTCCCGCCGCCCGCGGGCGTCTGGGAGCCACAGTCGGTCCGCGCGGTCGCGCTCGCGAAGGCGCTCTCGTGGGAGCGCGAACGCGCGGTTCCGCGCGCACTCGTGGAGTACCCCGCCGCGGGTGTAGTTCGGCGGGTCCGGCTCACCACCCGGAAGAAGGCGCGCTACCGGGAGCTGCTCCGGACGGTGGAGACACTCGACGGGCCGCCGCCCCGGCTCGACGACGACGCGAAATGCGAGTCGTGCGAGTACCGCGAGACGTGCGGGGTGAAGAGTCGGTCGCTCCGCTCGCTGCTGGGGCTCTGAGTGTCGGGCCGTTCAGTGCTCGGCCAGCCACTGCTCGACTTCGTCGGCCCCCCGACCGCGGCGGTGGATCTCGTCGTTCCCGGGATCGACGACCGTGCTCTCGCCGCCGGGGAGCTCGCCGCCGTCGACGACGGCGCCGACGCCCTCGCGGATCGCGCCGTCGAGCTCGTCCGGGTGGGTCGCGTTCGCCTCGCCGCTGCGGTTCGCGCTGGTCGCGGTGATCGGTGCGAACTCGTCGAGCAGTTCGAGCGCGAGCTCGTGGTCCGGGATGCGAATCCCGACGCGGTCACGGCCGGCGGTCAGCGCGTCCGGCACGTGCCCCTGCCGTTCGAGTACGACCGTGACGGGGCCGGGGAGGAACTCGCGCATGAACGACTCCTCGCGCTCGGTCACGGTGACGTGTTCGAGCGCTTCGTCCACGTCGGGCACCGCCATCGAGAGCGGGTCCTCCCGGGAGCGGCCCTTGAGGTCGTACACGCGCTCGACGGCGTCGGCGGCGATCGCGTCGGCGCCCAGCCCGTAGACGGTGTCGGTCGGGTAGACCGCCAGCTCGCCCATCGCGAGCATGCTGGTGGCCTGAACGAGGTCGTCGCGCATACCCCCGCTGGGGCGTCGGCGGGAAAAAAGCGAGCGATACCGCCTACAGCGACTCGATCGCCGCCTCGACTTCGTCGTAGTCGGGGAAGTCCGGCCACGTCTCGGCGACCCACGCGTACTCGATCGTTCGGTCGTCGTCGATCAGGAACACGGCGGGGCGGTGCTCGGTGATCCCGGCCATCCCGTCGAGGTCGTGCTCGATGCCGTACGTCTCGGCGACGCCGGCGTCGGGGTCGGAGAACAACCGCGCGTCGTCGCCGCGCTCGGCGAGTAGCGCCTTGTGCTCGTACGGCGAGGAGATCGAGAGGCCGACCACGTCCACCTCGTCGGCCCACTCGCGGTCGTCGATCTCGTTCCAGACGTACGTGGCCGGGAACGCGCCGTCCATGGGGTGGGCGACCAGCAGCACGGGGCCGTCCTCGACCAGCGAGGACAGCGAGCGGTCCTCCCAGAACTCCTCGTTCACCAGCGGGCGGGTGAAGTCGGGCGCCTCGTCGCCGGCCTCGGGGTGGTCGGTGTCGGGCAGGTCGACGACGTCGAAGTCGAGACCCATCGCCATCAGGCCTCACCCCCGTAGGTCTTCTCGAGGTACTCGACGATGTTGCCCGACTCGGACATGGTGAGCCCGGTGTTCTCGTCGACGATGGCGGGCACCGAGCGCTTGCCGCTGATGCGCTTGACCACGTCCCGGTCGGAGTGCATCGGCTCGACGAACCGCGACTGGTAGTCGAGGCCGTACTCGTCGAGCTTCCGGACGACCCGCTCGCAGAACGGGCAGGCCTGGAGCCGGTAGAGCGTGATCGGTGGATCCTCGGTCATGGTCCCCGATACGGACGCCCAGCGCCTAAAGTCGTCGGCGACGGCACGGGCCGGCGCCGGCGAGAACCGGCGGCTCTCGACCGGGAGGGGAACGCTTAATCCGGATGCCCGGTAATCACGACGGGAAATGGGCTTGCTTCCCACGGTCACCCTCGCCCTTAGCAGGGGCGTTCTGCAGCTACCGGCGTTCGGACAGGAGGCCAAGACGGTCTTCGGCGTAGCGATGCTCGTCGTCCTCATCGGGTTCTCCGCCTTCTTCTCCTCCTCGGAGATCGCGATGTTCGGGCTGGAGAGCCACCGCGTCGACTCGCTCGTCGAGGAGGGCGTTCCGGGCGCGAACATGGTGCAGGACCTCCTCTCGGACCCCCACCGGCTGCTGGTGACGATCCTCGTCGGCAACAACATCGCCAACGTCGCGATGTCCTCGATCGCGACGTGGCTGTTCGGCTTCTACCTCTCGGAGGGGCAGGCCGTGCTGGCGGCGACGTTCGGGATCACGACGGTCGTGCTGCTGTTCGGCGAGAGCGCGCCGAAGTCCTACGCCGTCGAGAACACCGAGTCGTGGTCGCTGCGTATCGCTCGGCCGCTGAAGTGGGCCGAGCGCATGCTGCTCCCGCTGATCGTCGTCTTCGACTACCTCACGCAGGTGATCAACCGCGTCACCGGCGGCGGCTCGGCGATCGAGGACTCCTACGTCACCCGCGACGAGATCCAGAACATGATCCAGACCGGGGAGCGCGAGGGCGTCATCGACGAGGAGGAGCGCGAGATGCTCCAGCGCATCTTCCGGTTCAATCAGACGATCGCCAAGGAGGTGATGACCCCGCGGCTGGACATGACCGCGGTGCCGAAAGACGCGACCGTCGAGGAGGCGATCGAGGAGTGCATCCAGTCCGACCACGAGCGCGTCCCCGTCTACGAGGGGAACCTCGACAACATCATCGGCGTCGTGAACATCCGCGATCTGGTGCGGGCGGCCCACTACGGCGAGGGCGAGCCGGTGCTGGAGGATCTCGTCCAGCCGACGTTACACGTCCCCGAGTCGAAGAACGTCGACGAGCTGCTGGAGGAGATGCAGGACAACCGCCTCCGGATGGTGATCGTGATCGACGAGTTCGGCACCACCGAGGGGCTGCTCACGATGGAGGACATGGTCGAGGAGATCGTCGGCGACATCCTCGAGGGCGACGAGGAGGAGGCGATCGAGTTCCTCGACGACGACACCGCGCTGATCCGCGGCGAGGTCAACATCGACGAGGTGAACGAGGAACTCGAGCTCGATCTCCCGGAGGGCGAGGAGTTCGAGACGCTCGCCGGCTTCATCTTCAACCGCGCCGGCCGGCTGGTCGAGGAGGGCGAGACGATCGAGTACGACGGCATCCGCATCCGCGTCGAGGAGGTCGACACTACCCGGATCAAGCGCGCCCGAGTGACGGTGACCGAGGAGTACTACGGCGACGACGCCGGCGATGTCGACGAGGAGATCGGCGAGACGGACGTGGACGCCGCGGACACGGAGTAGTTCGGCGCGAAATGGGTCGCTAACCGCCGGAGCGATCTCTTTGTCTTCGTGCGCCCTACCGACGACCGCGATCAGTCGACCGTGTACGTCTCGTGCTGCCTCGTGACTTGGGTCGTCCCCAGTGACTCGTCGCCGACCGTGACGCTGACGTCCATCTCCGTTGCGGCCCACCCGGTCACCTCGATCCGGTCGATATCGCTAACCCCCTCGAAGAACAGCGTCGAGGTCGGTCGATTACCGAGCCACCGTGCGGTCTCTCCGTCCGACTCCGTTTCGGGACCGAAGTAACCTCGCACGAAGTCGACACCCTCCTCGGCCCCACCGACGTCAACCTCCCGGAGTTTCTCACCGTCGTCGAAGATACTGAGTTCGTACAGCCGGAGCGTCATCTCGCGATCGTCGTTCGTCTTGGGAGGGATCTCGTTCGCCGGCACGACCTCCTCGAACGAGAGGGTAACCATCACTCCCTCGGAGATGGGAGACTCCCACCCCTCGACCGCGAGCGTGTCCGCCGTGATCTCGAGGAACGACGTCCCGAACTCCTCGCTCGGCTCGATGAACGTGCTCTCGTACCACTCGTTGAACGCCGTGACGAGCACCGGCCCATCGGCGTACTGGTGGCCCACCTCACACGCGTTCGCGTATCGGTCCCTCGAGAGTTCGAGGACGGGGTTGTCGCGCTCGACGTGCGTTATCGCCGAGTCGTTGAACCCGGGGATCACCGACGGGATCACGTCGTGGCCGGTCAGCTCCGACGCGAGATACCACGACCGGTACGTCGACTCCATCTGGTCGAGGAACACCTCCTCGATGTCCTCCCGCGGGGTGTAGGGGTTGTACACGGTCACCGCGTCCGCGATCTCCGTAAGTTCGACGGCGTCGATCGGCTGCCCGCCGATCCCCACGACGAAGTACGGGTCGACACCCGCCTCCTCGAACGCCTCGGCGAACACCGAGGCGGGATCACCCGTGTACGCGCTCGCGAGCCACGTAGTGAGTACCGGCCGGCCGTCGATCGTTTTGTAGTACTCCCGTTCGAAGTACTCCTCCGCCAAGTACGCGATGTGGTTCTTCAGCCTGTTCGCGGCCCCCTCCTTGCTCAGGTCGACGGACGAACCGCCGTGGGCACTGTTGATGATGAGCGTGTCGTAGAAAATCGACCACTCGAGCTCGTTCGCTCGGGGGTGCGAGAGGACGTGGTTCTTGAGGTTCTTGTCGATCGGACTGTCGGGCCCGGTCCAGACGGCGTTGAGCCACTGGACACCCGCGTAGTGACACCAGTCGATGTGTTGTTCGATAACCGCGTCGTCTCTCGCGTCGTAGTTCCCCAGCGTCGGCGTGTACGGGGACTCGAGACTCCACTCGCCGCCCTGCCACGTATGTGGGTGTCTCCCGTACCACGAGAAGTAGTGCGCGCCGACAGTTCGGTCCTCCTCCGACGCGACGGGGACGACGTCGACGGTTCCGAGCTGCTCGCCGTTCAGTGACACGTCGCCTTCCCCGACCGTCATCGGCGCCGCGGACGCCGAGACCTCCGTTCGCTCGCCCGAATCGAGCTCGACGGTAATCGCCTCGCGCTGATCGACGATGCCGAGCTCGACGTCGAACACCCCCGACTCGTCGCCGGCGTTTTCGACGGTCGCGGTCAGCGTCAGCTCGGTCCCGATGTCGAGCGTATCGCTGCTGATCGAACTGTCCCGGACCGCTAGGGGGCTGCTGTTCGTCCGTCGTTTCGGAGGGCGATGGGTCGTCTCCGGCAGTCCCGTCCGTGTCAGCGGTGCCCGTTCCGTCGCCGGTGTCGTCCACCCCACTGCAGCCGGCGAGCCCGCTGATGCCCGTCAGGGCAGTCGCAGCCAAGTACTCCCGCCGCCACCAGTTCCGGTCGGAGCCTCCGTCCATACCCCGACAAATCGGCAATCGAACATAATCCTTTTTCGACTTATCTAACTCTCCCGGCGACGGACTCCCCGGTTGTGTTTCTGCTCCCGACTCTCTCACATCTGCGGAAAAAGAACAGTCCCGTCGGGCCTCAGACGTTGGCGATCTCGCGGGAACGCGCGGGACTCACTGCGTTCGCCTCGCTGGCTCCCGCTCGACAGTTGCTCCCTCGCCCTACGGGCTCAGACGCTGGCGATCCCGCGGGAAGAGGACGGCCTCGCGGATGTTCTCCAGCCCGAGCATCGTCATCACGAGGCGCTCGCCGCCCATCCCCCAGCCGGCGTGGGGCGGCATGCCGTACTTGAACATCTTCGTGTAGTACTCGAACTGCTCGGGGTCGAGCCCCTGCTGTTCGAACCCTTCGACCAGCTTCTCGTAGCGGTGCTCACGCTGGCCGCCGGAGACGAGCTCCATCCGGGGGTGCATCATGTCGAACCCCGTCGAGAGCGAGTCGTCGTCGTCCTGATCCTTGATGTAGAACGGCTTGATCTCGCTGGGCCAGCCAGTGATGAAGTAGAACGTCCCCACGTCCTCGCCGAGCGCGCGTTCGGCCTCCGTCGAGAGGTCGTCGCCGAACACGAGCTGTTCGTCGAGCTCGCCGGTGGCGTTGATGCGCTCGATCGCCTCCTCGTAGCTCAGGCGCGGGAAGTCGCCCTCCGGCACGTCGAACTCCTCGTAGCCGAGCAGGTCGAGCTGCGCCTCGCAGTTCTCCGCGACGGCCTCGTAGACGGAGACGACGATCTCCTCGGCGGCGTCCATCGCCTCGTGGTGGTCGGCGAAGGCGGACTCGAAGTCGATCGAGGTCGCCTCGTTCAGGTGTCGCGGCGTGTTGTGCTCCTCGGCGCGGAAGATCGGGCCGATCTCGAACACCGTTTCGAGGCCGGAGCCGGCCATCAGCTGCTTGAACAGCTGCGGGCTCTGGTTCATAAAGGCCTCCTCGCCGAAGTAGGTGATCGGGAACAGCTCCGTACCGCCCTCGGTGCCGGTGGCGACGATCTTCGGCGTGTTGATCTCGGTCGCGTTCAGGTCGCGGAACGTCTCGCGGGCGGCGCGCATGACCTCCGCGCGGATCTCGAAGATCGCCTTGACCTCCGGCTTCCGGAGGTCGAGCGTGCGGTTGTCGAGTCGAGTCGGGAGCTCGGCGTCGACCTTGCCGGAGGGGTCGAGCGGGAGCTCGGGGTCGGCCTCGGCGATCACGTCGATCGACTCGGGCACGAGCTCGAAGCCGGTCGGCGCGCGGGGCTCCTCCTTCACGTCGCCGGCGACTTTCAGCACGGACTCGCGGTGGACGTCGAGGCCGGTCTCGACCAGCTCGTCGTCCATCTCGTCCTTTTCGAGTTTGATCTGGAGCTTACCGCTCTTGTCCCGGAGGATGAGGAAGGCGATGCCGCCGAGGTCGCGGATCTCGTGGACCCAGCCGGCCACGGTGGCCGACTCGCCGGCGTCCACGTCCGCCGCGTAGGTTCGGTCCTGCATGGGCGAGCGTTCGCTCGGGGCGTCTTTAAACACCGCGTTTCCGGGGCGCAGCCGCCCCCAGCGTCCGTGCCCGCGCCGACGAAAAACGTATGTCGGCGGCGCGTCCCCTCCCACCGTGTCCCTCCATCGACGCGGCGCACTCTCGATCGCGGCCGCCGCCCTGACCGGCGGCTGCCTCGGGTTCGCCGGCAGAACGTGTGATTCGGGCGTCACCGTCGACGCTCAGCAGTTCGATCCGATCGCCGAGCTCGACGGCTGGCTGGTCGAGCGCCAACAGGACGCCGCCGCGGCCGCCGTCGAGAACGACGGCGCTCGGCTGGCCACCTACGGGGTGGCGCCGTTCCGTGAGCCGACGCTCGTCCGCCACGACGGCGCGTTCTACCGAGCACGGGCGGCGCAGGTCGACACCACCGATATCCCGGGGTTCGAACTCTCCGCGAAGTGGCGCTCGGGGCACACCCCCACCGACGCCGAGCTCGTCCCGTTCGAGGAGTTGCCCGCGAACGACCGCCAGGCGTTCCTGATGGCCGTTCCGGACCGGCCGAAGGCGGGGCTCCCCGTCAAGAAGTTCACCGTCCTGAACCACTCGGTGCCGTACCCTGACGGCGGCGACGGCTCCGTGCTGATCGGGAACACGACGTGGGTCGAGTGGGAGAACCGAGCGGTCCGGGTCGAGGTCCCGGGCGAGCGGACCCGGACGATGCTCCGGAAGACGTACGAGGTCACGGCCGAGCGCGTCGCCGCGGACGAGACGGCGTTCCGATCACATCTCGCCGAGGAGTACCTCGTCGATCTGCGCGACGTGCCCGAGGCGCAGTTGGAGATCCTTCGGGACGCACGCGGCGACGACATCCACGACGAGTGCAAGCCGCAGTCGGACGCGCTGGCGGCACTGCGCGATCGGCTGGCGGGCGCGTCCACGCTCCCGGCGCCGTACCCGGAGGAGCTGTACGTCGCGTTCGACGACGAGCGCTACCGGCTCTCGGTGCAGGACTGGACCGATCAGGTCTCCTTCGCGCCGTCGACAGTCTCGGCCACCGCGTCGACGCCCTCGTCGTGAAGCAGGTCGCCGACGACGACCGTGTCGGCGTGCTCGCCCATCTCGCGGGCGCTCTCGTAGTCGTGGATCCCGCCGCCGTAGAACAGCGTCGCGTCGTCGAGCTCGTCGGCCGCGGCGGCGACCGTCTCGGGATCGCCGTACGTGCCGGAGTACTCGAGATAGACGATCTCCTGCCCGAACATGCGCTCGGCCACGCCCGCGTACGCCGCCACGTCTTCGGCGGTCAGGTCGCAGTCGGCGTCGGTGTACTCGGCGACGGAGGCGTCGGGGTTGAGCACGACGTACGCCTCGGTGTGGGTGTTCGCCCAGTCGAGGTCGTCGTCGATCCGGGCCCACTCCTTGTGCGCGCCGGTGATCCAGAACGGGTCGCCCGCGTTCAGGACGGTGGGGACGAGGTAGCCGTCGAGCGCGTCGTGCTCGATCACGACGCCGGGGTTGGAGGGTTCCTGATAGATCGGCACGTCGTGGGCCGCGCAGGCGTCGACGACCCGCTGCATCTTCTCGCTCGTCATGTCCATCGTCCCGCCGATCTCGAGCGCGTCGGTGCCCGTCGCGGCGACGTCGTCGAACGTCTCGCCTGCCACCAGTTCCTTGTCGGGGTCCACCTTCAGGACGTGGTCCCACTCTGCCCACGGGCCGGTCATAGAGTCCGATGTTCGGTCCCCGGCTAAAAAGGGCGCGGACCGTGGTTCGGGCTGCGGGAAGAATCGCGGAGCGTGATCAGAACTGCTCGCCCATCGCCTCCGCTCGGTTCCTCACCTCGTCCCGACTCTCGACTTCGTCCACAGTCACCCGCCCTGCCCGCCGCTCGAAGCCGCAGTCGTCACACTCGTAGTAGACCTTCCAGCCGTTTCCCTCTGATTTCGTTCCGAACCACAGCGCTCCGCCACAGGCAGCACACGTCGCCGAGTCGTGTTTCACCATCTGCATCGATCGTGGGTCCTCCTCCCGCCTTCCTACCTGAGTTTCGGGGTGAAAACAGGGTGTGGGTTTTTGTGTCCTCCAGCGAGAGGCGTGGGTAATGGGTTACGACGGGCCGGAGATATACCGAGCACCGTTCGGTAGCGACGAGGCACGAGCGAACTTCGACCGAACCGTGCTCGCGGGCATCGACGCCGACGACATCGACGCGCCGACAGAACGTGAACTGAGCGGTACCGTTCGGCTGTGGGGGACGAAGGAATCTGTCGAAGGCTCGTGGCGGAAGGTCGAGTCGGGTGATTTCCTCATTTTCTACCGTGACGGCGAGTACGAGTACGCTGCCGAGGTACTCGACACCGAACGGAACGAGGAACTCGGCCGGGAAATATGGTCGAACCACGAGGACGGGAGCCCGTGGGTCTGTATTCTCTATCTGAAGGAGCCAGTCGAACTGGGCGTCGCGTCGGCGGAGATCCACGACTTGGCCGGCTACGAAATCGATCACACGATGGGGTTCAGTCCGCTCAACGCGATGGGAATCGGCGGTATCCGCGGCCGTTGGGGTTCGGTCGAGGAGTTCGTCTACGGATCGAGCAGTGACAGCGACGACACACCCGACATCGACGTACGGGCGAGCCCCACCATCGACGTACCGGAATCGACGCTGGACGACCTGCACTACCCGGACGAGCAGGCGGCCGAGATCGTCGACCAGGTGAACGCGGCGCTCAACGCCGGCAAGCATATCGTGTTCACTGGCCCGCCGGGAACTGGGAAGACCGAGATCGCTCGCCGCGTCTCCCGACACCTCGCCGGCGCTCACGACGACGTGTACTCCGGGCACCAGATGACGACCGCAACCGCGGACTGGTCGACGTTCGAGACCGTGGGCGGCTACATGCCCGAGGAGGGCGGCGACGGCGACCTCTCGTTCGTGGCCGGGCAGGTGCTCAGACGGTTCAAGCGCGACGGCGTTCAGCGAAACGAGCCGCTGGTGATCGACGAGATCAACCGCGCCGATATCGACAAGTCGTTCGGGCAACTGTTCACGCTGCTCTCGGGGCAGGGGGTCCAACTCCCGTTCACTCGCGACGGCGAGGAGATCGAGATTCTCCCGGGCGACGAGTTCGACGGGGAACTCGACCCCCACGAGTACGTGATGCCTGAGTCGTGGCGGCTGTTCGCGACGATGAACAGCTACGACAAGACTGCCCTCTACGAGATGTCCTACGCGTTCATGCGTCGGTTCGCGTTTATTCACGTCGACGCACCCGAGATTCCGGAGGACGATCCGGGAGCACTTGTTGCCGAGTACGCGTCTGTCTGGGGTATTGACGCCGACGAGGATCTGCTGTCCGATGTCGGCGAAGTGTGGCGGATCGCGAACACCACCATCGAGGAACGGAAACTGGGGCCAGCTATCGTCAAGGACATGCTCTCCCACGTCACCAACTCGGGACTCCCGCGGGAGGCGGCGCTTACGCGCGCCGTCGCGGACTACGTCTTTCCGCAGTTGGAGGGCGTCGCGAGGCGGGAAGCGATCGTCTCGGAACTCGCCGACCTTGACTGTCTCGACGGGGACCGGCTCGTCGCACTCGCGAGGGACATCCTGCAGGTCAGGCTCGCCGACGGCCGATGAGGCGCGACGATCTGATTGAGGGGCTCTCGCAGGACGTGCTCGCGTACGTGATGCACGGCTCCTTCCCCGAGCAGCAGGTCGTCGAGGAACTCCGCCCCGACGCGCTCGATACGCGCTTCGACGACTACGAGAGTCTGGTTCGCCTTCACTTCGTGCTCCGTCCCGCCGTCGTCGATTTCGTCGAACGGCTCCCGCGTCGGCTCCGGAGTATTCGCACCGAAACCGAGAGCGTCTCCAACACGTCTCGGGGACAGGTCGACGGCCGGGTCGACTGGAACCGCACCGTCCGGGAGCGCTACTCGCGAAACCCAAAGGACCGATCGCTGTTCATCTGTGAGAACCGTGCCGAGGACTACGACACCGACGAGAACGTCGTCCTGAAGCGACTGCTCGCGCTGATCTACGAGACCCTCGAAGATTGTGCTCACCTGTTCGACCGCGAGTACGACTGGGTGACCGATCGCTGGCGGGAGAGCCTCGACCTCGTCGACGTGCTGCGGAACGTGTTCGAGCGGAACGTCCACGTCTCCCGAATTCGCGATCCCACCGAGTACGAGCCGACCGACCGAATGCTCCAGCGTGCCGAGAGTGCCCGGAGCGATCTCTACCGGGAATCAGCCCGATTGCTTCGACAGTACCGCGAAAGCCTCGCGGCTGAGGAGGACGCCGTCGCCGAACTACTTCGGGAGACGACCATCACGCCGGACGACGAGGAGACGCTGCTGGAACTGTACGTGCTGTTCCGATACGTCTCGGCCGTCGAGTCGTTGGACGAGTCGGCCTTTACGATCCGAACGATCGAGTCCGGCTCGCAGGAGGTCGCGCGGTTGGAACACGAGAGCCGGGAGCTACTGCTCTACCACGATAGCTCCGCGCGTGATCGTGGGCTCTCGTTCGTCCCCGAGGAGTTCGAACGCGAGCGCGAGGAACTCTCTCGGGCAGGGCTCGTTCAGCGCGAGGCCCAGTCCGTGGCGGAGGCGTACTTCGAGGACCGAGAACTCCGGCAGTCGACTGGTCGGCCGGACGTGATCGTACTGGAGATTCGTGATGACGACCGCCGCGAGTACCTCGTGACCGAGGTGAAGAACTCGACCAACTACGACACTGTCCGGTCGGGAATCAAGGAGACGCTGGAGTACCTCGCGTTCCTGCGGCAGGATCGAGATCTGGTGTTCGACGACGACCAGCCGTTCGGCTCGGGCTGGAACGGCGTACTCGTGATTCAGGATCTCGAAGGTGAGGAAACGGCGGATCTGGACGAACAGGAGTCGATCCGGATTCTGCAGGCGTCCGAAGTAGAAGAGCGGCTGACGCGAGTGTTGGAGGAAGTGCTCTGAACTGCACGCCTGCGCGCGCTCACCCTCCCGCGCGTCGACGACGTGGCCGACGGGCTGGCACAGTACCGCGAGACGAAGGAGCGCGCCGACGAACTGGACGCGAAGATCCAGCGCACCGACGAGCTGATAGCTGAAGGCGTTCAGTAGCGCGAGCGAAGCGAGCGCACTTTTTCGTCCCGCTTTTGCGAGGAGCGGTGGCGAGCGGAGCGAGCCACCCGACGAGTAATAGGTGGGGCCATAGGCTTATTACGAAGTATTACGAACTATTGCACATGCCCATCAGCATCGACCGCTTCGACGACGAACCCGACGACGTTCTCGACCTGCAGGAGGGAACCCAGCCCTACCGCGTCCTCCAGTTTCTCGCGCGAAACGACGACCAAGCGTTCACCCAGACCGAGATCCACGAGGCCACCGACATCAAGCGCGGGAGCGTCGGCGCCGTGCTCTCGCGGCTGGAGGACCGCGGGCTGGTCCGCCATCGCGGGCGGTACTGGGCGATCGCCGAGGACGACCGACTCGCCTCCTTCGCGGCACAGGCCGGCGCGAGTTCGGCGTCGACGACCGACGACTACGAAAAGTAACCGCAGTTCGGCTTCTCAGTCGGCTTTCGCCTGCCAGTCCCGCACCGAGCCCGCACTAACCCCCTCGACGCTCTCCGCCAAGTCGTCAGGATCGGCCTCCTTCAGCCCTTCCACGTCCTCGACACCCGCGGCTTCGAGCTTCTCGGCGGTCTTCTCGCCGATCCCCTCGACGGTCTCCAGTTCGGAGTTCGCCTCGCGGGCCTGGAACTCCCGGTAGTTACAGATCGGGCAGCCCAGCTCCCACGGCTCGTCGTCGTCGCCGTGGACCACGAGGTGCGGGAGGTGGTGCTCCTCGCAGGTCTCCTCCGTCACCTCGATCTCGCCACGGCGGGGCAGCGGCAGCGAGTAGTCACAGTCCGGGTAGCGCGTACAGCCGACGAGCCGCGAGCCCGAACGGAGTTGCTTGATCGCCAGTTCGCCGCCCTCCTCGTCGCCACAGTCCGGACAGGCGCCGATGATGCGGTCCGCCTCCGCATCCGCCTCCTCGGCCTTGCAGAGCGGGCAGCCGTGGACGAACGTCTTCCGCCCGGCGAGCATCTTCACGCGGTTCAGGCCGTGCTCCTCGCACTCCTCGTCGAGGATCAGCGGCTTGCCCGTCGAGGGGAGCGGGAGCGTGTACTCGCAGTCGGGGTAGCCGTCACAGCCGACGAAGTAGCTGCCGTAGCGGGACTTCCGGACCAGCAGGTCCGCGCCGCACTCCGGACAGGGGCCGAGGATCTTGTCGGCCTTCATCGACTTCCGCAGGTGGTCGCCGACCTCCTCGCGGGACTCCTGGAGCTCGTCGAACACCGCGTCGAGCATCTCGCGGGACTCCTCGGTCACCTCGTCGAACCCCTTCTCGCCGGCGGCGATGGCGCGCATGTCCGCCTCCAACTGCGCGGTCATCTCCTCGCTGACGATGTGGTCGGCGTACTCCTCCGCCGCCTCGACGACCGCGTGGGCCAACTGCGTGGGCCGGGGCGGGTCGCCCTCGACGTAGTTGCGGTCGTACAGCTTCTCGATGGTGTTGTGCCGGGTCGACTTCGTGCCGATCCCGAGATCCTCCATCGTCTCGATCAGCCGCGACTGGCCGTAGCGCCGCGGCGGCTGGGTCTCCTTCGCGTCGAGGCGCACGTCGCTGACCGCCAGCTCCTCGCCGCGCTCCACGTCCGGCACCACGGTCTCGTCGGCCGAGGAGTACGGGTACACCGAGTGGTACCCCTCCTCAAGCAGGCGCTTCCCGTTGGCCTTCAGCGAGAGGCCGTGCTCGCCGCCGGCGGGCAGCGACACCTCGCCCGCCACGCCCGCGACGACGCGTAGGTGCTCCCACGTCGCCGCGGGCGCACAGGTCGCGAAGAACCGCCGCACGACCAGTTCGTACACCTCCCACTCGTCGTCGTCCAGATCCGTCGGCATCTCGCCGGTCGGGTGGATCGGCGGGTGGTCGGTCGTCTCCTCGTCGCCCTCGGTGGGCGAGATCTCCTCCTGCGCCAGCAGCTCTTCGACGCTCTCGCCGAAGAACGTCTCCGAGAACGCCGCCAGCAGCTCCTCGGGGTCGAGATCGTCCGGGTAGACGGTGTTGTCGGTCCGCGGGTAGGTGATGTAGCCGGCGGTGTAGAGATCCTCGGCGATGCTCATCGCGCGCTGGGCCGAGTAGCCGAGCGACCCCGCGGCGCGGATGAACTGCGTGGTGTTGAACGGCGCCGGCGGCTCGTCGGTCCGCGTCCGGCGGTTCACCTCCTCGACGGCGGCCGCCGAGGCCGACGCGAGCGCCTCGTGGGCGGTCTCGGCGGCGGCCTCGTCCCAGATGCGCCGGGCCTCGTTCCCCTCGTCGTCGAGGTAGAAGTACTGCGCCTCGAAGCCCGACCCACCGTCCTTCGTCAGGTCAGCGAAGAGCTCCCAGTAGTCGTCGGGGTCGAACGCTTGGATCTCGCGCTCGCGGTCGACCAGCAGCTTCAGCGTCGGCCCCTGCACGCGACCGACGGAGATGAAGTCCTCCCCAAGCTGCCCCGCAGACAGCGAGAGGAACCGCGTGAGCGCGGCACCCCACACCAGATCCACGGTCTGGCGGGCCTCACCCGCCGCCGCGAGGTCGAAGTCGAGTTCGCCCGTGTTCGCGAACGCCTCCTGTACCTCGTTCTCGGTGATGGAGGAGAACCGCGCGCGCTCGATGGGGACCGACTCGTCCACGTCGCGCACGATGTCGAACGCTTCCTTCCCGATGAGCTCGCCCTCGCGGTCGTAGTCGGTCGCGATGATCACGCGGTCGGCGTCGCGGGAGAGCCGCCGGAGCGCGGCGACGATCGCCTCCTGGGTGGGTTCGGTGTCGATCGGCGCCTCGATGAGTTCGTGGGGCTCGACGTCCCGCCAGTCGTCGTACTCCGGCGGGAAGTCGACGCCGACGACGTGGCCCGAGAGGCCGATCACCCGCGTGCCTCCCCAGCCGTAGACGTTGACGCCGTTGACCCGCTCGGCGTCGGCGGTGCCGTCGCTGAGGATCTCCGCGATGCGACGGGCCGCGTTGTCCTTCTCGGTGACGATGAGTTCCATTCGCTACCGGCCTGTAGACCGCTCCCGGGCCTAAACGTTTCGCGCTCCGGGATCGGAAGACATGTTCCTCGCGCGCGCTCACGCTCGCGTATGCGAGACTCCCGCCGTGCGTTCCTCCGCCGTGGCACCGCAGCGATCGCGTCCGCGACCCTCCTCGCCGGCTGTTCGGGCGGCGACGACGCGACCGAGACCAGCAGCTTCGACGGCCCGGTCGTCGAGGTCGGTCCAGACGGACAGACCGTCTTCACGCCGGGCACGGACGAACCGCTCCGGATCGAGGCCGGCACCCGCGTCCGCTGGCGCTGGCGATCGGTCAACCACAACGTCGTCGTCCGGGACCAGCCCGCCGACGCCGACTGGGGGGGCGAGCCGGATATCCACAACACCGGCCACGTCTACGAGTTCACGTTCGAGGTGCCCGGCGAGTACCACTACGTCTGTGAACCCCACGAGGGGATGGGGATGGTCGGGGACGTGATCGTGGAGTCAGCCGAGGAGTAGCCGGAACGGCCGCAGCAGCCGTCGGGGGAGCCACCGCGCGACCGACGCGACGGGCTGGAGCGTCCCCCAACGGGGTTCTATCGCCCGATAGCGGTCGCCGTCGACGCGCTCGACCCGCCCACGCGTCTCGAGGTAGTTCAGTGCCGAGCCTGCCCGCTCTTCGGCGAGGCCGAGCGCGTCGGCGACTTCGTCGGGGGTTCGCGGTTCGTCACTCGCCCGTAGCTCCTCGTGGACCGAGCCCAGCACCTGTATCCGGAGCATCGCCTCGCCCCTGCCGGCGTCGTCGAGCCCGGCAGCGTACTCGTGGGGCTCGCGGCCGGCTCCCTCCCGCACCGTCGCCGTCCCGTCGAGAACGAACCACGCCCCGCCGCCCGCGAGCGCGACGCCCGCTACGGCCGCGCCGCGGACTGCGAAGTAGCTCCCGACCACGACGACGCTGGCACCGTAGGCGATCCACTTCGTCCCCGCCGGTAGATCGTACCGGGCGTCGAGCCGATCGTGGAGGGCGACCGTCCCGAACAGCGCGATCAGCGGCACCGCAGCCTCCAGCGCGAAGTCGGTCAGCCAGAGCAACACCGCGAGCCCCGCCGCCGACGCGAGGAGTTCTCGGAGCCCGTCGTCGTCGGGGAACACCGATCGCTGCATCGTCGGCCGTTCGGCGACGTACCACTTAGGCGTGGCTCCGCCCGGCTCTCCAATTCATAAACTGTATAGCGAGATATACAACTACGGTGGCGCCACGAGCGGAGGGGATTTGCCGCCGGCCCCCGAACCCCGCTGTATGGACCGCCCCGACCCGGTCGGCCGGGATTCCTACTGGCAGTGGGTGGCGGCGGCGCTGTTCCTGCTGCTCCCGGTGGACCTGTTCACGACGCTGCTCTGTGCGGCGGTCGTCGGTCCGGCGGCGGAGTCGAACCCCTGGATGACGTGGCTGCTCGGCCGCCCGCCGGCGGTGCTCGTCGGCGTCCACCTCGCTGTCGGGGTTACGGCGGTCGCGGGGTTCGCCGCCTACGAGACGCTCTCCCGCCGATCGGAGCGCTTCGGCGCCGTCATGCTCCGGGCGGGACGTGCCTACCTCGTCCTCCTGACGGCTGTCGGTGTTCTCGTCCTCCTCAACAACCTCTCGGTGCTGTTGTTCCGCCGGAGCCTCCTCCCCCCGGTCAGTTGATTACGCCTCCCGCAGCCGCCAGCGGTCGATCAGCAGCGACGCCTCGCCGTCCTCGATCCGGAACTCCACCGGCTCGCGGCGACCGGCCGAGTCGACCGTCTCGTACTGGTACACCGCGTCGGCGTTCCGCCCTTCCTCCTCGTCCGGCTCGGCAGGGAACAGCACGGTCTCGCCGTCCTTCAGCGGGTGGTCGAAGCTCACCCGGAGCGTCGCCCCGTCGCGTTCGACGGTCGCGCGCATCACGCCCTCGTAGGCGCTGTACTCCCCGGTGAGTCGGCGATGGCGCCGGCGCAGGCGGAAGAACGGAACCGACTCTCCCGGATCCTCACCCAGCACCGTCGCGAGCACGCCCTCGCCGACGACGCCCAGCGGGAACGCGGGCGAGGTGTTCGCGGCCAGCGCGACACCGATCCCCTCGTCGGGGAGAAAGCCCTGATACGCCGAGGAGACGGTGATCGACCCCGAGTGGCCCAGCAGCGTCCGATCGCCGAGGAACCCCTCGTCGCGGAACCAGCCGTAGCCGTAGCTTCGGTCGGGGCCGTCCCGCCCCGGGGAGCGCCCGGGCACGTCGACGTGGCCGGCGTGGGCCCGCGCGAGCGTCTCCGCGTCGAGCAGGCGCTCGCCCGCGGCCGCCCCGCCGTTCAGGTGGAGCCGGAGGTAGCGGGCCATCTCCGCCACCGAGGTGAGGATGCCGCCCGTCGCGGCGCCGATGTCGCGTGTGGGCAGCGACGACGCCATCAGCCCCTCGTCGGTCTGGCGGTACTGGGTCATGTGGTCGTCGGCCATCGAGAACTCGTGGTCGTCGAACGTCGAGCGTTCCATCCCCAGCGGCTCGAACACGTGCTCGGTCACGTACTCCTCGAACGGCCTGCCCGTCAGCGACTCGACGGTCTCGCCCAGCAGCGCGTAGCCCGTGTTGCAGTACGCGAAGCGCTCGCCCGGCGGGTCGGTGCGCTCGGCGCCGGCGGCGTCGACGTGGGCGTAGAAGTCCTCGATGTCGCCCAGCGGCACGTTCGGGTCCGGCAGCCGCAGCCGCCGGGCGAGCAGCGTCTCGCTCACGCCCAGCGAGGGGAGGCCGGAGGAGTGGGTCAGCAGGTGGTGCAGCGTCGGCTCCGGCTCCGCGAACTCGACGGGGGTGTACGCGGAGACGGGGTCGTCGAGCTCACAGATCCCGCTCTCGACCAACTGCAGGATCGCGACGCCGGCGAACGACTTGGTGCAGGAGGCGATCCCGTACAGCGTCTCCGGGGTGGCGGGACGGTTCCCCGCGAGGTCGCGGGAGCCGAACCCCTCGGCGAACACGGTGTCGTCGGCGTCGGTGACGGCGACGCTCAGCCCGGGGAGGTTCTCCTCGCGGACGGCCCGGCGGCAGAGCCGGGCGATCTCGCGCTCGGTGTCGGCGTCGATGGACATACCGGCGCTCGGGCGCCCGGCCCGAAGAAGGTGCGGGCGGGTCGTGTTCCCGTAGCTCTTTGCCCCGCCCCGCCGCAGGGCCGCGTATGCCCGAGACCGACGACGACCTGACGACGATGACGTGGGAGGACGCCGAGGACGCCTTCGCCGAAGCCGACGCCGCACTCCTCGGCACGGGGAGCGTCGAACAGCACTCCGTCCACCTGCCCGTCTCGGTGGACACGCTCCGCGCCGAACATCTGACCGAGGAACTGGTCGACGCCGCCGAGGAGCACGACCTGCGGTTCGTCCGCCTCCCGACGATGCCGTACGGGATGAGCGAGCACCACATGAACTTCCCCGGAACGATCACGCTCGATCCGCTGACCTACGAGGACGCGATCGTCGAGATCGGCGCCAGCCTCGCCCGCCACGGCGTCGAGCGGTTCGTGATCGTGAACTGCCACGGCGGCAACCGCGAGCCGCTGTCGAACGCCGCCGACCGCCTCGTCCGGGAGTACGACCTCGCGACCCACTTCGTCCACTGGACGGATTTCGCCCGCGAGCGTCTGCAGGAGGTGTTCGGCGAGGGCTGGGGCCACGCCGGCGACCACGAGACCAGCGTGATCGAGCACTACCGCCCGGATCTGGTGAAGGAGGGGAAGAAACAGCCCCAGCACGCGAAAGAGATGCCCGAAACTGCCAGCTACGGCTACTTCGACCGTGTGACCGAACTGGGCGGGCTGGGCGACCCGACGAACGCGGATCCGGAGGCGGTCGCCGAGGTGATCGACCACGGGACCGAGCAGATTCTGGATGCGTTGAAAGAGGATATCGACGCCGGGTGGTAGATAGACACGGCGTATCGAGATATCCGTTTCCTGCTGGGGCTGTGCGGTGGCGCGAAGCGTCGGCGCCTCCGTGCGCCGACCGAGCGCGAGGGACGAACGAGGCCGAAGGCCGAGTGAGTCGGTTGGGGAGGCGTGTGGGCTGTGCGGGGCGGTGCGGTCGCAAGTGGCCAACGATCGAGTCGCTGTCGCCGTTCGCGGTCGCGGTGCGGTCGATCCAGAGTAGACTCCGCCCGAAAACCTCCGCCGAAGATCTGCTGACACGCTCTCCGACTTCTCAGACGTGCTCCGCCAAGAACGCCGAGATCCGCTCGAACTCCTCGATCAGGTTCTCTCGATCCGTCGTGTGATGGCCTTCGTCCTCGAAGATGCACGTCTCCACCGGGATCCCTCGCGCCTCCACAGCTTCGGCGATCTGTTCGGCCTCGCTCACGGGCACGCGCGGGTCGTTCGCGCCGTGCTGGATGAACAGCGGACACTGGATCTCGTCCACGTCGTGGATCGGCGAGATGCGCTCCAACAGTTCCGGATCGTCCAGACTCCCGTACTCCGCCGCGCGGTGGTCGCGACGCCACTCGCCCGTATTTTCGAGGAACGTCTCGAAGTCCGCGATACCGACGAAGTCGACCGCGGCGGCCCAGAGATCGGGGTACTGCGTGATCGCCGAGAGCACCATGAACCCCCCGTAGGAGCGCCCGTACGCGATCAGGCGGTCGGTGTCCGCCGCGGGCTGGCGTTCGAGCCAGTTCACCGCGTACTCGATGTCCTGCACCGAGTCGAGGCGCTTCTCCTGATCGTCGAGGTGGGTGTACGCCTTCCCGTAGCCCGACGAGCCCCGGACGTTCGGTTCGAGTACGGCGTACCCCTGATTCAGGAAGTACTGCTTGGTCGGGTAGAACCACGGTCGGCGCTGGTGCTCCGGACCGCCGTGGATGTCGACCATCACCGGGACCTGTCCGTCGCTGCCGTCTTCCTCGACGCCCTCGGGGAGCGTCCAGTACGCGGGAATCTCCCGGCCGTCGAACGTCTCGTAGCGGATCGTCTCCGAGCGCAGGAATCGCTCTTCGGGAATCCCGAGCGTGCCGGGTGTGGTCCAGCGCTCCGTCTCTCCCGAGCCACCGTCAGCCACGTACACCGAGTGCGGGTGGTCGTCGGCGCTGAACTCGATCGCCGCGCGCTGGCCGTCGGGGCCGAGTTCCACGCCGGCGACGACGCCCTCGGGGAGGTCCGGTTGGGTGGTGTCGACGATCTCGCTCCCGTCCGCGGCGAGCGCGCCGAGATACGTCTCCGAGTAGCCGTCGACGTTGAGCGTGTACGCCACGCGACCGCTCTCGGCGTCGATCTGGAGGCTGTCGACGTTCCACTCCTCGTGGCCCGGCTCGACCGTTTCGACGCTATCGACGCCCAGATCGCCGCGCTCCTCGGGATCGATCCGGCCGACGTACGCCGTTTCCGCGCCGTAGTCGGTAATCGTGTACAGGTCGCCGTCGGGGCCGAACGCGACGTGGTGGTAGCGCGCCTCCTCGGTGGCGTCGGTCAGGCGCTCGGCGTCGCCGCCCTCGATATCGAGCCAGTAGAGCACCTGATCCGCGCTGGAGTTCGATTCTTGGAGGACGAGCGCGTCGCCGTCGGGGTGCCACGCCGCGACCCCGACGAACCCGCCCGGCCCCTCCCAGACGAGGTTGGCCGATCCCGCGTCGCGGCGCTGGACGTACACGTCGAACGTGTCGCCCTGCCGGCGGTTCGCGGCGAACGCGAACCGGTCGCCCTCCGGCCCCCAGCCGCCCCAGAGGTGTTTGGCCTCGGGGTCGTTCGTGAGTTGGTGCTCCTCGCCCGTGTCGAGGTCGTAGCGGTAGAGCTGGTCGCGCTCGTTGCTCCCTTCGTCCATGCCGAACATGAGCTCCGCGCGAGTGGGCGAGGCGTCGACGAACGAGACGCGCTCGTCGTGAGCGGTCAGGCGCTCGGGGTAGCTGTCGGGTTCGTCGAGGCGGTAGACCTGCGGCGTGCCGGTGGTGTCGGCGAGGTAGGCGAGCGTGTCGTCGGCGGTGAAGGTCGGGGTGTCGGTGCTGTCGATGCCGAGGTAGCGGGTGATGGAGTAGGTCATGGGGACGTGTGGTGTGGGGTCCGGGAAAGGGGTTCGGGCGGGGGCTGTGTGTGCCGCAATTCTGTAACCTGACCTGTGTCTCTGTGGGCGGATTTTTGGCTATTCCTCGGTGGTTCGGTATCGGGGACTGATCGTTCTGGATCAGCAACACCGTGAAAGCCCCTGCCCGCTCGGCTCGCGCGGCTCGCTGCGCTCCTCGCTTCGCTGTCGTTCGAGAGAGCGAAGCTCTCTCGTGATGACGAGAGACGCCAAAGGCGTCTCTCGAACCACGGTGCTTGCGTCGCCGTGCTTCGCCGAGCGGGCAGCCCCTTTCAGTCCCACCCAACCGCACAGCCCACACTGCTCACGGCTCACTTCGTTCGCCGCTCGCTATCGAGGCGGTTTACCTCGCCTGCGGCGAGTTTTTCCCGCCTCGCTTCCTCCCCAGCCGACTCACTCGCTCACTCCGTTCGCTCGTTCGTCCTCCGAGGGAGCAAAGCTCCCTCGTGCCCTCGCTCGTTTCACTCGCGAGGACCTCGCGCTCGGCTCGCGCACGGAGGCGCGACCGCTTCGCGCCACCGCACATCCATCTCGGAACGAGAGAACCCCACCAGTTCGGCCGCAACGGCGGGATTTATCGCCCCCCGGTCCCCACCGCATCCCCGTGAGCGACGACGCCCGCGTCGACATGACCACCGGCGCGATCACGCCCAAACTGTTCGCGCTGGCGTGGCCGCTCGTGCTGGGCAACCTCGTCCAGACCGCCTACAACCTCGCGGACATGTTCTGGGTCGGGCGCGTCAACGCCGAGGCCGTGGCGGCGGTGTCGCTGATGTTCCCCACCTCGTGGATGTTCGTCTCGGTTGCGATGGGGATCACCGCCGCCGCCGTCGCGCTCGTGTCGCAGTACGTCGGCGCCGGCGAGCAGCGCAAGGCCGACCACGCGGTCGGGCAGACCGTGCTGCTGACTGTCGCCGTCGGCCTCGCGCTCGCGGCGATCGGCTTCACGATCCGCTATCCGCTCGTGAGCCTGATCGGCGCGCAGGGGCAGGTGTTCGACTACTCGCTCGCGTACCTCGAACCCATCCTCGCGGCGATCCCGTTCACGTTCCTCTTCTTCGCGTTCCGTGCGGTGCTGCGCGCCGCGGGCGACGTGCGGACCGCGATGTGGCTGGTCGTGCTCTCGGCGGGCGTGAACGTGATCCTCGACCCGTTCCTGATCCTCGGCTGGACGCTCGTCGAGGGCGCGCCGATCGTCGGCACGATCTCCTTCCCCGCGATGGGCGTCCGCGGTGCGGGGATCGCGACGCTGCTCTCCCGCGTGCTCGCCGCGGTGGTCGGGCTCGCGGTCCTGCTCCACGGCGGCTGGGGCGTCCGGCTCAGGATTCCGGACCTGAAACCGGACCGCGAGGTGCTGACGGATCTGGTCCGTATCGGCGCGCCCGGCACCGGCGACGGGCTCGCACGCTCGTTCGCGGCGGTCTTTTTCGCCGCGCTGGTCGCGCGGTTCGGCCCCATCGCGACCGCCGCCTACGGGATCGGCATCCGGCTGATGTCGGTCTCGTGGACCGTCTCCGGCGCGGTCGGGCAGGCCACCGCGACGGGCGTCGGGCAGAACCTCGGCGCCGACACGCCCGAGCGCGCCGAGGAGGTGACGTGGAAGGCGACCGCGGCGACGATGGTGTTCCTGTTCGCGGCGGGCGCGCTGGCGTTCGCTTACCCCGCGACCGCGATCGACCTGTTCGTCGACGAGCAGGCCGTGATCGACGCCGGCGTCGAACTCCTGCGGATCATCGCGCCGTTCTGGGCGTTCATGGGCGGGCTGATGGTGATCCAGGGGGGGTTCCGCGGCGCCGGGCAGACCACGCAGGCGATGGCGCTCTCGCTGGCCTCGCGCTGGGCGTTCCGCATCCCGGTCGCGTGGCTGCTGGCGTACTACCTCGCGTGGGACGCCGCCGGGCTCTGGTGGGCGATGGCGTTCTCGGGCGTCGTCACGTTCGTCGTCGGCGCCGCGTGGTTCAATCTCGGGCGCTGGCAGGAGGGCGTCGTCGACACGGGGCCGGAGATCGACGTGGGCGAGCCGAGCGACGCCGAGGCGGTCGCGGGCGAGGACAGCGGCTCGCCGGCACGAGGAGCCGGAGAGGACTGACGGGCTCGCCGGCACGAGGAGCCGGCGAGGACTGAGTGCGAGGGTCGTCGTGGCACTTTTCCCCGCTCCGTCACGACCGCCCCCGCATGCGCCCTCCAACGCGACGCGAACTCACGGTGCTGCTCGCGCTGCTCCTGATCGCGGTGCCGATCTGGGCACCGCCGCTCTCCGTGACCGGTCCGACGTACCAGTACCAGGTCGCGACGCTCTCCACGCAGGACGGAAAGCTGGCCGTCGAGAACGCCGAAGGGAGCTACCTCGACGGCGTCGAGGGGATCGACTGCTTCCACCGCTCGTTCGACTTCCCGCGGCGGTGTTTCTACGACGGCGGCGCGCTCGACGGCAACGTCACCGGCGTGAACCCCAACATCGTCGGCGTCTCGGGGCCGGCGGCCGGCGAGCAGCTCGCCCTGACGGGCAGCGACGAGTACGTGATGCTCGGCGACGAGATCTACCGCCGCTCGACGACGTTCGTCGACGCCAACGAGTCCGTCGGGACGACGGTGAAACTCGGCGTCAAGCGCGTCGACCCGCTGACGGCGCTCGAGGACGTGGCACGCGAGGAGGAGCACGTCTCCGAGACCGCCAAGCGGGCGGTCCGGCAGGGGTCGATCCGGACCGACGAACCGATCGCGGACGCCGACGAGGTACTGCTGGTCGACGGTGATTACTACGTCGTGTACGAACGAGCGCAGTCGAGACCGTACCCGGCACAGCCGGGCGTGGAACGCTTCTTCGAGGCGGTCGCCGTCGTCGCGGGCGGGTGGCTGCTGCTCCGGGACTGAGCTACTCGAGGCGCTCCCGCAGCAGCTGATTCACCTGCCCGGGGTCGGCGGAGCCGCCGGTCTTCCCCATCACCTGCCCGACGAGGAAGTTCAGCGCGCCCTCGTCGCCGGACTCGTAGTCGTCGACGGCGCCGGGGTTCTCCTCGATCGCTTCGTCGACCGCCTGCTCGACCTCGCCGCCGCTGGCCTTCCCGAGGTCCTCGGCCTCGATGATCTCGTCGGGGTGCTCGCCCTCGTCGAGCATTCGTCGCAGGACGACCTCCTCGGCGTTCTTCGCGGTGAGTTCGTCCTCCGCCACGAGGCGGATCACGTGCTCGATCTCGTCGAGGCGGCCCGTGATGTCGGCGATCTCCATGTCGCGGTAGTTCAGCTCCCCGAGGAGGTTGTCCGCGACCCACGTCGCCGCGAGGTCGGGCTCGAACTCCTCGGCGAGCTGTTCGTACAGGTCGGCGACGGATTTCCGGGAGGTGAGCTTCGAGGCGGCCTCCTCGCTCAGCCCGTACTCCTCGCGGAAGCGCTCGCGGCGGTCGTCCGGCAGTTCGGGGATCGGGATGCGCTCCTTCCAGTCCGACACTTGGAGGGGGGGAAGGTCGGCCTCGCGGAAGTAGCGGTAGTCCTTCTCCTCTTCCTTCGAGCGCATCGAGACGGTGACCCCGCGGCTCTCGTCCCAGTGGCGGGTCTCCTGCTCGACCTCGCGGCCGCGCTTGACCGCGTTCTTCTGCCGGGTGATCTCGTAGGCCAGCGCCTGCTCGGCGCCCTTGTGGCTGGAGATGTTCTTGACCTCGGTCCGGTTGGCGTTGCCGAGGGCGTCCTCGCCGATTTCGTTCTCCTCGTCGATCGCGTCGGCCGGGACCAGCGAGATGTTGGCGTCGACGCGCAGGCTCCCGTCGCGGTTGGCGTCGAACACGCCCAGGTACTCGAGTACCTCCTCCAGCTTCGCGAGGAACGCCCGGGTCTCGGCGGGGGAGCGGAAGTCCGGCCGCGTGACGATCTCCATCAACGGCGTGCCCGCGCGGTTGTAGTTGACGAGCGTGTAGTCGGCGGTGTCGATGTTGCCGCCCTCGTGCTGGATGCTGCCGGGGTCCTCTTCGAGGTGGGCGCGGCGGACGCTGATCGCCCGGCGCTCGCCCTCGACGCTGACCTCCAGCTCGCCGTCGGCACAGATCGGCGCGTCGTACTGTGTGAGCTGGAACCCCTTCGGGAGGTCGGGGTAGAAGTAGTTCTTCCGGTGGAACGTCGTCTCCGCGGGGATGTCGGCGTCGAGCGCCTTCCCGATCTTGACCGCCGACTCGACCGCGGCCTCGTTGAGCACGGGCAGCGCGCCCGGCAGCCCCAGACAGACGGGGCAGGTGCGGCTGTTGGGCTCCTCGTCGTCGGCGGCGTCGGTCGAGCAGTTACAGAAGATCTTGGTGTCGGTCTCCAGTTGGACGTGGACCTCCAGCCCGATGACGGCCGCGAGCTCCCGGTCCGCGAGCGCCTGACTCATTACTGGGAAGTTCTTCAGGTTCGTGGTTAAGCGTGTCGGGAAGCGGGCGTCACCGCGCGTACGGGCGCCCGCGGCGGCGGGGCACCGCCTCCCGCGTGGCAGGGTCCCGTTCGCCGTTCAGTACACCAGTTCGCCGGAGATGAACTTCCGGGTGCGCTCGTCGCTGGGGTTCTCGAAGATGGTCTCCGCTGGGCCGATCTCGGTGAACCCGTCGCCCAGTAACACGCCGACGCGGTCGGCGACCCGCTCGGCTTGATGCATGTCGTGGGTCGCGATCACGACGCCGATCCCGCGGTCGCGGGCCTCGCCGATCGCGTCCTCGATCAGCCCGGTGTTCCGGGGGTCGAGGTCGGAGGTCGGCTCGTCGAGCAGGAGGTAGTCCGGCTCGTACGCGAGCGCCCGCGCGAACGAGACTCGCTGGGCCTCGCCCCCCGAGAGCGAGTCCGCCTTCTGGTCGAGCTTCTCGCGCAGCCCGACGATCTCGAGGGCGTCCTCGACGGGCTCGGGCGGCTCGGTGGCGCCGACGAGTGACCGGAACTGCTGGCGGACGCGTTCGTCCCAACTCTGCCGGACCCGCAGCCCGTACTCGACGTTCCGGGCGACGGTCGCGTCGAACAGGCTGGCCTCTTGGAACACCATCCCGACACGCCGCCGGAGCGCTAGCCGCTGTTCCTCGTCGACCGCCCACACCGCCTCGCCGTCGAACTCGACCCGCCCGTCGACGGGTTCGAGAAACAGCGCGAGAATTCGCAGCAGCGTGGTCTTCCCGACGCCGGAGGGGCCGATGACGGCGGTCACGTCGCCCGGCTCGACTTCCAGCGCCACGTCGCCGACGACCTGCTCTTCGCCGTAGCTGTGGGAGACGTCGTCGAGCCGGATCATCGGTTCACCGCCTCCGTGTCGCCGAGCCGGACCACGATCCCGTTGACGAGCAACACCAGCGTCACCAGCACCGCGCCGAGCACGAGTGCGGTGTCGTACTGCCCCTGTCGGGCCTCCAGTTGGATCGCGGTCGTCAGCGTCCGCGTCTGGGAGATGCCGTCGGCGCTGGTGATGTTCCCGCCGACGATGAGCACCGACCCCACCTCGCTGATCGCGCGGCCGAACCCCGCGAGCACCGCGGTCGCGATCCCGTAGCGGGCCTCCTTGATCACCACGAGCGCGGTGTCGAGGCGGGTCCCACCGAGCGCGCGGGCGGCGTCCCGAACGTTGTCGTCGACGCCGGTCAACGCCGCGAGGCTGATCGCGGTGATCGGCGGCGTCGCGAGCACGAACTGGGACATGATCATCGCCTCCTTCGTGAAGATCAGGTCAAGCGGCCCGAGCGGCCCCTGATTGGAGACGGTGAACAGCACGACCAGTCCGACCACGACGCTGGGAAAGCCCATCCCGGTGTTGATGATCGACTTCACGAACTGCTTGCCCGGGAAGTCGGTAAAGCCCATCACCAGCGCCACGGGGATGCTGACCAGCGTGCTCAGGGCGACCGCGGTACAGCTCACGTACAGCGAGACGTAGATGATGCTCCGGACGTACCCCTGTTGAAACGGGGATTCGATAAACAGCGGGAGCAGCGCGACCGGATCGAGCGGCACGGCTACTGGCTCGAAGAGTTGCTACTCCAACCTTCCGGAACGTACTGCTGGAAGTCGGGATCCTCCGACAGCGCGCGGGGGAAGAACAGCTGCTCCCCGTTCATCGTGTAGTTCGAGATGGCGTCCTGGGCGGCCGGACTGGTGATCCAGCCGATGTACGCCATCGCGAGGTCGTAGTTGGCGTTCTCGTGGACCGCGGGGTTGACCGCCATGACCCCGTAGGGGTTCGAGAGGCTCTCCGGCCCGCCCTCGATCGGCCCCTGAACGAGGATCGTGAGGTCGATCTCCGAGCGCTGGGAGATGAACGTGCCGCGGTCCGAGAGCGTGTAGGCGCCCTGCTGGTTCGCGTTGTTGAGCGCCTCGCCCATCCCGGCGCCGATCTCCTGGTACCAGTCGCCGCCGGGTTCGACACCCGCGGCCTCCCACAGATTGAGTTCCTTCGTGTGGGTGCCGGAGTTGTCACCGCGGGAGACGAACGTCGCCTGCTCCTCGGCGATGGTGGCGAGCGCCTCGGTCGCGGAGTCCATCCCCTCGATCCCGGCGGGGTCGCTCTCCGGCCCGACGATCACGAAGTCGTTGAACATCAGGTCCCGGCGGTTGATCCCGTAGCCGTTGCGCATGAACTCGTCTTCGAGCCCCCGCGCGTGGACCATCACGATGTCCGAGTCGCCGTTGCGGGCAGTCTCCAGCGCCGCACCGGTCCCCTGTGCGACGGCGTCGACGGTGACGCCGTACATCTCCTCGAACTCGGGGTGGATCGCGTCGAGCAGCCCCGTGTCGTACGTGCTCGTCGTCGTCGTCAGCGTCAGCGTCTCGCCGGTGACGCCGGCGCCGCCCTCCGAGCCCGATCCGGTCAGCTGTGTGCAGCCGGCGGTGCTCGCGATCGCCGCGAGGCCGACTCCCTGTAGGAACTTCCGTCGTTGCATCGTACCCGGCATAACGACGGTGGGGGCAAAAACGTTCGCTTCCCGGAGTAATCGCTGGCAGTTACCCTCCCGGGTATTCCTCGGGAGCGTAACCCATCGCAATTACGCGGCCGCCCGTCCCGGCTCTGTCGACGGATCGGTACTGTCGGCCATGCTGGGTCACGGGTCGACGATAAGCGGGCCGCGGATCGTCGATCCGTCAACCAGCCACCGGCGTCCAGGACCGGAGTGAGAACGTCTATAAAGCGCGTGGTCGAACCCCCGGGCGACTACTGATGCCACTCGATCCAGTTCGTCCGGCAGGCCGTCCGTCCGTGGGGTGGTCGCCGTGACCGAGTCACGGTTGCTCGTCCCGGTCGACGAGTCGGCGAGCCTCCGGAACACGGTCGCCTACGCCGTCGAGGAAGCGCTCGCCCGCGCCGACGAGGCGGGGTCGCCGCCGGCGATCCACTTCGTCTACCCGCTCCCGGAGAAGATCACGTTCCGCTCGGGGTCGCCGCGGATCGACACCGCCCGGACGCTGCTCGACCGCGTGGCGTCGTGGGCCGAGGAGGACGCCGAGGGGGCGGACGTGACGATCGAGACGGCGCTCGTGGCCACCCACGAGTACCTCTCGACCCCCAACGACTACGCCGACGTGCTCGTGCGCTACGCCAACGAGCACGACCTCGGGCTGGCGGTGTTCGACCCGCGGTACGACCCGATCGGCTCGACGCCGCTGCTCCCCTCGCTGGAGGCGGAGGTCCGGCAGGCCGGCCTCGCAGTCGAGGAGGCGCCCCGGAACGTCGAGACCCCCTCCCAGCCGCTGGTCCGCCGGGGGACGCTCACGCAGTTCTTCGCGCTGTTCGCGGCGTCGTTCGCGTTCTACCTCCTGCTCGCGGGCTCGGTGGCGCCCTTCGAGCTCGCAACCGGCGCCATCAGCGCGGGGATCGTCGCCGTCGCGCTGTGGCGCGTCTCGCTCACCTCGCCGATCGACCCGAGTCAGACCGTCGGCCGGCTGGCGCGGTTCGCGCTGTACGTCCCGTTCCTGCTCTGGGAGATCGTGAAAGCGAACTTCGAGATCGCGTACATCGTGCTCCACCCCGACCTGCCGATCGACCCCGAGCTGGTGGAGTTCGACGCCGCTGTCTGGTCGGCGCTGCCGGTGACGACGCTCGCCAACAGCATCACGCTCACGCCCGGCACGCTGACCGTCGACGTCGAGCGCCAGCACATGGTCATCCACACGCTGACGGGGAGCGCGCGCGAAGCACTGTTCGCGGGGACGCTCGAACGGGCGGTCCGGTTCGTGTTCTACGGCCGCGCGGCCGCCCGGATTCCGAGCCCGTTCGAGCGCCGACAGCAGGAGGAGAACGAATGATCGAGCAGGTCCTGCTGGGGGCGGCGACGGTGTTCGTCCTCGTCTCGCTGGTGGGGATCTACCGCGCGATCGCCGGGCCGACGATGCCCGACCGCGTGATCGCGATCAACTTCATCGGCTCGAACGTCGTGATCGTGATCGCGCTGATCGCCGCCGCCATCGGCGAGCCCGGGGCGCTCGACATCGCGCTCGTGTACGCCCTGCTGAACTTCCTGCTCAGCATCGCCATCTCGAAGTTCCAGGTCGAGCGCGGGGGTGTGCTATGACGCCCCGCGAGATCGCCGTGCTGGTGCTCGTGATCGGCGGCGCGTTCTTCGCGATCGTCGCCGCCGTCGGGCTGCTGCGGCTGCCCGACGTGTACGCGCGGGCTCACAGCACCTCCAAGAGCGAGACCCTCGGCGCCGTGCTCTCGCTGGGCGCGGTCGCGGTCACCTACGGGATCGGCTTCGACACGCTGAAAGTCGTCCTGCTGCTGCTCTTTATGTTCATCACGAACCCCACTGCGGCCCACGCCATCACCCGGGCGGCGAACGAACTCGGAATCGAACCCTGGACGGGTGAGGAGGACGAACCATGACGCCGTTCGAGATCGCCCTGCTCGCGCTGGTCGTCGGCGCCGCGGTCGCGACGGCGGCGCTGCGCAGCGTCCTGAGTTCGGTCGTCGCCTTCGGCGCGTACAGCCTCGGCATCGCGATCGTCTGGGTGTTCCTCCGTGCCCCCGACGTGGGGCTGACGGAGGCCGCGGTCGGTGCCGGCGTGATGACCGTCCTGTTCCTGCTCACGATCGTGAAGACGGAACACCCCGACACGGAGCGGACGTTCGAACGGCTCGACCTCCGGGCCGCCGGCGTGGCGGCCGCGCTCGTGTTGGTGCTGTCGACGACGCTGTTCGCCCTGCCCGCGGTGGGCGACGCGAACTCGGCAGTGTCCGACGACGACGTGACCGAGTACTACCTCGACAACGCGTACGAGGAGACCGAGGTGAAAAACGCCGTGACGGCCGTGCTCGCGGCGTACCGTGGCTTCGACACGATGGGCGAGGCCGCGGTGGTGTACTCCGCGGGCGTCGGACTGCTCGTGGTGCTCGACAGGGGGGTGTTCGGCTGATGGGGCAGCAAGAACCCGGCACGCCCGACACCGAGGCGCCGACCGACCGGGGCGGCCCGTACGTCGGCAGCCCGATCATCATGGCCACCGTCCGCGTCGTGATGCCGTTCGTGTTCACGTTCGGGCTGTTCGTGATGTTCCACGGCGCCGACTCCTCCGGCGGCGGCTTCCAAGGCGGCGTCATCGTCGGCACCGTCGTCCTGATGCTCGGGATCGCGTTCGGGATCGAGGCCACCCGGGAGTGGATCGGGAGCCGGCTCCCGGTCGCGCTGATCGGCGTGGGCATACTCGCGTTCCTGTTCACCGGGATCGGGAGCGTGCTGCTCGGCGCCGGGTTCCTCGAGTACTCGGTGTACCACGACCTCGGGATCCCCCACGCGACGAAGTACGGGATCGAGTTCGTCGAGCTCGGGATCGGCGTGATCGTCGCCGGCATCGTCACCGGCCTGTTCTTCGCCATCGCGGCGGGGTTCGACGGGGGTGAGTCGGCGTGATCGACCTGCTCGCGACGCGGGGGTACTTCCTCGCCGCGTTCGTGCTGATGGGTATCGGTACGTACGTGCTGATCGGCAGCGACAACCTCGTCAAGAAGGTGATCGGCATGAACGTGTTCCAGACGGGGATCTTCCTGTTCTTCGTCGCGTCGGCGTTCGTCACGGGGGCGAGCCCGCCGCTGCTGTCGGCGGCGGCGCCGTACGTCAGCCCGCTCCCGCACGTGCTGATCCTGACCGCCATCGTCGTTGGGGTCAGCCTCACGGCGGTGGCGCTGGGGCTGATCGTCCGCATCTACGACGAGTACGGCTCGCTCCGGGAGAGCGAGATCCGGGAGGTGAGCCTCGATGAGTGATCTCCCCGCGCTGCTGGTGGCGCTCCCGCTGCTGGGGTCGGTGCTCGCGTTCCTCGCCGGCCTGTTCCGGTCGGAGTCCGGCTGGCCGGTCGCGCTGGTGACGACGGCGGTGCAGGTCGTCGGCGCGGCCGTGCTCGCCTCGCGGGCGTTCGACTCGACGGTCAGCTACGTCGTCGGCGGCTTCGAGGCGCCGTTCGGCATCGAGCTGTACATCGACGGCCTCTCGGCGACGATGGCGCTGCTGGTCGCGGTGGTCTCCTTCGGCGTGCTCGCGTACGCCCGCCGGGCCGGCCCGCGGAGCAACGCGTTCTACGCCGTCTACCTCCTGCTCGTCGCCGGGCTGACCGGGATGAGCATCACCGGCGACGTGTTCAACATGTACGTGTTCCTCGAGATCACGGGGCTGGCGGCGTACGCGCTGGTCGCCAGCGGCGAGGGCGGGCGCTCGGCCCGCGCCGCGCTGAAGTACCTCATCGTGGGCACGATCGGCGCGAGCCTGTTCCTGCTCGGGATCGGCTACGCGTTCATCGCGACGGGGACGCTCAACATGGCCGACCTCTCTCAGCAGCTCGCGGCGGTCGGCTACGACGCGACGCTGGTGCAGGCGGCGTTCGGGCTGCTTGTCGTCGGCCTGTTCGTCAAGGTCGCGGTGTTCCCGCTGCACGCGTGGCAGCCCGACGCCTACGCCGGCTCGCCGGACTCGGTGAGCGCGCTGATCTCGGCGCTCGTCTCGACGGTCGCCGCCTACGCGCTGATCCGGATCGTCTACACGGTGTTCACCGTCGAGTTCCTGCAGGCCAACCCCGCGGCCCGCTCGCTGCTGGTCGCCGCCGCGATGGTCAGCATCGTCGTCGGGAGCGTGCTCGCGGTGTCCCAGACCGACATCAAGCGGATGCTCGCGTACTCCTCGATGTCGCAGTTCGGGCTCGTGGTCGGGGCCGTCGCCGTCGCGAACGAGACGGCGCTGATCGGCGCGACGATCCACCTCGTGGGCCACGCGATCATGAAGGGCGGCCTGTTCCTGACCGCCGGCGTGATCGCGACCGCAACGGGCGCCCGGACGGTCGACGAGTACTCGGGGCTGATCCAGCGGCTCCCGCTCGGCGCGGGCGCGTTCGGCGTGCTCGCGCTGGGGATGGTCGGCGTCCCGCCGGCGGTCGGCTTCGTCGGCAAGTGGTACGTCGCGCTGGGCGCCGTCGAGGCGTCGGCGTGGCCGCTCGCGGTCGTGATCCTCGCGAGCACGCTGCTGACGCTGGCGTACTTCGCGCGCATCCTCGAACGGATGTTCTTCCGTGACAGCGAGGAGCCACGCTCCTCGGCCCCCGACGGCGCCGACCTGTCGCGCCCCTCGATCGGCATGACCGCCACCGTCGTCGTCGCGGCGCTGGCCGCGATCGGCCTCGGGATGCTCGCATTCGAGTACGGACAGCTCCTCGAACCGACGGTTCAGGCACTCCTCTCATGACCGAGATAGCTTCACTCAGACCCCTCGCAGCGGTGCTCGTGCCGGCAGTCGCCATCGTCCCCATCCTCGCCTCGGGGGGGCGGCAGAACGTCCGGGAGACGTGGACGTTGCTCGCGGCGCTGTCGGCGCTCGGGATCGTCGCCAGCATGGTGCCGGGCGTACTCGCCGGCGACACGTACGTCAGCACCGTCGGCACGCTCGTCCCCGGCGTCGAGTTCGCGGTGCAGGCCGACGCGCTGGGCGTGCTGTTCGGCCTGCTCGCGAGCCTGCTCTGGCTGGTCACCAGCTTCTACAGTATCGGCTACATGCGCGGACTGGACGAACACGACCAGACGCGCTACTTCGCGGCCTTCGCGGGCAGCGTCGCCGCCGCGATCGGCGTCGCGTTCGCGTCGAACCTGCTCGTGCTGTTCGTGTTCTACGAACTGCTCACGGTCGCGACCTACCCCCTCGTCAGCCACGACGAGACCGACGAGGCCCGCGCGGCCGGCCGGAAGTACCTCACCTACACGTTCGGCGGCGGCGTCGCGGTGCTCGCTGGCTCGGTGCTGGTCTACCTGCTCGCCGGGACGACCGCGTTCGCGCCGGGCGGGATCGAGGCGCTCGCGGGCAGCGATCCGACGCTCGCCCGCGCGGCGTTCGGCCTGCTGATCCTCGGCTTCGGCGTGAAGGCGGCGCTGATGCCGCTGCACTCCTGGCTGCCCGACGCGATGGTCGCGCCGACGCCCGTCTCCGGCCTGCTCCACGCGGTGGCGGTCGTGAAGTCCGGCGTGTTCGGGATCGCTCGCGTGATTCTCGAAGTGTTCGGCCCCGAGACGGTCGCGGACCTCGGGATGGGGATCCCGCTGGCCGCGGTCGCGGCGTTCACGCTCACCGTCGCGAGCGTGATCGCGCTCCGGCAGGACAACCTCAAGCGCCGGCTGGCGTTCTCGACGGTGAGCCAGCTCTCCTACATCGTGCTCGGGCTGGCGGTCGGCGCCGTGCTCGCGCCCGGCCGCGCCTCGGCGTACGCGCTCGCCGGCGGGCTGCTGCACATCCCCGCCCACGCGTTCATGAAGCTCACCCTGTTCTTCTGTGCGGGCGCGATCCACGTCGAGACCCACACCGACGACATCAGCGACATGGCGGGGATCGGCGAGCGGATGCCGCTCACGATGGCCGCCTTCGGGATCGCGTCGCTCGGGATGGCGGGCATCCCGCTGCTCGCCGGCTTCGTGAGCAAGTACTTCCTGCTGATCGGCACCGTCTCCGGCGGCCAGCTCGTGTTCACCGCCGCGCTGCTGGTCTCGGGCATCCTCAACATCGCGTACTTCTGGCCGGTCGTCTACGCCGCCTTCTTCGAGTCGAAGGGCGAGAGTGACGACAAACCGCTGCTCGAACACGTCCTCGGCGGTCGATTCGCCGAGGACGAGCTCGCGACCGACGGCGGCCACGCCGAGGACGGGCAGACCGACGAGGAACACACCGACGGCGCCGATGCCGCCGACGGTGAACACGACGAACACGGGTTCGCCGACGACCACGAGGGTGACCACGGCCACGGACCTCCCAGCGAGTGGGAGTCCCGCGGCTGGTTCGGCGGCGAGTCGACGTGGTTCATGCTCGGCCCGATCCTGTTCGCCGCGACGGGCTCGATCGTGCTCGGGGTCGTCCCCGACACGGCGGTGTTCCTCCGGATCGTCAGGCTGATCGTCGCGGCCACCACGGGGGTGAACGTCTGATGGAGCCGTTCGTCCCGCCGTTCGTTCCGGTGCTCGTCGCTGCGCTGCTCCTGCCGTTGCTCGGCCGGCGGCTCGGCCACGCGGTCGCGGGCCTGCTCACGGGTGCGGTCGTCCCGTACGTCTGGCTGGTCGACTCGGGCGCCCACTTCGGGAACGTCGACCTGTTCGGCTTCGAGACGGTGATCTTCAACGTCGACCCGTTCTCGACGCTGATGGGGCTGATCTTCGCGTTCATCGGCGCGGTCGGTGTCGCGTACTCCTACTACAGCGACGCCGAGAACGTCCAGACCGCGTTCGCGCTCTCCTACGTCGCGAGCAGTCTGGGGGCCGTCTTCGGCGGCGACTGGCTCACGCTGATCTTCTTCTGGGAGCTGATGGCCGTCACCAGCACGCTGCTGGTGTGGCACTACGGCGGGAAAGCGGTGCGTGCGGGGTTCCGCTACGCGCTGCTCCACGGCGTCGGCGGCACGCTGTTCCTCGGCGCGGTGATCTGGCACTTCGCCGAGACGGGCACGTTCCTGTTCGCGAGCGTGCCCGGCGGGCCCGAGACGGCGGGCCTCGCGGGCCCCGTCGCCCCCGTCCTCGCGGCGCTAGGTGTCGGCGTCAACGTCGGCTTCGTCGGCCTGCACGCGTGGCTGCCCGACACGTACCCGCGCCCGCACGTCGCGGCCAGCGTGTTCCTCTGCGTGTACACGACGAAGACCGGCGTCTACGGCATGTACCGCGTGTTCCCGCAGGACGGCAACGTCGCGGTCGCGTACATGGGTGGGATCATGGCGGTCTTCGGCGCGACGATGGCGCTGTTCCAGAACGACATGCGCCGGCTGCTCTCCTACCACATCCAGTCGCAGGTCGGCTACATGGTCGCCGGCGTCGGGATCGGCGGCGCACTGGCTCAGTCCGGCGCGTTCGCCCACGTGTTCAACCACATCCTCTACAAGGGGCTGCTGTTCATGACCGCGGGCGTGGTGATCTACCGCACCGGCGAGGAGAGCCTGAAGAAGCTCGGCGGCCTCGCCCGCGAGATGCCGATCACCGCCGGCGCGTTCACCGTCGCCGCGCTGTCGATCGCGGGCTTCCCCGGCTTCAACGGGTTCGTGAGCAAGGGGATCGTCATCTCGGCGAGCCACTACGCGTTCGAGAAGGGGCCGATCCACGTCGGCGACTTCTACACGCTCGAACTCCTCCTCCTGCTCGGCGGCGTCGGCACGTTCATGTCGTTCATCAAGTTCGGCTACTACGCGTTCTTCCACGGCGAGTACGACGGCAGCGTGAAGGACGCCAACCGCGGGCAGGCGGTCGCGATGGTGCTCGTCGCGGCGCTGTGTGTGTTCTTCGGGCTCTCCGACGGCTCGCTGTTCAGCCTGCTACCGTTCGACGTGACCGACGGCGACGTGGTCGCCCACGCCTACCACACGTACACGATCCCCCACCTGATCGAGGGGGCCGCGCTCGCGGTGCTCGGCCTCGTGGGCTTCGCGCTCGTGAAAAAGCCCCTCTCCGGGCTGGGTCGGGTGCCCGACGTGGACAAGCTCTACAACCCCGCGACGTTCTACGGCGCGCGCTACCTCGTGGTGGGCGTCACCGAACTGTACGCCCGCGTCGACGACGCCGCGGTCGCGTTCGCGAAGGCGTCGGTCCGGGCGGCGAAAGACCCCGACGCCGCCATCGCCCGGGTGGCGGGTCGGGAGTCCGTGGAGACGAAAGCCGGGATCGACCGGAGCCTGCTGCTCGTGCTCGGGGTGCTGGTGGCGGCGCTGGCGGTGCTGTTGGTGTAGCCGGGGTCGATCCCTCTCCCCGGCTACACCGCCCCGCCGGCGGCGTGTTCGTTCGGCGCTGCCAGCCGGCTATACTGTCGGAAGAAGCTGTTAAATAGTCTGGCAGGTTCTACTCCGGTAGAGAAACTAGTGGCCGCAATTACTCCCTTCGAACTCGTCCTCATCACTATCGCCGTCGCCTTCGGGACGATCTGGACCGCCGTCAACTTCTACCACCTCTACCCGTACCTCCAGTACTTCGTCGTCGCCAAACTCTTCGGGAGCGATCCGGACGTCTACACGCGGCTCCCCGAGGACACCGACCGGACTGATCTCCCGAGCATCGACGTCCTCGTCCCTGCGTACGAGGAGGGCAACGTCATCGACCAAGCGATCGGCTCCATCCGTCGGGCGAACTACCCGACGGAACTGCTCAGGATCCACGTCCTCGTCGAGCCCGACGACGAGGACACGCGGGCGGCGCTGGCGTCGTTAGCCGATGAGTACCAGTTCCAGGAGGTCGCGATCCCGGCTCGCTACGAGGAGATCGTCGTCCCCGAGATGTACCCGGGGATGCCGAACAAACCACGGGCCCTGAACTACGGCTTCGACGTGAGCGACGGCGACGTCGTGGGCGTCATCGACGCGGAGGACGTCGTCGACCCCGACCTGTTCCTGACCGTCGCGAACGCGCTCTCGACGGAGGGGTACGACTACCTCCAGGGCAAACTCGACATGGTGAACGAGGGCGACGGGTGGAAGAACCTCCTGTTCCGTGCGGAGTACGCGTTCTGGTTCCGGCTGCTCGTCCCCAGCTTCTTCTACGTCGGTTACCCCGTTCCCCTCGGCGGCACGACCAACTTCTTCAAACGGGAGACGCTCGAGCGCGCCAGCGAGATACGGGTCGAGGAGTACGGGAGCCCCTGGACCGAGGAACAGCAGGCGTGGTTCGCGGAGCACGGCCTGTCGGGGAGCGTCCCGTGGGACCCCCGGAACGTCACCGAGGACTTCGAGCTCGGCATCCTCCTCTGGAAGGAGGGGTTCGAGATGGCGCTGATCGACTCCGTCACGCGCGAGGAGTCCCCGCTCTCGGTGAACGGCTGGATCAGACAGCGCACCCGCTGGCAGAAGGGGAAGCTGTACACGTTCCTCCAGTACCTCGACTACCCACCCGCGGATCGGGCGGCGAAGTTCCACGGCTACTTCCAGTCGTTCCTCCCCCACCTCGCGCCGATCAACATCGTCGGGATCGTCGTGCTGACGATGATCGCCAACTCCCTGGACTACGACGCCCCGCTGGTCGTGTGGCTCGTCCTCACCCTCGGACTGGTGTTCCTCGTCGAGATGTTCGTGTTCCACGCGTGGGGGTACTGGCGCGTCACGGAGCGGCGCTCGCCCGTCCGGGAACTGCTCACGGTCGTCGTCCTCGTGACGCTGTTCGCGTACTGGCTGTTGCTCTGGGGTGCCGAAATACGGGCGATCCGCCAGCTGTACGCGAACCAGCTCCACTGGGAGAAGACGGATCACCACGGACGAAACAGATCGGACGAGGTGTGACAGAAATCCCCTTCGCTGGCTCTCTGTCTCTCGTGATCGGAGTGCTGGCGGTGCTGTCGGTGTAAGCGGTCGCGCTGCGGTCCGCTTCCTCGTTCTCTCACACCGGGCGGTCCCGGCGATCAGTCGGCCGCCTGCCCGCCGTCGACGGGCAGCGTGTGGCCCGTCACGTACGAGGCGTCCTCGGAGCAGAGGAACGCGACCGCGCCGGCGATCTCCTCGGGGCCGGCGATCCGGTCCATCGGCACCTCCCGCATCGCCGAGGTGTCGTAGTCGGCCCGCAGGGTCCGGATCGCGGTCTTCACGAGCTCGATGGCGGTCCGAACCCGGTCCAGCAGCGACGAGCCGCCCGGCCCGCCGAGCAGCCCGGACTGGATGTTCGTCTTCGTCGGGCCCGGGGCGACGGCGTTCACGCGGACGCCGCGTTTGGCGTACTCCAGCGCGACCGACTTCGTCAGGCCGACCACGCCGTGCTTGCTCGCGGAGTAGCTGGAGAGCCCGCCCATCCCGACCAGCCCGGCCTCGGACGCGGTGTTGACGATGGCGCCGCCGCCGTCTTCGACCATCACGGGGAGCTCCGCCTTCATGCACGTCCAGACGCCCTTGAGGTTGATGTCGACGATGCGGTCCCACTGGGCCTCCTCGATCCCGGTCGTCTCGACGAAGCCGGTCAGGATGCCGGCGTTGTTGTGCGCGATGTCGAGACTGCCGTACGTCTCGACCGCCACGTCGACCATCCTCTCGACCGAGGCGGTGTCGGAGACGTCGACCTCGACGAACGTCGCCTCGCCGCCGGCGCGCTCGATCAGGTCGACCGTCTCCCGGCCGCCGTCGACGTCGATGTCCGCGACGACGACGTCGGCGCCCTCCTCGGCCAGCCGCAGCGCCGAGGCCCGACCGATCCCCGACGAGGCTCCCGTGACTACTGCCGTCTGTCCGCCGAACCGTTCCATGTAGCTGACTAATCGTTCGTTCAGCATAGCCCTTCCCCCTCTGCGATCGGTGGTGGGGGCGAGAGGATATCCGTTCGATAGCGCGGTATGCGATTTATCAATCGCCAAATCCCCGTCCGTGGCTTTATACAGGTGGCCTCGGTAATCCGCCCATGAGCAACCGAGGCGAGGATCTCGAGTCGCAGATCGCCGAGCTACAGGCAGCGGTCGACGGGCTGACGGAGGAGCTGGTGGAGACCAAAGAGCGCGTCCGGCAGCTCGAGGAGACGACCGATTCCCTCGAAGCCGACGACAGCGAGCCCGAGGGACAGACGACCGCCGAACAGCAGGCGCAGGCTCGCGGCGCCGAGCGTCGCGACGCCGAGTTCGTCGCCGAGGGGGACGACGGCGCCGACGAGGCCGCCGCCGAGGGGGAGGAGGAATCCGACGACGACGACGGCGACGACATCATCGTCGCCTGAGGCCGTATGCACATTCAGGAACTCGTTCTGGACGACTTCAAGAGCTTCGGGCGCGAGACCCACATCCCGTTCTACGAGGACTTCACCGTCATCACCGGCCCGAACGGCTCGGGGAAGTCCAACATCATCGACGGGGTGCTGTTCGCGCTGGGGCTCGCGCGAACGCGGGGGATCCGCGCGGAGAAGCTCACCGACCTGATCTACAACCCCGGCGGCGAGGGGAGCGACACCGACGGCCCGCGGGAGGCGTCGGTGACGGTCGTGCTGGACAACTCCGACGGCACCCTCAGCCGCTCACAGGTGACCGCCGCCGCCGGCAGCGAGAACGTCGGCGACGTGGACGAGATCACCGTCAAGCGCCGGGTGAAGGAGACCGAGGACAACTACTACTCCTACTACTACCTCAACGGCCGCTCGACGAACCTCTCGGACATCCAGGACCTGCTCGCGCAGGCCGGGATCACCCCGGAGGGGTACAACGTCGTGATGCAGGGCGACGTGACCGAGATCATCAACATGACCCCCTACCAGCGCCGGGGGATCATCGACGAGATCGCGGGCGTCGCGGAGTTCGACGCGAAGAAAGAGTCCGCCCGCGAGGAGCTGGAGGTCGTCGAGGAGCGCATCGACGAGGCCGAGCTCCGGATCGAGGAGAAGGAGTCGCGGCTGGAGCAGCTGGCCGACGAGCGCGAGACCGCCCTCGAGTACCAGGAGCTCCGCGAGGAGCGCGAGGAGTACGAGGGGTACCTCCGGGCGGCCGAACTGGAGGACAAGCGCGAGGACCTCGAACAGACCGAAACGAAGATCGAGAACGCGGAGGCGAAGCTCGCCGAGAAGCAGGCCGAACTCGACGAGGCAGAGGGGAAGCTGAGCCGGCTGGAGGACGAACTCGACGAGCTCGACAGCGAGATCGAGCGCACCGGCGAGGACGAGCAGCTCCGGGTCAAAAGCGAGATCGAGGAGGTCAAAGGCGAGATCGCCCGGCTCGAGGACCGCATCGAGGCCAGCCGAGAGCGGATCGAGGAGGCCGAGTCCGAACGCCGCAGCGCGTTCGTCGACATCGACCGGAAGGAGGAGGAGATCGAGGAGCTCGACGACGAGATCCGCGATCTGAAAGTCGAGAAGGCGAACGTCAAAAGCGACATCGTCTCGAAGGAGAGCGACCTGCAGGAGGTCGAGGAAGAGATCGAGAACGTCGACACCGCGTTCGACGAGCTCAAGGCCGAACTCGAACGCGAGAAGGAGGCGCTGGAGGCGCTGCGCGAGGAGAAAAACGAGAAGCAGCGCGAGAAGGACCGCCTGCTCGACGAGGCCCGGCGGCGCTCCAACCGCGTCAGCGACCGCGAGGACGAACTGCAGGAGGTCCGCGACTCGCTGCCCGACCTCCGGGCCCGCGTGTCGAACCTCCGCTCGGAGCTCGACAAGGCGGAGAAGAACGAGTCCACCGCGGAGTCGATGGTCGAGGAGCTCAAGGGGCGCAAGCAGGAGCTCAACGGCGACATCTCCGAGGTGGACGAGGAGCTCCGCGAGCTCCGCAACGAGTACGCCGAGCTCGAAGCCAAAGCGAGCGACAGCGGCGACACGTCGTGGCCTCGCGCCGTCACGGCGATCAAGAACGCCGGGAAGCGGGGCGTCCACGGCCCCGTGGGCGAGCTCGCCTCGGTCCCGCGTGAGTACGCGGAGGCGTGTGAGACCGCCGCGGGCGGTCGGCTCGCGAACGTCGTCGTCGACGACGACGGCGTCGGTTCGGACTGCATCGACTACCTGAAGTCCCGGAACGCGGGGCGGGCGACGTTCCTCCCGATGACGGAGATGGACGACCGCAGCCTCCCTCGCGAGCCGAACGACCCCGGCGTCGTCGGCTTCGCCCGCGAACTGGTCGACTACGACGACCGCTATTCGGGCATCTTCTCCTACGTCCTCGGCTCCACGCTGGTCGTCGAGGACATGGAGACCGCCCGCCACTTCATGGGCGACTTCCGGATGGTGACCCTCGACGGCGACCTCGTCGAGAAGTCGGGCGCCATGACCGGCGGCTCCGGCGGCGGCTCGCGCTACTCGTTCTCGAAGTCCGGCGGCGGTCGGCTGGAGCGGCTGGCCGAGCAGATCCACGACCTCGAAGAGGAGCGCCAGTCGATCCAGGACGACCTCGACGAGGTGGAGGCCGACCTCACGGACGCCCGCGAGCGCAAGAGCGCCGCGGCCGAGAAGGTCCGCGAGATCGAGACCGACGTGGAGGACGCCGAGGAGGACGTCGAGGAGGCCGAACAGCGCATCGAGGAGATCGAGGACGAGCTCGCCGACCTCCGCGAGGAACGGGAGGCAGTCGACGAGCAGATGACCGAGCTCGACGGGGAGATCGCCGACCTCGACGAGCGCATCGCGGCCGCCGAGGACTCGATCGCGGAGATCGAGGCCGAGATGGCCGACTCGAAGATTCCCGAGCTCTCCGCCCGGGCCGAGGAGATCCGCGAGGAGATCGAGGAGCTGGAGGACCGCAGCGACGATCTCGACGCCGAACTGAGCGACCGGCGCCGCGAGAAGGAGTACGCCGAGGAGTCGCTCGAAGACCTCCACGACACCGTCGAGGATGCCCAGAACCGCAAGGCCGAACTCGAGGACGACATCGAGGAGTTCCAAGGGCAGATCGAGGAGAAGGAGGACGTTCTCGAGGAGAAACACGAGAAGGTCGCCGAACTCGAGGAGCAGCTCGCCGAGCTCAAAGAGGAGCGCGAGGCGCTCAAAGCCGACGTGCGCGAGGCCCGAAGCGAGCGGAACGACCGGAAGGACGAGGTCGACCGCGTCGAGAACCGGCTCGACTCGCTCAAGCGCAGCGCGGTCGCGCTGAGCGAGGAGATCTCCGAGCTCGAGAGTCAGGTCGGCGAGTACGACGCCGACGAGATCCCGCCCCACGACGAGGTCGAGGCGGAGATCGAGCGACTGAGCGAGGCGATGGCGGAGTTAGAGCCGGTGAACATGCTCGCGATCGACGAGTACGACGAGGTCGAGTCCGATCTCGACGAGCTCCGCGAGCAGCGCGAGGTGCTCGTCGAGGAGCGCGACGGGATCGAGGAGCGCATCGCCGGCTTCGAACAGCAGAAGAAACAGACGTTCATGGACGCGTTCGAGGCCATCGACGAGCAGTTCCAGCGCATCTTCTCGCGGCTCTCCGACGGGACGGGCGAGCTGGTGCTCGAGGACCCCGAGAACCCCTTCGAGGAGGGGTTGACGATGAAGGCCCAGCCCGCGGACAAGCCCGTCCAGCGGCTGGACGCGATGAGCGGCGGGGAGAAGTCGCTGACGGCGCTCGCCTTTATCTTCGCGATCCAGCGGCACAACCCTGCGCCGTTCTACGCGCTGGACGAGATCGACGCGTTCCTCGACGCGGTCAACGCCGAGCGCGTCGGCGAGATGGTCGACGACCTCGCGGGCGACGCGCAGTTCGTCGTCGTCAGCCACCGCTCGGCGCTGCTGGACCGCTCCGAGCGCGCGATCGGCGTCACGATGCAGGAGAACAACGTCTCGGCAGTGACGGGGATCGACCTCGCCGACGGCGAGAGCCCGGAGGCGGAGGTGGCGACCGATGACGACTGACGGGAGCCCGACGGGGAGGCGGCGATGAGCGACGAGGAGTTCTCGATCGACATCGCGGGCCACGAGACCGGCGACCCGGGCGTCGACGACGACATCGTGACGGAGGACCCGTCGGCGGATGCCGACGAGGAGGACGGCGAAGTCGAGCCGGTCGAGGTGCTCGTCAACTTGGCCGAGAACGGCGAGATCGACCCGTGGGACATCGACATCGTCGCGGTCACCGACGCGTTCCTCGCCGAACTCGACGAGGCCGACCTCCGTGCATCGGGCCGGGCGCTGTTCTACGCCTCGGTGCTGCTGCGGATGAAGTCCGACGCGATGCTCGGCGACGACGAGCCCGACGAGCCCGAACCCGAGCCGTGGGAGATGGCGATGGGTGGTGAGGCGCCGCCGCCCGGCGAGGACGACGGGTTCGACCCCGTCGACCAGCTGGAGGCGGAGATGGACCGCCGGCTCGAACGGAAGTCGACCCGCGGCACGCCGGAGACGCTGGACGAACTGGTCCGGGAGCTCCGGGACGCCGAGCGCGGGAGCTGGTGGAAGGAGTCCCGGAGCTACGACACGACCGACTCCCCTCGGGGCTACGATCGCGGCCCGCAGACGCTGGACTACCACGCCGGCGACGACTTCCGGCGCGACGAGGAGCCGACCGAGGACGACGTCACGGGCACCACCCACACCGAGGACATCGACGAGGTGATCGCCGACGTGGACGGCGCGCTGGCCGAGCGCTACGAGCGCGGCCGCGACGAGGTGCTGTTCGCGGAGGTGCGCGACGCCGGCGGCCGGCCGGTGATGACGTATCTCGCCCTGCTGTTCCTCTCGAACCGCGGCGACGTGCGGCTGAATCAGGACGACCTGTTCGGCGACCTCTGGGTGCAGGACCCCGCGGCCGTCGAGGCCGAGGAACCCGGCGGGGCCGGCGTCGTTGAGGACGACGACGCGGCTGCGGACGCCGGCGACCGGACCGACGACGCGGCGGTCGACGACGAACCCGAGGGGGCTGACGACGGGGCGGCGTCGAGCGCCGGGGACTCCGCGGCGGCGGAGGACTGACGCCGAAACGCCTAACCGACCGCCGGGAGAACGGCGAGTATGGTCGCTCCAGCCAACGTCGCGGTCGAGGCGTTCGATTTCCTCGTCTCGAACCCGCTGTTTACCGTGGTGTTGTTCGGCATGCTGGGGTTCGTTTTCTTCATGTATCTACTCGTTCGTCGGACGGTGCTCGGCCTCCGCGAGGGGTTCGACAGCGGGAAAGGACGGTGAGGCCGCCGTGGTAGATCCGCTCACTATCGGAACCGCGGTCGTTGCGGCGCTCGCGAGCCTGTTCATGGCGTGGGCCATCGGCGCCGGCTCGTCCGGCTCGACCCCCTTCGCCCCCGCGGTCGGCGCCAACGCCATCTCGGTGATGCGTGCCGGCCTCGTCGTGGGGATCCTCGGCTTCGCCGGCGCGGTGTTGCAGGGCCAGAGCGTCACCGAAGCGGTCGGCTCCGAGCTCGTCGGCGGCGTCTCGCTGACCGCGCTGGCGGCGACGGTGGCGCTGTTGATCGCGGCCACGCTGGTCGCGCTCGGGGTGTTCCGGGGCTACCCGATCGCGACCGCGTTCACCGTCACCGGCGCCGTCGTCGGCGTCGGGCTCGCGATGGGCGGGGACCCCGCGTGGGCGAAGTACCGAGAGATCGTGGCGCTGTGGGTGCTCACCCCGTTCGTCGGCGGCGGAATCGCCTACACCACGGCGCGGCTGCTCCGCGCCGAGCGCGTGCCCGAGCGCGTGCTCGTGCCGACGCTCGCGGCGCTGGTCGGCGCGATCGTCGTCAACGTCGACTTCGCGCTGCTCGGGCCGGCGGGCGGTAGCGGCTCGATCGCGGGCGAACTCGCCGGCACGGTCGTCGTCGTGGCGCTCGGCGGCAGCGTCGGCTCGCCGCGGGAGTTGCTAGCGATTCGCGGCGCCGTCACGCTCGCGCTGTCGCTGCTGGTCGCGCTCGCGCTCGCGGCCGACACGCGACGGGACGCCGAGAACGCCCAGCGGCGGTTCCTGCTCGCGCTGGGCGGGCTGGTCGCGTTCTCCGCGGGCGGCTCGCAGGTCGGGCTGGCGATCGGGCCGCTCGTGCCGCTGCTCGATACGTTCCAGTCGATCCCGATCGTCGCGCTGCTGCTCGGGGGCGGGGTTGGGCTCCTCGCGGGGTCGTGGACCGGCGCGCCCCGCATGATCAAGGCGCTCGCACAGGACTACTCCAGCCTCGGGCCGCGGCGCTCGATCGCCGCGCTGATTCCGAGTTTCGCGATCGCCCAGACCGCCGTCGCGTTCGGCATCCCCGTCTCGTTCAACGAGATCATCGTCTCCGCGATCGTCGGCTCGGGGTACGCCGCCGGCGGCGCCGGGGTGAGCCGGAAGAAGATGCTGTTCACCGTGCTGGCGTGGGCCGGCTCGCTCGCGCTCTCGCTGCTTCTGAGCTACGGCGCGATGACGGCGATCGAGTCGCTCTAGTCCTCGCCCAGCTCCGACAGGTCCTCCGTCACCACGTCCGCCGGCAGCGCCGCCAGTGCCGCCTCGGGCCAGCCGTCGTGGCCCAGCGTGAACGTCGTCTCCGGGTTCGCCTCGGCGAGCGACGCGACGCCGTCGGCGGCGGCGACGTACGCCGGCGGCTCCAGTCGCTCGGGCGTCTCGGCGTGCAACGGGTACGTCTCCGACAGCGACGGCGGGAACGGGCCGAACGGCGGCTCGACCCGCCAGACGGCGTCGTGGTCGTGGTCGGCGGGCTCGCCGAACTCCGTCAGTAGCGTTCGCTCGGGCGTTTCGAGCCGGGCGAGACGCTCGTGGTGGCGGAGCACTTCGGGCCGGCGGGCGCTCTCCGGCGAGGTGTAGAAGAACGTCCCCTTCGAGACGCGGTCGTTCGCCTCCAGCTGCTCGGCGTGGTCGAGCAGCGCCTTGTAGCCGTCCGCGCTCGCGGGGTGGGCGCGGGCGCGCTGCTCGACCAGTTCCATGAGGCTCCCCTCTCGGATCGCCTGCCGGACCCGGCGGATCTCCGCGAACGTGACGTGGAGGTTGTGCTCCGCGAGCGCGTTCTCCCGTTCGCGCTCGTCGAGCGCTCGGAGCGAGTCGGGGTCGTGCTCGGTACAGATCGGGCAGGGGCAGGGGAGGTAGCTGAGTTCGTCGAGCTGTTCGGTGCCGCTGACGGTGAGATACCGGCCGTCGCGGGCGTACAGCGCGTACGCCGCGGAGTCGAACAGGTCACAGCCGACCGCCGCGGCGAGCGCGAACATCATGGGGTGGCCCGCGCCGAACAGGTGGACCGGGCAGTCCGCGCCCAGCCCGCGCTTGGCGGCGGCGGTCACGTCGATCATGTCGTCGTACCGGTAGCTGTTCAGCAGGGGGACGACCGCGCCGACGGGGAACACGTCCAGTTCCGTGCTCGCGGCGTGTTTGCCCGCCTGCTCGCGGAGATCGGTGTACGTCGACCCCTGTACGGGGGCGTTGACCAGCATCTCGCCGGTGTCGACCGCCTCGGCGTCCGCGAGGGCCTCCTCGGTCGCGGCGAGCTCCTCCTCTGCCTGCTCGCGGCTCACGTCCGGCGGGGTGGGGATGTCGACGGGCGTCCCGATGTCGCTCCCGATCTCGCGTTGGAACTCGAGGATCTCGGTGGTCGTGGTGTCGATCTCGCCGTACTCAGCGAGCTGGAAGGAGCCGGAGTCGGTGACGATCGCGCCCGGGAAGTCGAGCATCTCGTGGAGGCCCTGTCTCTCGGCGCGTTCGCGGAGGTCGTCGGTCGTACGGATGATGTAGGAGTTGGTGATCAGGATCTCGGCGCCGAACTCCTCGTGGAGTCGGCGGGGGGAGATCGTCTGGAGGTTGGGGTTGACCACCGGCATCAGCGCCGGCGTCTCGACGGTGACGCCCGCCCGGGGCACCGTGAGTCGGCCGACGCGAGCCAGCCCGTCGCTGGCCCGGATCTCGAAGGCGTCGCGCATGGATCGGTTTTCGGGGGGGAACGGTAAGGGGTTGCGTTGTCAGGGCAGCGCGGCGACGACCGCCGCGGCCGCGTTCCCGGTCTGTTCGACCGCCCCGGTCGCGACGAGGTACAGCGAGAGGAAGATGATCGCGTTGTACGTGCCGTGGACGAGGATGGGGACGACGAGGTTGCGGGTGTACTCGTAGATCGCCCCGAGGATCAGACTCGGCCCCATCAGCACGCCGATCGTCACCAGCATCGCCGAGGGGTTCGACGCCACCAGCGAGCCGACGTGGATCGCCGCGAAGATCGCGCTCGCGACGATCACGCCCGGCACCGCGGTGAACTCCTCGCGGATGCGGTTCTGGACGACGCCGCGGAACAGCAGCTCCTCGCCCGGGCCGATCAGGAGGTACGCGCCCGGCAGCAGGTAGAGCACGATCTCGGGGTTCGCCATCGCCAAGTCCGCCACCTGGTTCTCGGCGGCCTCGGTCCCGGTCGCCGTGAGCAGCTGGCTGACGGCGATCAGGTAGACGAAGCTGAGCACCAACGCGCCGATCACGACCCCGAACTCCTTGATAGAGGGGAGTCGGATCCCGATCGCGCGGACGGGGATCTCCCGCTGTCGGAGGTAGAGGGCGCCGACCCCGAGGAACGCGACGCCCTGAGTCAGCAGCAGGGAGAGCACGATGCTGAGGACGGGGGTGATCGTGACGCCGGCGAGGTTCAGGAGGAGGCCGCTGAACAGGACCAGCACCAGCGCGGCGCCGATCCCGGCGACGCCGAGGCCGATCCCGACGCCGATCGCACGCAGTCGTGAGTCCATACCGGAGGGCGGGCCGCCGAGGCCAAAGTCGTTCCCCTGTCAGCCGAGTTCGTACCGGCTCACGGCCAGCGCCGCCCGGCCGTCCCGGATCTCGCCCTTTCGAACCGCGGCGACGAGGTCGTCGTAGTCGGCCGTCAGCGTCCGGATGCTCTCGTCGCCGTCGAGATCCTGCGCGGCCGTCGGCTCACAGCCCCGCGCGACGAACGTGTGGTGCAGCGAGTTCGCGATCCCGTTGACCGGCTCGGTGGTGCAGAGATGCTCGATCGAGCCGGCCGTGTACCCCGTCTCCTCCCGGAGCTCCCGTCGGGCGGCGGCTTCGAGGTCGTTTTCCTCAGGCTCGACCCCGCCCGCGGGCAGGCCGCGGTTGACGCGATCGACCGCCTGCCGCCACTCCTCGATCAGCACCACCTCGTCGCCGCCGGGCAGGAACGGGAGCACGACGACGGTCTCGACCTCCTCGACGTGGTGGTACTCCGTTTCGGTCCCGTCGGGCAGTTCCACGTCGTCGCGGCGGACGTCGAACCCGGGACAGCGGTAGTCGATTTCGGTGTCGAGCGTCTCCCACGCGAGGTCGTCCTCGGCCATGAGCGGGAGTGCTGCCCGGCCGCAAGAAAAGGCGGTCGGTCCGGCGTGGCGTCGATGGCGCCTACCGGGTCAGCCAGAGATCCCGGGCGCCGACGCCGGCGACGCCGGCGGCGACGGCGGTCAGGCTGAGGTCGACCCCGGTGTACCAGAACGGCAGCCAGGGGAACACGCCCCGGAGCATCACGGCGGCCTCGTCGAGCAGCGGGATGCCGCCCCCGGCCCGATCGGTCGGCGTCTCGCCGACGTACCACTCGCCCTTCGGCTGCTCACCCGCCGGAGGGCGATCGGCCTCGTAGGGGATCTGGTTGGTGGTGACCGACCAGCGAACGGTGCCGTTGCGGTCGACCTCGAAGATGCGCTTGTTGAGCGTGTCCGTCACCAGCGTGTGGCCGTTGGCGAGCCGGTCGGCGTCGCGGGGCCAGCGCAGGTCGATCCCGCCGGCGCGTTCGAGCGTCCACGCGACCTCCCACTCGCCGTCCTCGCGGTGGAGCTCCGCGACGCGGTTGTTGTCGCTGTCGGCGACGAGGACGGCCGCCTCGCCGTCGCCGCCGGGCGTCCCGCCGAGCCACTGTGGGTTGTGCTGGTGGTCGAGCACTTCGGGGTCGCCACAGCGCACGTCGCCGTCGCCATCGGTGTCCTCCAGTTGGCGCTTCCCTCCGGGCATGCAGGAGCCGTCAGAGCCGCCGTCGTCGGCGTTGATCGTCTCGATCACGCCCTCGTCGCGGTCGACGACGAGGATCTGGTTGGCGTTGCGGATCGAGACGAGGAACTGCCCCTCGTCGACCACGTCGACGTCGTTGATGTGGAGCCAGTCGACCTGAGTGGGGTCGGCGGGGGCGTCGTAGTAGCTGCTGGCGTTCCACTGCCAGACGGGCTCGCCGTCGCGGACGATCAGGAGCCGTTCGTGCTCCATGTCGCTCAGCAGATACTCGCCGTTACCCAGCTTCTCCACGTCGTGGACCTCGCTGTTGCCGCTGCTCCGGACGGGGAAGGAGTACTCGTACTCGATCGACTGGGTGTCGGGATCGAGGATCCGGAACCCGGTGTGGGTACACGGCGACTCGTAGGGGCCACAGTCCTCGTAGCCGCCGTCCATGAACCCGGCCATCACGCTGCCGTTGTCGAGTTGGGTCACGTCGAAGTAGCTGTCCGTGTCGTCCATGCGCCACGCCACGTCGCTGCCCTCGTACATCGCGACGCTGCCGTACTGGTGCCAGCCGGGGCCGCCGCCCTGTATCCCGACGATCGTCCGTCGTTCGCCGTCGGCGCCGGCGACGGCCGCGTCGGGGGCGAGCGCCGCGCTCGCACCCATCGTCACCACGAGGAGGGCCACGGCGCCGATCACCAGGACGACGCCGCGTCGCTTCCGGTCCATTACCGTACAGTCGGTGGGCGCCGGGGCATAACCCTTGTGAGGACGGCCAGCGCGGGAAGAACGATCGCCCTCGACCGATTCAGGCGGTTACGACGGTTCGAAACGCGTCGTCGACGGCCGCGAGCGTCGCTGCGAGCGAGCCGGAGTTGTCGACGACGACGTGGTCGTCGCCCTCGATCGGCTCGAACTCGTCTTTGAGCTGGGTGTACACCGAGAAGTCGGCGTCGCTCTCGTCGTCCTCCTCGCGCTGGCGGCGCTCGATGCGCTCCTTCACGACGGACTCCGCACACTCGACGCGGACGAGGCGGAACTCGACGCCCGCGCCGTCGGCGACCGCGGCGGCGCGCTGGCGGAGCTTCCGCCGGCGGAACGTGGCGTCGAGGACGACGTGCTCGCCGGCGTCGAGTCGCTCCCGTGCGCGGTCGAACAGTTCGTCGTACACCGCGGCGGACTCCTCGGCCTCGTACGTCGGCTCCGGGAACAGTTCCTTGCGCACCACGTCGGTCCGCAGCATGCGGGCCGGGAGCAGTTCGGCGATCCGCTCGGCGACGGTGGATTTGCCGGTGCCGGGCAGCCCACACACGAGGACGAGCATTCGTTTTGTTGGGTGGGGTGCGAGCACTAATAGTCAGCGCTTCGGGGTGGGGGGTGTCACTGATCGCCAACGAGGTGGCCCAGTACACGCTACGACGGCTGTCGCTCGTCGATGTGAGAATGCGGGAAGTGGGCCGGCGCGAATGTCGAACTCCGGGGGACTCGCTTCGCTCGTCCCCCGTGCTCGAATTCGCTTGGCGACACGATGTCCCGCACTCGGAACGCCTCGCTGTCGCTCGGCGTTCGTTGAGTGCGGGAAAGGTAGTGGGCCGGCGCGAATATGACCTCTCGGGCCCCTTTGGGTTCCCAACGTGGCTGTGCTCCCGCTTCTCGGTGGTGTTGTCACTCATCATCGTTCTCCTCCAGGTCCAGCTGATCGACGTACTGTCTTCGGCTCTCCATCCGGTCGCGGCGCCGGCGCCAGCGCTCCTCCTGGGTCGCCCAGTCGTAGTGATCCTCGATAACCGACACCGAGGCGTTGACACGCTCGGCGACGACCTCCGGAGGTAGCCCGCGGTTCAGTTGCCAAGTGATGCTCCCGGTCCGGATCTTGTGGGGCGACCTCGACGACGGGCACTTACTGGCGTGAGTGTAGGCCCGCCAGTCGCAGGTGCCTCGGTTCTTCCCGTGAGGGCAAGCAGAGTGAAGACACGGCTGGGTAGCCATGTACGACCAGTTCCGAACGGTGTTGTTCGTCGGCCGCCCTTTCGAGCTCGTGAGGAGCGGCTGGCGGCCGTACTCGTCGGTCACGTCGTGGCGCTCCTTCCGGATGTACTCCGCGAGCACGTCCATCACCGCGGACGGTAGCGCGATGGGGCGCTCGCCGTGGATCTTGTTCTTCAACGGCGTTCCGGTGTCCGGTCGGTGGCGGAACTCGATGTACTCCTCGTTGACGTGCACGTCTCGGACGTCGAGAGCCCGGAGGCCGCCTTGCCGAGCTCCCGTGTACCACGCGAGCTCTAGGAACGCGTGGCTGCGCCTCGCTCGAACGGTCTCGTCGTCGCGGTAGTGGTCGAGCAGCGCGAAAGCGTCCTCGGACCGAAGCGTGGTGTCGTCGGAACGATCCTCGGCGTCGAGGTCCGGGATACGCACAGCGTCGGAAAGGTCGTCCTCGACGGCGTCGAGTTGCTCCTCCAGATAGCGGAGGAACGTCTTCAGCGTCCACATCTCGCTTTCCAGCGTCGCCGGTGCCACGCGGCCGCTGCGAAGGTCGAAGTACTCGTCTATGTCGTAGGGACGGAGCTCGCCGACGGCCTCGATGCCGATCCCCTCGGTCCACTCCGTAAACAGCTTGAGACGGTACTTCCACGCCTTCACGCTAGACTCGGTCGCGTCGGCGCGCCGCCGGCGGAGGTACCGCTCGACGGCCTTCCGGACGCTCATGTCCGACGGATCGGGACGATCTCGGCTCACCGCAGGTTACCCCCTGAGGTAGTCGCGGTGAGTTCCTGGTCGAACCGCTCCGTGGTGATACCGCCGCAGACCGGACACTGCTCACCGTCCGCCTCACGGCGACAACGGACGCACTTAGGCATCCATCACCTCCGGCGGCACGTCACAGCCGCACGAGGTCGAGGCCGTCGACGGCCCCGCGATGGTGGCGCTGATGTCCCTCTCGCCGCAGTTCGGGCACCTCATCGGCGACCCCCCGAGTGCGAGACAGCGGTCACACGCAAACCGGCGCGAGAAAGCCGGTCGGCGAGCTCGACACTGCGGATCTCTTCGGTCTGCCCGCGTTCGTCAACGACGCGGAAAATCGTCGACGCCTCAGTCATCGGCACCACCTCCGTCGCTCGCGATCCGGGGCGCGAGCATAAACACGCCGGAGATGCTCCACTTCTCGTCTGTAAACGCGATCTTGATCGGGAACTCGTCGCCCCACTTCAGCGTCAGTCGGTCGGCGTCGGCGCTGTCGATCGCGCCGATCATGTCCTCGCAGTAGTCGAGGCTGAAGATGGACGTGCAGGGCTCCGCCGCGTCGGCGTCGCGGTTGTCCCACGCGCTCTCCAGCAGCGTCACCCGCTCGTCGTCGTCTCCTTGGTTGTTGTTTCCGTGCGACGACAGGACCAGCGTCTCCTCCTCGCGGGTGAGTTCCATGTGGTCGCCGGCAGCATCGACGGCGGTCAGCGCGTCACCGAGCGCCCCGATCTCCGGATCGGCACGGTTCGGAAGGTCGAGGTTGGGGATGTTCGGCCGGTCGCGGACAGAGTCGGGGTCGATCGTCCCCCACTCCGACTTCCGGACCATCCGGGAGTCCTCGCGAACGACGCGAACGCGAATCCGGCGGACGCTCGGCAGGAAGTCGATCGTCACGGGGTCGCCGTCGGCGTTCCCGCGGCCCTTCCGTGCCCAGCGGAGCGTCTTCCGCAGTCGTTCGAGGTTCACGCCGAACTCGACCTCGTCGCCGCCGCTCACTTCGTACCGGCCGAACATCTCGCCCGGCATCTCCACGTCGATCATCCCGACGTTCGACGGGTCGACGGCGCGGACGTGCAGCCCGTCCTCGTCGAACCGGAGGATGCACTCGCGAACGAGTACGGACGGCAGTTCGAAGAACGACCGCAGCGCGTCGCCACAGCTCGCGAGGGAGACCGAGGCGTCCTCGGCGGGCTCGGGCGAGAGCTGGTTCTCGGGCCGTGGACCGCTGTCGGCGACGACAGCGCCACCGTCGGTCGCGGTCCTCGGGTGGTCCGGGCAACGCTGATCGGCGGCCGAGACGGGGCGCTCGCAGGCACTCCCGTCGTTGCACTCGCCGCCGCAGGTGTGCTCACTCATCGGCGCCACCTCCGATCGGCGCGTGTTCTCGACAGACACGGCGCGTCTCTCCGTCGACGATCTCGACGCCGATCGGACGCGCGCCGCAGTAGTAGCAGCCGCTGACGTTATCTGTAGTCGGTGCCTCTCGATCGGTGCGGGGCGTCGACCCCGCGCGCTGTTTGGTGGACATATGGGTGTCCACGAAACCCGTTCCCGGCGGGTGGTTCCAGCACCACGCCGGGAACTACTGAATCTCACTAGCCGACGGCCTCGCGCTCGGGCTTCGCAGTCAATCCCAAAACAGCCACTATACGTAAATGTATCGGCTATTCTAAACCCGCTACATTATTGTTAAGGGAATAATCCCTCAGTAATAGGATAGTACATACACTACATGAGGTCAATGAGAGCCTCGGCTGACTGGATGTCTATTTGGGACGACAGGATTCTCGAATACATCGCAGAGCACGATGGCGGAAGTGTCGGAGATATTGCCGACCACGAACTGATCCGTGTGTCCCAGCCACACATTTCACGTCGTTGCGGCGTTCTGAAAGATCACGGTCTACTCCGCGCACTAGGAAATGGTGTCTACATGATTACTGAAGACGGACAGAAATATCTTCACGGGGAACTCGATGCGGAAGACCTGTCGAAGGGCGAGGAGAATGGTGATGAGGCTGCGGTCTAGGACGCGTCTTGAACGACGGTCAGCCGATTGGCTCTGCCATCTTGACGAGCGGATCATGGAGTGCCTTGGGGAGGCCGAGAAGCTGCTGACGCCGTGGATGATCGCCGACGACCTCGGGGCGCCGACACGGCGGCGCGTCGAGGAGCGCTGCCGCGTGCTCGCTCGTGCTGGGTTCGTACGGATGGCCCGGCGAGCGAGCATCGAGGACAAGTTCACGATCACCGGCTGGGGCCAGCTCTACCTTGAGGGCGAAGTTGACGCTGATCTTCGCCGACCGTTGCCGGCGCCGCGACCACCCGAGGCCGTTCGCCCAGGCTGGTACGCGGGGTTCGGGTAGCTATTGGCGAACCAAGAAGAGACCGTATACGGCCTGCACTATCAGTAGAACCCCGACTCCGGCGGCAATTAGGCCGATCGTTCCTCGTTGCTGAGTAGCAGGAGATGCTACAAGCAGGAATGCGCCGACGACAGCCGACACAGCAGCAGCACCTTGGGCCAGCTTATCGAGCATACTTTCGGACATATGGAGGGCGAACTTAGAACTGCCGACAGCTTACAGCCACTCCACCTTCCCGCGCTCCCTCGCTTGAGCCTTCTCCGTCGCTTCACCACGGTAGTGGTTCAGGAAGGTATCGAGATCGTTCCACCCGCCCCACCGCAGCGCGACGGTCTGATCAACGTCGGCGTTCGCGAGCTGCCCGGCCCAGGTGCGCCGGAGATCGTGAAACGTGAGATACCGCCAGCGATCCTCGTCGGTCCCCTCGGCCAGCTCGTCCCGAGCGGCCTCGACCCAGTTCCGGACGGACCGCGTGGACCGATCAACGAGCACCTCGTCGTCCTCGACGCCGCCGAAGCTCGCCGCGGCGTCCATCGTGTCCGCGAGCGAGTCGGGGATCGGCGCCTCACGGTACTTCTCGCCCTTCCCCTCCGGAACGACGAGCATCTTCCCCGCCTTGCCGCCGTCGACGACGTTCTCCGGTCGCACTTCGACGACCTCGTGAGACCGCAGCCCTACCTCGGCGCCGAGTCGGAATGCGACCTTCCGTAGCGGGTCGTCCGCGACGCCCAGGAGCTGCTCGACCTCGGACCGACTGAGCCACACTCGCCGACCTGCCTTGTCGTCGTACTCCTCGGTCATCATAGCTACCTTCCTCCTTGCGCGCTTCCCGGAAGTTTTCTTCGACCTTCACCCGCGAATCGGGGGGTGAATCGGGCCGAATCGGGGGGTGATCGGCGCTCGATCTTCCGAGAAGGCCCCGATTCTCGGAAGCGGCTCATGCCGGCCCCCGCGAGGTTTGCTCGCCCCGACGAGCGCACACGGGACAGACGCCGTCGGTGTTGTAGTACTCGACGCGGTGGTGTTCACAGAACTGCATCAGTCCCACCCTTCAAAATCACTCGCGCGCCGAACCCGAAATTCGTCGTTCGTCGGATCGTACGCGAGCTCGAGATCGTCGCCCTGCTCCATGCCGAGGCGCTCGGCAGTCTCTTTCGGAAGGCTCACCGTAAGCGTCCCGTCGTTGCTGCCGAGGGTTCGCTGTCCGAGCGGAACTACCTCGGATTCGCTACCAGTCTTCGCTTCAGCCGCCGACCGGCTGGGCCGAGATTTCGTCGTCACATGCTCACTTGCTGGTAGATCGGTAAAATACCTATGCGAATATCTACGCGAGTAGGTACGGGAGTATATACCGACGTATCAGGTTCCCAAGCGGCCGAGTATGCTGCTCACGGAACGCCGGGCGTATGGCAACGAAGTTGTTTCTGAAACGGAGTCAAGCCGAGAGGTGGTTCGCTCCGTGAGCTTCTCGGTGGAGTTCAGCGCCAAGTCCGGCGCGGACGACGCCCGCGAAGAGTACGAGGAGTACATCTGTCCGGTCGACGACGACAAGCGCGAGAAGACGGTCTTCTTCGTCGACGACACGCCCGAGCACGTTCGCGATCGCGTCGAGGCTGCGGCACAGACCGGCCGCGCCCAGCGCGACTCCGGAGCTGGGCAAGCCGACCTCACCGACGCCGAGAAGGAGCGAGTCGGCCCTTTCGAGGGCCCGAACAACTACCTCAAGGCCGCGAGCGTGAAGGCGCTGTTCCGCGAGAACGGCGTGAGCGACTGGGAGGCGTGGTACGACCCGACCCTCACCGTCGACGAACACCGCTCATCGGTACTGCCGAAGGCCCAGAAGGCCGGCGGCGGCGACCGGATCGAGAACGAGGGGCCGGATCGTGACGCCGCCGCGCGCGCCGAGGCGGCGGCAAACGAGCAGTGCGACCACGCTCGCGATCACTGTCAGCACGGCGACCCGGAGGCTTGCGAGTTCCTCCAGGAAGCCTGCGGCCTCGACGAGGACGAAGTGGCGGAGCTTCTCGAAGACGAGGACACCGGGCAGGCCGACGAGGAACTCTCGGGGAAGGCAAAGGGCGCTCTCGGCAGGGCATGGGGCGGCTACAAGGCCGCGATCAGCCGCTTCGATCAAGAGCTACGCGACGCAGAGGAGGCCAAGCAGAACGCCGAACGCGCTGCTTCGGCCATCAACCGCATCCGCCAGTCTCACGGCCAGGATGATCTCGAGTTCGAGCGCCTGGAAGAGTTGAGCGACCGGCTCACGGAGGCCGGTGAGACGGCACACGACGGAGAGGCACACATCGAAACATGAACGGAGTTACCTGCCCGGCTGACGGGTGCGACTACGGCGAACACGAGGAGCATAGCTTGGGCTCGGTGAAGAGCCACATCAACGCGAGCAAAGATCACGACGATAAAGCACGGCTCCGACAGCAAGCCGAACAGCAGGCTGTCGAGGCCCGAAGCGAGGGCGCCGAGGAGGCCCCTGAGCCTGCTACCGAGCCTGCTGTCGACGCCGCCGACGACGATAGCGGGCAAGAGCCGGCTGAAGGGGAGGAAGAGCAAGCTGAAAGCGCGGAATCGGAGCCGGAGGAAGCGACCGGCGAAGGGCCCGAAGAGATGGCTACCGACGAAGAGTATCAGCGACAGCAAGCATCGGAGGGCGAACAGAGCGAGGAGAGCGAGGGCGAAAGCGCCCCGTCAGGGGGAGAGAAGGCGGCCGCCGCCGCAGCAGGGGGCGCGGGCCTCATGTCGACCGTGAGCGGCCGCTCGCCCCTCTTTTGGGTCGGCGTGGCGCTGCTGGCGCTGCTGCTCTTCTCCTTCGTGATGGACGGCGGCGACGGAGAGCAAGCTACACCAAGCTCGGAGGGCGCCGAAGCGACACCTTCGACGCCCACCGAAGCGGCCCAGCAGCGGGGTGGTCTGAGTGGCTGACGACGATAGCGGGCAAGAGCCGGCTGAAGGGGCGGAAGAGCAAGCTGAAAGGGCCGAAACAGAGCAGGCCGAGGGCGCCGATGAGGGCCCTTCCGAGGGCGCTACCGAGCCTGCTACCGAGGAGGGCGACGACGAGCAGCCGGAGATAGCGGCCGAAGAGCAAGCTTCGATCCCCTCGAACATCGACGCCGAAGCGATCGAGGACGACACAGCCGAGGAGGCTGAGGAGGCCGACGACTCGGAGGACGTCGAGGACGAGCGTCAGAAAGAACCGGCGTCGATGGAGCCGGAGAGCGCTGCGTCGCCCGTGCAAGCCGGCGAGTTGTACGTAACGCTCGTCCACCAGACGACGAACGCAGCGATCCGGGCGAAGGGGAACGAGGACTCGGAGGAAGTCGACCGCGACCACTTCGAGGACTTCGATCTCGCCCACTACTTCGACTTGACCATGGAGGAGATGGGCGTCGGCTCCGATCTCGATCCGCACGAGGCGCTGGTCGTCGCGACGGCCATGTCGATGGGCCAGCCGATTCTGGAGAAGACCGACGTGATGGACGAACAGATCGGCCGACTGATGGACAAAGCCACGGAGGCAGCCTGATGCGCGACGCTATCAAGAAGAAGGTCCTGATGAACCTACTCGAGTCGGAGGCAGCGAGCGGACTGACCACGGTGATCGCGGAGATCGAGAACGAGCTCCTGGTCGCCGCCGAGCCCGTCGACGCCGCGATGGGAACCGGGATCATCGGCGAGATCCCGGACGTAGAGCGCCGGAAGGAGGCCATTCAGGACATCCTGAAAGCGATCGCGACGGACAGCGTTCGGGACGTGTGGACCGAGCAGTATCTCCCGGTGCTGGTCGACAACCCCGAGAAGGCCGAGAACCACGTCGGCAAGGACGCTGAGACGTGGGAAGCGCAGATCGAGGCGTGGGCTGAAGCGTGGCGTGAAAACGGTGCCGAGGGGTCCGACCGTGAGCTGGCCGAGATCCACGTTCGGGAGGTCTTCGGTGTCGATCTGGACACGTTCGAGACGCGGGTCGTCGAGTTCGACAGCAGTGAGGAGGCCGAGCGACTGTTCGCGAGCAACTTCCGGGCGGTGCGGGACGTGCTCGACGCCGCCGCGGAGGAGGTGGGGAAGTGAACGACAAGATTACGGCGATGGTCTTGCTGGCGGTGATCGCGAGCGCCTACCTGCTCGGCTATGACCTCGGTTGGTACGGCCGGGGCGGAGACCTTCCCTCTCAGCAGAGTGAGGTACCTCGGAGCCGGTCCGAGGCCATGCAGCGGGGTTGGTCGCCCGTTGTTGAGGTACCGACCGAGGAGGTGGACGAGTGACCCGTCGTCTAGTAGCCTCGATGAGCGGGTGGGGTAAGAGCTACCACTCACAGGGCATTATCGAGGCCTCTATCCCGGAATTTGACTACGTGGCGGTGTTGGACTACAAGGACGAATACCGGGGGCTCGTGAAGGCGGGGTTCGCGAGCCACTTCATCGTCGGCGGGCAGGAACTCAGTTGGTCGGTGGGGACGTGGCGGCAGTTCTTCGAGGAGAACGGCGCCGTCGTGCTGGCCCGCCACAAGCTGACCACGGACGAATGGAAGAAAGTCGCGGCGCGGGTCACGTCGGCGCTTCGGGAACTGGCGCCGGAATCGCGTGGTTCGCTGGTCGCAATCGACGAGGCGCACTGGGTCGCCCCTCAGAGTGGATCCGTCCCCGAGGCTATCGAGGGGCTTTCGACAACGGGCCGCGGTGAGGGGGCGTCAAGCCTGTGGATTACTCAGCGGCTGGCGAAGTTGGAGGAAGACGTTGTGTCCCAGTGTGACGAGCAACTGGCCGGCGGGTTCGAGAGCAAGAACGACCGGAACAAACTCGACCCGGAATACCCGGAGGACCTCCACAATCCGCAAGCTGAGAAACTCCCAAAGCTGGCTGAGGAGCTACAGACCGACGACGGGCAGAATATCCCGCTAAGGAAGTTCGAGGACGACGACGGGAGCACAATTGGTTCGGAATGGGTGTACGCTGACAACAGCGGGGAGAGGGAACGGCGCGATACACGGACCATGAGCATGGAGTCGACACACTACGGAGATGAGGGCAACCCCCTCCACGATCCTGAATACTGATGCCACAGGAACGAGTCACGCTGACGGGCGAAGACGCCGAACTGTTCCGGGAGATTCAGCAAGAGCTCGAGGAGAAGCGACGGGGTTACTCGGTAACGAACGTGGGCACCGTCCGGAGGCTGATGGAGAACTACGTTGAGGACGACTCCCGTCGCTGACCGGCTCACGCAATCTTACGCGTTTCTACGGAATCCTACGCAAAAGCTCTCTAAGCCGCCTTTTCACCCGGAGCTATTCGTTGGAGTTGCAGATGGCAGAACTCAGTCAGTCGTTTGATACGATCATGGACGCAGAGATGTGGACCCGGGTGGCGGCCATCACGGCCGGCTACTTCGCGCCGACGGTCCTACGCAACCTCATCGGTGGCGCTGTCCCCGACATGGCCGACCAGCCGGAGCTGTACGGCGTGGCGGTCGTCGGCGCGGGGCAGATGTCGCCGATGTACGCGAACGAACTCTCCCTCGGTGGCGGGATTCACACGCTCGACGCCGCGGCGGAGCGCTTCGACGTGAAGAGCACGATCGTCAACGCGGGGGCCTAAACAGATGCCTGAAACCCTATCCAACCTCGGAACCAGCAAGGTCGACGCAGAGGAGCGCGAGAACGTCACGGGCCAGATGACGGAGATTCTGGCCCTGTCGCCGAACGACGGCCTCCGTCTGATCCTCTCGAACATCGTCGACGGGATGGAGGGCATCCCCATCTACGCGAACCTCGTCGGGCAGGACGGCGACCCGCTCCCCCTCGACACAAAGCTGGTGCTTCGGTGGGACGCGCCCCACCTGGACCAGCCGCAGGTCGTGAGCTTCGCGCTGGACAACATCCGCCAGTACCGCACGCTCTCGATCAAGGAGCAGCAGAACGAGGACTTCCGCGACCGGACCCGGAACGAGCTCAAGGGCCGGACCCTCACCGTCGAAGACAACGAGGAGGTACAGGTCGCGGTCCTGTCCTCGGAAGTGATCGACTGGGCCGCGTCGGAAGTGTACATCGACGAGAACGCTGTCACCGTTCGGAGTAACTGACCATGAGCGAGGAACTGCGCCAGATGGTCGCGAGCGAGGTGTCGCACCGGGACACGTTCAGCGTCGCGGACTTCGACACGTCGCCGGGATCGAACGGTCGACGGACCAAGATCGCGGAGTACAAGACCGACCGGCCGCTCGCGCTGCGGAACGGCGTCCCGGTCACACCCGCCATCATGGCCTACGAGGAGTTCACGGCCGACGGTGGGGCTCCGGAGACGCTCAACCTCTCTCACAACCCCATCGAGAGCGGCGCCACGTCGGACAACATCGTGGTCTACGTTGGGGACTCGGAAGTGCAGCCCGCGGCGGTCGACTACTCGGCCGACACGGTGGACGTGGACACCACGGCCGGCGACACGGTGGGCGTGTTCTACGCGAGCGGCAAGCAGGCTCGCGTCGAAATCCAGAAGACGGCGCCGAACGGCACTCACGAAACCCTCTGGTCGGGCGACGTGAAGCTCATCCACCTTCGGAACCACTCGAAGGATCCCATCACGTTCGAGCTCACCGCGAGCTTCTGGGAGTCGGTGATCCCGACCGACTGGACCCTAGAGGTGTACGTGAACGCGCCGTACGTCGCCCGGTTCGCGAAGGACGTGGGCGGCGACGACACGGAGGAGCGTGCGACCAACGCCCTACTGTCGATCCCGTACCTGGGCGGCACCGGCGAGATCGCTGGGCTGTCCCGACAGGTGCGGCTCGACGCCGCGGAGGCGTGAGCCATCATGACTGGTGGACTGGACGCAGAAACGACGGGAGGGCAGCACGTCACGCAGCCCGGGCCGAACGGTCCGCAGTACACGACCATGGAGCAGGGGACTGGAGGCGTCCCCGGGCAGTCGCATCTGGATTCGTTCTTCGCCGGGTCCGCATGGACCCGCGAGGACGTGTCGCTGCTGCTGGACGTATCGATCCTGCTCATCATGCTGTACTGGGCCTACGCGGAGGTTGGTAACTGATGCTGATTGGGCCCGATGGTGAGCAGATCGCGCCGCCGACAGACGGGGGCGGCAGCACCGACAGCGGTGATAGCTCCGACAGCTCCGACAGCACGGATACAGACACCATCACGTTCGATCCGGACGACCAAACGCTCGGAACCGGCGGACTAGGCACGACTACCGGAGAGGATAACGACACGATCGACGTGGGAGACTCCGACTCAGACCCGTCTGACTCTTCGCCCGCCGGAGGTGCCGGCGAGCAGGAGGCGATTGAGCGGTTCGCTGGCCTCGAAGAAGGGGCGCTCGACGGTGCGACAACCGAGGAAGTGATCGAGGTCGGGCAAGCGGCCTCGGACTACTACACGGCCGAGGACCGCGGAAACGACGCCGAGGCCGAGGCGGCCCGTCAAGAGCTTCAGCAGGCTGTGCAGAACGCTGTCGGCTCCACGGAGTCGGGTAACGGCATCGGCGAGAAAGCGAAGATGGCCGCGGCGATCGTGACGCTGGCGGCCGCTATCGGCCTCGGAGGTGGGTCGACGTGACGACCCAGCCGACGACAAAAGGGGGTAACATCATCCTGCGTCGGATTGACACCCCGAACCGTGTCGAACCCGGTGAGGGCTACGAGGTAGATGTGAAGGTGTCGAACGGCGCGCTCGTTATCCAGCCGTGGGACGCCGACTCCTGTGGACAGGCAGAGCCCGGGTACAAGGTCCGGGTGGTTGCTGAAGACTCGACGGGAGACCGTCAGGAGGCGGGCCCAACCTGCCTCATGACCTCCGAACTGGGAACGGGGGACGAGACGTTCACCTTCGAGTTCCAGGCGCCCACAGAGGAGGGCGAGCACGAAGTAGAGGCGTGGGTCGAGATGGTCGGCAGCGGTAAGGAAACCGACCCGGACACGTCCACTATCCTCGTCAACGAGGAGGTGAGTCGAGACGCACCAAGTCCCGGCAACGACGACGGCAACACGCCGATCTTCGGCGGCGTCCCCACGGGGAGCGACCCGTCTGGATCGAACCCGCTGGGCTTCGGTGGCACCGTGGACAAAGCCGTGCTGCTGCTCGGACTGCTCGTCGTCGCGTGGCTAGCCAACTCCGCGAGCGACACCGTGGAGGCGGTAGCCTGACAATGCTCACCGAGTTCGTGCTTCCGGTCACGTCGTCGATCACGGCGGCGGGAGTCGTGTACATCGCCCGGGAGGCGCACCACGTTCGGAAGACGGTTGAGCGGAACCGCCAGCGAAGCGAGCAGAACGAGGAGCGAAGCCGCGAGAACAAAGAGCGGTCCCTGCTGAACCGCGCGGCACTCGCGCGTGAGGGGCTGACCAAGCGCGACCGACGCAACAGGGAGGAGAGTCATGGCTAGCTGTAACTGCGACATCAACGAACTGAGCGAACAGGAGCAAGAGCAACAGAAGGAGCGCGTGAACGGCACCGTCGTCGAGGTCGACAACGACGACGGCACGCCGTTCACCGGGGGTGGCGCGTGAACGTCGTCCCCCGGCCGAACGAGGAGGACGTGGCGTTCAACGACCCCTATACCGTCGAACTGGAGGACGGTGAGGAGGCAGAGGTGACGTTCACGCCGGAGCAGTCCGGGAGCACGTTCTACCTCGCGACGGTCGCGATCTCGAAGGTCCGGGGCACGGTCTACGAGCTGGAGGACGACGCCACGCCGATGTACGGGCCGGCGAACATCCCGCCCACGGACATCGACGACCTGACGGTGACGTGGGCGCCGTGCAAGCAGTTCAAGGACTCGCTGACCGTGTACATCCGGAACTTCACGGGCAACATCCAGACGTACCACGTCCAGCCGATCGGCTTCGAGCGCGCCGACGGGGGTGGTGCCTGATGGTCCTGGACACGACCGCCGACGTGGACACGATCGAGGCGGTCGAGGACCGCGACGGTGCGGTAAGACCGCCGGCGAACGCGGACCTGCAGGACCAAATCATCGCCGCGCTGGCGGAGTTGAACGACCACACCGGCAACGCCGAAGACGTGTTCGCCGCCAAGCTCCAGCCGGCGACAGATGGCGACATCCTGCCGTCCCACGCCGTCGACGACGGTTCGGAAGTGATGCTGCTCGCGGATCCCGCGAACGCCGGCCCCATCTACGTGGGGCCGACCGGATCGGCGACGGTGCCGCTCTCGAAAGGGAACGGCATCACGTTCGGCGTCGAGAACACCGAACTCCTCGAAGCGATGGCGTCGAACGCCGGTGACGTGCTGCACGTCATCGGGGAGGAGAGCGCATAATGGTGGGGTTCATCAGCGCCGGCGGTGGCGGCTTCGACTACGTTCAGGCCGGCCAGCCGGCCAATCCCCAGCTCGGGGAAATCTGGTTCGACGTCGACGGCGGGAGCGACGGGACCGGTGAGGCCAAGGTCTACGACGGCGACCAGTGGCAGCCGACGGGCTATACCGCACACGGCGACCTGACGGGCGTCACCCGGGACGCTCACCACCCGCCGGTCGACGTTTCCGGCCCGCTGACACAGCCGTCCGACCAGTCCCTCGGCCTGTCGATCGGCGACGGGCTCGCTAACTCTGCGGGGACGCTCGTGGCCGCTCTCGGTGCCGGGCTCACGATCGACGCCGACGGCAACATCCAGATCCCGGCCAACGGCGTGGCTCAGTCCATGCTCGGCTTTGACACGGCCACCCAGTCCGAGCTGGATAACGCGGAGAGTGCGCTGTCGACGGACATTACCGCGGTCGGGAACGATCTCGACGCTCACGCTGGCTCGACCGGCGGCGTGCATGGCGTCGCGTCGGGCGATAGCGTGGCCGGGCAGGACGACGTGGACGCGGTCACGTCGGCACTCTCGGACCACGAGAGCGACACCACCAACCCCCACAACGTCACCGACGATCAGACCGGGGCGGCGGCGGCGCTGTCGGACCACGAGAGCGACACCACTAACCCCCACAACGTCACCGACAACCAGACGGGGGCGGCAACTGCGCTTTCCAACCACGCCGGGAATAATTCGGCTCACCACGCGGCACCTGAGTACAACGGCGATCAGTTCAACGAGAGCGTGGGCGACACGAATGGGTCTTGGTCTACCGTCAGGACCTACAACGTCTCAGGGTCGGTGATTGGCTGGTATATCCTGTGTCGGTGCGGAGCCTACGTGTCTGCCGATGCACAGATTCAGATCGAGTACCAGGACGGGACAACTGACGCAATCACAGTTACAGCGAGCTCGGGCGGTAATTCTGGGTCTACGAGTATAGACTCTGGGCCTGGGTCCCAATTCACTAGCCAAGTTGGCAAAACGCCGGATGTTGTCCGGTATAGAGTCAAGAACAACAGCACACAGACGTACACGTTTAGCGTCCAGTGGCTGACTAATACGTAATCATGGCGACAGTACGCAAGCAAACAGACGATAATGGCACCGTGGAGAGTATTACCATCATCAAAAACGACTCGGGGCCGAACGGGCCACGCTTCGAGGTCGACAACAGCGGCGCCGAACCCGAGTTAGTCGAGCGGGACGAGTGGGTGCCCCCGTATCCCCGATCGCTGGAGCTGTCGCTGTCGTCTCAGTCAATCGTGGCCGACGGCTCCGACACAGTGAGCGTGACTATCGGGGCCGGCGCAGTCCCACAGGAGGAGCTTGGGACGGCGACTCTGACCGTTGCTGGCGACAGCTACCCGGTCGATGTTTCCAGTGGGTCGGGGACTCAGAACATCCAGGCGACGACCACGTCAGCCGACGCCATCAGTATCGAGGCGAGCCACCCGCTTCCGAACGACCCGAGGGGAGCGACCGCGACCGCGACCCTGGAGGTGGTGCAGCCGTGACGCCCGGGCCGCCCGATCACGCTGGCGCGCCGGATCACGCCGGCCCGCCCGATCACGTCGTCCGGGGTCGCACCCAACTGACACAGGACGACTCGATCGAGGTTGGGGACTCCGACCTTGACGACCTCGCGCAGCGAATCGACTGGGGGAGCCTCACCCCGCTGGAGCGGTACCTCCTGCTCCGGATCGAGGCAATCGAGACCGATGACTAACAGCAACAGCACGGCCGAGACGGCCGCACGACAGGAGGGACAGAGCGATGGGTGAGTTCTATAACGGCCACTGGAAGTCGGAATACCTCTACTCGGGGTCGGACTTCGACGCATACAGAGCGTGGCTGCACGGGGAGCTTTCTCATCGACAGTTCCGGACGCAAACCGCCCAGGGAGATGGTCCGGAAGCGCTGGATCTACCCGAGGGACACGTCGGCCCCGGCCACCACTTCAGCGAATACGAGAAGGGTGGTCCGACTGCCGAGGACTGGTACCTAGAAGGCGGCGATTGGGACAACCCACAGGGTTGGGAAGTGAACCACCGAGGCAGCTACGAACCCGACCAGTCCACGAACACGGACTCTGACGGCGGGTCGTCGGGCGGGCTCGACACGTCGGACGGCTCCAACTCCACCAATCCCGCGCCGAGTGGTGGCAAGAGCTTCACCTACACCATGACTGAATCGGACCGACGGATCGCTGATCCCGGAAACCTGGGCTGGGCGGAGGGGACGATCGTAAACTCGGCCGTCGATGCTCAGGGAGGGGAAACCCACAATGCCGGCGGTGAACCCGTGTACGATCTCGATGGAGAAACGTACACGGAGTACCACACCGAGCATCTCGGTGGTGGCAAGTACCGCATCACTCTGACGGGCCAGCCGACGCTGCCGACGACGACGCTTCGGTACAGCCCCAGCAGCACCCAGCGGGACGAGTGGGGAACCGACCCGAGCCAAGCCCAGACCGAGAGCATCGCGACGGCTGCGGTCCGGGACGCTGGCGGGGAAATCACGTTCCTCTTCGGCAAGACGCTCTACGAGGTCGACGGCGACCGCTACGAGGAGGCCAGCGTCGAGTGGAACGGGCAGGAGTACGTGGTAACTCTCCGTGACACCACGGACTGGGGAGAGCAATCACGCGAGCCTATCGTCCCCGACACCCGACCAGAGTGGGCCAACGAGTCGGCATCTGACCCTGCAAATGACGGGGCCGTTACCGTCCCGACAGAGCCGGAGCCGACCGGGGGCCATCCGGTCGATGATGACCCGGTCGGGCAGGACGGACAGGACTCCGGTGGTAGCGGTGGACTGGACAGCTCTCCGGGCGTGCCCGACGACGCGCCGGCTGATTTAGTCGAGCGGTACGAGGCCGGCGAAATCAGCTTCACCGAACTGCTGAACCAGCTCCCGGACGATACCGACCAGCCAGCCGACGACGGCAACCAGACCGACAGCAGCGAGGAGGTGCTGAGTGGGGAGATGCTGGCGCTGCTGGGGCTCTCCGGCGTGGCGCTGCTGAGAGCGAGGCAGTAAGCCATGCCCCCCGCTTCGGAACTCGCGGCCGAGTTGGTGGCGTCGTCGGCGCCGCAGCTCGTCGCGTTCGCGATCGGCGCGATCGCGGGCTCGATGGTGCCGACTTACTACGCCCAGGAGCGACTGCGCGGGTTCGGCCGGGCGCTGTTCGCTCGACTGCCGTACCAGCCGCCGCCGGGGATGCAGCGGGAGGAGGCCATGCGGGCGGCGGTCGAGGACGTGGACGCCGAGGACGCCGAGGAGGGCGACGATGCCGGCGCGTGAGGAGCTCCGCCAGGAGTGGGAGGACGCGCCGGACGACCCTCCCGAGCGGGACGTGATGGACGCGCTGATAGCGTCCGAGATGGAGGGCATCGTTCACCTGCGGGTTCGGTCCCGTCAGCCGACGGCGGACGGTGAGGGCGAGCTGGCGCCAACGCAGGCGTGGCTGTCGGCGCCGTCGACGGCGTGGCGCGCTGGGGAGCCAACAGGAGCGGCAGTGAGGGATTCATGACCGAGCTTTCCGAGGCCGAGTTCTTGAGTCAGCGAGTGCTGCCGTGGATTCGTGAGCGGCATCCGACCGCGAGCATCGAGACGGAGCGCTGGATACACCGAACAGGTGCGTTCTGCGACGTGTGGGTAGACTTGGGGACGCACGAGCTGGCGATCGAGGTTGGGAACAACCCCAGCAGCGTCCGAGCGGAGGCAGCGCAAGCGATGGAGTACGCGGCGGAGTCGGGGTCTGCGGTGCCGGTGGTAGTGGTGCCGACGGACCACGCGGAGCCGTCGGTGGTCGAAGTGTTCGAGGAGCGCGGCGTGCTCGTGTGGTTCGTGCCGACTGAAAGAACGTAGCCGCCTACACCCAGACTTCGCCTTTGTCCGGGTGATCGGCGGTCGCGAGGTGGCGGTTGTGTTCTTCGACGGTCTCCTCCGTGTTGCCACACGCGAGGCACTTCATCGTCGTTCGCTGTTCTCCGGCGGTGTCCTTTCCGCCCATTTAAACCCCCTCCGGTTCTCCGAGCTTGGGCGTCTCAGGCTCCCTATCGCCAGTCTGGTATCCGTCGACCCCAAACGCACGATCTCGAGAGCGTTCGACAGCCACCGTGGACCCATCACCGTCAGTCATCGGCGAGTGCCACCTCCGTCGACGGCGAAGTGTCCGGGGCCTGCTCGACCGGCGTCGGTGGCCGAACCGTGATCCAGACGTTCGACATGCTGCTGTCGATCTGGACGAACTCGGGCTTCAGCGGCCGGATGTACTTGGTCATCACCGCGTCTTTCGGCGTGCGGTTGTCGTACAGCGCGTTCTTCGCTTCCTCGATGGTGAGACGCAGGCCGGCGCCCGGGATTTGCTCTTCAGCGGTGTCGAGGAGCGTCCGGTAGGCTTCTTCGAGCATCGGGTCGTCCGGCGTGTGGATGTCGTCGGCGCTGTCGTCGCGGTGCTCCTCAACCTTCTCAGCGACGAGTTCGCGGAGTAGTTCCGACCGGCTGGCGTCCTCGCCGGCGATCTCGTCGAGAGCCTCGACGTGTTCCTCGGGACACCCGAAGGAGACGCGCTGCTTCGGGTTGTGGTCCATGCGGGACATCAGGCACCCACCTCAGCCCATACGCTGCATACCGAGTGAATACCCAGACGGCGCCGCGAAAGGCAGTCCGTATGTACGGGGTGTGGGGAGTGATGCGGTGCGGTCTCGCGTGCGGGGCCGTGTGCGCGCGTGTGAGGCGGCCACGACCGCCGGCGTCGGTGGCGTCGGCAGTGCGCCACGACCACGTTCATCGGCGCCCTCCCGTCGCGTCAGCGCGATGTGCTCGATCGACGTAGCCACCGTCGGCGGCGGCGCACTCGTCCGTCTCGTGGGCGTCGAGGTCGAGGCGCGGGATCGACACCGGCTCGTCCCGGGCGTCGGTCACGCCGAGGAACGCGGCCTTACGGACGGCACACAGATGGGCACACGGCCCATCGTGGTACTCCCACGCCTTGCAGTCGCAGGTGCCGACGTACTCCCCGTCCTCGATCGCGACGGCTACGAGGTGGCCGTCTCCGTCCGGGAGCGTCACGCGGAACCCGTAGCGGCCGGTGCTCTCGATCAGGGCGGCCTTCGGATCGGCGCGCGCCCAGCTCGTCTCCTCGGTGCCGGCGATCTCGTCGAAGTCGAGACGCTCACCCGGTGCGTGCTGGTCCGTCGACGGCGGGACGCGGTCGGTGCTCAAGCCTGCTCACCCCCGTTACACTCGGGGCAGACACGGCGAGTGATCGCGCTCCCTCGTCGGCGCCGAGGTTCGAGCCGTGCTCCGCAGTCCGGACAGAACCTCATGGCGAACACCTCGCGTCGTCCTGCGCGGGACACTTCTGGTCGGTGTCGAGAATGTAGCCGCCGCAGTAGTCGCAAATCGGCGGCGAGTTGAACGTCAGCCCGCTCTCGGTGCTCATGCTGAACACCCCGCAGAGCGGCCGCTACCTATCAGAGAACCCGGGAAAGAGTATAAGGGGGTAGTGGGCCGGCGCGAATTCGAATCGCGGTTACGGCCACCCGAAGGCCGAAGGATACCAAGCTACCCCACCGGCCCGCAGGCGAAACGAGGCACCCGGCGAGGTTAAGAGTTGCCATCTTTCAGCGCCGGCGACCGAAACACCGTGGCCGGAACCGATCGACGGCACCCGGGGCGTCGATCAGGCGTAGTCGAAGCCGGAGTCGTCGTCGTCCAGTCGCTCCACGTCGTCGTTCTCCGTCTCGGTCGTCGTCGACGCCGGCTCGTTCTTGAGCTGGTGGTAGGCGTCGATCAGCACGGCCATCGAGAAGATGCTCACGAACCCGGAGACGACGTAGGTCGACACCGTGCCGGCGACCGGGCTGAACACCGTCAGGATCCCCGTCGGGATGCTCGCGAGCAGGCTGATCACGAAGATCACGACCCCGAGGCCGAACAGCGGGAAGCGGTTCCCCTTCGCGAGCGACCAACTGGAGGAGAGCGCCTCGAACGGCCCCTCGCCCTCGACGGCGACGTACACCTGCGTGAAGATCAGGCTGACCAGCAGGAATAGCCCCGGGATGAACAGCGCGACGAAGCCGATCGCGATCGCGATCCCCTGCACGATCAGCGCGATCACGAGGAACACCCACGTCTTCAGCATGTCGTCCGTGACGCCGCCGGGGATCGAGCCCAGGTCGGCGGCGTCGTGGTCCAGCGCCCGCAGGGCGACGATCGTGAACGCGACGTTGAGGACGCCGCCGAGCGTCGCCAGCGCGGCGCCGCCGGCCACCCCGATCGGGAGCGAGAGCGTCGTGGTCGCCATCCCCGAGGTGCCGGCCGGCGTCGCGATCGACGCCACGGCCGAGTTCGTGCCGAGCACGGTGAGCAACTGGAGCACGACGTAGATCACGCCCAGCTGGATCCCGCCAGTCGTCGTCAGCTTCTCCGCGCCGGTCGAGAGGGCATCACCGATGTTCAGGGACATGTCGGACTCTCGCGAGAGTTAATTAAAAATATTTTTGATAGTGAATCGCTACCACCGACCGGCGTCGCTGCCGGAGTGAGGGGGTGGGCCGGAGCACGGAATTACTTATGTAGTGGGACACTACCCCTCTACGATGGCAGAGGAGCACCCCCAGTCACTCCCGACCGAACTCGACGCGTGGCTCGAGGATCGAGCCGCCGAGACCGGCCGGGACCGTGGGGAGCTGCTCGCTCGCGCGGTCGCGACCTACCGGCTCCTCTCGGAGGCCGAGGACCCGGCCGACACGGAGCCGCTGGATCAGCAGATCGAGGCGCTGACCGATCGAGTGGCGGCGATCGAGGCGGACGTCGACGACCGAGTCGAGGACGTGCGCGACCGGGTCATACAGGTCGCGAAGGCGAAAGCCGACGAGGAGCACGACCACCCCGAACTCGAGGAGCGGATCGAGGCGGTCGAGGACGCCGGTGCGGACGACGTCGAGGCGCTCCGGCGCGCGCTCGCCGAACTCGACCGGCAGGTCGAGGGCGGGTTCGACAACTACGAGGCGGTGCTCTCCTCGCTGGTCGACCGCGCCGACGACGCCGAGGGGAAGCTCGACACGCTCGCGAACGCGGTGGTGAGCCTGCGCCGGCGGGTCACCGAACTCGAAGCCGCCGACGCCCGCCGGCACGCCGTCGAGGAGCTGCAGGCCGAGGCCAACCGACGGAACGTGAGCGCGGGCGACTGCGGCGCGTGTGGCAGGCAGGTCCACGTCGGGCTGCTGTCGGCGCCGCGGTGTCCCCACTGCGGGGAGGCGTTCGTCGAGGTGGAGCCCGGGAGCCGCTTCTTCGGCTCCCCGACGCTCGTGACCGGCGACCAGCCGGCGCTGACCGGCGAGTCGTTCGACCCCGAGACGGCCGAGGAGGTGTTCGAGGACGATGAGTGAGGACGGCGGGTTCGGCGATCCCGAGGACGACTCGGAGGAAGATCTCCCCCTCTCCGGCCTCCGGGAGCGTGTCGAGGCGGAGCCCGAAGACGAGCCGCAGGGCGACCCATTCGAAACGGTCGCCGAGGCAGAGTCGGCCGACGCCGCGGCCTCGGAGGAGCTGTTCGAGGAGGTCGACGTCGGCGACCTCGACGGCGAGGAGGTCTGGGACGCCGTCGTCGAGGGCGACGCCGAGACGGAGGAGCTGCTGGGTGAGGAGCCCCAAGTGGAGAGCGAGTCGGAGCCCGCGGTCGAGCCTACCGGGGCGCCCGACGAGCACGTGATCGACAAGCGGGAGTACTGCCAGCGCTGTGAGTTCTTTGCCGCGCCGCCGAACGCCACCTGTACCAACGAGGGAACCACGATCGTCGAGCTCGTCGACAACGACCACTTCCGGGTCCGGGGCTGCCCGAAAGTCGCCGCCGACGACGAGGCGCTGTCGGGATTCGCCAGCGACGGGGAGTGAACAGCCTTTCCTGCGACGATCCCCTTCGCCGGGTATGCAGTTCTGCGACGACTGCGGCTCGATGATGGTCGCGGAGGGCGACCTGATGGTCTGTCAGGAGTGTGATGCCACCCAGCCCCGCGACGAGGACGCCGAGTTCGTCTCCACCGAGGAACAGACCGAGGGCGACCTGATCGAGGCCGACGAGGACGCCGAATACGAGGGCAAACCGACCGCCTCGGACGTGACCTGCGAGGCGTGTGGCCACGGCGAGGCGTGGTACGACATCAAGCAGACCGCCTCCGCCGACGAGCCGCCGACGCGGTTCCTGCGCTGCAAAGAGTGCGACAACACCTGGCGGGAGTACAACTGACCCGCGGTACGCTTTTCAGAAACGCCGCCGACGCCCTCGGTATGGCCCTCCCCGATCGCTTCGACCCGTGGCACGTCCTCGTGGTCCCCGCCTTCCTCGTCGGCGCCGGCGCTTCACTACTCGGTAGCGGTTTCGAGGGATTCCCGCTCGTCATCGGCCTCACCGCCGTGCTCAGCGGGCTGCTCTGGGCGTTCGCGGTGTACGTCTTCGTCGGGACGTTCCGGAACTACGTCATGAGCTACAGCGAGGCCGGGGGGTCGCTGTGGGACCCGCGTTTCCTCGCCCCGTTCGCCGTCGCGGTCGTCGCCGCGGTCGCCGTGGCCGCGTGGGAGCCGATCGAGCGGGAATCTGCCGCGTTGCTGCTCGCCGACGCGCTGCAAGTCGGCTTCTGGACGTTCGTGGCCGCGATGGCCGTCGTGCTGACCGTGAGCTACGTCGTCGCGGGCTACCGCGAGGCGCAGTAGTCGAGCAGGAACCCCCCGATCGTCTCGGCGACTCTCTCGGTCCGCCCGACGAAGAAGTGATCGGCCGACAGCGCCGTCGTCTCCCAGCCCAGCTCCTCGGCCCGTTCGACGACCGGCTGCCAGTCCGCGAGATCGTCGCGCTCGCCGTAGGCCACCGTCGCGGGCGCCTCGATCCGCTCCATCGCCGGCACCGCGTGGAGGTCGTCGTTCAACCGCGAGGGCGGTGCGAGCGCGGCGACGGCGGCGAGCTCCGGGATCGTTCCGGCGTCGCCGTCGACGGTCGTCCCGCCCGCCGCGAGCAGCGTCAGGCAGGCGCCGAAGCTGAACCCCGTCAGCCCGACTCGCTCGTAGCGCTCACGGGCCCACTCGATCGCGGCGTACGTGTCGCCGAGTTCGCCGTACCCCTCGTCCCAGTCGCCGTAGTCGAACCGCAGGCAGTCGACGCCGGCCGCGGTGAGGTGGTCGCTGATCCCGACGAGCCGGCCGTCGCCGCGGTGGCCGCCCTGCTGGGGATGGGGCGGGCAGGCGACGACGCAGGTGTCAGCTTCACCGTTCCCTGTGTCGAGGTTCGCCCGCACGTCCCGCGCGCTCGGAATCACGATCGGCTCGCTGTCGCTCATGGCCCCGGCTGGGGCGCCCACCGCCAAGCGCCTTCCGCTCGGAACCGCGGCTCCGCGGGAGGTTTAAGGCGCTGACGGCCGCATACCCGGCCATGGGAATCCTCTCGCGCGCCTCGTACATCGTGCGGTCGAAGGTGAACTCGGTGCTCAACCGCGCCGAGGACCCGAACGAGACGCTCGACTACTCCTACGAGCAGATGCGCGACCAGCTGCAGGAGGTCAAACAGGGGATCGCCGACCTGACGACCCAGAAGAAACGGCTGGAGATCCAGAAGCGCCGGCTGGAGGAGAACGTCGAGAAACACAACGAACAGGCCCGCGAGGCCGTCCGGCAGGACCGCGACGATCTCGCCCGCGAGGCGCTGGAGAAGAAGAAGTCGAAGATGAACGAGATCGAGGATCTGGAGGCCCAGATCGCCGATCTCCAGGAGTCGCAGGACCGCCTCGTCGAGAAGAAAGAGGAGCTCCAGAGCCAGATCGAGGAGTTCCGCACGAAGAAGGAGACGCTGAAAGCCCGCCACGACGCCGCCGAGGCCGAGACGCGCGTCTCCGAGGCGATGACCGGCGCCGGCGACGAGATGGCCGACGTGACTCGGGCGATCGAGCGCTCCGAGGAGCGCACCGAGGAGATGGAGGCCCGCGCGGAGGCGATGGACGAACTGCAGGACACCGGCGCCTTCGAGAACGCGCTCTCCGACGAGGACCGCATCGACCGCGAGCTCGAACAGGGGCGGACCGACACCGAGGTCGAGTCCGAGCTCGCGACGCTGAAAGGCGAACTCGGCGAGGGCGAGAACGGTGCCGACGCCGAGGAGTCCGCCAGCGAGTCGACCGCCGAGAGCGAGTCCACGGACCCCGAGATCGAGAGCGAACTCGAGGAGCTCCGGGACGAGGAGTGAGCCCCAGCAGCTTTCCGCGAGCCGGCGATACCCGCCCGACGGGTGAGTTCGCGTGAGCGACGGCAACGCCGACATCGACGACTCCCGCGGGCAGACACAGGACACGATGCGGGAGCGAGCCGAGGAGAGCACCCGGAAGCTGTGGCTGCTGATGGCGGCCGACCGCCGCCTGATCGCGTTCGGGATCGTCGGCTTCCTGTTCGCCGGCGTCGTCGTCGGCGGGATCGTCCACCCGACGCCGGCCCACGACCTGATCGCCGACGGCGATCCGATGGAGACGCTCGCACAGGCGCTCGTCGGATCGACGGTCACCGGCGTCACCCTCGTCCTCACACTCTCGCAGTTGGTGCTCTCACAGGAACAGGGCGCCGTCGGCGACCAGCGCGGCCGGATGGAGGACGCCATGTCGTTCCGCTCGGACGTGGCGGACGTGCTCGAAGAGCCCGTGAGCCCGACCGAGCCCTCGGCGTTCCTCCGCGCGCTCGTGCAGGCGACCCAGCACCGCGCCGAGGAGGTGGAGTCGGCCGTCGAGGGCCTCGACGACGAGGTGGCCGACCGACTGACCGAGTTCACGAAGGGTGTCCGCGAGAACAGCGAGGGCGTCCGCCAGCGCCTCGACGGCGCCAACTTCGGGGAGTTCGACGTGATCCGTGCGGCGCTCGACTTCAACTACTCCTGGAAGCTGTACGCCGCCCGGAAGCTCCGGGCCGACTACGAGGACCGACTTACCGACCACGCGATCGACCGCCTGCAGGCGCTGTCGAGCGTGCTCGAACTGTTCGGCCCCGCCCGCGAGCATTTCAAGACGCTGTACTTCCAGTGGGAGCTGATCGACCTCTCGCGGTCGATCCTCTGGGCGTCGCTGCCGTCGCTGCTGGTGTCGACGTGGGCGCTGTTGTTCTTCGACGCCGAGGTTCTGGCCGCCACCGTCCTCGGCGTCCCGCTCTCGCTGCTGGTGACCGCGGGCGTGGTCGCGATCGCGCTGCTGCCGTTCGCGGTGCTGCTCGCGTACATCCTCCGGATCGTCACCGTCACCAAACGGACGCTCTCGATCGGGCCGTTCATCCTCCGCGAGACCGACCGCGACGCGGAGTTCGAGGACTGACCGGACAGACGCCGGCGCCCCCTTCGAGAACTACTGCGGCCGCGCGCCGGTGCCCGGGCGCCCCAGATCCGCCAGCCCCATCTCCCCCTCGGACAGATCGACCCCGTCGTAGGGGTCCGACTCGAGCAGGAGCGAGCCGTCGAGGTCGGCGTAGTCGAGCAGCGGCCCGAGGTGGACCCCGGCGGCGATGCTGGCGTTGCTCTCGATCATGCAGCCGAGCATCACCTCCAGCCCCTCGGCGCGGGCGGCGTGGACCATCCGTTTCGCTTCGAGCAGCCCGCCACACTTCATCAGCTTCAGGTTCGCGATGTCACACCGGTCGGCGATCTCGGGAATATCTTCGAGCGTGATACAGGACTCGTCGGCGGCGATGGGCAGTTCGCTGCGCTCGTACGCGAACCGCAGCCCCTCGGAATCCTCCGCGGGGACGGGCTGTTCGATGAACTCCACGTCGTGCTCGGCGAGCCACGCCGAGTTCCGCACGGTTTCCCGCGGCGTCCACGCCTCGTTGGCGTCGACGCGCAGCGTCGCGTCGGGCGCCTCCTCCCGGATCGTCTCGATGATCTCCCGATCGCGGTCGGTTCCGAGCTTCACCTTGAGCGTCGAGTAGCCCGCCTCGACGGCGTCTTCGGTCTTCTCGCGGATCTTCTCCGTCGTATCGAGCCCGATCGTGAACGAACTGGTCGGCGTCTCCTCGGGGTCGAGCCCCCACAGGCGGTAGAGCGGGAGTCCCGTCCGCTTGGCCGCGAGGTCGTGCAGCGCGATCGACACCGCACACCGCGCGGCGGGGTTGCGTTCGACCGTGTGGCGCATGCGCTCCTCGATCGTCGTCAGCGCGTGGGGGTCGCCAACGTCCTCGACCACGTCGAGCAGGTCGGGCAGCACCGCCTCGACGGTGTCGGCCGTCTCGCCGTAGTGCGCCGAGGGTGCGGCGCCGCCGATCCCGGTCATCCCGCCCTCGTCGGTGATCCGGACGATCACGTTCTCGGCGGCTTCGGTCGTCCCCCGGGAGATGGTAAAGGCGTCCGCGAGCGGGAGCGAGACGCGCTCGAACTCGGTGTCGAGGCTCATTCCCCGACCACCTCGTCGACGATCTCCGCGGCGTCGAAGCGCACGGGATCGGTCGCGACGCCGCCGATCTCGTCGGCGAACGCCTCAACCGCCTCGCGGGCCGCCTCGTCGCCGTCCACATCTTTCGTGTTCAGCGCGCCGGCGACGACTTCGGTCTCGTGGACCGGCGCGGCGAGCGACTCGTAGAGGTCGACGTACTCCGGGATCGGCGGCAGGTCAGTGTCCTCGTAGCCGTGGACGACCTCGCGGCCGGCCTCGTGACAGAGCACCAGTTTGTCCGCCATCGAGCCGTGGAGGATGCCGCAGGTGACCGCCGAATACGCGGGGTGGACGATGCTGCCCTGTCCCTCGACGAACAGTACGTCGTGTTCGTCGCCCTTCTCCAGCAGCATCTCCTCGACGGCGCCGGCGGTGAAGTCCGAGACGACCCGATCCACGGGGTTGCCCCAGCCCGCGATCATGATCCCCGTCTGCCCCGTGGGGACGAAGCCGGCGTCGATGCCCGCCTCCCGTGCGGCCTCGACCAGCTCGCAGGTCGCGGTCATCTTCCCGACCGAGCAGTCGGTACCGACCGTGAGGACGACCTCGGCGTCGATCTCGTCCGACTTCCCCTCGGCGACGCCGATCCCCGGATGGGGCTCGCGCACGTCGTGGATATCCGCGCCGTGTTCCGCCGCGAGCGTGGCGAACTCCTCGTCCTCGTTGAGGAAGTAGTGGAGCCCGGCGACCACGTCCACGCCGGCGGAAAGCGCCGCGGTCACGTCGGGGCGCCACGACTCGTCGAAGCCGCCGCCGATGGGCGCGATCCCGATCAGCAGCGCGTCCACCTCGTCGTCGATCTCGTCGAAGGCGCCGACGATCGGCGCGTCCGGCACGGTGTCGGTGTGGTCGTGGACGCGGCTGCCGGCGGTGTCGCGGTCGATCACGGCGACGGTCTCGTCGTCACTGTAGCGCATCACGCCGAGGGCGGTCTTGGCGCGGTCGGGGAACTTCTCGTGGGCCAGGATCGCGAGTCGTCTCTGGTCGGACATGGTGGTGAGATTGGGGAGCGGGGGTATAAATCGGTGGTCCGCGGTCACACTCGCGGCGGATCGGTTCGGGGGCGGGTCGGCGCTCGCGTCGTCGGCACGACGCCGACCCCGGCGGCCTCACTCCTCGGCGGCTTTGGCCATCCGGCTCTCGCGTTTCTCTTGGCCGATCGTGAGCGCCGTCATCGCCTGCTTGGGCCCCTCGAACTCGAGCTCGTCGACGGGCACATCGCGTGGCTCGTCGTACTGCCCGAGGATGTAGACGTAGTAGTTCTGGAGCGCCCGGCGGGCGTTCTGCCGGGGGCTCTCCGTCAGCAGGTCCGTCGACAGCCCCAGTTCGACCACCTCGGGGAACGTCAGCCCCAACACCTCCGACGCGGCGGCGATCCGTTCGTAATCCTCGTCGCTGACCCGTACTGTCTCGGTCATACCGCTCACGAGAGGCGGCGCTCACTTCACTGTTACGGGGCGTAACGAACTGTTACACTAGGCGGCGAGGGTTCACAGCCCCCGCACGCGGACGCTCCAGAAGTCGCGGAACGCCGTCTTGAGCGCCTCCTCAGGGTCGCCGGTCGCGTCGACGCGCGCGGTCGCGTCCGCGAGGTCGCGCAGTTCCCCGAGCACGCTGCGCTCGCCCACGATCACGACGCGGTCGGCGTCGGTCGCGTGGTCCTCGACGGTCGCGGCGGCCTCCTCGAGATGCTCGTCGATCTGGGCGTCGCGGCGGCGCTCGAAACGGCCCTGCGAGAAGCCGCCTTTCGAGTGTTCGTTCATCACGTCGCTCTCGAACCCGGCGAACGCCACCCGGTCGCCGTCCTCGTACACGCCGAGCGCGAACCGGTCCGAGCGTACGAGCGCGAAGCAGAGCCGCCCCGTCGGGCGGACCCACTCGGGTTCGACCCGGAAGCCGTCGCCCCACTCGACGAACGGATCGGGCTCGATCGGGAGCGACAGCGCGGTTGCGACGAGGCCGGCGTCGTCGGCACAGACCAGACACGGCGCCGCCCGCGAGACGAGCGCGGCGCGGTCGCCCAGCGTCTCCCGGACCGCTTCGGGCACCGACTCGTCGTCGGCGACGAACGCGGTCAGCGCCCCCTCGCGGCCGGCCTCGACGCTGCGCAGCCGGTCGGCCACCGCGCCGACGCGGCCGCCGCTTGCGGTTTCCTCGTGTCGGAACGTCAGCTCCGGCTCGCCGTCGCCCTCGGCGCGGTCGAGGCGGTCCTCGAGTTCGGTGACGCGGTCCTCGAGCCTGTTGACCTCGCGTTCGGCGTCCTGACGGGCGCTGACGGCCTCGGCGCGGCTCTCCTTGGCCGACTCGGCCTGTGCCCGGAGGCTCTCGCACTGCTCCTCGAGCTCCTCGATGCGCTCCTTCAGGTGGCGCCGGCCCAGCAGGCGGTCGAGCATACCGAACCCGCGGGCGGGGAGGGGTTTGTAGCTTCGGGGCTCAGTTCTCCTCGTCGTCGAGATGCAGCAGCTGCATCGACTCCCGGATGTGGTAGCGTACCTCCGGGCACTCGGCGGCGTCGAGCGCCTCCTTGAGCTGTTCTTCCACCATGGTGTTGGGGCGTTGTCGGGTAGCCATGGCTGGACTACTGTGCTACCGGCTTAAAGTAATGAGCCGCTTTCGGCCCCGTAATCGGTTCGAAGGGCGACCTCGCCGGGGGCGCATGCCGCCCTCGTCGAGCCGATTCCTTCGGTGGATTACGCGGCGTCAGCCGGCTCCCACCCGCCGTACTTGAGCAGCTGCCCCGCGCGTTCGGGGCGGGCCAGCAGCACCTCGCGGCGCGCCGGCAGCCCGTCGTCGGCCAGCGGCTCGGGCACCGTCAGCGTCCCCGTCGGCACGCCCTCGGCTCCCCGTACCGGGAAGTGTGTCCCGTCGAGCTTCATCACGAGCGGGGAGTCGAGCCGCTCGATCCCCTCGCTGTCGCCGTAGAGCTGTCGGTTGACCGCCTCGTGGTCCTCGACGTTGAGGGCGGCCCGCTCCTCGCCCGGCTGGACGTACAACACGCCCAGGTAGTAGCCGCTGGAGAACTGCTCGAACATGCTGTGCGTGTGAACAACTACCACGGACGGGGATAAGCTTTGCCGGGAAGGCTTTTGTAGAGCGCAAACACGCTACTCACGGTCGCGGTGCGGAGAAAACCGGACGAAACCGCAAGAGGACTGGTCTACTGCTCGATGTCGACGGACTCCAGCGTCGCCTCGACCTGCGGCTGGTCGTTGCGGTCGGTCGGCACGTTGCCGAGCTCGCGCACCACGTCCATCCCGTCGATCACGCGGCCGAAGACGGCGTGCTTGCCGTCGAGGTGGGGCTGGGCGTCCAGCGTGATGAAGAACTGCGAGCCGTTGGTGTTCGGGCCGGAGTTGGCCATCGAGAGGATCCCGGGGCCGTCGTGGGTCAGGTCCTCGTGGAACTCGTCCTCGAACTCGTAGCCGGGGCCGCCGCGGCCCGTCTCGGTCGGGTCGCCGCCCTGGATCATGAACCCGGAGATGATGCGGTGGAACGCCACGTCGTCGTACAGCGGGTCGACGCGCTTCTCGCCGTCGTCCTCCCACGCCTCGCCCTCGGGACCGACCTCGGCGTCCTCGTAGTCCTCGGCGTGCGTCGAGAGGCTGATGAAGTTGTGGACGGTCGTCGGCGCGCGGTCCTGGAACAGTTCGACCACGATGTCGCCGTGGCTGGTGTGGATCGTCGCGACGGGGTTGTCGGGGTTCTCCATCTCGTCTTCGTAGCTCATGGGGAGAACTGGGTCGGGGCGACGGTTAACGCTGCTGACTCCCGGCGCCGATAGCCGCATTTACCTTCGCGGACCGCGTCGCTCCGGAAACCATGAACGTCGCTGCAGTCGTCGCCGCGCTCGCGGTCGGAATCGTCACCGGCGCGCTGTTCACGTTCCTCCGACTCCCCATCCCGGCGCCGCCGGCGCTCCCCGGCGTCGTCGCGATCGTCGGGATCTACGTCGGCTACTACGTGATGGCACATCTCGGCTGGGGGTTCGACCTGCTGGAGGCGCTGGGGCTCTGAGGGGCGCTGTCGGCGATAGTCAGCCTCTTAATCCTCCACTCCCTCCCACGCAGGGGATGCTACTCACCGGAACGGTCGTCGTCGACGTCGAGACGACCATCGAGGACGGCGCCGTCGTCACGGCGGGCGACCGCATCGAGGCCGTCGGCCCCGCCAGCGACCTCCGCGAGCGGTTTCCGGCCCACGAGCACCGCGAGTTCGACATCGTCGCGCCGGGGCTCGTCGGCGCACACGTTCACTCCGTCCAGTCGCTGGGCCGCGGCGTCGCCGACGACGCGGAACTGCTCGACTGGCTGTTCGACCACGTGCTGCCGATGGAAGCCGGCCTCGACGCCGAGGGGATGCGGCTCGCGGCCGACCTCGGCTATCTGGAGTGTCTGGCCTCGGGCACGACGACCGTGATCGACCACCTGTCGGTCCACCACGCGGATCAGGCGTTCGAGGCGGCCCGCGACCGCGGGATCCGCGCCCGGATGGGGAAGGTGCTGATGGATAAGGAGTCGCCCGACGGGCTCGAACAGTCCACGGAGCAGGCGCTCCGGGACAGCGAGGCGCTGATCCGGCAGTACCACGGGGCGGCGAACGGCCGGATCCAGTACGCGGTCACGCCGCGGTTCGCCGTCTCCTGTACGGAAGCGTGCCTGCGCGGCGCTCGCGAGCTCGCGGACCGCTACGACGGCGTGACGATCCACACCCACGCCAGCGAGAACGAGGACGAGATCGCCGCCGTCGAGACCGAAACCGGGATGCGGAACGTCCACTGGCTCGACGAGGTCGGACTCACTGGCGAGGACGTGGTGCTGGCCCACTGCGTCCACACCGACGAGGCCGAGCGCGAGGTGCTGGCGGACACGGGCACCAACGTCACCCACTGCCCGTCCTCGAACATGAAGCTCGCTTCGGGGATCGCGCCGGTCGAGGACTACCTGAGTCGGGGGATCACCGTCGCGCTGGGCAACGACGGCCCGCCCTGCAACAACACGCTCGACGCGTTCACCGAGATGCGACAGGCCAGCCTGCTCGCGAAGGTCGACGACAACGATCCGACCGCGATCGCCGCGGAGACCGCCTTCGAGATGGCCACCGAGAACGGCGCCGAGGCCGCCGGCTTCGAGAAGGTGGGCGCGCTCCGGGAGGGGTGGAAAGCCGACGTGGTGGGGCTCACGACCGACAACGAGCGGTCGACGCCGGTCCACGACCCCGTCTCCCATCTCGTGTTCGCGGCCCACGGCGACGACGTGCGGTTCACGATGGTCGACGGGCGGGTGCGCTACGAGGGCGGCGAGCACGTCGGGATCGACGCCGCCGCCGTCCGCGAGCGCGCACAGTCGTACGCTGAGGCGCTGTTCGCCGAGATCTGACCGTGCGCCGGTGCGGACCGTTCCGGGTCGCAAGCGGTAACTAACTGCGACGCGAGAGAAACGATCATGCTCCCCAGACGGGACGTGGGGCCGTTCGCCCGCCTGCTCCGGTGGGTGATGCTGACGGGGAACCGCCAGCACGTCACGGCCGTCGTCCTGCTCGTCGGCTACGTGCTCACGGCGCCGGTCGGGCACGCGCTCCTGCCACACGGCCACCATCTCGGCGGGCGCGACGCGACGGTGCCGCTGCTGAGCACGATGCTGTCGGGGACGTTCTTGATCTTCTCGATCGTCGTCTCGATCAACTCCCTGTTCGTCTCCGGCGAGCAGAACCCCCTCGACCAGCAGTTCGGCCGCGTCCAGAGCGTCGTCGAGTTCCGCCGACAGCTCGAGGGCGTGGTCGACGAGGCGCACGTCCCCGCGTCCCCGGGGCCGCTCGTGCGCACGCTCTCGGGGGAGATCCTCGAACGCGCCCAGCAGTTGGAAGACGAGATGGTCACCGCCGACATCGACGCCCGCGAGAACGTCTCCGCGTACGTCGAGGATCTCGCCGAGGAGACCGGTCGGATGAACGAGGGGCTCGACGGCGCCGCCTCGCCGCTGGACGTGACGGTCGCGATGATGAACTACAACCACGACCGGCAGATCAACGACCTGCGGCGGATCCGCGCCGAGCACACCGACGCGCTCTCGCCGTCGGCCGAGGAGGCGATCGACGAACTGCTCCGCCTGCTGCAGTACTTCGCGGCGGCGCGGCAGTACTTCAAGACGCTGTACACCAAATCCGAGTTCGCCAGCCTCTCGCGCTGGCTCGTGTTGACCTCCGTCCCCGCGGTCGCGGTGACCGCGACGTTCCTCCACTACCTCGCGTGGGCACCCGAGAGCCACCTGCTGGTCGCCGCGATCGAGGCGATCTCGTTCGCCCCGTTCCTGCTCGTAGCCAGCTACGTCCTCCGGGTGACGACCGTCTCCCGGCAGACCTCGGCGGCGGGACAGTTCGCGGCCACCGACGGGAGTCGCGGCGCGATCGACGGGATCGATAGTGATTGATCCCGACAAGTAGAGGCGGGATCGACGGAGGGTGATCCCGGCAAGCAGAGGCGGGATCGACGAAGATTGATTTCGGCGCGCTGACGCGATCGCTCGGGAGCCGTCACCAACCCCGGGGTCCCTCCGAAATCGTTTTGCCGGGGGGACGGGGATGGTCGGTATGCCGACGGACCCGCAGCGCTACGACCCCGACCTCGGACGGAAGTTCGTGTTCGTGACAGGCGGGGTGATGTCCGGCCTCGGCAAGGGCATCACCGCCGCCAGCACCGGGCGCCTCCTCTCGAACGCCGGCTTCGACGTGACCGCCGTGAAGATCGACCCCTACCTCAACGTCGACGCCGGGACGATGAACCCCTACCAGCACGGGGAGGTGTACGTCCTCAAGGACGGCGGCGAGGTGGACTTGGACCTCGGGAACTACGAACGGTTCCTCGGGGTCGACATGACCTCCGACCACAACGTCACCACCGGGAAGGTGTACAAGAACGTCATCGAGAGCGAACGCGCCGGCGACTACCTCGGCGAGACGGTCCAGGTCATCCCCCACATCACCGACGACATCAAGCGGCGCATCCGCGAGGCAGCCGAGGGCAGCGACGTGTGTCTGATCGAGATCGGCGGCACCGTCGGCGACATCGAGGGGATGCCCTACCTCGAGGCGCTGCGGCAGTTCGCCCACGAGGAGGACGACGAGGACATCCTCTTCACCCACGTCACGCTCGTCCCGTACTCGAAGAACGGCGAGCAGAAGACCAAACCGACCCAGCACTCCGTGAAAGAGCTCAGGTCGATCGGGCTCCAGCCGGACATCCTGGTCGGGCGCTGCGAGGACGAACTCGACGAGAAGACGAAGGAGAAGATCGCGCTGTTCTGTGACGTGCCGACCGACGCGGTGTTCTCGAACCCCGACGTGGAGGACGTCTACCACGTCCCGCTGATGGTCGAGAGCGAGGGGCTCGACGAGTACGTGATGCAGGAACTGAACCTCGCCGACGAGGCGCTCCCTGAAGAGGAACGCTCGACGGAGTGGCGCGACCTCGTCACCCGCGATCGCACCGACACCGTCGAGGTCGCGCTGGTCGGGAAGTACGACCTCGAGGACGCGTACATGTCCGTTCACGAGGCGCTGAAACACGCCGGCATCCAGCGCGGCGTCGAGGTCGACGTGCAGTGGGTCGACGCCGACGACATGGACGACCACCACGCCGAACGGCTGGAGAACGCCGACGGCGTCGTCGTCCCCGGCGGGTTCGGCTCCCGCGGCAGCGAGGGGAAGATCGAGGCGGTGCGCTACGCCCGCGAGAACGACGTGCCCTTCCTCGGCCTCTGTCTGGGCTTCCAGATGGCCGTGATCGAGCACGCCCGCAACGTCGTCGGGCTGGCGGGCGCCGACAGCACCGAGATCGAGCCCGACACCCCCCACCCCGTGATCGATCTGCTGCCCGAGCAGTACGAGACCGAGGAGATGGGCGGCACGATGCGACTCGGAACGCACGAGACCGAGATCGACGAGGGGACCCTCGCCGCCGCGGTGTACGGCGACACGTCCTGCACCGAGCGCCACCGCCACCGCTACGAGGTGAATCCGGAGTACATCCCACAGCTCGAAGCCGACGGGCTGACGTTCTCGGGGTACGCCGACAACCGTATGGAGATCGTCGAACGCGCCGACCACCCGTACTTCATCGGCACACAGTTCCACCCCGAGTTCCGCTCCCGGCCGGACCGTGCGAGCCCGCCGTTCGTCGGCCTGCTCGACGCGATCCTCGACGGACAGGACGAGGCCGCCGAGACGGAGGTGAGCGCCTGATGGTCGACGCCGAGTCGTTCATCGACGAGAAAGTCGAAGAGATCCGCGAGGAAGTCGGCGACGGGAAGGCCGTCATCGCGCTTTCGGGCGGCGTCGACTCCTCGGTCGCGGCCGCGCTGGCGTACGAGGCCATCGGCGACCGACTGGTCCCCGTCTACGTCGACACGGGGCTGATGCGGAAAGGCGAGACCGAGAGCATCCGCGAGACCTTTTCCTACATGCACTCGCTGACGGTCGTCGACGCCGAGGAGCGGTTCCTCGCCGAACTCGCCGGCGTCACCGACCCCGAGGAGAAGCGCCACGTTATCGGCGAGCAGTTCATCCGGGAGTTCGAGCGCGAGGCCAAGGAGGCCGACGCCGACTACCTGGTGCAGGGGACGATCTACCCCGACCGCATCGAGAGCGAGGGGAACATCAAGTCCCACCACAACGTCGGCGGGCTGCCCGAGGCCGTCGACTTCGAGGGGATCGTCGAACCGGTCCGCGATCTGTACAAGGACGAGGTCCGCGAGGTCGCCCGCGAACTCGACCTCGAGGAGGTGATCTCCGAGCGGATGCCGTTCCCCGGCCCGGGGCTGGCGGTCCGCATCGTCGGCGAGGTTACCAAGGAGAAAGTCGAGGTCGCCCGCGACGCCTGCCACGTCGTCGAGGAGGAAACCGCGGAACACGAGCCCTGGCAGGCGTTCGGCGCGGTCCTCGGCAAGGCCACGGGGGTGAAGGGCGACAACCGCGTCCACGGCTGGGTGGTCGCGGTGCGCTCCGTCGAGAGCCGGGACGGGATGACCGCCCGCGCCCAGCAGCTCGACTGGGACACGCTCCAGCGCATCCAGAGCCGCATCACCGGGATGAACGACAACGTCTCGCGAGTCGTCTACGACGTGACCCACAAACCGCCCGCGACCATCGAGTACGAATGAACGCCATCGTCGCCGGCGACGACCCCGAAGGCATCGGCGAGGAACTGGACGCGCTCGGCGTGACCGTCGAACGCGTCGACAGCCCCGTGTTCGCCGACGCGCTCGCGGACGCCGGGATCGAGGAGGCGGACCTGTTCGTGCTCACGGATCTCGCGGAGGGGATCTCGATCACGCTCGCGAAGGAGGCCAACCCCGACGTGCGGGCGGTCTGTTTCGGCAGCGGCGAGCTGCCCGAGTCGGTCGCCGGCACCGTCGACCTCGTGGTCGACCCGTCGCTGTTGGGGGCCGAGGCGGTCGCGGAGGAGCTCGTCGACGAACTCGCGTAGCGTCCGTTCTCAGCGGCCGCGCGCCGCGGCCGCAGACGACCCCGTTCCGAGCCACCTCACGCCCGTAAGCGGCGGCTGTTCCGACCCCCTCCGGAATCGTCTGTTAAGTCGACTTAATTCGGTTTAGAATGGACTCAAACCGCCGGAATCGGCGTTTGGCGCGTTCCCCATTCAAGAGGGTGTAGGTCGTTGGGAGGGATGCGATGAACACCACGAAACTGCTCACGGTGCTGGTGGCAGCGCTGGTCGTCTCCGCGGGTGCGGGGGCGGTCACAGCCACGGACGCGGAGAACAGCGCCGAGGCGTCCGACACGACAGTCGAGGCGTCCTACGACAACGGAACAGTGACGCTCAGCGTCGCCCAGAACGGGACGGGCGTCGAGAACGTCTCGGTTGAGGCCAACGGCGAGGACGTGGGCGAGACCGACGCGAACGGCACGCTCACGTTCGAGACGGACGCCACCGAGGAGCTCGAACTCGAGCTCGAGGGTGACGGGATCGACCACGAGGTCGAGTACGTGATCGAGGACGGCGAGCTCGTCCGCGAGGACGACGAGGAGGAGCCCGAGCTCGCGGCCGACGTGAGCTACGACAACGGCACGGTCGACCTGACGGTCACCCAGAACGGGAGCGCCGTCGAGAACGCGTCGGTCACGGCCAACGGCGAGGACGTGGGCACGACTGACGCGAACGGCACGCTCACGTTCGAGACGAACGCCAGCGAGGAGCTGGAGATCGAGATCACCGCCGGCGAGCAGGAGCTCGAACTCGAGTACACGATCGAGGACGGCGAGCTCGTTGAGGAGAGCGACGACGAGGCCGGCCCCGACGAGAACGCCTCCGACCGCGCGAAGAACGTCTTCGCCGTCATCCAGAACTGGCTCGACGGCGACCGCGAGGGGAACCTCGGCCAGCTGATCCAGGAGCAGCTCGGGAACGGCAACGACGAGGCGCCGGGCAACTCCGGTGAGGCCCCGGGTAACTCTGGCGACGCCCCGGGCAACTCCGACGAAGCGCCCGGTCAGGCTGACGACGACGAGGCGCCGGGCAACTCCGGTGACGCGCCCGGCCAGGCTGACGACGAGAGCGACGACGAGTCCGAGACTGAAGCGGACGATGACGACGACGAAGACGACGATGACGACGATGACGACGACGAAGACGACGATGACGACGATGACGACGACGAAGACGACGATGACGACGACGCCAACCCCGGTAACGGCAACGGGAACGGCAACAACTAACCGCTGAGTCGCGGTTCGGCGGCGCAGTGGGTTTCGGAGCCGCCCATCCTCCACCGAGGGAGGCGGCGGCCTCGGCGTGCGTCCGGCGGCGCGGACGATGGGGGTGCCCTCTGTCAGAGGCGGGGCACCGGGATGGCCGTCCCAGCCGCTGGCTGCACGCGTTTGTCCCGTGCGACGCTCTCTATCGGCGTCGCCTTCTCTCGACAGTTTTCGGCCGCAAGCGGTGCGGCCGCCGACAGGAATCGCTCGACCAGCCGCCGGTGGAGCGACGGACGGGTCGGCGATGTCGTCGACGAAGGCGGAACTGTTTCCGATCGCGTGTTGTGGCCTCCCTCGGCGGGATCGGGGGTACTAAGACGCTACCGGGGTTCACGCCGGTAGCGATGAAAGACGGAGAGCTGGACGACGTGGACCGCCACATCCTCTACTACCTCCAGCAGGACGCCCGGAACACCTCCTCCAGCGAGATCGCCGAGAAGCTCGACCTGTCGGCGAGCACCGTTCGCACCCGGATCAACAAGCTCGAGGCGTCCGGCATCATCCACGGCTACCACCTCGACATCGACTACGATCTCGCGGGCTACCCGCTGTACACGAAGATCATCTGCACCGCCCCGATCCCCGAGCGCGACGAGCTCGCGAACGCGGCCCGGGAGATCGAGGGAGTCACCGCCGTCCGGGAGATCATGACCGGCGAGCGCAACGTCTACGTCAACACGATCGGCCGCGACCACGACGACCTCAACCGGATCAGCGAGGAACTCGACGCGCTGGGGCTGGAGATCGTCGACGAGCAGATCATCCGCGACGAGTACGTTTGTCCGTATCAGGGGTTCCTCGACGGCCCCGACGACGAGTAGCGCGGCCGACGTAGCCGGACTTTTCTCCCCGCCCGCCGATACGCGTGTATGGACGAACTCCCCGACGTGACCCCGGAACCGGGCACGATCGAGACCCGCGAACTGGTGGTCGACGACGCCGCGCTCGTGAAGGCCTTTTTCCTCGGTCCCGGCGCGGAACTCGACGCACACGACCACCCCGAGAGCCTGAACGTGTTCCACGTGCTCTCGGGCACGGTGACGGTGATTCAGGCAGACGACGAGGAAGCGATCGCCGCGCCGGGCGTCGTTCACCACGAGCGCGGCGTCGCCCACGGCGCGCGCAACGACACCGACGAGACGGCCGTCTTCACCGCGACGCTCGCGCCTCTCCCCTGATGGTCCGGTTCGACTACCACACCCACTCGAACTACTCGGATGGCCACTTCATCCCGGGGATGGTCCGGGCCGCGGAGGCGGCCGGACTCGACGGGATCGGCTTCGCCGATCACTGCAACGTCACCGCCGAGGGCGACGCCCGCCGGCGCCTCGACGGCCTCGGGTTCGCGCTCGACGAGACGTACCCCCGGCGCCGCGAGGGGATCGAGTGGGCACGGACCGAGACCGACATCGCGATCTACGACGCCGTCGAGATGGACTACGTCCCGGGCCGGGAGGCGGACATCGCCGCGTTCCTCGACGAGGCGGCGTTCGACTACGCGATCGGTAGCGTCCACTCGGTCGACGGCGACGACGTGCAGTGGTCCGAGAACTTCGTCGGCCTCGACGACGAGGGGCGCCGCGCCGTCGTCGACGGCTACTACGACGCACTCGCGGCGCTGGCGGAGACGGAGCTGTTCGAGATCGCCGCCCACGCCGACCTCGTGGAACGAACACCCGAGCTCCGGGGGTACTCGACGGCCGAGCACTACGAACAGGTGGCCGCGGCGTTCGCCGACTCCTCGACGATCCCGGAGATCAACGCCGGGCGCGTGCTCGACGAGTACGGCGAGTTCCACCCCGCGCCGGGGCTGCTCGACAGCCTCCTCGACCACGGCGTCGAGTTCGTGATCGGCACCGACTCACACCGCCCCGAGGAGATCGGCGACCGGGTCGACGCGCTGGAGGCCCACCTCGACGATCTCGGGATCGAGCCGGCGACGCTTTCGCTCTGACCCGGGGTTCCGCCACCACAGGCTTGACACGCCCCCGGCCCCCCGATCCGGCCATGCAGGAGATCCCCCGGCTCGGCTTCGGCACGTACCAGAACGACGACCCCGAGCAGTGTACCGAGAGCGTCACGACCGCGCTTGACGCTGGGTACCGCCACGTCGACACCGCCCAGAGCTACGGCAACGAGGACTCGGTCGGCGACGCGCTGGCCGCGAGCGACGTGGCCCGCGAGGACACCTTCGTCGCGACGAAGCTCTCCACGGAGAACCTCGCGTACGACGACGCCGTCGAGACCGCCCGGGAGAGCGCCGACCGGCTGGGGGTCGACACGATCGACCTGCTGTACGTCCACTGGCCGATCAACAGCTACGACCCCGAGGGGACGATCGAGGCGCTGAACGACCTCCACGCGGACGGCGTGATCGACGCCGTCGGGCTGTCGAACTTCCGGGTCGACCAGCTCGACGCCGCGATCGAGCGGCTCGATCCGCCGCTCGCGGCCCATCAGGTCGAGTGCCACCCGATGCTCCCGCAGGACGAACTCCGAGCCCACGCGGTCGAACACGACTACGCGCTGGTGGCGTACTGCCCGATCGCGCGGAATCAGGTCGCGGACGTCGAGACGATACAGGAGATCGCCGAGAAGCACGACGCCACCCCTGCGCAGGTGAGCCTCGCGTGGCTGCTCGCGAAGCAGAACGTCGTCGCCATCCCGAAGGCCACCGGCGAGCGCCACATCCGGGAGAACTGGGAGGCCCGGGAGCTAGATCTCGACGACGAGGACGTGGCCGCCATCGACGCGATCGACGAGCGACACCGCATCGTCGACTTCGACGCGGCGCCCTGGAACCAGTAGCGCCGTCGCGCTCCTTATGCCCGAGAACGCACAAGTGGGATGTATGTCCCTCTCGACGCCCGCGCGATCACCCCACGACCGACCCCGTCGGCCCGCGGGGCGCCGATGAGGCGTTCGGAGTTCCCCGGCCAGCCCGACGACGGGCCGGACCGCCCCGAGACGACGCCCGTTCCCGACGCCGACGAGGTGCCGTTCGACGCCGCGGTGCTCCAGCAGGTGGCGGGGAGCGACGGCGTCGACCCGCGGACGCTCCCGGAGCTGCTGGGTCGGGTCGAGGCACACCTGACTGGCAGTCGCGCGTCGCTCCGCCGGCAGTTCGAGTCGCCGTACAGCGACGAGAGCCGCGAACTGTTCTTCGTCCCGCCGGACTACTGGGAGGGGGTGGCGTCGACGCTCTCGCTGACGCCGCAGGAGGCGCTGACAGTCCGACAGGCACACGAGCGACAGCTGCTCCGGATCGGCGCCGAGACGCGCCGCGGCGCCGAGTTCGACGCCGCGCTCGACATCCGGACCGCGGTAGTCGTCGGGCGGGAGTAGCGTCGTCGTCGGCGAGACACAGCCACGGCATCGGCTCCGTGGACTGGCTACAACACGATCACGGCATCGGCTCCGCGGTCTCGACACGGAGGTCGAGACCGGTCGCTCGCCGTGATCGGTTACAGCCGTCGATCCAGGTACTCCCCGATCAGCCCGAACGCCCGGACTTTCTGCTCCACGTCGGAGCTCCCGTGGCCCTCCGCCTCGAGCTCCTCGTACTCGAAGTCGCCGTCCGGCCCTTCCTCCCAGCCGCGCTCCTGGAGCGCGTCGCGGAACACGCGCGCCTGCGAGATCGGGCAGCGCGGGTCGTTGACGCCGTGGACGACGAACACCGGCGCCTCCATGTTGTCGACGTGGGTGATCGGCGAGCGCTCCCGCCAGAGCGCCTCGTTCTCCTCGGGGTCGCCGAGCTGCTGTTCCAGCGTCGCCTTGAAGTGCGGCATCGACTCCTCGTACAGCAGCTGCAGGTCGGTGATGCCGATCCACGCGACGCCGGTCGTCCAGATCTCGGGGTGCATCGTGAGCTGGCAGTACGCCGAGTAGCCGCCGTAGGAGCCGCCGAACACCGCGAGCCGGTCCTCGTCGACGAACTCCCGGTCGCCCAGCCAGCGGCCGCCGGCGGCGATGTCCTCCTGCTCGGCGCCGCCCCAGTCGTCGAGGATCGCCTGCTGGAACTCCCGCCCGCGCCCGATCGAGCCGCGGTAGTTCGGCAGCAGCACGGAGTACCCCTCGCTCACGAGGAACTGCGCGTAGAGGTCGAACGACTGCATCGACTGGCCGTGCGGGCCGCCGTGGACCTTCACGACGCCGGGGGTTTCCTCACCCTCCTCGCCCTCGGGCCGATCCCGCGCGTCGTACAGCAGCGCGCCGATCTCGAGGCCGTCTTCTGACTCGTAGGTGACGTACTCGGCGTCGACGAACGCGTCGGGGTCGATCTCGCCGTAGTCGGGCTCGATCAGCGTCTCGGTCGCGCCGTCGTCGTACGCCAGCAGCGCCGAGCGCGTGTCGGGCGTCGTCTGGGTGAACACGGCCCGGCCGTCCGTGAGGAAATGCTCCCCACCGGCCAGCGAGGCGACGCCGTCGGCGAGGTCGAGCGGTTCGGGCTCGCCGCTAGCGAGATCGTAGACGATCGGCGCACGGCCGGCGTTCTCGCTGCGCAGCACGTACGCCGTCTCGCCGTCCGAACCGAACGCCTGCGGCGACTCCTCGACGCTACCGTCGCTGAGCCAGCGCAGTTCGTCGGTCGCGAGCTCGTACACGCCGGCGTTGGTGAAATCCTCCGTGTCGTCGCGGACGAGCAGGCGCTCGCCGTCGGGGTGCCAGTCGACCGCACCGGTCTGGGAGCCCGTCTCGCCGATGTCGAGTCGGCGGCTCTCGCCGCTCTCGAGCTCCTGTACGTACGCGTCGCGGTTCTCCATCGCCTCCGTCTCGTTGGTCGTGTAGGCGATCCGGTCGCCGTCGGGCGAGAAGCTGCCGCCCCGGACCGGCTCGTCGTTCTCGGTCAGCTGCTCGGACTCGCCGGTCGCGGGGTCGAACAGGTAGAGGTTCATCTGCTCGCCCTCGTCGCTGGCGTACAGCAGGCGGCCGTCGTCGGCCACGTCCTGCAGCGACGCCTGCCCGGGCGTCTCGATCACGGGCTCGGCGTCGCCGTCGAGATCGATCGCCCAGATGTCGTTCTGCTCGTCGCCGGCGTCGTCGAGGTGGAAGAACACGCGGCTGCCGTCGGCGTCCCACGCGATGGGCCAGCGCGCGGCCCGGGGGACCTCGCCGTCGCTGATCTGCCGGCGCTCGCCGCTCTCGATCTCCTGGACGTACAGCTCGTTGCGGCCGGTGCCGTCGTAGTAGAACGCGACGCGTTCGCCGTCCGGCCCGACGCGGGGGTGGTGGAACTCGGGGAGGCGCGCCAACTCTTCGGGGGTGAACCGTTTCTTTCCGCTCATCGTCCACGAGTGCGGTGGACGTGTGAAAGTTCCTATGAAGCCGGTGAAAGCTACGCGGCGTCGCCGTCGGCGTCGGATTCGTCGACGGTGTCGCCCCCGTCGGCGTCCGTCCTGTCGATATCGGTGTCGTCGGCGCCGTCCCCGTCGGTTCCGCTGGCCGCGGTGACCTGCGAGCCGCTCGGGGGGTTCTCCGCCGCGGCGATCCGCTGCTGTGCGTGGGCGATCCGTTCGACGGCGACGACGAGGCGGTAGAACAGCCACAGCACGAACGCCGCGACCGCCAGCCAGACGGCGGTGTAGACGACGAATCCGAGGATCCCGACGGCGCCACCGAAGCCGAGCAGCCCCGCGAGGAGCACCAGCACCAACACGGCGACGCCGGCGGCGATCAACAGACTACTGTTCTCCGAGAGGGCGGAGGGCTGGGACATGTTCGACCCTTCCGTCGCGCCCCGGATAAACCCACCCGCCGACGATCGCGGGACGCAACCGCTTTGGGCGGCTCGCCCCACTCTCGGGTATGGATCGCTGCTGGCTCCCGATCGCGGTCGCCGCCGTCGTCCTCGTCGCCTCGCTCGTTCCGGGCGGCGGTGGTGGCGGGACGATCGGCCCCGTCGGCGTCGACAAGCTCCTCCACGTCGTCGGCTACGCGGCGCTCGCGGCAGCAAGCCTGTTCGCGCTGCGGACGCGAACGCTTCCAGCGATCCTCGCCGTCGCGGTCGCCGTGACCGCGTTCGGCGGCGGCGTCGAACTCCTGCAGGGGTTCGTCCCCGGTCGAGCGGTGTCCGTTCTCGATCTGGTCGCCGACGCGATCGGCGCCGCGCTGGGTGTCGCGGCGTGGCGGCTGTTCGCGGTGCCCGCATGGGTCGACGACGCGCGGTCGTAGCGTCCCGGCCTGTCGAAGCCGTTTTCCCCGTGCCCGGCCCAGTTCGGCCATGAGCAGCGAGCCGACGCCCGAAGTGTACGAACGCGGGCGGGGGATGGACGCGCACAATCAGGTGATGCGCGACATCCGTGCCGAGAACGACCAGAGCTACGATCCCCGCGAGCCCACGCGGGTGTGGATCGACGAGGACAACACGCCCGACGGGGTGTACCAGAGCCTGACGATCATCCTCAACACCGGCGGCTGTCGCTGGGCCCGCGCCGGCGGCTGTACGATGTGTGGCTACGTCGCCGAGTCCGTCGAGGGCGGGAGCGTGAGCCACGACGCGCTGATGGAGCAGATCCAGTACTGTCTGGACCACGAGGCCGAGGAGGCCGACGGCGAGTCGGGGCTGATCAAGATCTACACCTCGGGCTCGTTCCTCGACGAGCGCGAGGTGCCCGCCGAGACCCGACGGGCGATCGCGGAGACGTTCGCGGACCGGGACCGCATCGTCGTCGAGTCGCTGCCTGACTTCGTCGACCGCGAGAAGGTTCGGGAGTTCACCGAACAGGGCCTCGAAACGGACGTGGCGGTGGGACTGGAGACCGCCACGGACCGCGTGCGCCACGACTGCGTGAACAAGTACTTCGACTTCGCGGACTTCGAGGACGCCTGCGCCGAAGCGAGGGCGGGCGACGCCGGCGTGAAGGCGTACCTGCTGATGAAGCCGCCGTTCCTCTCCGAGAAGGAAGCCTTGGAGGACATGAAGTCGAGCGTCCGGCGCTGTGGCGCCGTCGAGGGCTGTCACACCGTCTCGATGAACCCGTGTAACGTCCAGCGCTACACGATGGTGGACGAGCTGTTCTACGAGGGCGGCTACCGCCCGCCGTGGCTCTGGTCGGTCGCGGAGGTGCTGCGGTCGACGACGGACGTCGACGCCATCGTCGTCTCCGACCCCGTTGGTCACGGGTCGGATCGCGGCCCGCACAACTGCGGTGAGTGCGACGACCGCGTCCAGCGGGCGATCAAGGACTTCGACCTCCGGCAGGATCCGTCGGTGTTCGAGCAGGTGGAGTGTGAGTGTGAGTTCACGTGGGAACTGGTGCTTTCGGAGGAGGAGTCGTACAACATGCCGCTGGCTCGGTAATCTTCGGTTTTGTCGGTCTGGTCGGTGTTTCAGGCTTGGTTTCGAGTGTTGAGATAGCGACTGCGAACCGCGACAGCGTCTCGATCGCTGGCCACTTGCGACCGCAACCGCGCCGCACAGCCCACATCGCTCGCGGCTTCGCCGCTCGCTTCGAGGCGGTTTTCCGCTCCCGCTGGTCGCGTTTTCCCGCCTCGTCCCCTCCCCAGCCGACTCCTTCCCTCGTTTCACTCGGTCAGTCGTCCCTCGCGCTGGTCGCGCCCACGAGGGGCGCTCCCGCTTCGCGCCAACAGCCACAGCGGTGCGGTGGCGGTGGACGCCTCGCGATCGGCGACTGTCGCCGATCGCGGGGGGAGGGGTGGGGACTCCGGGCTGTGCCGGACCCTGTGTCCGGCACACTGCGGTCACAAGTAGTCAGCAAACGAGGTGCTGTTGCTGTCGCTGTTGGATCAGCGATCACTTCCAGTCGTCACAGAACCATCTCCAACTCCGGAAACACCCAAACCGCCCGAAACCCCTACGCCAGCCCTTCCAGAACGCCCTGCCCGTCCGTACTCCCGCCCAACTCCGCCAACGACGCCCGCTCCGGGTGCGGCATCAGCACCGCGACGTTCGCAGACTCCCCGAGCACGCCCGCGACGTTCCCCTTCGAGCCGTTGGGGTTCGCGTCGTCGGTCACCTCGCCGTCGGCGTCGCAGTAGCGGAACAGCACGCGGTCGTCGTCGACCAACTCCTCGTACGCCGCGTCGTCGATCTCGAACCGCCCCTCGCCGTGGGCGATCGGGAGTTCGATCACTTCACCCTCGTCGTACGCCGCTGTCCACGGCGTGTCGGCGTTCTCCACGCGCAGGAACACATCCTCACACTGGAAGCGCGCGCTGGCGTTCGTGGTGAACGCCCCCGGCGTGAGCCGGCTCTCGCTGCCGATCTGGGCGCCGTTACAGACGCCGAGCACGGGCGTCCCCTCCTCGGCGGCCGCGCGAACCTCGTTCATGATCGGCGAGTGGGCGGCCATCGCGCCCGCCCGGAGGTAGTCGCCGTAGGAGAAGCCGCCGGGCAGGACGACGCCCTCGGTGTCGGCGGGCAGGCCGTCTTCGTGCCAGACGCGCTCGGCGTCGACGCCGATCCGGGAGAGCGCGCGTACGGCGTCGCGGTCGCAGTTCGACCCGCCGAACTGGACGACGGAGACAGTCATTCCGCCTGCTCCTCCACGACCACGTCGTAGTCGTGGAGCGTGGGGTTCGCGAGCAGCCGTTGGGCCATCTCGTCGGCGCGCTCGGCGGCGCTGTCGGCGTCGTCGGCGTCCAGATCCACCTCGAACTGGTCGGCCGAGCGCAGGTCCGCGAGCTCGAACCCCAGCCGTTCCAGCGTTTTCTGGGTCGTCTCGGCCTCCGGGTCGAGCACGCCGCGCTTCAGCCGCACCGTCACCGTCGCGGTGTAGGCGGTCATCGACTGGGTATGTTCGTCCGTGCGTAAAAGGGGTTGTGGTAATCCACTAGTATACACGCTCGTGGGTAGATACGCCGACTGCCGGCTACGCTTCCCACGGGCTGTCGCCGCCGCGGTGGCCGACGCCGTCGCCGGACGGCACCGCGTCGCCGCAGTCCGACTCGGGGGCGAAGTCCGTCTCGCCCTCGATCTCGTTGCCGCAGATGTGGCCCTGCTCGAACGGCTCGCCGTCGATCCACTCGGTGATCGTCACCGCCTCGCCGGCGAACCCGGTGATCTCGTTGCCGTAGATGTCGTTGCCCGTCCCGGCGCGTTCGACCACGTCGCGGGGCTCGGCCTCGATTCGGGGGCCGTTGTAGCCACGGCGGTCGCGAATCTCGATCCCGTGACCGGAGCCGTCGGCGAGCCGGTTCCAGCGGACGGTCGCGTCGTGGCCCCGGAGTGCCAGCGCCGACACGGTGTACGTCTCGTTGTTCTGCGAGCCGCCGGCGTCCGTGCAGTACTCGATTGTCACGTCGTGCGTGCCGAGTTTGGCGTCGACCAGCTCGGAGTGGGGGTGGCCCGCCGAGTTGTCGATGTGGTGGACGTGCACGTCGCTGGTCTCGTCGTACCGGTCCCAGGGGTACCAGTCGAAGTCCTCGATCACGTTCGCCGGCGCCTGCCCGAGGTAGACGATCTCGCCGACGTGGTCCGGGGTGTCGTCGAACACCCAGCCGGCGCCCGCGGGCCCGATCACCTCGAACTCGCCGATCTCGATCCCCTCGGTCCGCCAGACGATCACCATGTTCCGCTGCGTGTTGCCGATGCGGTCGGGTTTGACCACGATGTCGGTCAGGTACTCGTCGCTGACCGGCGAGGGGTCGCTCCGGGACGGCGGCGAGACGGTGACTAACGTCTTGTCGACGTACGACGACGCGGTCTCCGGCGCGTCGGGGTCGAGCAGGCCGTCGATCGTCAGCCCTTCGAGGTGGACGTGGCTGTGGTGGATTTCGAACACGCCGCGCCAGTCCTCCGGATTCTCCGTTAGCACCGCGTCGGCAGGCCCGGTGATCGTGATGGGAGCGTCCGGCTCGCCGCTCCGGCGGGTCAGCACGGGCCCCCGGTACTCCCCGGCGTGGACGCGGACGGTCTCGCCCGGCCGCGCGCGCTCGACCGCCGCCTGGATCGTCGCGACCGGCGCCGCTTCAGTCCCGGCGTCGTCGTCGTTCCCGGCCGGGTCGACGTGAATCTCCGGCGGATGCGTCACCTCGATCGATCCGATGGAGACACCGTTGACCGCGACATCGACCGTCCCGTAGCGATCGACGGGCGCCGTTTCGAACTCGACGGTCGTCGACTCGTCCGCCCCCAGCGTCACCGTCCGCTGGCCCACGGCGTCGTCGCCGAGGCGGAGCGTCAGCGTCACCTCCCCCTCGTCGCCCTCGTTGGTCACGGTCACGTCGGCGACGACGCGTTCGCCCGCCCTGATCGACGACGCGGCGACCGTTCCGTCGATCTCGACGCTCGGGCCTCGATCGGCGGCGGTCGAGTCGCTCGTCCCTGTCGCCGTCGGGGTCGCCGTATCGCTCCTCTCGGTGTCGGTTTCCGGCGACTCGCCGGCACACCCCGACAGCGAGGTGACGCCCGCAGCCGCGGCCAGCAGCGAGCGGCGTCGCAGGTCGTCGAACATGATTCTCAGATAACACGCGGCGCGGAAAACGTTTCCTCCCCCGTTCGGAGCGGTCAGCCGAGCCGGTAGATTCCGTACTCGCTGTCGACGCCCGCCGGGAACAGTACGCCGTCGTCGGCGAGCGCGACGCCCGTTCCTTCGGTCACCAGCGGTTCGCCGCCGGCGGTCCGGAGCGACACGGTGCGGCGGATCTCGCCGCTCGCGGCGTCGATACAGAACAGCGAGTCCTCCTCGACTGCTTCGTCGTACCCCAGCACGAACGCCGTCTCCCCGCCCACGGCGACCCGGGTGTCGACCGTCGGACCGAGATCGGTGGTCCAGTCCGTCTCGCCGGTGTGGGCGTCGAACGCGAGCAGACTGTCGTTCGTGTCGCTGACTGCGAGCACGCGGCCGTCGGCGACCGCCGGCGCGACCTGCCCGCCGGGGACCTGTCGTTGCCAGCGTTCGGCCTCGTCGGTCCGCGGGATCGCTTGCAGGAGCCCGTCCGAGCCAGTGATCGCGACGATCGAGTCGCCGACGACCGGGGTGTCGTAGCTCGGTTCGGCGACGGACTCCTCCCAGCGAACGCTCCCGTCCGCGGCGTCGACCGCGTAGAGCGTCCCGTCGCTCTCCGCGAACACGGTCGATTCGGTGGCTGCGACCGGGCCGGGCGGGTTCGGCAGGTCGTCGGCCGCCCAGCGGCGCTCGCCGGTGACGCCGTCGAGCGCGAACAGTCGTCGGCTGGGGAGGAACACCGTCTCCCCGACCGCCGTCGGGACGCCCTCGACGCTGCCGGCGGCGTACTCCCAGCGGACCTCCGCAGTCCGGCGGTTGACGGCGACGGTCGTCCCGGCCCGCGAGAGCAGCGCGGTCTCGCCGTGGATCGTCGGCGTCGCGGGGAGGTCGCCGTCCGACCACTGGCGTTCCCACCAGGACTCGCCGTCCCGGCCGGTCGCCGCGAACCCTCTGGTCCGGTCGTTCTCGCCGTAGTTCACCGTCGTCGCGTACACCGCATCCGGGGTCACCGCGGGGGCGGTGTCCCGGAACTCGCCGCCGCCGTCGCCGACGCGTTCGATCGTCGGCTCGGCGGCGATCTCGGGGGGCGTCTCCCGGAACCCGGTCCGGCGGGCGTCGTGGCCGAGCGTCGGCCAGGGCTCCGGCGGCTCGCCGAGAGTGGCGTCGCTGTGGTGCGTGTGGGGGTCGTCGTACAGTCGTCGGAGTTCGCGAACGGACGTACAGCCGGCGAGTGAGGACGCGGCGGCGGCGCCAGCAGCGAGCGCGGCGCGTCGGTCGATCGGGCTGTCGGTGGAGGGCAGCACGCTTCGAAAGGCCCGGCGCGACCGGGAAAAGTGTTGAGCGTTACAGATCCCGGACCGCGTCGACCGCCTCGTCGATCCCGGGCGCCTCGAACCACTCCCGGCCCGTGTAGGCGTTCGTGCCGGCGGCGTACATCTCGCCGGCGACCTCGCGTACGTCGGCCGGCAGTTCGGCGGGGGACTCCTCGCAGAACGACTTCCAGTCGGCGACGCCCTCCTCGGCGGCGACGGCTTTGGCGTCCTTCACCGCGGCGACCCAGTCCGGATCGTACGCCTTGTAGAACTGCCGGAGCACCTCCTTCGAGAGCTCCTGTCCGTCGTAGGCGAAGCGGTTCTCGTCGAACGTGCCCGCCACGTCGGCGACGCGCACCTCGCCGTCGACCCAGAGACACTCGATCTTGCCGTCCTCGTGGACGAACCCCGTCTCCGTGGCGCGCTCGGTGATGGTCTCGTTCACCGCGAGCGCAGTCTCCCGCAGCTCGTCGAGGTCGGCGCGGCCGGCGATCGCGTCGGCCTCGGCCTCGTCGAGGTAGCGGTCCTGCTCCTCGAACTTCGTGGAGAACTCCACGATCGGTTCGGGCAGCGACACCGCCTCGTCGGGCCAGCGGTGGCGGTCGAGCCCCACGTCCTCGGGCTCTCTCCGGGTGCGCAGGCTGGAGCCGACGGGCACCTCGTTCCGGAAGACGATTTCGAGGGGAACGAGGTAGTGGCTCCCGGCGTCGGCGTGAAACGCGTCGTAGTCGTACCCGTCGTCGCCGTGGGGGAGATCCGGGACGACCGTGAGGTCGATCGCCATCTGCCGTGGCGGGCCGGAGACGGCGTCGAGTTCGTCCGTCGGCGGCGCGTCGACGCCGGCCTCGGCGGGGTCGACCACGCCGCGGTAGTGGGTCGGAACCCCGGCGTCGGCCAGTCGTTCGAAGTTGTCCGCGCCCATGGTGCAGAGGCTCCGCCCTTTCTCGGGGATCGTGTCGGGCATCGGCCCCCAGTCGAACACGGAGTAGTCGTCGGTGAACACGAACCGCCCCCGACCCAGTTCGTCGTCGGTCGGCGCCCGGTCGACGCGGAACTCCTTGACGCTGGTCACACCCGGAGCGGGGGCGGGAGCGACCTTGAATCTTCACATCGGTGGGCAGGACCCCTCCGTTTCGCGTGGAGCTATGCACGGTCGTGGTTCGATCGGGCGACGACGCCCCCCACCGCGCGGTTTTTCACGCTCGGCCTACCCCTCCCTGTATGACCACGGCGGCGAATCTCGACGACGGGGCGCTGGAGTTCGACTGCGTCCCCGAGAGCGACCAGTCCTTCGAGAACGCGCTCGCGAAAGCCGCCGACGGGAACCGACTCTCCGTCGACGACGCCGTCGAACTGCTGACCACGGGCACCGAGTCGTCGGGGATCGACCCCGCGCGCAAGGAGCGCGTGCTCGAGCTCGCGGACCGCCGGCGCGCCGAGGAAGTCGGCGACACCGTGACGTTCGTCGCGAACCTCAACAACAACGTCACGACCGCCTGCAACACGGGCTGTCTGTTCTGTAACTTCAAGAACCCCGACAGCGCGTTCGAGAGAGACGCCGACGTGGAACACTCGGGGTTCACCAAGACGCCCGCAGAGAGCCGCGCGGCCGTCGAGGACGGGCTCGACCGCGGCATCTACGAGGTCACCTCCGTCTCCGGGCTCCATCCGGCGTTCGCGCTCGATCAGGAGCACCGCGAGATCCTCGAAAGCTACGACGACCCGGCACGCGAGGTGAACTACAAGCCGCCGGAGCGCTACGAGACCGACCCCGGGACGTACGTCGAGCAGCTGCGGGCGATGTCGGTCGGCGGCGTCCACCTCCACTCGATGACGCCGGAGGAGGCGTACCACGCCCGCCGGGGGACCGAGCGCTCCTACGAGTCGATCTACCGCCGGCTCCGCGATGCGGGGCTCGATTCGGCGCCCGGCACCGCGGCCGAGATCCTCGTCGACGAGGTGCGCGAGGTGATCTGCCCGGGGAAGATGGACACCGGCGAGTGGGTCGACGCGATGGAGGGCGCCGCCGCCGCGGGGCTGCCCGTCACCTCGACGATGATGTACGGTCACGTCGAGAACGAGATGCACCGCGCGAAACACCTGAAAGTGATCCGCGATCTGCAGGACCGCACGGGCGCGATCACGGAGTTCGTCCCGCTCTCCTTTATCCACCAGAACACGCCGCTGTACGAGGCGGGCGTCGTCGACGGCGGCCCGAGCAGGGCCGAGGACGAACTGCTCGTCGCGGTCGCACGCCTTTTCCTCGACAACGTCGACCACATCCAGTCCTCGTGGGTGAAATCCGGCGACGAACACGGGCTGAAACTGCTCAACTGCGGCGCCGACGACTTCATGGGGACGATCCTCTCCGAGGAGATCACCAAACGCGCCGGCGGCGAGTACGGCGAATTCCGCAGCGTCGCCGACTACGTCGAGATGGTGGGCGCGATCGGCCGGCCGCTCGCGGAGCGCTCGACCGACTACGAGCAGACCCGCCGGGTGGAGATGGACGGCGGCCCGTACGGGCCGGAACTCGGCCCGCGGGCGGACGGGACGCCGCTGCTCGACTGATCGCGTCGCCGCGCCGACGAACGGTTCCCACGGTCGAGCAAAGGCTTTCACGCGCGACGCCGACCCCGGTGTATGGACGCCCAGCGCGACGTTCTGGAACTGTTGCTCGACGACGCCAGACAGTCGACCGCGGACATCGCCCGCCAGACCGGGCTGACCGAGGCCGAAGCCGAGGAGACCATCGACGAGCTCGAAGCCGCGGGCGTCGTCCACGGCTATCAGGCGGTCGTCGACTGGGCCAACGCCGACGCCGAGCGCGTCGAGGCCCACGTCGAACTCAACGTCGAACTCGACCGCGAGACGAAGTACGACGACATCGCGGGCCGGATCGCGAACCACCCCGAGGTGGAGACGCTGCGGCTGGTCTCCGGCGACTACGACTTCTCGGCGGTCGTCGTCGGCGACTCGATGCGCGACGTGTCGGGGTTCGTCGCCGACCAGATCGCCCCCATCCCCGAGGTGACCCAGACGGTGACTCACTTCGTGATGGACACGTACAAGGATCGCGGCGTCGACTTCGGCGAGGACCGCGACGACGACCGCCTCTCCGTCTCCCCATGAAGGTCGCCGATCGCGTGCGGCAGACGCCGCCCTCGGGCATCCGGAAGTTCTTCGAACTCGCCGAGGCAGCCGACGACGTGATCTCACTCGGCGTGGGCGAGCCCGACTTCTCGGCGCCGTGGGCCGCCCGCGAGGCGGCGATCGACGCGCTCGAACGCGGCCGCACCTCCTACACCGCGAACCGCGGGCGGGCCGACCTCCGGGAGCGGATCGCCGACCACGTCTCCCGGTACGACCACGACTACGACCCCGAGCGGGAGGTGCTCGTCACCGCCGGCGCCAGCGAGGCGGTCGATCTCGCGATGCGCGCGCTGGTCGATCCGGGCGACACCGTCGCCGTCCCGCAGCCCTCCTACATCTCCTACGGGCCGACGGCGACGTTCGCCGGCGCCGAGGTGCTCCCCGTGCCGACACGCGCGGCGGACGACTTCGAACTCACCGAGCGAGCACTGCGGGAGGCGGGCGCCGACGAGGCGGACGCGCTGATCTTCTGCTACCCGAACAACCCCACCGGCGCGGTGATGGACGCCGACGCGCTCGCGCCCGTGGCGGCGTTCGCCCGCGAGCACGACCTGACGGTGATCGCCGACGAGATCTACGCCGCGCTCACCTACGGCGGCGAGCACGACTCCATCGCGACGCTGCCGGGGATGCGCGAGCGCACGGTCGTGATCGGCGGCTTCTCGAAGGCGTACGCGATGACCGGCCTGCGGCTGGGCTACGCGCTCGCGCCGCCGACGGCGATCGAGGCGATGAACCGGATCCACCAGTACACGATGCTCTCGGCGCCGACGACCGCTCAGTTCGCGGGGCTCGAAGCGATCCGGTCCTGTGCGGACGCCGTCGACGAGATGCACGACGCCTATGACCGGCGCCGCCGCTACGTGCTCTCGCGGTTCCGGGAGATGGGACTGGACTGCTTCGAGGCCGAGGGCGCGTTCTACGTGTTCCCGGAGTGTCCGGGCGACGACGAACAGTTCGCGGAGGATCTGCTGACCGAGGAGGGCGTCGCGGTCGTCCCGGGCAGCGTGTTCGGCGAGGGCGGCGACGGCCACCTCCGGGTCTCCTACGCGACGGGGATGGACGAGCTCCGCGAAGCGACCGCCCGCATCGAGCGCTTCCTCGACTGAGCGCTACTCGGCGGCGTTCTCGTTCACGTCGATCTCGCCCACCAGCTGGCGGTGGACGTACGGCATGTCGATCCCCTCGTCGTCGAAGCGCTCCTTCACCGCCTTGACCGCCTCGCTGCGGACCGCCACGTAGTCGCCGCGGTCGGGATCGTCGATCCAGAACCGGGCTTGGATGCCGACGGCGGAGTCGCCGAGTTCGGTGACGCGGGTGGTGACGCCCGGCTCCGTGAGTACGCCGTCGACGGAACTGATCTCCTCGATTATCGCCTCGCGGGCGAGGTCGATGTCGTCGTCGTAGCCGATGCCGAACACGAACTTCTGGCGCAGCTTCTCGTAGGCCACGGGGTTGGTGATCGCGTTGTTCGCGAGGTCGCCGTTGGGGACGGTGATGCGCTCGTTGTCGAACGTGCGCACCGTCGACACCCGGAGGTCGATCTCCTCGACGCGGCCGGACATACCGTTCCACTCGATCCAGTCGCCCACCTCGAACGGCTTGTCCTTGATGATGAACACGCCGGCGACGAAGTTGCCGACGAGGTCCTGCGCGGCGAAGCCGAGCGCCAGCGCGAGCGCGCCCGACAGCGTCGCCGCGGCGGTGAGGAAGCTGGGGAAGCCGGCGGCCATGAACGCGACCGCGGTCGCCGCGAACAGCACCAGCGCGTTGGCGACGCTCTTGGTCAGGCTGCGCAACGCCTCGGTGAACCCCCGCGCTTTCAGCACGCGGAGCAGAACGGGGATCAGGACGAACCGGCCGAGCAGCCACGTCGCGACGAAGCCGAGGACGAACGCGACGGCCTGCCCGGCGAGCTCCGACAGCGAGATGCCGAACAGTTCGCCGCCGGGCCCGAACTGAAGTGCGGTGAGTGGATCCATGCGGGTGACTCAACACCCCCCGCCGCAAAGAGCTACTGGCTCCGGACCGGCCGACGGATGGCGCTCACGGCTCAGGGATCGACAGCGGCCCCTCTCGCCGGGCGACTGCCCGGAACCGCCGGCCGTGTGCGTCGGCGGCGGCGACGCGCTCCCGAACCGGGGCCGGCAGCCACTCGCCCCCGTTCGCGGGCGGATCGGCAACCCGCCCGTCGAACCCCTCTCTGCGCAGTTCTTCCGGAAGGTAGCGGTCGTACGTGGGGAGTCGCTCGTACAGCGGCACGCCCGCGCTGTCGGCGATCTCCCCCAGTTCGCGCAGCGCAGGCCACTCGTACTCGGGGTTGATGTAGTCGTCCGTGATCGGCGAGACGCCGCCGAGGTCGTCGACGCCGCAGTCGAGCAGCTCGCGGGCCGGCGAGAGGTTCGGCGGCACCTGCACCGACACTTCCTCGGGGAGCGCGGCGCGGGCCATCGCGACCGTCCGGCGCATCGTCCCGAGGTCGGGCTGCTCGAACTCCGAGCGCTCGTTCGGGACGACGTTCTGGACGATCACTTCCTGTACGTGGTCGTAGCGCTCGTGGAGTTCCTTGATCGCGAGCAGGCTCTCGGCACGGTCGCGCCAGCCTTCGCCGATACCGACGAGGATCCCCGTCGTGAACGGGACGCCGAGTTCACCGGCGTTCCTGATCGTGTTGAGTCGCTGGCCGGGCGTCTTCCGTCGGCCGCCCGAGTGGGCGCGCACGTCGGCGGTCGTCTCCAGCATCACGCCCATCGAGGCGTTCACGTCGGCGACTTCCGCCATCTGCTCGCGGGTCTGGTCGCCGGGGTTCGAGTGCGGGAGCAGCCCTTCCGCCAGCGCGATCTCGCAGGCCTCGCGCAGGTACTCGTGGATCGAGTCGTGGCCCCACTCGGCCAGCTGCTCGTGGATCGCGGTGTAGCGGTCGTCGGGGTCGTCGCCGAACGTAAAGAGCGCCTCCGTACAGCCCGCGTCGGCACCGATCCGGCACTCCTCGCGGATCTCGTCGGGCGACATGAGCTCGGCCTCCCCCGGCACGTCGTAGTAGGTGCAGTAGGTGCAGGTGTACCGGCAGGCCGTCGTCAGGGGGATGAACACGTTCCGGGAGAAGGTGAGCGCGTCGGCCGCGTCCACGTCGTCGGGCGTCACGTCGAGCAGGCGGTCGATCTCGCCGTCGCTGATCGAGAGGTCGATGCCGTACTCGTCGGCGGCCGGGATCACGCCCGAAGGTGGCGGGGCGACGGGTATGAAGGTTTCCAGAAGGCGGGAGCCGCGGCCGTCCCCCCCTCGTCGCGTCAGTCGTCGCGGGGCTCCCGGTCGGGTTCGTCGTCACCGCCGAAAATCCGCCGCGAGATCGGCGTGCCGCCGCTCGCGTCGGCGACCTGTTCGCGCTTGACGAGCCGCTTTTTCAGCACGTCGTAGCAGAACAGCCCGGTGCCGGCGATGAGCAGCAGGTCGCCCGGCAGCCGCACCCAGAACAGCGTCTGGACGATGTCGCGGCTGTAGAACGCCAGCGACCGCCCGGCGTCGTACCCCTGCGTGAACACCGTCTCCAGTTGGAGGAAGCCGACCGGCACGTCGCCGAGCAGCACCATCCACGCGAGGCCGACGTTCCACAGCCAGAACGCCCGCTTCAGGTTCGTGGGGTCCCACTTCCCGGGTTTCGTGGTGAACCGGAGCATGTACGTCGCCATCCCCAGCGCGAGGAAGCCGAAGGCGCCGAACATCGCCGCGTGGGCGTGGGCGACCGTGAGGAACGTGCCGTGCTCGTAGTAGTTCACCAGCGGGAGATTGATGAAGAACCCCAGCACGCCGGCGCCGACGAAGTTCCAGACGCCGGAGGCGACGATGAACATGAACGGCAGCGTGTAGTGGAACTCCTCGCCCGAGGTGGCGTAGGTGCGGTACTCGTTGGTCGCCTCGAAGAGGATGAACACCAGCGGGATGAACTCCAGCGTGGAGAACACGCTGCCGATGGGGACCCAGTACTCCGGCAGCCCGATCCACCAGTAGTGGTGGGAGACGCCGATGATCCCCGACCCCATCACCAGCAGCGCCTCGACCATCACTGCCTTCTCGGCGCTGGCCCGCGAGAGGAGGTTCATCGACACCAGCGTCAGCCCGATCACGGCGACGATGAAGAACTCGAACACGCCCTCGACCCACATGTGGACGACCCACCAGCGCCAGAACTCCGTCATCACCATCGACGTGGTCGGCGTGTACAGCATGCTCGCGGTGAACAGCAGGCCGATGGAGCCGCCAGCGTAGAGGATCAGGTGCGCGAGTCCGTAGCGGGACTCCCGCTCCAGCAGCGGCTTGAACCCCCGGGCGACGATGAACGTCCAGAGCGCGAAGCCGAGCAGCAGGCCGACCTGCCAGAGCCGGCCGATCTCGAGGTACTCCAGCCCCTCGTTGCCGACGATCCACCAGAGGTTCCCGTCGAAGTAGCCGTGGGAGCCGAGCCAGATGCCCGCGAACCCGCCGACGACCACGACGAACAGCGCGCCGAGCAGGACGTTGACGAGCGATTTCTGCCCGTCGGGCTCCTGCCCGGTGAACAGCGCGGGGAGGAACAGCCCGATCCCGATCCACAGCGTGGTGATCCACAGCACCGCGAGGTCGATGTGCCACGCCTTGCTGATCGAGAACGGGATCAGGTAGAGCACGTTCACCCCGAGCGCGTCCGCGATCCCGTAGAAGCCGCCGCGCTCGATGTAGTAGTGGGCCATCAGCCCGCCCAGCAGCACCTGCGCGAGGAACAGCAACGCGGCGACCGGGATGAACCGCGCGGCCGCGAACTGGCTGGGGTACATCGTGATCTCCTCGGGCGGCGGCACGTCCAGCCCGTCGGCCTCGGGTTCGGGCAGTTCGAGCGCGCGGTAGAGCCAGATTCCGATCCCCGCGCCGGCGACGAGGACGATCATCGCCACGACGCTCCAGGTCATCGCCGACACCGGCGGGGTGTTGCCGGCGGCCTCGTTGTACGGCCACTCGTTGGTGTAGGAGATCTCCCCGCCCGGACGGTCGACCGCGGAGAACCAGGCGGTCCAGAGCGCGAAGTCGGCGAAGCGCTCGGCGTCCGCCTCCGAGCCGACGAAGTTCGCGGGGATCCCGTGTTCGCGGGAGCCCTCGTGGTAGCGATCGACGTACGCCGCGCGGACCTGTTCAAACGCGTACGCCTCGGCGGCGGTCAGTTCGACCGTGTCGCCGAACTCGCCGTTCTCGATCTGTCGCTCGACGGCGTCGTCGACGACGGCCCGTTGGGACGCGTCCAACTCGGCGTACTCGGTGCCGTACCGTTCTTGGGCGACGTACTCCCGCATATGGCGGGTCATGCGGTCCAGCGCGTCGGCCGTGTAGTCCGAACCGAAGTACGCGCCGTTGCCCAGAATCGATCCCTGATTCATCAAGCCGTTGCGTTGGAACACCGCCTTCCCTTCGGTGATCTGTTCGTCGGTGGTCACGACGTCGCCGTCGGGACCGACGAACTGGTCGGGCCGGTCGGGGGACTGCTGGTACGCGAGAAAGGCCCCACCCGACATCACGACCAGGTTGATCACGAAGACGACCACGAGCGCCCGTGCGAGCGTCCGGCGTGATACCTGCATGGGTTACCGTCCCGCCGGAACGTACTTTTACTTGGTTCCGAACGCCAGGAACTGAAAATCGGTCCGCGGAGCGACTCAGTCCCGACAGATCACGCGACTCGACCGCTCACTCCCGGACCACGTCGACCCGACCGCCGGCCACGTCGAGTTCGAACCCCGCGTCGACCAGCCAGTCACGTGCGGCGCCGTTGCCGTGCAGCAACAGCTCCGCGAGGTCTGCGGGCTCGTCGATGTCGACCGCGAGCAGCCGCGAGTCGATCTCCCGGACTGAGAGCCCTCCCTCGCGGGCGATTTCGAGGTGGTCGCGGTAGGAGGTGCCGTGGTAGTCGACGCGGAACGCCGGATCGCGGGCGAGCAGGGCGTTCGTGCCGCCGCCGAGGCCGGCGGCGATCGCGAGGTCGGCGTCGGACCCGAGCAGGGCCGCGAGCGCGTCGGGCGTCGCGAGCGCGAGGTCGGCCATCACGACCGCCGTCGGCACCGCGTCGAGGCGGTCGTTCACGGCGGGCGTGAGCGGCCGCTCGTCGATCTCGACCGCGGCGTCGATATCGTCGACGGGGCTCGTCGAGAGCACCGTCACGTCGAGCTCTCGTGGGACGGCGTCGAGCGCCGCGAGCACGTCACGCAGCATCGCGTCGGCGAACTCGCGCCGCTCCTCGGCGGTGAGAACGGCAGAGAGACGGGTCTTCGGGCGGTCCGCAGCGAAGGGAACGACGACGTGCACGAGGGAAGCGTGCTCAGAACAGCGACTCGAGTTCGTCGTCGTCGTCGTTGACGAGCTCCTCGAGGTTCTCCTCGCTCTCCTCCTGGATGTCCTCGATGTTCTCCTGGGCCTCGATCGCGACCTGCTGGAGCTCCTTGATCCGCGGGACGTTGTTCACGCCCGACAGCAGGATCACGCTGGCGACGAAGTTCGCACCCCGGACCGGGTAGTCGCCGCCCCGGACCTCCATCGAGCCGGTCTGCTCCTCGAGCCACTTCCGCCCGCGCTCGATGCCTTTGCGGTTGAGGTACTTCGGCGGGCCGGCCATTACCAGCAGCGCGCGCTCGGCGCCCTCGATCTCGCAGGGTAGCGTGAGCCGCCCGAGCGCCGCCTTCCGCACGAGGCTGGTGATCCGGTTGGTCGTGTGGGCGGTGTCGAGTTCGTCCTCCTCCTCGCCGCCGGTGAGCCGCGAGAGCAGGCCGCCGTTGCCGCCGCCGGTGTTTTCGACCTCCTCGCTGGCGTAGCCGACGGTGGAGACGCCGCCGCCGGAGAGCGTGTTGATGATCTCCGAGGAGTCGACGACGCTCTCGGCGACCTCGCCGCCCTGTTCGACCTCGCCGGCGCCGAACAGCAGCCCGAAGCGCTGGACGATCTCCTCGTTGATCTGGTCGTAGCCGCCCTGCACGGACTCGCCGGTCTTCCGCCACGCGTCGTTGTCGAACACCATGAGGTTGTCCACCTCACGGACGAACGTCTGGAACGACCGCGCGGCGTTGAGCGTGTAGATGCCACCCTCGTCCGAACCCGGCAGGACTCCAAGCCCGTAGACAGGTTCGGTGTAGATCCGCTTGAGGTGTTTGGCGATTACGGGCGCGCCGCCGCTGCCCGTCCCGCCGCCGAGGCCGGCGACCACGAGGAACGCGTCGACCTCGTGGACCGGGATGGAGTCGATGGCACCCTGCACCTCGTCCATGTCCTCTTCGGCGATCTCGGCGCCGAGCTCGTTGTCGGCGCCGACGCCGTGCCCCTTTACTCGGGACTGCCCGATGAGCACCCGTTGGCTCTCCGGGATGTTCTCCAGTCCCATCAAGTCAGCTTTGGCCGTATTGACCGCGACGGCAGCCCGAACGATGTTCGAGCCGTGCTCGGCATCGTAGCCGAGGAACTTGTCGATAATCTTCCCCCCGGCCTGACCGAACCCAATCATTGCCAGCTTCATGCGTGCGCTCCCCTCATCGTTAATCGGGAGTCACGGGGAACCCGAACAAAAGGCTTGTGGGCCAGCCCCACGCTGACCGGCGAAAATCACGTGTCAATCAGCGCAAAATTGGGATTCACGTTCGATAGTTGAGTTTTACCGGCGCGCCCAGTCGAGCATGCGCTCGTAGAACGGATCCGAGCCGAGCGCGCCGGCGTCGCCGACGAGGACGAGCGACTTCTTCGCCCGCGTGAGCGCGACGTTCATCCGTCGCGGGTCGTCGTAGATCGGCCCCGAGAGCTCGCCCGTCGCGACGAAGGAGACGACGATCACCTCCTCGCTCGACCCTTGGAAGCGGTCGACCGTGTCGACCGTGGCGTCGACCCGGCGGGAGATCTCCGCGACCTGCGCCCGGAACGGCGCGATCACGCCGATGTCGTCCTCGTCGACGCCGGCCGCGACGAACTGCTCGACGATCTCGGCCACGCGGTCGGCCTCCGTGGGGTTGGTGTTCCCCTCGCGTTCTCCGTCGGGATTGACGAACGCGACGGGATCGCGCAGATCTGCCGGCAGCGCGTCCGCGTCGACCCCCGGCAGGTCCGAGATCTGCTGTGCGGCCACCTCGCCGTTCGCGGGCCGGAGCGCGCCGTCGTAGAACTCCCGGGAGGGGAACGCTTGGATGCGCTGGGCCATCCGGTACTGGCGGTCCAGCAGCACCGACGCCTCGGGCGCGAGGTCGTGGAGGCGTTCGAACAGCGAGGTCGAGAGGTCGAGCTGGGGGCTGCGGTCGTCGCCGGCGTCGGGGCTACTCCCCTCCGCCGCAGTCCCCCCATCCGCCGCCGCGGGACTGCCGAACCCCTCGGTCCACTGCTGCCCGCCCTCGGCCTGCACCACGGGGGGGAGCTGCTCGTGGTCGCCGACGAGCACGAACCGCTCGGCGAGGTTGATCGCCGCGAGCGTCGCGGGCTCGGTGAGCTGGGACGCCTCGTCGACCAGCGCCACGTCCAACTGCTCCTCGCGCATCACTCGCGAGCCGCAGGAGGCGGTCGTCGCCGCGACGAGCGAGGCGTCCTTGAGTTCGGAGATGCGTTCGCCCGGATCGCCGGCCTCCTCGAGGTGGAGATCCTGCATGTCCGGGCGGATGCCGGACTCGGTGCCGACGCGGACGATCTCGCGCTCGTCGACGCCGGCGTCGAGCACGGCTTCGAGCGCGTTGTCGACCGCGCGGTTGGTAAAGGCCGAGAGCAGCACGCGCTCGCCGTCCTCGATCAACGCCGTCACCGTCTGTGCGATGGTGTACGTCTTCCCCGTCCCGGGCGGGCCGTGGACCAGCGCGAAGTCCTCGGCGTGGACCGCGCGGTTGACGGCCTCGTTCTGTGCCTCGTTGTTGTCGATGTACTCACGCTTCTCACCCAAGAACTCGGGCTCGCGGCGGCCGAACAGCACGTCCTTGCGGTCGGGGTCGCCCGTCAGCACGCCGTCGTGGAGCGCCGTCAGCATCCGGTCCACGGAGAGTTCGGAGGGGTACACGTCGAGCCGACGAACGTCGACGGGCTCGTCGGCCTCGACGACGATCTCCGCGCCAGCTTTCCCCGTACCGAGCGACTGGATCCGGCAGAGTTCGGCGTGGCCGGAGACGGGGTCGCCGTCGCTCGCGAGCGCCACGTCGCCCTCGCGGAGCTTCGAGACGGCGTCGTCGGGCTTCTCGGCGCGCAGGCGCCAGCGCCCGCCCGGGAGCTCCTCGCGGCCGAGCGGTTCGAGGTCGAGTAGCGCGCGGTCGTCGTCCGCTCGCTCCTGTGGGTCCTGCTCCCAGAGCTTGCGGTACTCGGCGTGGACCTCGCGGCGTTCGGCCTCGATCGCGCGGTAGAACCCCTCGAAGTACGCGCGCTCCTCGGGCGGGAGGGGCTGGCCGATCTGTCCGGCTTTGGACTCCTGATCCAGCCGGCCGGAGACGACCATGCAGGTGTCCTGCTCGAAGCAGTACTGGCAGTTGGCGTCGGCCTCGAACCCCGTCGGGACGGAGGCGTCGAACTCCATCGCCGCCAGTTCGTTTCTGGTGCGGACGACGAACTTCAGCAGCCCCGGGCCGACGGAGAACTCCTTCGCGGGCGCGAGATCGCCCGTCTCCTCCGCGCGTTCGAGCGCGGTGTTTTTCGTGTACAGCAGCGTGCCCGTGTCGGCTTCGACGCCCTGCTCTTCGAGCATCAGCGCGTAGCAGGCCGCCTGCATCTTGTCCTGAAAGCGCGGCTCGCGTTTGGTGTTCTTCCCCGTCTTGAGTTCGACGGGCATCCCCCGCCGCAGCGCGTCTGCCCGGCCCTTCAGGCCGAACGTGGGCGAGATCAGCGTGTACTCCGAACGCCACGTGTCCTCTTCCGTCAGCGTCCCCTGTTCGAGCCAGCCTTCGACCGCGGCGGCGTTGCGCCGGACCTCGTTCTCGACCTCCTCGCGGTCGTAGCCCAGCGCGCCGAGTTCGAGCCCGGCCTCCGCGACGCGGTGCTCGATCGCCTCGTCGAGGTCGCGCCCGCGGAGCAGGTCGCCGAACACCTCGTGGACGACCGTCCCCTTCACGACGGGGTACTTCAGCGGGACGCCGGAGAGCTTGTTCAGGTAGTACATCCGCGGACACTGCACCCACGAGCGCACCCCGGTCACGTCGACGAGGAACTCGGGTTCGAGCACGACCCACGAGTCGGGCGTCGTCTCGTACGTCGTCTCGCCGCGGAACTCCGACTCGTCGGCGTCGGTGACCAGCAGCTCCATCCCTTCCTCGGCGTAGTCGGCGGTCTCGGCCCACTTGTTCCACAGCGTCACCGTCGTCGGGTCGGCGGCGCCGCGCTCGGGCCGGACCGTGAGCTCGACGAGGTCGGCCCCGCCGGCGGTCCGCTGCTCGCCCACGTCGACGATCGGGCCCCGAATTCGCATTGTGGGATGGAGTGGGTCGCGGAGGTAAACGGTGTCGGTGCGGGGTTCAGCCGCTGGTACGAATTAACGGTATTAGAGAACTGCCCCCGAACGCTTTTGCCGCGGTGGCGCCGATATAGGCGTATGAGTACCGACACGCCCGCCAGTGCGGGTGAACCAGACGCGGCCCAGACGATCACCCTCACGCTCGCGGTAGACGAAGAGTGGTGGGTCGCCCGCGACGAGGAAACCGGCGTCAGTTCACAGGGCCGGACGCGGAAAGCGGCACTCGATAACCTCGACGAAGCGGTGGCGGGGTACCACGGCGAGGGTCGCGAACCGACCGACGAGGAACTTCGGGACCTCGGTATCGACCCGGCGAGCAACGAAAGCGGATCGGTCGAGGATTCGGAGATTTTCGAGTGACCGCGTGCGGGCCCTTCTCCGGGATGCAAGTCGTGAAGGTGATGGTCAACAGCGGTATCTGGGAGTGGGATCGCACCAACGGCGACCACGCGATCCTGCATTGGGAACCGCCGGCCCACCACGACAGCGACGCCCGGACGGTCCCCGTTCCGCTTCACGACGAACTGAGCCGCGGAACGCTACGCGACATCGCCGAACAAGCAGGCGGAAGGATTTCGACGCCTTCTGCGCATGGATCGACCGGAATCGGTAACCCGTCTCAGCGATGGTCGCTCATCCACTCGGCGCCGAAGTCGACCAACGCTGGCTGATCCACTAGTTTTGCCGTCGCTGTGCCGACGTCGTCCTGTCTCACTGCCTCGGGGTGGGCCTTTTCGAACGCCGCACCGACCTGGGGGAAGTCGCCGCTGTCGTGCTCGATGTCGGTCCACTCGACCATCGTCCGCTCGTCGTCCCGCAGGACGGGCGCGGTCTCAGTCACGCGCCCCGTGTCGAGGTCGGCGCGGTACTCCGCGAGGTGGAGCGAGGTGTTCGACGCGTGGTCGGCCCCGAGCAGCAGCACCGACCCGTCGCGGTCGTACACCCGCGCGAGCGGGGACGCCTCGCCCATCGCGTTCTCGAAGCTGTGGTCGGCGACGATCGACTCGGCGTCGGCGCCCCACGCCGCGAAGGAGTACAGCGGGTGGCGGCTGCGCACCGTCTCCGGGTAGTCCCGGAAACACTCCGCGACCGCCCCCATCCCCCGGCTCGGGGTGAGTTCGGGTCGGAACGGCGGCATCGACTCGCGGATCTGCGGGATCCAGTCGTCCGGGACTGGGGGGTTCGACCAGACCGACGGATCGCTGTACTGTGTCGAGTGCGTCGGCATCACCAGCGTGCCGTCCGCGGTTACGACCCGCTGGAGCGCGTCGACGACGGCCTGCGGGCCGCCGGCGACCCAGCCGAGCTCCGAGAGCGACGTGTGAACGAGGAGGGTGTCGCCCGCTTCGACGCCCAGTTCGCGGAGGTTGGCGGCGATTCGATCGACCGTCACGGGGTCGTCGACGGCCGCGACGGCGGCGTGTTCGCCCATAGCGGGCGAGTGGCGGCCGGCTATAGGTGTCTTGTGGAATCCACGGCTCAGGGGAGGAACAGCACCGCGGTGTAGCCGACGCCGACAAGCGTCATCGCCGCACCCCCGCCGGTGAGCCACTTGTGTCGTTTGGTGAGTCGGCTGCGGACGGTGTTTCTGTCTCCCGGGAACAGCAGCACGTCGTCGCCGGAGAGCCCCCAGAACGCCTCGCCGGGCTTGGTGACGCGCTCGTACTCGCCGACTGCGGTGACGGTGTTACCCGGGGTCAGCGGCCCGAGCCGCAGCCGGTGATCGACTGAGGGCTCCCCCGGGCTCTCGACGCCCGAGTCCGCGAGAAACGACTCGACCTCCTCCGGGATCGGCTCCCCCTCCGGCAGATCGATGCTGTAGCTCCGGGTGGAGAGCTGTGACCGCCGGACGGTCGCGGCGTCCTCGTCGACGCGGACCGAGCCGGTCTCGTCCGCGACAGCGAGCGGCCCCGTTCGTTCACCTTCGGCGACGGTGACCCACACCGGGGATCGGTACGTGAACCCGCGATCCTTCTGCAGAGCGTACGGACAGGTCAGCGCGCCGCCGTCGAGATCCGGCACCGGGAACGTCCCGTCGAGTTCCCGGAGCGAGCCGTCGACCGCGACGGCACCGGTCTCCGGGTTACCGGCGTCGACCGCCGCTGCCGCGGTGAGCCGGTCGTTCGTCGCCCGTGCGGCCAGCCCCACGGCGACCATGAGGGGACCGATGCTGCCGAGGACCACCGGAAACGCGTCGACGACGGTGAACTCGCCCCCACCGGCGGTGGCGCTGGCGATTCCGAGCGCGGCCACGACGAGCCCGATCCCGATCGCGACGAGCACGGCGGCCGGCGACGCGCCCGTCCGGCGCTCGAACGATCGGAGGCCGAGGTGGATGGAGGTCGGGGGGACGATCAGGAGGACGATCCCGACGAGGAGGAGCACCGTGAACACGGACATCACGAGCTCGAACGTGGAGACCATGCGACGGCGATGCCCCGGTCGGCTGTTAAACGTTCCTCCGGCGCGGCGATTGTCGGGCCGTCGCGACGGGCAGTCACCGCGGCGATACGTAACCGTCGCGTTCAAGCCCACGTCGCCCCTCCACCCGGGCATGAACAGGAGCGACCGCGACGGCTACGGCTCGCTGCCGCTACAGCTCGGGTTCGTGCTGCTCATCGGTCTCTCCGGGGTGTTCGTCTCGATTCAGGCCGGCGCGGGGCTCCAGTTCGCGCTGCTGGCGGGCGTCGCGGGGCTCGCCGTCGGCGCCGTCGTGACGTGGTTCGTCGTCCGGAACCTCCGGGACGTGATGCCCGACACGCCGGACATGTCCGAGCGGGAGTGGTAGCTACGCGATCCGGGCGAGCCAGCGCTCGGGGTCGTCGAGTTCCGCGTCCGTCGGGAGGTTCTCCGGGCGGTCCCACACTTTCCCGGCGGTCTCCAGCCCCGCCGTGTCGGCGACGGCGGTGAAGAACTCCGCGCCGCGCTCGTACTGCCGGCGTTTGAGTCCCAGCCCGAGCAGCCGCCGGATCAGCTGATCGACCGGCCCGCCGCCGCCGCGCCGGGCGTCGATCTTCCGACGCAGGTCGTCGTACTCCTCGTCGAACGCGCGATCCATCAGCAGTTCGGCGTACCCCTCGACGGCGGTCATCGCGGCGTCGAGTTCGGCGAACGCCTCGCGGTTCAGCCCGCCGGCGGCGAGTTCGGTGACGGTGTCGCGCATTCGCGACTCGAGATACTCGGGCAGCCACTCGGCGGCGCCGAACTCCGCGGCGTGGGTCACCTCGTGGAACGCGATCCAGCGCCGGAACCGCGGGAAGCCGACGTTCAGCTCTTCGGCGGTGCGTTCGATGTTCGGGTGGACGAAGTAGAGTTCGTGGGTCGGACCGCTATCAGCCTCCGCCAGCAGGAGGGGGTCGTACTGCCCGAGCACGTGTCGACCGAGGAACGCCAGCGAGAACGACATCGAGCCCGTGTTGACGACGCGGGAGGCGCCGGGGAACAGCGGCTGGTCGAACTCGTCGGCCATCGGCTCGATCAGCCGCCGGAACGTGTCGACGTTGGCGTCGATCCAGTGGTGGCGGTTCTGGAGCGACACCGTCTCGGGCACGTCGAACGCGAGGCCGCCGACCTCGCGGATGCGGTCGCGGGCGTCGCGCACGTCGGTCGCGTACCCCTCGCGCTCGGCCGCCGAGAGGTCGAGCGAGCCGGGGTCGGTCCCGGATTTGGCGGCCTCGGAGACGGCCGTCCAGTCGACGACGCCGTCGCCGGAGGCCGAAGCCACGGCGCCGACGCTGCGGAAGAGATCCATACCCCCACTCGGCGGGCGGCGGGCAAAAGCTTCGCCCCTCAGCGTCATGCCAGGTGGATCCTCCGATCTCGAGGCGTGAGCCTAGCGACCGAGTAGGTCGGAGAGGGGGGGCCGACAGGGTACCAAATCAATGGCCCTCCATGACTGGTCGACTTCTCGAATAGGCCGCCGTCGATAAGGATATTCAGTCCCTTTCACTTCAGCGCGCGTTCGCACTGTTGACCTTCACCCACGCAACCATCACCGGTAATGAAGTGGCCGAAATGAAGAATCTCCTCGACCTCTATCAAACGTTCTGCGGGCATATCGACACGAACGCGATTTCCGAACGTCGATTTCGAGACAAACTGAATGATCTTGCCGATTCCAGCATCCTCTCGGAGAATACGAGCGGCCGAGGGCAGGGCCTTGGGCAGACGAACCAGTACGAGCTTGAGGTCAAAGTTGAACCCGTGATCGAAAACCTTGGCGACGATGACCGAATCGGTGAAGTCGTCAATGAGGTACTGCACCCGAAGATGGGCTAAGGGTCGGGGGTGTGTCGAGTGTAAACCGGGACGGGGGGATGTCCAGTGTAAGGCAATGCAGTTCCAAGGTATCCCTGAATTCGTTTGTAAATTCCTCCTCAGTGTCTTAGAGTCTGGATACGTTCCTCAGCTTCATCGTGTGTCTGCCATCTCACATAGCTAATGCCGTGGGGCTTCCCCACTAAGAGTTGCATCCACGAGTAGCGCGAGGTTCGCAGGTTCGTCGTCACGCTGGACGATGACCTCCGCTTCGGGCTGTACCAGTACAGCTCCCGCCTCAGACAGCGGTTTCCAGAACTTGCCCAAGGCTTGTTTACCGGTATTCAGCGTACCGGTCTTGTCCGTGTTGTCGTCCAGCCCACATTCGTGACACTCCACGACACCACCTGCCCGGTGCCCAACAGTCGCTGTCTCGAGCGAGCTTGGGTAGAAGACAGGGCCAGAAAGCTCATACGGCTCGATTCACAACAACCGGATGGCGCTTGGGAAACGCTTCTAGCGCCAACTGTAACGAGGATCCATCGTCCGGCCCTTGGCCGGACGCCTTCCAGAGTGAGCTCCCAAAGCGGCTGCTCATGCCCCCGATCGCCCACCTGCCTTTGTGACACACTCGAACCACATGGAACGGACTGGATAGCGGCGCCGGAGGTAGTGGTATTGGTCCCCCGTAACGTTCGGAATCGCTGGTGGCCATTTACATCGAACTGGGTACGACGGCCGACATTCAGATCGGGAACGTGAGGACTGCGGAAGTGGTTCCAGTCTAGCTATCTATCCACTCAGTTCGAAACCTTCCGAAGTGAGTATAATCCGTCGATCTCTTCAACTGGATAAAGGTTCGTCTGATTCTCTCACGGGGATAGTGTCGATATACTAACCCTGCCAGCCGTACCTAGCCAGCTCCACCACCTTGCGGCCACACCGCTGCCAATGCAAAGCACCGTTACGCATCCGGCTGCAATGAACCCAAAACCAATGCCAACCACAACGCACACTTACCTAGCATCGCGCTTCCAATGGACTAACTGGGAACTCCCCGAAGACGCAGAGACGATCGCGTTGGCGACCGTCCGCGACGCCGGTGGCGACATCGACCACGACGGCGGGCGGGAGTGTCAGCGCACCTACCACTTGGGCGGCATCGCATACAAGGCTGCACGCGTCGAACGGGTCAGCCTCGACGAGTTCGTTGTGACCTTCGGAACCGACCCCGAGAGCGAACCGACCCACGATGGGTTCGACAGGCAGGAACTCCTGCAGGGCTACCTCGAGTACGCCGACCGGGATACTTGACGGGTCCGACATGCTGGTCACGTTCCCGCTGTTTGGCGGACTGACCTATATTGCAGGTGTACGCAGTCGTCGATGGTGGGGGAGAGTACTCGGGCTTCATGGCTCACTTCTGCCTTAATCGCCGCGGCCGGAGCACTCTTCTTCACGAACCAAAATTAAATGACACGTATGGTGGGTTCTCGCGTATGGGCCGTTGCGGTGTTGGTGCTCTTGGCCGCCTTCGCACCATCCACGGCCGTAACGACCACCACTACGCAGACAGAAACGTCAGCAGCGCCCCCGGTCCCCGGTGCGGATTGTGAGATCGGGTTCCGCGATCTCCTGACGGTGATCGATGCGTACAACAGCAACGGCTCGATCAGCGGCGTCGAGGTCGAGTTTCCGGAGCTGCTCCGCGTGATCGAGTTATACAACAGCGGCGATGTTGTCGCCGACTGTTCGTCGGAAGGTACGCTTACCGTGACCACGATCGGCCCCACTACGCAATCGCTCCAGGTCGCTAGCATCGACGGTGTCGACGTCATGTTTGTCCTGTTGCTGTTGACAGCCGCGCTCGCACTCCGGCGCTGGACGCAATAAGCGATCCCGACGATCCCGAGATACAACTTGTCCGGTCACTCAACGGCGGTATCGTCCGAGCGATTGGGAACGTGAGCACCCGTACGCTTTTCCGGTGTCGAAGAATCACTCCTCGATATGGCGTCCACCGTTACCGACGCTGTGCGGATCACGTGCCTCCACTGTACGGCGAAAACTGATGTCGATCCTGTCCAATCCGGCAACTGCAAGGATCCTGAACGGTGGTCGCACTGCCCCCGCTGTGGATCGGAGGATATCTCGATCGAGCCGATGTAAGGTTGCGTCGTCGACGCCGGCGATCATGAAGTGTGTCGACGCTTTGGGGGATGTCACCACCTATGTGCTTTTCTGAGTCCAGCAACCACTCCTGGATATGCCTTACAGCGTCACTGATGCGGTCCGGATCACGTGTCTCGACTGTATGGCAAAAACTGATGTTCTCCCTATCAGGACCGGAAAGGGCAAAAACACCGATCGGTGGTCACACTGTCCTCAGTGTGCGTCAGACGACATCTCGATCGAAGCGAAGTAAGGTTGTGGCATCAACGCCGGCGAGCGTGAGGGGCGTGGACATGCGTGTGAGTGGAAGCATCGGAAGTCAGTATCCGGACCGCCGGTAGACCCGCCCGATGAGTAAGAGGTCCTGTATACCGGTTGTTGCACTGTAAATGAAGCAGAAATGATGGGATTCGACAGAAGCGAGAAATTCTATCGTTTCTCGAAGCGAACAGTCGGTCGCGTGGAGCTGGCGACAAACGCCCGAATAGACGGTGTTATCCCTATCGCATCATTCATGATCCCCGGGCTAAAGGTAGAAAACGAAACACGTGAGCGACGACAAGGGAGCCGTCGAACTCGGAGGCGACCGCCGGTGGTGGCGCGTCCTGTTGACGTTGGTCTGTGTCGCCGCAGTCGTGCTCGCCAGCGTGGCGCTGCCGCTGTTCGTCGGCGGCGGTGGAGCGCCTGCAGCACAGTTCAACCTTGGCCAGCCGCTGGGCGGGGAAGATGGCGGCGCCACGAGTCCAGCGTCGGGCGGGCTTGGCGCACTATCGGCGGACAGCCAGATGAATGCTGGAAGCAGCCAAGGCTCGACCGCGTCGAATGCTTACAACAGCCTGAACCAGGAAGTCCACTTCGTCGTCAGGAGTGAGCAACCCAGCTACTGGCGTACCGGCTCGTTCGACCGCTACACCGGTCAGGGGTGGGAGCGTACTGGCGACGCCCAGCCGTTCGACGGGACTACCCCTGTCGAGGGTGCCGCAGGCGAGCGGATCAGCTATGAGGTGACGCTCGCCAAGTCGGCGACGGCGCTGCCGACCGTCTGGCGGCCGCAGTCACTCTCCCTCGAGAGCGATGTACTCCAGTTGGAGCCGGGGCGATCGATCTCGAGTCAGGAGCCAATGCCGGCTGACACGACCTACGTCGGCGAGTCCGTAGCGCCGCCAGACGATCCCGGCCTGCTTCGCTCGGCCGGCGAGGACTACCCTAACGAGGTGGAGTCGACCTATACCGACCTTCCCGCCGGCAACGACACCCAGCAGGTCGCCGCGTTCACGACCGAACTCACCACCGAAGCGGAGACTCCCTACGAGACGGCAACCCAGATCGAGTCGTGGCTGGAGTCGAACAAAGAGTACTCACTGAACGCGAGCCACGATCGCGAGAACGGCACGATCACCTCGCAGTTCGTGTTCGAGATGGATCAGGGCTACTGCGAGTACTTCGCTACCGCGATGACGACGATGCTGCGCTCACAGGGTATCCCCGCACGCTACGTCGTGGGCTACGCGACGGGCGAACAGACCGGCCCCAACGAGTACACCGTCCGAGGGATGCACGCACACGCGTGGGTTGAAGTGTACTTCCCCGAGATCGGCTGGGTCCGCTTCGATCCAACCCCGAGCTCGGCACGCCAGTCTGCCGAGAACGAGGCGCTTGAGTCAACGACTACCGAGACGACCACTGGCACAGGCACGGGAACGGGAACTGGAACCGGGACTGGAACGGGGACCGTGACTGGGACGGTTACTGGAACGCCGACTGGAACGGGGACATTGGCCTCGACATCCACCCCAACGCCAACCCCCACACGGACCCCAACACCAACCCCGACAGACAGCTCCACGCCCACGCCGAGACCCACCGCGACGCCCACCGAGAGTGAACCGCCACTGAACGTGACGCTCAACAGGACCGCCGTCCCCGGTGCCACTGTCGAGGTGACCGTGCTGCGCGAAGGTGAGCCAGTTGTCGGCGCCGAAGTGCTGTTCAACGGTGAGCCTGTCGGCCGGACCGACGACGAGGGGACCGTCGTCACCAGAGTACCATACACCGCACAGTTGGACGTGACAGTACGGACCGACACTGCGGGCGTGCTGCCGCCCCCAGGTGACGCGCCGCGAGCCGTCGACGGCTACGCGGTCCAGACTAGCGAGAACACCACATTCACGCTCAACACCAACGCCTCCATTTCGCTCGTCGGCGAGGTGCGCAGTGACGCCCGGGTGACGCTGGTCGCAACCATCGACGATGTGCCCGTTCGCGACGGCAATGTAACGCTGAACGGCGATCAGATCGGCCGTACCGACGCCCAAGGCCGCTTCGAGTTCCGACTTCCCAACGATCCGGGGGAGTACGAGTACGCTGTTAGCCGCGGCAGCGTCGAAGGCTCCGAGACCGTCACGATCCGCTCGCTCGAACTCAACTACAGCGTGGGCTGGCCCGCAACGATCCCGTTTGCGCCGGTAACGCTCAACGCCACCCTCGGTGACGAAGCGCTCCCCAACGCCACCGTCTCGATCGACGGCGAGGCCGTCGGTACCACTGGCATCGACGGCTCCGCAGTCGGGCGGCTGCCCCCCACCGACTCGGTCACGCTCGCCGTGAGCGCGCACGGTCAGCGCGCGTCGGTCGACGTCAAGGGGCTATTCAGCACGTTGGCACAAGTTGTCGGAGGTGTATTAGCCGGCGTCGGCGCAGTGTTCGGGATCGCGTACTACCGCGGGATCACTCCCCGTGGCTTGTTCGCGCGGGCGCGGTGGAGCATCAGACGGGGCTACCAACTGATCCTGGTCACGGTCGTCTCACTGGCCGATGCCCTGAGTCGCGGCGTCGAAGCAGTGATTGTGGCACTCTCGAACGCCATAGACCGACTCGTCAAACTCGCACAGGCCCTCCGGAAGCGCACCAAGACCCCGGGCGAAGTTGCACAGATCATCATCACCTCCCTCACTGCGTGGGCCACCGCAACTGTCGTGGCTATCCAGTCACTCCCGAAACACCTGCTCGCGTGGCTCCGAAACCTTCGGGGCGGAGAACCGACGGCGGGAGCTGCATCAAGCGTCGACGACACGACTGAAGCGGACCCCGAGACCGTGGCCGCCCGTGAGCGGATCCGTCAGGCGTGGCAGCGGTTCCTCAGTATCCTCCCACTCCGACAGGTACGCACCCTGACGCCGGGCGAAATTGCCCGATACGCGGTGGAGGATGCCAACCTTCCTGCCGGCCCGGTCACGCGCCTACGGGACGCCTACCGGGAAGTCACCTACGACAGCGCTGATCCCACCACGCGACAGGAAGTCGCCGAGGAGGCCATGGAGTCGATTAACTCCGAACAGGCAGCAGATGACGGTGACGAATCCGGAGGTGATGCCGCGTGAGTGTACTCGGCCTGCTCCGACGCGGGCTACTCACACTCACCTTGCTGGCCCTGCTTGGCGTCGCAGCCGCGCTGCTGCTCGCGCCCGAACTGCTCGCTCCGGCCGAAGACGTGCTGACACCCATCTACGACCAGATTTCGGAGTACGACACGGACCAGCTACTGAACACGGCGGTCGGCGCCATCGCCGCCATGGCACTGCTAATCGTCGCGATCCGGAAGCTCTCAGGTACGACCGGCGAGGCGGACCCAGTTCTCGTCGGCGACGACGAGCGACTCCCGGAGTCCGTTAACGTCGACCCGGCGACCGTCACGGGCTACGCTGCCGACGAGGCACTCGACGGCGTTGAGTCGCTTGACGATGCCCGTCAGTACCGCAATGATCTTCGAGAGACTGCCGTTTCGGCACTCCAGACCGCAGGCGAAAGCCCCGAAGCGGCCCGCCGTCGGATCGAACAGGGTGCGTGGACCGATGACGACCTCGCGGCAGGGTTCCTGGGCGACGCCGCCCCGGTACCACTGCTCGCTCGGCTGCGGGGGTGGCTTGACGAGGCCGCCGAAGGCCGGCGACGTCTCGTTCGCGGCATCGACGCCGTCGCCACGCTCGCAACCGCCCCCGACGCCGCCACGCGAACACCGATCGAGGAGGAGACAGATGAGTGACGCAACGCAGCGATCGCGCGAAGAACAGGACACGACCGGCCAGCCGACCCCATCCCAGTCCGGCGATGACGCGACACCGAGCGAGACTGGGACAGCTGGAGCGGCAGAATCGACTAGCTCTATACTGACGCTTCTACGCCGCGTGCGTCGCATCGGCCCCTGGAGCGTCTGGCTCGTCGGTGGCTTCTTCCTGCTTGGTCTGGGACTGTTCTACGCCGAAGCGACGCTGGTCGCCGGCGCCGCGATCCCATTCGTCTACGTAGGGTACGCCGCGCTATCAACACTGCCTGCAGACCTCTCGATCGACGTGGAGCGCACCGTCGATGACCGGCGGCTAACTCCCGGCGATCCCGTCGAGGTGACGGTATCGGTCACCAACACCGGCGACTCGGTGGTGACGGACCTCCGGATCGTCGATAGCGTTCCCAAGGAATTGGCCCTTACTGACGGGTCGGCCCGGGCATCGCTGGCGCTGCGGCCCGGCTCTACCGGCTCGTTCTCCTACACTGTGATCGCCAAGCGCGGGGACTTCGGGTTCGGCGATGCACGGCTGGTCGCGCGCTCGCTGTTGGGCACTGACACCGCGACACTTTCGGCGACCGTCAGCGGTGCGGACTCCGTCAACTGCACTGATCCGGCGGCCCTCGACGGGCTGGATCAGGCGACGAAGCTCCGGACCGGGGTGACCCAGAGCGATCAAGGTGGCGAAGGGCTGGAGTTCCACTCCACGCGGGAGTACCGTCCAGGCGACGCCCAGAACCGAGTGAATTGGCGGCAGTACGCCAAAACCGGCGATCTAGTTACCACGGAGTTCAGACAGGAACGCGCAGCCCGGGAAATCGTACTGCTTGACGTGCGCTCCGAGACTCGCCGATCCTTCGCACCGACCCATCCGACCGGCGCTGAGTACGCCGCTTACGCCGCTGAGGCGGCCGTCGAGCACTACCGCGGGCTAGGCCACCGCGTCTCGCTCGCCGTGCTTGGCGTCGACGCCGCCGCCGTCGAAATGTCCATCCAGGAGGCCGGCAACGCACTCTGGGTCGAGAACGCCGGCACCGAAACAGGTCAGCACGCCGCCGACGCAGTGTTCTCGGCCGCCGCCGATGTGGCTGCCCGCCGCACCGCAGCCAATACTGCGCTCACCTCGCTCGCCGTGAACGAATCCGAGCTGGACCGCCGCGACGTCTCGGAGCTGATCGCACAGTTCCCCGAGCGTGCGGAGTTACTGATCGTCTCGCCGCTTGTCGACCGGGCACCACTATCGTACGCGAAGCGGGCCGCAGTAGTCGGCAACGAACCGACACTGCTCTCACCAGATCCGACCGGCGAGGCAAGCGCTGGCGGCCGCCTCCACGGTGCTCGGCGGGAGATTCGGCTCCGGGAGGCCCGCGGCGTCTGCGAGCGCGTGATCGACTGGCCTGCCGAGCGGTCGCTCTCGGCGGTGGCCGCGGCAATCAATGGGGGTGGCCGGTGATGGCAGCCGAGACTAACGACGAGGAGGCCGTGACGACAGTGTCCGAGACGAACTGGCGACCGCCGCGTGCTGGCTCGACGCTTGCGGTGGCGATCGTCGCTGTCGCATGCTGGCTGCTGGCGGACGCACTGGGTGTGGTGGACTCACTGGCGGTCGCGACGGTTGGCGGCGCCGGTATCGCGGTCGTCGTCTGGCTAGCCAGCCGGGCACGCCCCGCCGCTCTCGGCACGCTCCTGGGCGTCGCCGTCGGCCCGCTGGCCGGCGGCCTGCTGTTCGCGGGGCTGGGCTACACGCTAATCGCCCAGTTGGCCGGCTTCGCACCACAGGGAACAGTGTTCGTCGGGGTGAGCGTCGTACTCGCTGGATTCGGCGCGGTGGCGATCCCAAATGACGCCGCCGACCGCGACAGCGTGAGTGCAGCCACATGGAGTACGCTGCTGAGCACAGTGGGGCTGCTCGCGGTGGCGGCTACGCTGATCGGGAACACCGTCCGGCAGAGGGAGGAGATGGAGCCGTTCGCCGACCTCCCGCTGCCTGAGAGGATACCAGAACTGATCCCCGACGCGACGGCAGTCCCACCGCTCGGGAGCTTTCTGCTGCTCGCCTCGCTGGCACTACTCGCACTGCGGGCTGCGTTGGCGGCGCTCCCGGTCGCGGAACTGCTCGACGATCGCGCCGGCGATGACGATGCCGCGATCAAGAGGTTCGAACAGCTCCAGTCGACGCTCGGGCGCACCACCATCGGCGTCATAATCGGGATTCTGCTCATCGGCGCGCGCATCCTGCTCGGACCGTCCTACGTCGAGCTTTGGGTGATGCTCCCGCCGATCGTGGTCGATCTGCTTGACGGCCTCACACGTGCACCGTTCCTGCGCTGGCTAGCAACGAGACTGCTGGTCGTCAGTGTCATCGTCGTCGTGTTGGTCCGCCTGATCCGACGGCTCTATCACGCCGGCATCCGAAAGCATCTCGGGAAGATCGCGATCGTCGCCGGCACCGCCCTCGCGTTGGCCGTCGGCTGGATGGGTCATGATCTGATCCTGAACACGCTGTTGGGACGTTTAGAGACTGCGCTCCCCGGAAGAGTCGGCGAGGTAGTGCTCCAGCAAGTCGACAGCGTAATCGAGTACTACACCGGTGAGGTCGTTGCACTGGGACTCGTCGCGCTGGGTGGGATCACGGCCGCATTATCGCTGGCAATGCTCCGCCTGGGGATGCTGTTCCAAGTAGTACCGGGGCGTCACAGCGGTCATGCACTCGCGAGTGCCGGCCTGCTCGGAGCCGGTGGGTTCGGGGCGGCACTCGGCGCACCGCTGCCGGCGTCGCTTGGTGCGCTGGTCGGCGCCGTTGTCGTCTGGGACCTCGGCCGCTTCGGCGTTAGTCTTGGCCGAGACGTTGGGCGCCGGGCACCGTCGCTCCCAGTGCAGTTCGTGCGCGTGCTCACTGCCGCACTGATCGGTGCGGTCACCGCCGCGTTCGGGCTCGCAGCCGTCTCGATGACCCCCGTGGCCATCGCCACCGAGTCCGCGGCCGCAGTAGCGCTAATCGCGGCGGTCGGCGTGGCGTTGCTTGCGAGTCTGGTGCTCGCCCGCTAGGCTTCCATCGTGGGCACGGGAATCTGCCCCTTCACGTCTTCCAGCACGTCAGCGGCGTCGATACCTTCGATCTCGGCCTCCGCAGTCAGTACGAGCCGATGGGGGAACACGTCGTCGACGATCCGCTTTACGTCGTCTGGCACGAGATACGTACGGCCCTGCAACGTCGCGTAGGCACGGCTTGCCTCGAACAGATGCTGGATCCCGCGGGGCGAGACGCCGACAGAGACGTGGCGGTGCTCCCGGGTCGCTCGCCCAAGTTTCACGAGATACTCTCGGACGTTCTGCTCGGCAGTGACTGTCTCCGGCACCGCCCGGAGGTCGCGAACCGTTGCTGTGTCGGCAACCGCTGAGACGCTGGGCACCGACTCGGTGCGGCCCGCACGGCGGTCGATGAGCTCCATCTCGCCGTCGAAGTCGGGGTAACCCATCGATGTCTTCACAATGAAGCGGTCGCGCTGGGCCTCGGGCAGGCCGAAGGTCCCTTCCTGCTCAACAGGGTTCTGCGTCGCGATGACGATAAAGGGGTCCGGAAGCTGGTGGGTTTCGCCGTCGACGGAGACCTGCCCCTCACCCATTGCCTCTAGCAGCGCAGCCTGTGTTTTCGGCGGCGCGCGGTTGATCTCGTCGGCTAGCACCACGTTCGCGAAGATCGGGCCCTCCGCGAACTGAAAATTGCCCGAACCCTCGTCGAACACGTTGGAGCCGGTGATGTCTGCCGGCAGGAGGTCCGGGGTGAACTGGATCCGTGTAAAAGAGAGATTTAGCGCATCGGCGAGACTGCGGGCGGCAAGCGTCTTTCCCGTGCCTGGGACGTCCTCGAGCAGCACGTGGCCCCCGGCAAGCACGCCAGTCATCACCGTTTCGAGGAACGTGCGGTCGGTGACAACCGCCGCGCTCAGTTCGTCGATCACGTCACCGGCTTGATCGGCAGCCACTTCGGGATCCATTTGGAAGTAGGTATAGGGCATCCGATATGACGTTAATGGTGCGCGATCAGCCGTCTGGCTCTGCACGGATACTCGAGAGGGGTTATGCTGATTCCGACGAAACCGTGATAACTTCCTCCACAAACTCTCGAACTACTATACTCGAGGGTGCGACATCTTAGTGGTCAAAGACCTGGATGTGCTGGAGACGATGGAAGCGCCGTCGAATGGCCGGTATCCTTGGTATTCCGGGATATCTTGAAGAGGTTCTTATGAAGAAATCACCTTTACTTTGGTTACTACTAGGATGTCGCCGACCATACGGCTCACGTCGACCTTAACCGACAATTGGTCGTTCTGGCACGGCTTCTGTTGGTTAATACCCGCCACACCGGCTCTGTATTATATTGACTAACCAATAATTTCTATTATTTCACATTTCGATGACGTTCTTGATGGACAATTCAATTGTATTACCGTATCTCTCGGGCGTGTAGATCCTCCCGTAATTCTCCGTTATCTTGGCTCCTTCTCACGTTATTGTTCGCGACCCACTGCCAGGACCTACATTTCTATCCGCTGCTCAATCATGTACTCAGGCTCTAGATCAGTTGGGCCTACTATACTGGTCGGATTTTTCCCTCACACTTAGAGTTACTTGGCCTGACCACTGGCGGAGCGATCTGTTGAGTTCATTTATGTTGATAGCCGAAGCACCATCCTGGACATGATGAGAATCATAACCGCAAGACTGCGGTATCATTCCTGCTTGTGGGTAGGTGACACAATCCATGATTCACCACAAGACATTTATAACGAGGGAAACTGGCTATGAATGCCCCTACCCATGGTGACAGCCAGTAGCTCCAGGACATTCGGGCCAGTTAACTGGGCCCGAAATTGGAGCGGCCGTTGTTACCGACTGACGTAATAAGAACCTAGAAAAAACATGACAAACGCAAATGAAAAAGTCCGCGCGCTGTTCCTAACAGCGTTGATGGTGTTCTCCGTCGTCGGAGGCACCGTCGCGTTCGCAGGGACAGCTGCGGCAGCTAACAACGTCAGCATCAGCCCGGCCGACAGTTCGGCTGATGCCACGACGACGTACACAGCAACTGGCGATGTAGAATTGACAAGTGGCCAAACTCTGCAGCACCTGACTTTCAACGCCTCGGGTGCTGACCTCAGCAACGTCGGCACCAGCGATCTGAATCTGTCGATCAATGGTGTCGAGTATCAGGACGGCTACACTGAGGCTGTAGTCGAGAACGGCAACCTCAGTATCGAGATGAGCAACTCGCGTAACCTTGTTGATGGCGACACGGTTACGCTGGAGGTTGCAAACGTTGGAAACCCCGGTTCTGTCGGGACGTACAACGCAAACCTCTCTCTTGAGGGGACGACTGAGGGTCAGACCTTCGAGTCCTTCGAGGATACGTTCGACATCAGTGCCGGTGCATCCGGCGCACCCGCTGCTGGCAGCTACGCTGCTGGCAGCTTCGGGGGGGACGAAACCTCCTCGACTAGTGCACTCGCGAACGAAAACACGCTAATCGCCGACCTTGACTTCAGTGGTCAGGCCGGAACAGTGGACAACGTCACCGTTAACGCGAGTTACGGCGGCGATGCCGCGAATCTGTCGGCTGACGACATCACTGATGTTCGGGTCGTCGCATTCAACGGTAGCAGCGTGGTCGCGGAACAGTCCACGTCGTACGACCAGAGCGGCGTTACTGTCGACTTCAACGGCACCGCTGCCGACAGCGGCACCGTGACGGCCGTCGAAGTCTACGCGCAGCTCGCCGGTAGCTCGGTCGTCGATGGCAACGAAACCATCGACGCCGGTGTCGAGATCTTCGCTGACGACGGCAGTAGCTTCAGCGGAGCGTCACCGTACGACACTGCTGGCACTCAGAACCTCACCACTCAGTCTTCGTTCATTGGCGGTCAGGTCGAAGACGCGAATGGTGACCCCATCGAGAACGCACAGGTCGAAATCGTCAACGCTGACACCGGCGCTACGGTCGCGACCCTCAGCACGGATGCTGACGGGTCCTTCGACCCGAGCCGTGTCCGCGTTGCGCCCGGCCAGAACTACACTGTTAACGTCGAGCGCTTCGGCTACACGACGTACTCCCAGACCCAGTTCGTTGGGACGCAGGAGACCGTCGACTTCCCGGTGACGCTCGAATTCAACCTCGCTGCTGACAGCCTCGAGGTTCAGCAGATCGAGGACGGCAGCATCGTCGGTAACTCGAGCACACTCCTGGGTAACGGCGAATCCGACAACACGGCGACGTACGCCGTCATCGTCGAGAACTCGAGTGTCGAAACATCTGGCACTCCGATTGACGGGTCGTCGTTCACTCTGGATGTTGCCCTTGAGTTCAACGGCACTGACGCGAACGTCGGTGACTTCATCGACAACGATGCGATCAACACGTCGACGACGGTGACGACGTCCGAGCGCGGTGACGTCGACGGCGACGGTTACAGCGAATCCTACGGTACGGTAACCGTTACGGCGGACAACGCGAGCCGTGATACTCTCGCGAATCCGCTGACCAACGTCGGTATCAACGCGAGCAACGCGGAGACCAACCTCGAGGACCGTGACGCGAGCGTGCAGTACGTTCTCGAAGGCGAAGAGTCGATCACTGGCGAAGTGGTTGACACTGACGGCGAACCTGTCTCCGGAGCGACCGTCTGGGCAGTCTACGATTCCCAGACTAACCAGTCGCTCGAGTTCACGAACAACACGTTCGTTGGCGACGACGGTTCGTTCCTCGTCGACACGACGAACGATGATGGTCGGTACGCCATCCCCGGTCTCGCGGGCAACGACACCGACGTCACGGTGTATGTGCTTGCGGAAGGTTACAACCGGGAGAACCTGACTGATACCTCGGTTAACCGCTTCGTTGCGGCCTCTGACGGTGAGCAGACTTCAGGGCCCGAGGCGACGACCGAGAACCACGACTTCGTCCTCACTCCGGTGGATGTCACGCTCGACTACCGCGTGACGCTCGCCGCCGAGGACGAGAACGGGAACTACGCGAACGACAGTATCGAGATGCCCACGACGGACGAGCGTGACCTGCAGGTGACGGTCGAGGTCAAGACCACGACGCAGCCTGACAGTGAGTTCACGCCGATCCAGGAGTCGAACCTGGTCGACGACGTGGACATCAACTTCACCCAGACTGATTCGACCATTGGTACCGTGGGCGATGACCCGCTCACGACCAACATGAGCCCTGCTCTGACGACGTTCCAGTCGTCTGAGGCTCAGGGGACAACGACGATCACGGCAGAGATCGAGAACAGTGAAGGTGCTCTGTACAACGACACCGTCACTATCGAGACGTTCGGTGTCGGCTCGATCACTGGCCAGGTCCGTGACCAGAACCGGAACCCGATCTTCTTCGAGGAGGCGGGTGCCGCGACGGTCAACCTGCTCGAGTTCAACGCGTCGAGCGGTGCCTTCGAGCAGATCGCTGAGCAGCCTGTCTCCCAGGCCGGGACCTACGTGTTCTCGGACGTCGAGACGAACAACCGCTACCGGGTCAACGTCACTGTCGGTGGCGAGACCGGGTTCGCGACTATCTCGGACCTTCAGCCCGGGACGAACACGCGTGACATCGTTGTCTCGAACTTCACGGCTTCGGGTATCTTCACTGTGGGGAACCTCTCGCCTGCCAGCGCGACTGTCGAGCCCGGTGCGTCGCTCCAGGTCTCCGCACAGGTGACCAACGACGCTAGCGTGGCCGACACGCAGGCAGTGAGCTTCCAGGTCAACGGAACGACCGTCGCGACGCAGAACGTCACGCTCGATGCGGGCGAAACGACGACCGTGACGTTCGACGTCACCGCACCGTCGGAGACCGGTGACTACACTCACGCGATCGTGACGGATGCTGGCTCCGTGTCTGGAGACCTCACGGTCCAGTCCAACTCCAGCAGCAATGGTGGTATCGTTGATGAGTACGACACGGACAACAACGGCGAGATCAGCCTGACGGAGCTCAGCAGTGCAGCAACTGACTACTCTAACGGCCAGATCTCGCTTACCGAACTCAGCCAAGTTGCAACCGCGTACTCGAGCTAACCAACAACTCAACCACACAACAAATGACAAACAATAGAAAGAAGATGCGCAGCCTATTGATGGCTGTGCTAATGGTGACTTCAGTGGTCGCCGTATCCGCTGCGTTTGCGGGTACAGCGGCTGCAGGCGTCGCCAGTGGCGATCGTACTATCAGTGACTCGGAAGTGAGTCCTGGTGGAGAGGTAACGGTAACGACAACAGTCAACATGGACGGTGACGGCGGAGCACTGACGGTTTCCGAATCGTTCAGTCCCGAAGTCCAGTCCGCAACCTTCCAGGGCGTCACCGTCAATGGTGAGGAAGTCAGCCCGGTTGTCGGGGCAGCCGACAGCACCGGTGCTGTCGTCACGCTCCAGGATGTTGAGGCGAACGCGGAAGTCGTCGTGACCTACACGGTCACAACGGAAGACTCCGCGGGCGCGTCGTACACGATCACTGGCACCGCATCCAGTGAGGGTACCGAGGCTGACCTCGGCAGCGACACCATCGAAACCAGTGCTGACGACGGCACGCCGACGCCGACGCCGGAGCCGCCGGAAGACGACGCGCCTGAGGAGACCTCCGACGGTGCGATCGTCTTCTCCGGTGAGGATGTCGTCTTCGACACGACGGACGACGCTGGTGCTGACCAGTACGTCCTCCGCAGCGGCTCGCCTGACGACGACAACTCGCCCGAGCGAACCCTGAGCGTTCAGGACAACGGGCTGATCGTCATCGACACGGGCGGGCTCGACACGGGTAGCTACTACATCACGAACGACGGGCCGAACTCCGCTGACCTCACCTTCGAGGTCATCGTTCAGGACTTCTCCGCGTCGTTCGCAACTGACGAGATCGGCAATATCGGTGCGGCTGGCGACACGACGGTCGAGTTCGAGTCCGACAACCGCGGTGCCGAGGACTTCGGCGTCATCGTGATGTCCGAGGACCTTGACGACGACGAGCTCGCTTCCATCTTCGGTGTTGAGAACACTGACGTCGACGCTGACGGCGACGCGTCCGGCGACGGTGTTGTTGTCGAGAACATCGGTGATGGCACCGAGTACGATGTCAGCTTCGCTGACATTGACGCTGGTAACTACACCTTCGACTTCGCTGTGACTGACACGACCGCGACGGCGTCGGCCGATATCGAGGTCAGTGACACCAGCGAAGGTTCCGCTTCGTTCAACCACACCGGTTCGCTGAACGCCCCGCAGGGGAGCGTCGCAGAGATCACGGTTGATCTCACCGGTGCTGCCTCGAGTGGGACGCTCGTCATCGGTGACGAGAGCCAGGACGGTTACCAGGCGAACGTCTCCTTCACTGACGGTGACGACGATGGACAGGTGACTGTCCAGTTCAACACGTACCTTGCGGGCAACGCTGACGCGGACGACAGTGCGATCGTCAGCGCTGCTGGTGAGGACGACAGCGCGACTCTGACCGGTGAGTCGGAGCTGAGCGCGCTCGCAGCACAGGGTGACTACACGCTTGCCGTGAGTACGGCGGGCTCCGCGGCTCAGACGCTGGACGAGCCGCAGCAGCTGAGCACCCTGTTCATCAGCGAGCGTTCGACTGACGGGATGACCATGTGGACGGCGCCTGGTAACGCTGACCTCGACGCGAACGAGGACGGTGCGGTTACCGCCGCCGACGTGTCGGCACTCGTCGACGCTGGTGCTGTCACGGAGGACAGCTCCATCACGATGGGTGACTACGCGATCCACGAGATCTCCGCGACGGGGATTGAGGGTCTGATCGCTGCCGACGGTGGCTTTGCGGATGCCATCGAATCGGGCAGCCTCGGCCTCACGGTCGAGCAGACGAACCAGATCCAGAACCGCGATCCGAAGACGCTGAACGTCACGAGTTCGCTTAACGCGATCGACGTGATCAGTGGCGACGGGACCTACTACGTCCTCGTCGACCTCGACAGCGCTGAGTTCGAGCGTAACGGCGACGATGTCGACCTTGCAAGTGGCGACGAGTTCGAGGCAACCTTCACGGTTGCTGACGACCGTCTCCTGGGCTCCACGAGCGATGACGATCACGAGTCCGTGAGTGCCACCTTCGAGGTCGAGTCGACGTCGACTTCGTTCGCTAGTGAGCCTGTTCAGGTCGAGGCAGCTGAAGGCCAGACGATCGCAGGCCAGACGAACCAGGCACCCGGTACGGAACTGACGATCCGTGTGCGCTCGGTTGACACGCAGCCGGGCTTCTACCACACGGACACCGTCACGGTTGGTGCTGACGGTAACTTCGAAGCGACGTTCGACTTCAGCGATCAGTCCACTGGCGACACGTTCACTGTGAGCGTGCGGAAAGCGGGCAGTGAGCTGACGCAGGTCGACGGCGAGGTTGTCGAGAGCGTTGGTACGGAGACCGCGACGGCAACCGCGACGGCTACTGAGACGGCCACGGCAACGGCCACGGCCACCGAGGCTCCGGAGACGGAGACCGAGGCTCCGGACACGGAGACTGAGCAGCCCGACACGGAGACCACCACGACGACGACGCCCGGCTTCGGCGTCGCTGTCGCGCTGGTCGCCCTGCTCGCCGCTGCGCTGCTGGCCGGTCGCCGAGAGTAACTAACTCTCGCGACTCCCAGTAACTAACTACCGGCTCACGCCGGTCTTCCGCCTTCATTTCTTTCGAACGCTATACCGAGTAGCGACTGCTGTTCATCCGGTACTCCCCCGGCGAAAATGTCACTTTTCAGAATTTCGAGATATCTCGATGAGTGGTTGTTGAAGAGGGTGTGGAGAAGATCGCCGTTGGCGACCTTAGTGACTCCGCGAAGACGGGGACGGCAATTCGTGGGTTGGGAGGACAAGAAACTTCAGGGATGGAAGTTTTATCGATTCGCTCATCTACGCGAATACAAAGGTAAGACGTGTTTGTGTGGCTGGCACACCCAAGATGGGGACTTCGGGGAGCGTTGGCTGTTAGGTCTGTTCGTTGTGTGAGGCGATGATGAATGGGGAGAACTTAGGGAATTTCCACTCAGAGCTCAGAGCGGTAACTGTGGCGTCTTCAACGACAATCACTTCGTGACCATCAATTGTCTGAGTTCCACCAAATGTTCCTGTGAATGACCATCCGTTTGCTGTTTCCTCCCCTTCATCTGTAGCGATAAGGAACGGCATAGTATACTCATACTCAATAGCTCGGAATACGAGGTAATCACCAAATATCTGCATATATGTGACTTATGGTCAACTAATTTGTTGACTTATACACATATCAGCATTTTCCATCACATACTTGTACTTACCTACGGTGTCAAGCACGCCATCTGTTGGTTCAACAGCAGTCACCTCATCCAGTCCATTGGTTGATGTCCCGGAGATAGCTGTTTCTATATCAGATTTCCCATCGTTTGGTTCGGTTCCTGCAACTGTATCTGTGGGAGCCTTTGTGGTTGTTGGGGAGGCAGATACAGTCGGTGCTTCAGTTCCCCTCCATTACTCCCACAGTCAGTGAGAGTAATTGGAGTACCGACACTGGCGATAGTACTTGCGAACTTCCGACGAGACACGGACCACTGACGAACGAGATCTGGCTCGCGGGAATCGTTCACGTCTTTATCTAACGACAAACTTATTAGATCACAAGGGGATCAATAAGGATTCTGGTCAATATATAATCTTTACAACCGACCTATCCAAGTACTTTAAAAAGGCCCGTAAAGTGGATCTCTAATATTCTACCGAAATTTTAATCAGGTCGTCGTCATCCCGTCACCGGTCAGTCTTGCTCAACACGTTCGATGTACCATGTTGTCCCATCTGAGGAGCCGCCCCATTTTTGCACCTGAAGGCTAGACTCGGAATCTTCGATTGAGCTCATTACTGCCCCTACCTGCTTTGCCGAGATCTCAACCTTACCAGCAATATGCCGACTCTTAGCAAATGTTTGTCCTGCACTGAGTTGGTCTTCAATGTACTCTAGCACTTGTCTTTCGGGTGGAATAGAACCAGTTGAGCTCATTTGCCGGAAAGAACAGACTCACCCCAATCAGGATTACGGACCATTCGAGACGATAGCCTCACCGTTCAGAGCAGAATTGACCCGTATTCAATCAAACTTCATTTTCTTCCTAGTTGTGGACGCTGGACCGACAGCATGTGACCCTATCGAGAATTGATGTGGCATCCGAAAGTAAGAGTTCGGCAGATGGAGCTGAATGCCCAGCTGCATCGCGGTCTCGAGTGCACTTCTCGCTCCACAAAATCTAACTTATCCGTGGAGGATGTCAGTACACTATGCCTGATATCGCTCCTGAACTTCCTCCGGCTGGGATCCGATTGATTCGTGAGACGCGCCAGGAGAGTCGAAAAGAGTTTGCCGAGGTGGTCGGTGTGACACGGGCGACGGTCGGCAGCTGGGAACGAGGCGTTCGCCCACCGAGCGATGTGCATCGTGTAGCGATTGTCGACGCCATTCCTGAGGACCTCACACTCGAGAATGTCCTTACAGCCGAGGATCGCCCCGATGACTAACGATCCTGACCGTTATACCGGTCTGCCACTCGCCTTGTCCCTTTTGTAAGCAGAAGATTGATTGCTTCTTAACTATAGTCTCAGAATGGCGCCTTGACCGTAGTATTGCCCTTGCATTGCTGCTACGGCGGCGCTGGTGTGGGAGATATCCACCCTTTTGGGCACTCCCCTTCTAAGATACTGTCACTCCAATCCACGAGAGTACGTCTGAAACGTTCCTCGCGGCGGCGGACCTAATCGAAAAGCGGATCGCATTCGACTTTGGTCCCCGCTGTGGGCTCCACTCGGGTGAGTATCTCGACGTGACGCCTCGCGACGTAGTCGACACCGACGCCGGCACCATGATCCGAGTGTGGGGGGAAGGGCGATAAGTTTCGTGAGGCCCTCGTGTCACCGACACTGGCCGCCTCGATCGACACGTTCTCAGAGATGCGCGACGCGGGCGACAGCCGAACCGATTCTCTCGGTCTCGACGATATGGAGCCTCCGGAACTGGGTCAACAAGGCCGGCGAGCAGCTCGCCGACGAGACAACGACTCCACCGAAGATCACCGCGGTTAACCCCGGCGCGGCAGTCCCCGAGACACTCGCGGCAGGTTCGACAAAGCAGGTTGAGATAACCGTCCGCAATATCGGTGATGCGACAGCCAGTGATGTCACCGTCTCGCTGTCGCCGCCATCGTTCCTTGCAGTATCGCCGGAAAATGCCCAAATTGGCACGCTGATGAACGACGCAGAGGCGACTTCGACGTTCACCGTTGAAGGGATTGAGGCGGGTTCAGGCACGCTCGAAGTTGTCATCGAGACAGCTGATCAGAATGGAGGAACTACCGCCGTCGAGGTGACTGCTACTGCCGAAACGAAGGACGTAATCGACGCCCTCACTGGCACTGACGGCGAGGTTAGTTTCGCCGAATTATTGACCACTATTGAGTACTACAACTCCGGCGAGGCCGTTCCAAATACTGGCGGAGAACAGGTGACACTCCAGCACGTATTGATTATCATTGAGCGGTACAACAATAACGAGTAGCGACGGGGGCCAACTCTGCCGGTCAGGAGAGCATATTCATATCCATTTTCTGATATGGGGGGAGAAGAAAATGTCATCGATACCAATACACATAGTTATATTAATAATAAATATGATATATCGATCAGTCAATGGCCTTGCTGATGTTCATCTCGATCGTCCCGATTATCGGCGTCGCTGTCTATACGTACGTAATCGCGAGAAGCCTCACACCAAAAATACCGGCGCCAGCGGAGCAAACCGTCAGAAATATTATAGATGGGCGGAAGCTGCCTCTGACACAGCCACGTTCGGGCGAGGTCGAACGTCGCAAACAGTTCTTCTGATTATCAGTGTAAAAATGTATCGCCCAGTGAATGATCATATGAAGGTCATCGGATGCAGGCTAACGGAACCCCCAACGAAGCGAACGGCGACGCCGTGAGCGAGTAGGGTGGGGTTGTTTACTCCTCGACGACGATCTCCTCGCTCCCGCGCAGCAGCTTCTTCGCGCCGAGCGCGAACAGCACCAGCAGCACGGCCGCGCCGGCGAGTAGACGGAGGAGGCTCCCGTCCGCCTCCTCGTCGGGGCTGGTGATCTCGATCGGGACCGACTCCTCGTCGGCCTCGAGATCGTCGGTGGCGGCCTGTACCTCCTCTTCGATGTCGTCCAGCGCGTCCAGCCCCTCCGGATCGACGCCGGCGAGCAGCTTCCGGACGGCGTAGGCGAGCCCGGCGAGGACGCCCACCCCCAGCAGCGGGCCGAGGAGGCTCGGACCGGAACTCTCACTCGACTCCTCGGCGGTCGTCGGCTCGTCGCTCGATTCGCCGAGCTCGTCGGCGTCGCCGAGGCTGCGCGGGCCGAGCTGGAAGCCGTCGTGGAAGTGGAACTCGAAGAACGTGAACTGCTTGTCGGACATACACGTCCGTTGGGGCGGCGTGGGCAAAGCCGTTTGGGGCGTATCTACGCGCTCTCGGCGGCGCCGCGGATCCGGAGCGTCGTCGCCGAGCGGCGGAGCACGCTCCCGAGGAGGAAGCCGGCGACGGCGATCGGCACGCCGAACCCGAGCCCGATAGCCGTCGCGGTACCGACAGCGTTCGGGAGCGAGACGACCTCGGCACCCCAGGCGTACGTGACGGTCGTGCCGTACCGGGTGACGGCGGCGCCGAATATCGGCGCGCTCACGAGCAGCGTCGTCGGGAGCAGCCCGGAGTTGACCGCCGCGCTGGCGGTCGCCAGCAGGAGCAACGCGGCGACGGCGGCGAACACCGCGAGCGAGGGGGCGGTGCCGAACCACGTCCCGCGAACCCACGCGACGAGCGTCGCGTACCCCACCGTCGAGCCGACCCACCACGCGACGGCGAGGGCGAGCACCGGCGCCGACAGCAGGGCGCCGAGCGACCGACGCGTCTCGCGGCCGAGCAGCGCCGCTCGAAGGGGGCCGGTCACGAACCGCTTGCCCGGGCCGGCGAGGAGTTCGACCGCGCGTCGTTTCCCGCGTTTCAGCAGGCCGCGAACGCGGGCGACGACGCGACGGAGCAGTTCGAGCGCCGAGCTCCCGGTCTCGGCGAACCGGGTCACGAGGAACGCGACCGTGGCGGCGGCCGCGCCCGTGACCGATTGGAGGGAGTTTCGGTCGGGGCGCATACGCCCGGTTTCGGCTCGCCGGACCTTAACGGTTGGCGAAAATTCCGATCCGAGCGACACGTTTCCGCGCCCGTCGCGGGAGCTGACAGGGCGTCAGAGCCGGCGTCGACCGCGCCTATCGTCGGACTCATTTGGCTCGGCTCCGACGCCTGGGCTATGGACGACAGCCAGCGGGCGTTCCTCGACGAACTGCTCACCACCCCGAGCCCCTCCGGGTTCGAGACGCGCGGCCAGCGAGTCTGGGTCGACTACGTCTCCGAGTTCGCCGACCGCGTCGAGACCGACGCGTACGGCAACGCGGTCGCGGTTCACGAGGGCGATCCCGCCGTCGACACCGAGTTCGCCGTGGGCGGCCACGCCGACGAGATCGGGTTCATCGTCCGGGACATCCTCGACGACGGCTACCTCCGGATCAGTCGCGTCGGCGGTTCGGACCGCACGGTGTCGAAGGGGCAGCACGTCACGGTCCACGCCGACGACGGGCCGGTACGCGGCGTGATCGGGCAGACCGCGATCCACCTGCGTAAGGGCGACGAGGAGTACGAGGACATCAGCGAGCAGTTCGTCGACGTGGGCGCCGAGGACGAGGACGACGCCGAGGAACTGCTCTCGGTCGGCGATCCGGTGACGTTCTCCTCCGAAGTGGAGGAGCTCGCGAACGGCCGCATCGCGGCCCGCGGCGTGGACAACCGTGCCGGGACGTGGGTCGCCGCCGAGGCGCTACGCCGCGCGGCCGAGTCCGGCGCCGACGCGACCGTCTACGCCGTCTCGACGGTCCAGGAGGAGGTCGGCCTGAACGGCGCGCAGATGGTCGGCTTCGACGTGGATCCCGACGCCTACGTCGCCGTCGACGTGACTCACGCGACCGACAACCCGGACGTGGCCGGCAGCGCGCGCGGCCCGGTCGAGCTCAGCGAGGGGCCGGTCGTGGGCCGGGGCAGCGCGAACCACCCGAACCTCGTCGAACTCGCCCGCGAGTCGGGCGACGACGAGGACGTGGACTACCAGCTACAGGCCGCGGGGAGCCGTACCGGCACCGACGCCGACGGCGTGTTCACGCAGAAAGGCGGCGTGCCGTCGCTGAACGTCGGTATCCCGAACCGCTACATGCACACGCCGGTCGAGGTGGTGGACGTGGAGGACCTGGACGCCGTGGCGGATCTCTGTGCCGCCATGGCCGAGCGGGCGGGCGAGCACGCGCCGTTTGCGGTCGATATTTAGGCAGTCAGGGCTCCCCGGCGTGGTTCGTGTAGGCCATCGCTGCGGCGCTCAGCAGACAGACGACGGCGGCGCCCGCGCTGAGGTAGGCGTCCCTGCCGGTCGCGGTGGCGACGATGATGCCGGCGCCGCCCAGCACGATCAGGAGGCCCAGTACCACGCGGACGGCGGTATCCCGGTCCATACGGCAGCTTCGGCTCGCATGAGCGAAGAACGTTCCCCTCACCCGACAAGCAGTGCCGCCGCAGCAAGCGCCGCGCCCGCGAGCAGCAGCGTCCCGAACGCGTACGCGACCGCGAGCCCGCGCTTCCCCGACTCCCACGCCCGAACCGTCTCGACCGAGAACGAGGAGAACGTCGTGAACGCGCCGCAGACGCCCGTGCCGAACAGGAGCAGCGCCGCCTCCCCCGCGCCGGCGAACGTGAGCAGGCCGAGCGCGAACGTGCCGACCCCGTTGACCGCGAGCGTCGCCGCCGGGAACGGCGTGTCAGCGTCGGCCAGCGCGCGCCCGACCGCGTAGCGTAGCGTCGCGCCGACGGCGCCGCCGAGGCCGACGAGTAGCGGCGCGGGCGCGATCACGCCGTCCCACCCCCCATCTCGTCGCCGTCGACGATCCGTCGCCCGATCGCGAGGCCGACCGCCGCGGCGGCGAACCCCAGCGCGTAGGTCGCGAGCACGTTCCCGATCAGGAGTGCGGGCGACCCCACTGTCGCCGACTCCACCGCGAACGTCGAGTAGGTCGTAAAGGAGGAGAGAAACCCCGTCGCGATCACGGCCCGCGGCGCGGTCGGGAGTCGGTCGTTCGCGTCCACCGCGACGACGGCGCCCAGCGCGAACGCGCCGAGGACGTTAGCTGCGAGCGTGCCGCCCAGCTTCGGGAGCGCGACGGCAAGCAGCCAGCGCGCGATCGCCCCCGCAAACCCCCCGGCGGCGACGAGCGCGACCGTCCGGGTACGGGGGGCCATGCCGGCGGTGCTGGGGCGCGAGCGGGCAAACCGCTGTCGCTCCGGGCCGAGGCAGGAAAGAAACCGTTTTACGGTCCGCCGGGCACGTTTCGGGTATGGCTGGAACCATCGAAGTGCTCGTCGCGGGCGGCGAGGCCGACCCTGGCCCGCCGCTCGGCCCCGAGCTGGGTCCGACGCCCGTCGACGTGCAGGCGGTCGTACAGGAGATCAACGAGGAGACCGACGCGTTCGACGGGATGGAGGTCCCCGTCACCATCGAGTACGAGGACGACGGCTCGTTCACCATCGAGGTGGGTGTGCCGCCGACCGCGGAGCTCATCAAGGACGAGGCCGGCTTCGACACCGGCTCCGGCGAGCCCCAGGAGGATTTCGTCGCCGACCTGAGCGCCGACCAGCTCCGGAAGATCGCCGAGCAGAAGTCCTCTGACCTGCTCGCCTACGACACCAAGAACGCGGCCAAGGAGGTCGCCGGGACGTGTGTGTCGCTGGGCGTCACCATCGAGGGACAGGACGCGCGAACGTTCAAGGAGCGCATCGACGCCGGCGACTACGACGAGCAGTTCGCCGAAGCCTGATCTGCGCGCTTTCTTCCGGTTCTTTCGCCCGAACAGCGGCGGGACCGCCTACTCGCTCCCCGGGCCGAGCCGTTCGGTCAGCGTCTCGGTCAGCCCGGTGAGGTAGGCCGTCCCCCAGAGCCCGACGACGATGCCGCCCAGCGTGTCGAACAGCAGGTCCTTCATCGTGTCCTCCAGTCCGTACTGGGTGAGCACCGACGGCGCGCCCGTCGCCTGAGCGATCAGCGCGATGGCGAACTCGATCACCTCCCAGAACACCCCGAACGACATGGTGAACAGCAGGATGAACACGAAGGTGAACCGCGGCGGGAACCGCACCGCGTCGGTGTGTTCGTCGAGCGCCCGGACGGTCACGTAGCCCGCGCCGGCGACGAGGCTGGCGGAGAACGTGTGCGTCATGTGGTCCCACCACCAGATCGAGCGGTACGGGTGGGCCTCGGCGCCCGGGAGGCCGACCGTCCCGAATCCGTGGAGGAACACCGCGAGCGTGATCCAGAGCACCAGCGCCGGGTCAAGGTTGATGTCGTAGTCGCGCTCCAGCAGCGCCGGCACGTACGTGATCACGAACCCCACGCCGGCGTTGACCATCACGCCGACGCTGCCCTCGTAGAAGCCGACGGCGATCATGCCGAACAGCCCGTACTGCATCGCCTGCGCGGCGATCCGTTGCTGACGATCGCCCAGCCCGATCCGGTCGCGGAGCTTCACAGCCGCTCACCCCCGACCTCGACCGCGCCGCCGCGTCGCCCGTTCGCCCGCCGGCGGAAGTAGTAGGCGAACAGCAGCCCCGACAGCAGCCCGGCGATCGTCGCGGCGGTGAAGTCCCACATCAGCGCCTCCTCGGCGTGGGGGCGGTCGAGGAACGGGGTGCCGAGGTAGATGTCCGAGAGCCACTGCGCGACCGCCCAGATGCCCGCGGCGGCGGTGGTGGCCACGACGACGAACGCCACCGCGAACGTGTCGTTCATCCGGACCTGCGTGAACTGGTCCAGCAGCACGGCGACGATCAGCGCGACCGCGGCGACGGCGACGAACGTCATCACCCGGCCGGTGAGGGTGATCTCGCCGATCGAGCGCCCGGCAACGAACACCCGCCCGGCCATCGGTAGCGCCGCCAGCGCGAGCAGCTCCCACGGCAGCATCGCCTCGCGGTCGCGGTGTAACACCGCCGGGAGGGCGCCGATGACGACCACCACGAACACGAACCCCGCCCAGACGATCGCCCCCGTCGCGAGTTCGACGGCTGCGGCCGCGAAGAGGAACAGGAGGATCGCCCAGCCGAGCAGCGCGTTGCTGCGCTCGTCCTCGACGAGCCCCAGCCCCGAAGTGTCCATACACACGCTGTTCGCGGGTACGAACAAAACGTTTCGGCTGCGTCATAAGTGTCGGCGATCTGCCGCCAGTCAGACCGAGGGATCGATTACGTGGCGTCCTCGCCTACTACGTCGTCTTGTAGGTGGTTGTAACCGATTGCTGGCCACCTGGTCGCCGCATAATGCAACCGCGTAGGCGTTCCAGTCGAACTTTGTTTGCTTGGAGACGATCTGACCGATCTAGAGCGGGATCGATGCCACCTGATGCCGGGTGAGGCAACCCGCGCTTGACGGGCTGGATGGGACTGGGGAGGCCAATGCCGTTGTGGCCGGTTCATGGAACGATTCAACCGGTTTGACCAGGGAAGGTAACGGGTGAACTACCCCTACCTACTTCGCTCGCCTGTCGGCTCGCTTCGTTGAGACAGGGGCTTCCAAGTCGGCTCGCAAGCGTACCGTTGCAGCGGCTTGGTCAGCACCGCTCGGTTCGAGCGCAGGTTCACAGACTGCGCCGAGACTGGATAGTGGGCGCGTGATGTCCTTACCCAGTCCTTTCTTTGCGATGTTCGTCGCGCCGTTCTTGTCCGCGTTGTCGTCCAATCCACATTCACGACACAGGTGTTGGCCCTGTCCCTTCCGAGTCGTCGCTTCCTGTTCGCCACACCGCCAACACGTCTGACTCGTCATATACTCATTCACGGACTTCACCGCGATACCCGCGAACATCGCCTTATACTCGATGTAGTTCTTGAGAGTAAGGTGTGGCATGGAGTGGAGCCGACGATTCATCTCCGCCCCAAGGTCTTGGTTTTGGATACCTTCGAGATTCCCGACCACGATAAGCGCATTTCGATCTTTGGCTTCCTCCACGATAGCGCGAGAAATCTTGTGGAGACGGTCGTTCACTCGATGGTACTCCTTTGAATTGACCGACTGGAGGGTCTCGTAGGCGCCCTTCGCTTGCAGACGAGTGCGAAGATCGTGATGGTGACGGCGGATACGGCGAACCTCTCTGCCGTAGAACTCTGTGTTGCGAGACGGCAACGCCACCGACGTTGCCGCCCACCTCACCCCGAAGTCCACGCCGATAACGCCGTCGTACTCCTCGCTGATCTTCACCTCTTGCTGAACCGTCAGATGTGCGTAGTAGTCACCGTTGTCCCGAACGATTTTCGAGTCCTTTACGTCAGCCTCGTCGGGAATCTCGTCGTGTGGTTGAATCGGTACGTTCACGCCATCCCAAATCTCCGAGACGGGGAGTTTCAACCACCAGTCCGTCAGGTCGGTGTCGTGCTGTTCTACGTCAACTCCTACGTCGAATACGTCGTTGCGGATGAACCAGGGGTAGTCGTGATCGTCGCGAAGGTTGTCGGTGTCCACGTAGGAATCAGCACATTGCTTCGTGGCCGAGTAGAGATCGACACCCTCGTTGCCCCGAATATACCGCTGGAACGCCTCATACTCATGGTTGATCGCGTCGAGTTTCGCCTGGGTAAGATCGTCGGTGAGGATTTTCGCCACGATCGTCTTCTTGGTAGTCTGTTTCATTCGTCCTCACGCCCCGGGTGGTCCCCACTATTAGACTACCGCTCTATCACTCTTATATTTCGGCTATGTGCTTCATATGGTGGAATGATTTTGCGTCCTGAATCTGCTCTATCTCGCTGTAGTGCGCCTCAGTATACCGTTCTGATCTGTACCAACAGCTTCGCATCTCGTAACGCTGTTCGGTCGCATCACCTGCGTTGTCGTCCCAACATGGGGGACCTCGAACTTCTCCTCGAAGCTGAGAACCTAGCCTCGTAACGGTTAAACGTCACCCGCCCGGTTTCCCGTACATGAGCGAAGCAGACACGAAACAGGAGCGCTCCTGTGTCTCCTGTGGGATCTCCGTCACGGGGACTAACGCGGCCCGATTCAAGTGCCCCGACTGCGGCACCGTCATCTTCCGGTGTGCGAAGTGCCGGAAGCAGAGCAACCTCTACGAGTGCCCGGACTGCGGATTCAGGGGGCCGTAAGATGGGCGACGTCGCCGCCAAGATCAAGGTCATGCCGGAGAGCCCCGACGTCGACCTCGACGAGCTCGAGGACCGGCTCGAGGACGCCCTGCCCGAGGGCGCCGAGATCCGCGGGTTCCAGCGCGAGGACGTGGCGTTCGGCCTGACCGCGCTGCTCCCGACCGTCGTCGTCCCCGACGACGCGGGCGGTACCGAGGCAGTCGAGGAGGCGTTCCGCGACGTCGAGGGCGTCGAGAGCATCGACGTCGACTCGGTCGGCCGGCTGTAACGGTCGCCGACGATTTCTGCGGTTTCGCTACGCCGTGAAGCGCTAGCTGTCGATCTCTTCTGCTTGGGTCGGAGTAGCTATCCGGCGTTCGTGTTCTCGGTGCGGGAGTTTGGGACGGGAGTCGATCCGCCACCACCCTCGGGGATGTCCGCAATCGATATCGGCTCTATCGGGACACCAGTTCTTCCGGGCGAAACACACAAGTCATTATCGCAGTAATGATTATCTAGATAATGACCTTCTACGACAGGGAGGCGGAGCTCGAGGCGCTGGAGACCGCCTACGAATCGGGGAAGGGCGAGTACTTCGTCGTCTACGGGCGTCGACGAATCGGGAAAACCGCGCTGCTGAAGGAGTTCTGTATGGACCGGCCGCATATCTACTTCCTCGCTGCACAGGAGTCCGAACAGCGTCAGCGGGAGAAGTTCGTCGAACAGGTCGCCGCTCACGCCGACGAACGCCCGCCCCGGGTTTCGGGCTGGGAAGATGCGCTCACGTACCTCGCCGAGAAGCTACAGGACGAGCGATTGGTCGTCGCTATCGACGAGTTCCCCTATCTCGTGGCAGAGAACGAGTCACTTCCCTCGTACTTCCAGTCATTCATCGACGAGCAGCTTTCTGGGACCGACTCGATGCTCGTGCTGTGTGGGTCGAGTGTGAGTACGATGGAGTCGGAGATTCTCGGTCAGGAAAGCCCGCTGCACGGCCGCCGGACTGGACAGATCGATCTCCAGCCGTTCTCCTTCCGTGATGCACGGGCCGCCATCTCCTACGAGTTCGAGGACGCCGTACAGTCGTACAGTGTCACTGGCGGGACGGCAATGTACCTCACCCAGTTCGACTACGACCGCTCGCTCGCGGAGAACATCAAGCAGGAGGTCCTGTCGCCGACAGCGATGCTGTACAACGAACCGGAGTTTTTGTTGCGGACTGAACTCCGGAGCCCAGCACGGTATCTGAGCATCCTCGAGGCGATTGCGACCGGCCACACAACGCCGAACGAGATCGCTGGGGCAACTGGGATCGGATCGGGGCCCCTCTCGAAGTATCTCCAGACACTCCGGCGCCTCCGGTTGATCTCGCGGGAAACGCCGGTTACGGCGTCGATGAAGCAGTCAAAACGTTCGCAGTACGTCGTCGCCGACGAGTTTCTCCGATTCTGGTTTCGGTTTGTCGAGCCGAATCGCTCGAGTATCGAGGAGGCACCGGAGATGGTGTATGAGGGAACGATTGCACCTCGATTCGCGGATCACGTCTCGTCGACGTTCGAGGATATTTGCCAAGAAGCCATCTGGGAAGCGATCAGGCAGGGTGAGCTTGACCCCTACGCCGATCTTGGTCGCTGGTGGTATGGCGAACAGGAAATTGATATTGTCGGTCTCGCGCCGAGTGACGACCGAATCCTCTTCGGCGAATGTAAGTGGACCACGGAGCCGATCGGCCACGGACTCGTTGATTCCTTAGCTGAGAAAGCAGACGACGTTCGCTGGGGTCCGGCCGATCGGACAGAATCGTTCGCGCTGTTCTCCCGCAGCGGGTTCGTCGATGGCCTCGCGGACGACGTTGACGAAGACTGGTCGCTGTTCGGCCCGGAGGAATTGAGTACTTTGCTCTGACCTGTGGCCTATCGTACCGTCCGTGCGAATCTGCTCGCCCGAACGGTGCGAGGCAGTGTTGACATCCTCCCACCCCTGAAGGGGTGGGCTTCCGCTCGCTACGTGTCAATCGTCGTCACTGCGATATGCATCGCCACCGCGTTTCCGAACCCGTAAGATGTAGAGGATCTGCTCGGTCCGGTCTGTACGACATCCGAGCCGGAACTGACCAATTCGGAGCTTTTGATGAGGCGTCCCCTGCAACGGTTCGAGATGGTCGGGCGGCTCCCGCCATTCGTCGTTTACGATCTCGTCGAGCTTACTGGCGATCCGGTCGCGTGCGTAATCGTCCAACCCGTCAAAATCACGCCGTGCGGTGTCGGTAAGTTCCCAGTCCCACTCACTCATCGCTCTCGCTTGTCGTCTCCTCGAGACCGTAGGCGGCCTTCACGTCGTCGCTACCGTGGGTTCGTCCTTCACGGATCTCCGCTTCGCTGGTGAGCATCGCCTTCAGGTCCGCGCGGGTAAATTCGGGATGCTTGAGCGCATCGCGAAGCACGAACCGGATGAATTCGCTCCGGCTGTTGAACCCCTGCTCCTCCCACGTCGTATCGACGTCCTCGAGGAACGTCTCCGTGATCCGGATGTTCACCGTCGTTTTGTCAGGGGGAGACTCCGCTTCCGCCATACTCTGTGTTGAAATTGTGTATGGATAAGGATTACGCCAGTCGGGGATCTCTGTCGCGCGGGATATGCAACCACCCCAGCAGAGCTTGTCTCCCGCCACTCGAACAGAACGCCAAAGGCGCTGCTCCTCCTCTTCCGCCGCATGACTGTCGCCGTCGTCGTCGCCGCCGGTCAGGGAACGCGGATGCGCCCGCTCACCGAGCGTCGACCGAAGCCACTCCTCCCCGCCGCGGGCCGATCGCTGCTCGAACACGTCCTCGACGCGTGCGCCGATCACGTCGATCGCTACGTGATCGTCGTCGGCTACGAGGGCGAGCAGGTCCGCGAGACGATCGGCGACGCGTACGCCGACTCGCCCGTCGAGTACGTCACGCAGGCCGAACAGCTCGGGACGGCCCACGCCGTCGAACAGGCCGCCGAGTACGTCGACGAGCGCTTCCTCGTGCTGAACGGCGACGTGGTGATCGAGCCCGAACTGGTCGCCGACCTCGCCGAAAGCGAGGGCAGCGCGATGGCGGTCAAGCCCGTCGACGACCCCCGGAACTACGGTGTCGTCTCGCTCGACGGCACACGGGTGACGGACGTCGTCGAGAAGCCCGCCGATCCGCCGACCGACCTCGCGAACCTCGGCATCTACGCGTTCGAACCCGACGCGTTCGCTCATATCGAGGCGACCGAACTGAGCGAGCGCGGGGAGTACGAGATCACCGAGTCGCTCCAGCGCTACATCGACGCCGGCGGCGACGTGACCGCCGTCGAGTACGATGGTCCGTGGCTCGACGTGGGGCGCCCGTGGGAGCTGCTCGCGGCGAACGAACACCTGCTCGCCGATTTGGCGGGCGACGTTCAGGGTACCGTCGAACCGCGCGCGACGCTCGACGGGCCGGTCGTCGTCGAAGAGGGCGCCCGCGTCCGCAACGGCGCGTACATCGAGGGGCCGGTCGTCGTGCAGGCGGGCGCGGACGTGGGGCCGAACGCGTACGTCCGCGGGGCGAGCGTGATCGGTCCCGACGTCCGCGTGGGGAACGCCGTCGAGGTGAAGAACTCCATCCTGATGGCCGACACCGCCTGTGGGCATCTCTCCTACGTCGGCGACTCGGTGCTCGGCGCCGACGTGAACTTCGGGGCGGGGACGACCGTCGCGAACCTCCGGCACGACGACGAGACGATTCGCGTGCGTGTGAAGGGTGAGTCAGTCGATACTGGTCGCCGGAAGTTCGGCGTCGTCGTCGGCGACGGAACGAAGACCGGGATCGACACGAGCCTGAACGCGGGGGTCAAGCTCGGCGCTGGAACGCGAACAACGCCAAACGAGACGGTGACGCGTGACCGAATGGAGTAGCAGTACCGCCGAACTTCGTGTGCCAATTGCGTGAATAAGCAACTCCTACGGTGAGAATACGTCGGCTCTGTTTCTCGCTCGCGTACGAGTGACTACTCAGGCACGTCATCCGCGTACTTATCGAACTCAAGCAGTCGGGGCATCCGCCGGTGTTCGCGGATGAGGGTTCGGAACACTTCGGCGTCCGACTTGCAGTCATCACCGAACTCCCGTTCCAGGTACTCGTCTTGGGACTCGGTGATCTCCGCGCGCTTTTCGACCACAGTTTCACCTCCATTACCGGCAGGATTGCGGCGGATGTGTGTTAAGTCCCGGCGACGGAGCGACGACAAATTCGGTTGCACTATCTCAACTGATAAAGGGGGCGGAGAGATTATCCCGGTTGACACCAATCATCCAACGGCCCCGCATACGGGGCTTTCCCTGAACCCGACAGTGCGCGAGGGCCAGACTGGCCCTCAACTGCTGTCTTCGATGGGGCGTATCAAGTTGGATATGTCTTTTCGCGCCTGATAATTGGGCCACGCTGTTTATACGTCACCTCTGAGTACTGATTGGCAACCGCGGCAGTCAGGTTCGCACTACCGTGTAGTAGTGTGGCCTCGCTGTCGGGTTCAAGGAAGACAATGAAGCAAAAAATCAAATCGATCCTACAAGAAGAGCGCGGTGTGTCACCTGTCATTGGTGTTATACTCATGGTTGCCATTACCGTTATTCTGGCAGCTGTGATCGGGACCTTCGTTTTAGGCCTCGGCGACAGTCTTCAGCAGGCGCCGCAGGCGCAGCTGGATGCAGAGGTTACCGAAGGCGATACTGACGGTAATGATGAGATCGTGATTTCCCACAATGGGGGCGACCCAATTAATTGGGCGGATGTGGGAATCGAGTACACCAATAGTGGAGGTACCGATGTCTCCGTGCAGGATCCTAGCGACCAACTGACAGTTGGGAATTCAGAGATTGTAGTCGATATGGATACTGCTACTGACGTGGACGCGTCTGGAGAGACAATCACACTTGTCCACCAGCCATCCCAGTCTATCCTCCTTGAGGTGACCTTCTAAAATGACCATACTTGACCACCTCAGCGATAACGAGCGAGGCGTTAGTCCCGTCATCGGCGTCATTCTGATGGTCGCCATCACGGTGATTCTGGCCGCAGTGATAGGCACCTTCGTTTTAGGCCTTGGCGATAGCCTGAATCAGGCGCCGCAGGCGCAACTGGAAGCGAGTGGCGATTCTGCTGGTGGCTCAGTGACCATCTCTCACAACGGCGGGGATGCACTAGTCGAATCTGATGTGACGGTCACGATTGGCGGGAACGATCGTACCACTCAAATCTTCAACAACCTTGGCGAAGATGAATTAAATGTCGGTCAGTCGATGACCGACGCCAATTCGTACAGTGGTACTGTTACAGTTACCATCACTCACGACCCATCCCAGTCTATTCTCCTCGACACGGAAGTTGAGGTCTAGTAACAGCTAATCTCCATATCAATCTCACTCATGAAACAACAATCAACCGGGTTTTCGAAAGATGAACGGGCCGTTAGCCCCGTCATTGGCGTGATCCTCATGGTCGCCATCACGGTGATCCTCGCCGCTGTGATAGGGACCTTCGTTTTAGGCCTTGGAGACAGCCTCAATCAGGCGCCCCAAGCGCAGCTAGAGATTAGCAGCGCCGGGAACTCGGATCTCGAGATCTCGCACAACGGGGGCGACAGCATCGTTGCTGGCGATCTCAGGATCACGGTGGATGGTACCGACGAGGGCACCCTAAACAACGCAGGTGCGGGGTACAATGCGGAGGAAGAATTCTCCGTCGGCCAGACGGCCCAAACCAACATTGGGGTCGCCGATGGAGACCGTATCCGGCTCATCCACATCCCGTCCGAATCCGTGCTGTTGGATTCGACTGTCGGATCGTAGCCAGCCTTAGTAGGACATCCCACCTTTCTTTGCACGAATGCCGATAACCGACGAGTACGGCGACGGGCTCGCAAACGTCGACGCCGATGTCGTCGCTGACCCGAGTGACTACGACACCTTCGTCGCCGTCTTCGCGCGCACCTACAGCCACTCCGAAGATCCCGCTGCACTCGTCGACCTGTACAACGACTTCCAGAAGGTCCGCGCGAAGCACCCGAACGCCGGGAGCAGCAAGCTGGCGAACAAACTCGGTGTCTCACGATCAAACATCCGTAAGTGGGTCGACGACGGCGCCGTTCCGTATGTCGTTCAAGGACTCCGGACTGCTGAAACGCGCGGCTGGATTCCCATGTCGTTCGACAGCGTCGAGTTCCGGGCGATGAACCGCTTGGTCGCGTGGGTGATGTCCTCCGGGTCGATTCACGGTGAGCGATGGGACGTCCAGTTCGTCGTCGACGACGATCGTGCACGAAAGCGGATCGAGGCGGCGCTGGCGATGCTCGAACTCGACGCCGAGGAGTATGAGGAAGCCGGCACCGGGATCAACGGGACACTGCTCGGCGTCGGCGCCGACGGGTCAGTGCTTGGCCGCGTCCTCCACAGCCTCGGCGCGCCGAAGGGCGAGGGGAAGCGTCGGCCCGACGTGCAACTCCCACCGTACCTCGATCGGGCGCCCGAGGGCATCCAGCGGGCATGGCTCAGGGAGTACCTGAAGAACCGTCGGCGAGAGCAGGATGGGGAGCCGTGGATCTCCTTCGGTGAGGACCGACCCGCGAGTTATCAGCGGCAGTTCGTTGAGCTCGTCGAGGACGTCACCGGGGCGTCGGCGTCAGCGTCCGAGTCGGATATCTACGTGACCGCCGACGCAGTTCGGGAACTCGGATTGGACCGAGAGAGTTAACCAGTGCTACTGAATAATCCTCGAAGCATTTCTTAACTATTCAAACGCTGTGTCTCAGCGTTAAATCCACGGACTCGGTTTTCACGTCCAATCAACCAGCAATTCTGGACACTCTGATTGACATCCCCGCATTGGCACACCACACTAGCCACCGTCACCACAAGTAGAGATATCCACCTCGGCATTTACGACGAGAAGATGTCACCCTCCGCCCTAAGGTTGAGCGGCATTGTCCATATCGAGTATCTCCTCGGCTGTTGTGACCCAGCTATTGATGTCTATTCCAAGGACTGCTGCCCCAATGATTCCCCCAAGAATAGTAACGACGCCCACCATTAGAACCACACCAATGACGCTGCTTACACCTCTGTCGTCCGAATGCAATTCGAACCACGCACCTGCGATCTTGCTACGCCAATCCTTTGGTATAATGTCATCCATAAGGTAGGATAGCGTCCTTGGTGGTAATAAATCTGACTGAGATAACACATCTATCCACACTAAATTTGATTTTGTAGTTTATATATTCAAACAAACGCTCTCCGGTGACGATGTCGGGTTCATCCATCTCGGTCACGCATGTTTTCGTAGCGGCGACGCCAGGGTCTCGTCGACAACGTCCCTCCCGTCGACGGTCTGCTCGATCAGGTCATACTCGTCCAGTTTCTGCCGGTACTTCAGCGTCGCCGTTCGAGAGTTCGACCCGCCGAGCGCCTCGTAGTGCTCGTGGATCTCGACCGCCTGCAGCGGCCCGTGCTCCCGGATCGTCCGGTAGACGAGATGGTGACCGCGGCCGAGGCTCTGCAGCTGCTGCTCGCGGATGCGCTCGTTCGCGCGCTGCAAACAGTCGTCGACGACGATCGCGCTCGGGAGCGACTCGACGCGGCGCTGACGATGCTTGATCTCGACAGCAGAGAGTCCGAGGAAGCTGGGACCGGCATCAACGGCACGCTCATCGGCGTCGGCACCGAAGGGTCAGTCCTCGGTCGTGTTCTCTACTGTCTCGGCGCGTCGGCGTCGGTTTCAGGGAAAGACATCTACGTCAGCGCCGACGCAGTTCGGGAACTCGGGTTGGCCTGAGAGAGAGTTAACCAACACAACCCATCAGTCGGACGGGTAGCGTTGGTTAAGACTTAGACTATCGCGCTAAGCAACTCGCTGCTCCCGCTGCGGCGCCGCCAGCGTCTCGTCGACGACGACCCAGCCGTCGGCAGTCTTCTCGATCAAGTCGTACTCGTCGAGTTTGCGGCGATACTTCAGCGTCGCCGTCCGGGAGTTCGACCCACCGAGGTCTTCGTAGTGGTCGTAGATCTCCACCGGCTGCAGCGGGCCGTGCTCCCGGATCGCCCGATAGACGAGGTGGTGCTGGCGGCCCAGCGACTCCAGTTGCTGCTGTCGGATGCGCTCGTTCGCCCGCTGGAAACAGTCGTCGACGTCTTAGGACTGGACGGTCGTGTGGCCGCGCTCGATGCCGATGTCGACCGCCGAGCGGAGCGCTTGCACGTCGAACCGGGCTGATTCGCCGGGCTCTGCGATGATTCGTTCGAGTTGGCTGTCGTCGACGACGCCGCGCTGCAGGGCGACCGCCCGACGCGCGTCGAGGATGTCGAACGGCGCGTCGGCGTTGTACGGGTCGAAATCCACGCCATTGGGCCCGACCTCCCACACCGAGCCGGCCGGCTCGTCGGTTACGGGTTCGAGCACATCGCTGATCCGCTGGAGTTGGGGCCCTCGGCCCGGCATAGCGTTCGGGGGATAGTTCTCTGTCAGCTCGTCGGTTCCACGCCTATGGTTGTGTGATGACGGGAGGGTGAGCCACCAACCCACCCCTGAAAGATGGGCTTCCGCTCGCTACGTGTCAGGAAACTCCATCCCCAATTCGGCGATCTGGAAGCGACGCTGGACTACGCCCCTCCCGCTCTGCCTCTCGCTTTACACCACCAGCACGCCGCCGGCGATCGCGAGCGCGCCGAGGCCGACACAGACGCCCCAGAACGGGAGTTCGTCAACGATTCGGAGCAGCGCGCCGATCGACGCGTACCCCACGACGGCCGCGGCGCCGAGGGCAACTCCTGCAGCGACCAGCGACGTGTTCAGTCCCGTATCGAGGTAGCCGAGCAGGCCGCCGCCGACCGAGGCCGGAATCGCCAGCAGGAACGAGAAGCGGAACGCCTGCGGCCCCTCGTGGCCGCGGAGGAGTAGCGTCCCGGTCGTCATCCCGGAGCGGGAGACGCCGGGGAGGATGGCGATCCCCTGGGCGACGCCGACGAGCACCGCGTCGCGGGGCGTCGGCGTCCGTCCGGCGCCGAGCCGGTCCTGTGAGAGGTACTGGAACGCCCCCGTGAGCACCAGTAGGACGCCGATCAGCGCGATGAACACGCCCCCGCCCAGTTCGGAGACGGCGTCGACGAGCGTCAGGTACGCGGCGATGCCGACGACGCCGGAGACGAGCGTGCCGATCGCGAGGAACGTCATCGTCGCGTGCTCGCCCTCCGTGGCGTTGGTCGGCCGCCACGTCGGCAGGAGTTGCAGCACCGCCCAGAGATCCTTGCGGTAGTACACCGTCGCGGCGAGGGCGGTCCCGAGGTGGAGGAAGAGCGCGAACGCGACGCCCGCCTCCGGCGAGCGCCCCAGCGCGGAGAGGACGATGGTGATGTTCCCCTCGCTCGAGATCGGGAGCCACTCGAAGATCCCTTGGAGGATGCCGACGACGAGGGCGACGACGAAGTCCCGGGCCATACAGCCGTTGGATCGGGCGAACCGTATGATCGTTCCGTTCTGTTTCGCTGACGAAACTGTAGGTACCGAAACAGTCTCCTATGGTGGGGAAAGATGTCTGCCAAACATGGATGCTGTCGTACTGGCGGCCGGCGAGGGGGAACGGCTGGCGCCGCTGACCCAGTCACGCCCCAAGCCGATGCTCCCCGCCGCGAACCGCCCGATCCTCTCGTACGTCTTCGACACGCTCGTCGACGCCGGCGTGGACTCGATAACCGTCGTGATCGGCTACGAGCGCGACCACATCCGCGATCACTTCGGGAACACGTACCGGGGCACGCCGCTCGAGTACGTCGTGCAGGAGAAACAGTTGGGGAGCGGGCACGCACTGCTGCAGGCCCGCGACGCGGTCGACGGGCCGTTCCTCGTGCTCAACGGCGACCAGATCGTCGATCCCGAGATGGTCATCGACGTGCGGGACGCCTACGACCCCCCCCACGAGGTCGGCGCGCTGGGCGTGATCGAACACGCGGGCGTCGTCCGCTACAGCACCGTCTCGATCGCCGACGGCGCCGTGAGGACTGTCTCCGAGACCCCGGACGCCGACTCCGGCCTGGTGAACGCGGGGGTGTACGCGTTCGACGAGCGGATCTTCGACGCGATCGACGCGACGCCGCGGACCGACGGCGAACTCTCGCTGCCAGCGACACTGCAACGGGTCGTCGACAACGACGTTGATGGGCGACTGCACGCGGTGCGGACCGACGGCCTGTGGGTCGACGCGACGTACGCGTGGGACCTGCTTGCCGTCGCCGAACACCTCCTCGGTGTCGAGTGGATCGAGGGTGTGACCGAGCACGACGGCGTCTGGATCGCCGAGTCCGCGCAAGTCCACGACTCGGCCGTGCTTCGGGCACCGGTCGTCGTCGCCCCCGACGCGGTGGTCGGCCCGAACGCGGTGGTCGGGCCCGCCACGTCGCTCGGCCGGAACGCGACCGTCGGCGCGAACGCGACCGTCTCGCGGTCCGTGCTCGACATGGACACCCGCGTCGGCCCGAACAGTTCGCTACGCGAGGTCGTCACCGGCCGCGCAGTCGACATCGGCGCGGGGACCGTCGCACCGAGCGGTCCCGCGGACATCCCCGTCGCCGGGCAGGTCATCGAAGGGCAGTCCGTCGGCGCCGTGCTCGCTGATCGTGTGGCTGCTGCGGGCGCCAATAGCTTCGCTCCGGGGGCGATCGTCGGGACTGACGCCTCGCTCGGTGTCGGGACGCACATCGTCGGGCGCGTGTCGCGCGGCGCGGAGGTGGTGCGCTGATGTGCGGGATCATCGGTGCCGTCGGTCGCGGGGACGCGACGCTCGACACGCTGCTGGCCGGGCTCTCGAACCTGGAGTACCGCGGCTACGACTCGGCTGGGCTTGCTGTCTCCGGGGAGGAGTTGTCGGTCGCGAAGCGGTCTGGCGAACTCGAAGTGCTTGAGGACGCGCTGGAGGGCCAGTCGCTCTCGGGCAACGCGGGGATCGGCCACACGCGCTGGTCGACCCACGGGGCGCCGACCGACGCGAACGCGCATCCGCACACTGACTGCACGGACTCGGTTGCAGTCGTCCATAACGGGATCATCGAGAACTACCAGTCGCTCCGGGACGAGCTCGCGGCCGCGGGCCACGAGTTCAAGAGCGAGACGGATACCGAGGTCGTGCCCCACCTGATCGAGAGCCTGCTCGCCGACGGCGCGTCGCCCGGGACGGCGTTCCGGCAGGCGGTCGACCGGGTCGAGGGGAGCTACGCCATCGCCGCCGTGTTCGCGGGATCGGACACCGTGTTCGCGGCGCGGAACGACTCGCCGCTCGTGCTCGGCGTCGGCGACGACGCGACGTACCTCGGCAGCGACGTGCCCGCGTTCCTCGAGTTCACGGACCGCGTCGTCTACCTCGAGGACGGCGAGGTGGCTGAACTCTCACCGGCGGGCTGGACCGTGACAACCCTCGCCGGCGATCCCGTCGAGAAGGAGATCCGGACGGTCGACTGGGAGTCCGAGGACACGGGCAAGAGCGGCTACGACCACTACATGCTCAAGGAGATCCACGAGCAGCCGCGGGCGCTCCGGCAGTGTCTCCAGGAGCGCGTGAACGAACTCGCCGGGACGGTCGACCTCGGCGACGCGGTCAACGAGACGCTCCGCGGCGTCGACGACGTGCAGTTGGTCGCCTGCGGCACGTCGTACCACGCCGCGCTGTACGCGGCCGAACTGTTCCGCTCACAGGGCGTTCGCGCACAGGCGTTCGTCGCCAGCGAGTACGTCACCTCGCCGGCACCCCACGGCGAGAACACGCTCGTGATCGGGATCACCCAGAGCGGGGAGACCGCGGACACGCTGAGCGCGCTGCGGGACGCCCAGCGCCGCGGCGTCGAGACGCTCGCCGTGACGAACGTCGTCGGGAGTACGGCCGCTCGGGAGTGTGACGGCGTGCTCTACATTCGGTCGGGGCCGGAGATCGGCGTCGCCGCGACCAAGACGTTCTCCGCGCAGGTCGTCGCGGCCAACTTGGTTGCGGCCGTGATGGCCAACGGCGACACGAGCCACGAGTTCGTGAGCGCGCTGCGAGATCTCCCCGGACAGGTGCAGACAGTGCTCGAGGAGACCAACGCCGAGGCGGTTGCCGACCGGTTCGTCGACGCGGACGCGTACTTCTTCATCGGCCGCGGGTACGACTACCCGGTCGCGATGGAGGGGGCGCTGAAGATGAAGGAGATTACCTACAAGCACGCCGAGGGGTTCCCGGCCGGCGAGCTCAAACACGGCCCGCTGGCGCTGGTGACGGGGAACACGCCGGTGTTCGCGGTCGTGACTGGGGAGACGGGCTCGGAGAAGACCGTCGGGAACGTGAAGGAGGTCGAGGCGCGGAACGCGCCCGTGGTGGCTGTTACTGACGGGCGGACCGACGTGGAGCGGTACGCGGACGAAGTGTTGGAGGTGCCCGAGACGGATCCGCGACTGGCGCCCGTGCTGGCGAACGTGCAGCTCCAGCTCGTGAGCTACCACGTCGCGAAGCAGCTGGGTCGCAGTATCGACAAGCCGCGGAATCTGGCGAAGAGCGTGACCGTGGAGTAACGACTGCTACTTCTCGGTCCGGTCGTCGTCTTCCGGTTTCTCCCGATCTTCAGGTGGCTCCGGCGGTTCGAGCAGCGCGATCAGGAGTTCGCCGGCACGAGTCTCGGCAGCGCGTTCGCCCAGGGCGACGACTGCGTCAACGCCGCGTTTGAGCGTCGATTCGCGGTACCACGGCGTCGCCGTCTCGATCGCCCAGTCGAGGATCTCGATGAACGGGCCGACGGTCCACGTCTCGCGGAGGTCGATGACGATCACCTCCGGCTCGGGTTCGGCAGTGAGCCAGCCGTAGAGCCAGGAGTTGCGGACGAACGTCGCGGTTCGGTCGGCGATCGTCTGCACGGCGCCGACGACGCTGGAGTTGTCGATCACGCGGTCGACTCGCTCCAGGCGGGAGGCGAGCGAGTCGGGGAGCCGCGAGTTCTCGGCCATCTACTTTGCTAGTTCGGCAGGAGGAGTATGTCGGTTTCGGTACTGGAAACGGGACGGCGGGTTAGCCGCCGACGCCGACGACCGTCGCCTCGACGGTGATGGTGCCGAGGTCGATGACGACCGTCGTGCCCTGTCGGAGCGACTCGCCCTTGAACGTGAGCCCGGACGTCGTCTCGCGGACCCGGAGCTCGGCCGTGATCGTCACCTTCCGGTTGTACGGGTGGTCGACGACGTGGACCTCTCCGTTCTCGCCGGTGGTGATGATGACGGAGGGCTCGGTCTCGACGTCGGTGACGCGGGCGATGGTCTCTCCGTCCGAGCGTTCGGCCATCCCGGGCTGGATGGCGTCGGCGAGATCCTCGCGCACCTCGTACATCTGGAGTGTGACCGTCCGTGTGGTGACGGCGCCGCGGGGCTCGAGCGCGCCGACGCGCTCGATCGTCCCGCCGAGTTCGTAGCTCCCGAAGTCGGCGGTGATGGCGTTCCCGCGCTGGACCGGCGTGGTCCCGAACCGCTCGCGCTCGCCCTGGGTCAGCGTCTCCAGTGAGAGGCCGACGGCGACGCGCTTCCGGTCGGGGTTCTGCGTCGCGTAGCTGGTGACCGACTCGACCGTCGCCGTGTCGTGGCCCGCAACCGTGGCCACGTCGCCCTCGGTGATGCGGTCCGCTGTCTCGACGTCGACGACGTCCTCGATCAGCACGTCGGCGCTCCCGCGTTCGAGGCCGGCACCGACGCGGTCGATCTGGCCGTCCAGGGTGTAGTCGCTCGCCGGGAGGGTGACCGTCTGACCGGGCTTGACGGGCGTGTTGCCGAAGCGGCGTTCGCCGAACTGCGTGTACGTCTCTAGGGTGGCTTCGGCGATGACGCGGCGCTGGGTGGAGTCGTCGGTCGCGTAGACGGCGACGTCCTCCACGGTCGCAACGGTGCGGCCGGCGAGCTGGATCTCGTCGCCCTGTGTCACTTCATCGGCGTTGGCGGCCGACATGGTGTCGCTGAGGACGACCGTCGTTCGATCGGTCGAGAGGGTGTCGTTCTGCCCGATGGCGCGGATGCGTCCGCCGACTTGGTAGGTAGCTGTGGAGATGTCGAGCGCGCGGCCGAGGCGCGGGGGAGCGTTCGCGTAGTCGATGCTGTCGCCGCTAGCGAGCCCGTGGAGCTCCGCGCGGACGATGACTCGGGTCTGGTCCCCCTGCGGCGTGAGGTGGACGTCGGTGATCGTGAGCTTGCTCTCCCCGCCCGCGTTATGGCTATCGCCCTCGTTGATGGCCGAGACGAGGTAGTCCGGCTGGGTGCCGAGGTCGAGAGTTACGTGGGTCGTTTCGACGTCCGGTTCTTCGGGTGCGGGCTGGAGGACGAATGCTGCGCCGGCGGCGACGACGGCGAGCACGAGCAGGACGACGAGGGCGTCGACGACGTTGACGACGCCGAAGAGGTTGCCGTCGTCGTCAAGGAGTTCCATAGAGGCGATCACCGTTCATGTTGGTTGCGACTGCTCGGCAGAGTGGCAAAACGCTTCCGGAACGGGGTGTCAGTCGTTGCGGTAGTAGGGGATGGTTCGCTTCAGACCTCCCCGGAAGTCGACCTCGGGGTCGTAGTTGAGTGCATGGATGTATTTATAGTCAGTCGAGAGAATGGACAAAACGTGGCAGTCGGTGATACGCTGGGGTGTATACTCCCTTGACGACATCGTTGCCTCCGCAGATGACGAAAGAATCGCGCGAGTTTTGTGTTAGTCTTCGAAAAAGCCTGTATGCAGATTCTCGTGACGGGAGGGGCTGGATTTATCGGCGGTCATCTCGCCGAGTCCTTCCTCGAAGACGGTCACGATGTTCGCGTCATCGACAACTTCGAACCGTTCTACGCTGAGGGAATCAAGCGCCATACGCTTGATGTCCATCGTGAGGTGGCGAGCGAGAGCGACGCCAATTATCGGTTTGTTGAGGGCGATGTTCGGAACCCTGAGACGGTCCGAGAGGTCGTTGACGACGTTGATGTAGTTGTCCATCAGGCCGCGCAGGCTGGCGTGCGAGAGAGCGTGGACAATCCTCGGAAGGTGACCGACATTAATGTCGACGGGACGGTTAACCTCCTTGAAGCGTCGAAGGAAGCGGATGTGGACCGGGTGATCCTCGCGAGTTCATCGTCAGTGTACGGCAAGCCCAAGTCGTTACCGTATGAGGAAAATCACCCGACTGAGCCGGTGAGTCCCTATGGCGTGACGAAGTTGGCGCAGGAGCACATGGCGCGGGTGTACACAGAGCTTCACTGTTTGCCGACCGTCTGTCTGCGGTACTTTACCGTGTATGGTCCGCGGATGCGGCCGAATATGGCGATCTCTAACTTCGTCTCGCGGTGTGTGAACGGAGAGGCGCCGGTGATTTACGGCGACGGACAACAGACACGCGATTTCACCTATGTGGCGGATGTGGTGGACGCGAACCGGACCTTGTTGGAGTCAGACGCGGCCGATGGAGAGGTGTTGAACATCGGAAGTTCGGACAACATCTCCATCCAAGAGTTGGCCGAAACGGTGCGTGATCAGCTCGCGCCCGAGTTGGCGATCAAGTACGAGTCAGCTCGCGAGGCCGACGCCGAGCACACGCACGCCTCGGTGGCGAAGGCCCGGGAGCTGATTGGGTACGAACCATCGCGGACGATCGCGGAGGGCGTTGGGGAATTCATTGAGTGGTACGAGGCGAATAGAGTGTGGTACGAGCCGCTGGTGCGGGGGTCATGAGCGAATCCGGACGAGTTACATCGGCACCGAAGTGCGGAGCCGCACCTCAACGGAATATTCATGCACGTGAATAGTTGTCTATATATATCCCATATCTTTCAAATTTTGAAGTACATTTTCATTTAGTTCATCATCATTAGATACATCAACCGGGTTGAGGTTAGATTGATGCTTAATTAACTTCGAGCGGAATGTCTCATTCTTAGAAGCAGGCCCACTCCATGTGTCCTCATCAGGATAGTGGATGATCTTTTTTTCTGGCGATTGCCAGGCAGCGTACTGACGCTTAGGCGGTAATTCGTCTATATCAACGTCAGAACTAATTCGTTCTACAAATGATTCGGGGACACTGTAGTAAGTGAATGCAGTCTCTCGAGAGTTCTTGTTTGTCAGAGAGTGACTGTTTGTTTCCGGAGGTTCTATTCCACAGAGGTCCAAAATAGTGGGAAAAAGATCGTTTAATTGGACTATATCCGAATGATTACCCTGTGCCAAGACATTTGTTGGATCTCGAATAATTAGTGGAACTCTAATAATCGAATCGGAGACGGAATACTGATGTCCAAATATCCCATCTTCTCCAAAACTATCTCCATGATCTCCGAAGATTATTATAATAGTTTCTTTTAGGAGGCTCTCTTCTGAAAGTGTTTCTAATAGATGATTTACCATTTCGTCAGCTTGTTTTATTGTACCTCGATACAGATTTTTTGCGGTATTTACAGTTGATTCGTCGGGCCAGAAATCACCGGTATAGATCTTAGCACGGTTGTTATACAGTTGACGTTGTTTTAATAAGTTATATGTCAGACGAGGAGTTGCGATATTAGTGAATTCTTTGTGTTTTGGATTTGTAGGTATATATGGATAATGTGTATTGTTTAGATGAATAAAATGGCAGAATGGCCTTGTCGAATCTTTAATTTCATTGATACAATTTCTTATTGTGAGTTTGTCTCTGGGAGTGTGCGTGAAACTGGCTTTCCGAAGTTTATTTTCTAAACCTCTATGAGGAGGTGATGAAGACGTATGGTCAAATCCTCTGAGGATATCTCCAGCCTCAAGCCACCCGTTGTAGCCAAACGATTTAGTGTCGTACCCAGTATCACTCATCTTTTCAGGGAGCGTAGGAACATCACCCAATACCCGGTCTTTATCAAATACTTGATGCTCCGGTGGGTAGAGACCGGTGAATATTGAAGCATGAACTTGTAGCGTCCACGTTGAGGGTGAAATGGCGAATGGGAACACCGCTCCGGAACTAGCCAGTGATTCTAGGTTCGGTGTTGTCGCTTCTTCAGAATTAAATACCGAGCAGAAATCCATTCTAAGACTATCAATAGAAATACATAAAACATTAGGGCGGGTTTCAGACATGGGTTATAGAGTTCACCATCACACGATACCTGTATTCCTGGGAGAATATAAGTTGTTATATCCCTCCCCCGGTTAATGACTCCTGTGAACAGAGATATTTTCAGAGGAGTTCTATCTGTTCTTTCTGGAAAAGTAGCTATTCTCCTGATATCCATAGTAACTACACCCGTAATTGTGAGATTACTTGGGCCTACAGATTATGGCGATTACTCATTTGTTCTGTCCGTCCTATCCATATTGAGCATATTTATCGTAACGAGCATACGAACTAGCCTCCGAAAATACCTTTCAGAGAATATTGAAGATAAAAGGTGGGTTACAGCTGTATTCGGAGTATATGTACATATAGGAATTGCTCTAATAATTATATCTGCGATTATCATTGTTCTCGTAGTCACTATATTGCAGAAAGTAGGGTTCATAGGACATCCTATGGACAAATACATGTTGATATTAGCAATTGTTTTGCTTGGGAATCAGATTTATGGCATTTCTTGGAGTTCACTAATGGGCTATAATCTTGAACATTATGCAGAGGGACTAAATGCTATTAGGAAAATCATTCTTTCAGCAGTTGGAATAGGTTTATTACTTACTGGCTTCGGTGTTCTTGGCTTACTTTTTGCCCATGTACTTGCTGGATTCCTTTCTGGTTTACTCGGTATTTGGGCACTACGAAACAAGTTAGACTTGAAAAGGGCCGTGTTTTCTTTTACTGGATATTCGAAAATATCTATGGATCGAATACTGCGGTATAATTTAGCATCTACCGCACTGATCTTATTAACTGCGTCTCTCTATCATACAGATATCATCCTGTTGAGAGTCCTTACAGGAAGTACAGAAACAGGTATATATAAAGCGTCACTCCAGATTGCTGAATTTCTCTGGTTCGCACCGACTGCAATTCACGCAGTTTTTGTCCATTCAACGTCAGAACTTTGGGAAAATGGCCAGATCCAGAGGATAACTGAGTTGGCATCAATAGCTACTCGTTACACTCTACTTCTCTCTCTATTGCTTGCGATTGGGCTCGGAGCCCTAGCGGATTCACTAATACCCATTTATTTTGGTTCAGAGTTTAACCGTTCTATTGGTCCATTATTAATATTATTACCCGGGGTTATTGGATTTGCGGTTGCAAAGCCGATCTACGCTATTGGGCAAGGTAATGGAAGGCTTCGAGCACTCATTCTGGCGACCGGAATTGCCTCTCTCATAAATCTCGTACTCAACGCAGTACTTATCCCTAAATACGGGATTTTCGGTGCAGGGGTATCAACCAGTATCAGCTATCTTTCTATGATATTTTTACATATAATGAGTGCCCAAGAAATTGGGTTTAATCCAATTGCAGATCTCCGACTCTTTCGAATCATAATCGTCTCCGTCACTTCTAGTACTATCATATATATATTTGATAGATTAATTCTAAGTGATATAATATCTCTAGTTATTATTCCACCAATAGGGTTCCTCATATTCGCAGGACTATGTATCACTACTGGAGCAATTGATAGTGATGAAGTAAAGACAATTTTTAATAAAATAACGAATACTGAGGTCTAAACTGATTTTTCTCCCAGTAAGAAGTACTCATCACCTCGTTCATCAATTCGTCGGATTTGGAATCCAAGGTCTGTAAGAAGAGACTCAACGTCTGATCTAGTTTGATCAAAGCCATCTAGTTTATCATCGTGAATCTCACAATAGATATATCGACAGCTTTCTTGGATTGTGGAGGATAAACCACGAAGCACTTCCAATTCGGCACCCTCAACATCAATCTTGATGACTGTTGGTTTCGGGAGTCCACGTTTTTTGATTACCAAGTCACCCCTGATAGTCTCGACTTCAATAGTCTGCCCGTTATCGTCGGTTACAATAGAGTGCTCACCCTCACCAGCCTCGTTACCTGTGAGAGCGAGATCGACAGTACCGTTGGTGTTAGACAGTGCGACCTGGACGATTTCAGCGCCAAGACCGTTTATTTCGAGATTTTTCTGTAGTGCATCTACGTTTTCCGGTTCAGGCTCGAACGCGACCGTTCTTCCCGGGCCGAGCTCGGCGGCAGCAAAGCAAGTGTAGGTTCCAACGTTCGCACCGATATCGTAGAAAATATCGTCCGAATCGAGATTTTTCAGTAGATCTTTAACGACCGAACGTTCGCCAGCGAGATCGCGAAAACGCATAAACTCGGAGAACGTATCGGTTCGAAAGTCTATTGATCGATTAGCAATTTCATGTGTTTGTGTTTTTTCAGAAAGGGCATACACGAGTTGCCAGTATGGCTTCGAGAGGAGTCTGTTTAACCCCGTTTTACGGATGGCCTGACGAACTCTGCCAGAATAGAACCGAGATCGCATATAGCGCAGTTGTTCTCCTAAATTAGAAGTTGGGGACATTCTATTGCCGTTAAAAGCTAATGAGATATAAAGTATTCGTCGATTCTAATCGAGCATTTAACACAATTCTAATCCTATAAATTTTAATGTGTAACTAATTCTCCTGTTAGCACCGAATATACGGAAGAGAATTGATTAAATGGCCGAGTCACCAACAATAGGAATGCCGGGTACAAAAAAGAACGTTCTGTGTCTCGTGACGATCGTCAGCAAACAGCGTGTCTTTTCAAAGAGTGACAAGCATGTGATCTCTATCGGTCCGAGACGAAAGGCCAATATCGACTTACCATCTGTACCACCTTTCTTCTCACCTTTTTAGCAACTGAATAATGAGGTCCAGCAACTACAAAATGTTTATAGAAACTCAGATTCCATGGATACGCACGAATCGCTTGGAGAATATATCGTCGTGCCGTGGTGAACTCGTTATTAGTCAACGCAATATATGCGAACCGGTATTTGAGATGTGCGATAGCTACCTGCGCCTCGTCAACTGACTCAGCGCGATCTTTGAGTCGTTGCTTAAGAGTTTGATACGCAACTTCTCGATCAGGACCAAACGTCTTGCTGATATGACCTCCTTCTATGTGACGGATTGTTAATGGTTCCTGAATAGGGACGAACTTGATAACGTCGCTTAATCGAAGGTACCACTCCCAATCCTGCCAACACGCAAGGTCAGGATCAGGGTAGCCAATCTTGTTAACGACTGAAGAAGAAATCAATAGTGACGAGAACGTACCAACAACATTATATCTAAGTAATTTTGTTTGGATATCACCGCTGTACATAGCCTGGTCCAGCTGAATCAATTCGCCGTCGGAATCAACGTTTTTAACAGTCGTATACGCTGCTTCTGCGTCACCTGAATTGATAGCATCAATCTGTTTGGTTATTTTTTTGGATCTCCACTCATCGTCAGAATCTAAAAACGCGATGTAATCGCCATCTGCAGCTTCAATACCCGTCGTACGAGCTATATTAGCCCCCTTGTTTGTATTATGTCTGATAAACTCGTACGGAATATTTTGTGGCGCATTAATGACTTCTGAAACGGGGGTATCCGACCCGTCATCCACTACAATTAGTTCGATATTTCCGTACGTTTGGTCCCTGACCGAATTGATTGCCCGTTGTGTCCGTTCAGGGCGGTTGTACGACGGAATAACAGCGGAGACTAACGGCTCCGTCATCTACTATGATAATGAAATATGTTATTGAAAAACTTGCGGTGGCTGTTGGGTACTCTTCAGATTAGCTGATTTTGACAGAAGGCTTCTGCGAGAAGTCGGGATTCGGCGGCTGTTGGCTCGATGTTTCAGAAGTAGGTGGCGAACTGGTTGGTTCGGCGTTTGAGTTGTTTACACAAGCGTTCGATGGCGTTCCGATTCCCGTGTGTAACGTGTTGGAATCGGGGTCCGTGGCGGCGACAGGCTTCTTGAAGCTACTGCGGGCCATCGATGAGAAATACGGCGTCTTTGATGTCGTGTTTCTCGCGTAGCTTGCCGAGGAAGATCTCGGAAAGACTGAGATTTTGTGAGATTCTAGGGAAAAATTCGCTCGTGCCGGGATTGACCGCAACGTACAGCCAGTCTGTTGATCATTGATCTGCATCACAATCTCGTCAACTGCAACTTGATCTGGGCTCTTGATGGGCTTTAGGCCGGCCTTCTGCACCCAGTTATGAATGGGGGAACGAACCGATTTACACCCAATCGATAAAGCTCTGCGACATTATTTGACTATAAGAACTCCGCTAAATAGAGTCGAATCCCGAGCTTCATCGCACACTCCGATGACGCCTCTCGCTAGATAAATTCTAACTCGAAACAGCCGGTAGTTCGCTTGAGGCGGTCAATTTCTTGCATAGCTCACTATAAATCACACCGCTCACCCTTCATGCTTATCTGAGCAGCGGCTTTATCCGGAGGATCATCTAGAGCGATTCGAATTAGATTCAGTCGACATAAGTATCATCACTTCTTGGTCTGGACTATGTGTAAGGACCTGCGAGTTTGTTTTATAATAAATTCACTCTCATACGGCGGAGCAGAGAATTTATTAGTAGATTTGATTGATGAGTTGGAAGAACCAAGCTTCGAAGTGGTCCATTTCGGTGGCGATGAATCATTACGCTCAGATCTTGAATCGGTTGGTGCTGAGGTTCACTCTCTTGATGAAAACTTTCGATTTGATCCACGCTCAGCATACCGTCTTGTACAACTTCTTGGAGATCGCGATTTTGACGTTATTCATCTTCATCTCCCGTACTCACAGACATTGGGACGTCTTGCTGCCCAAGTGAAGGAGGACGTCATAGTAGTAAGTACACAGCATAATATGCCCTCCAATTACCATATCGTGACACGAGTAGGAGAACGACTTACACGGCCACTAGATGACGCAACAGTTGCAGTATCGTGTGGTGTTGAACGCGCTTTTACAGGGACTACCCACGAACCGAACAATCCACAAAGAGGATGGTCCACAATATATAATGGAATAAATGTGGATAAGTTTAAAAAATCAGTTAATTCTGCTAATATTGATAATATCCGGGAGCGGTACGATATAAGTAGTAACGAAAGAGTGTTTCTAACTGTTGGCCGGTACGCTCCAGACAAAGGTCAGAAAGATTTGATACAGAGTTTCGCATCTTCACAGACTAATAACTGTAGGTTGATGATTGTTGGACATGGACAATTAGAAGAAAAACTCATTTCAAATGTTAAACGATTAGGTGTAGAAGATACAGTTCACATAACTGGTCGGGTTGAAAACGTGGAACCATATTACAAACTCTCAGATGTTTTTGTTTCTTCATCATATTCAGAAGGAATGCCAGTTACCCTTATTGAGGCAATGGCATCTTCATTACCGATTATTGCAACGAATATACCTGGAGTCCGTGAACTTATCATTGAGGGGGAGACTGGATATTTGTATCCAGCAAGTGACATGGGGGAACTCACACAACTGCTTGAAGAGATGAGTTCAAAAGACGATCTGGAACAGTACGGAAAGGCTGGATATATTCGGGCAAAAGAATTATTTGACATAGAGCAGATGGCAGAATCATATCTGAAATTATACCAAATTCTATATAATTCATAGAGGGTAAATAATTCACATCCTAACAACTAAATTTCCATCTTTCGATATGGATATTCAAAACATGCAAAATAGTACATGCTTTTACACTATCTAAACGGACATTCTCTTATATATTGATCACTTTGAACCCAGTAATGTGTGGAATCTCTGGTGTCTACGCCGCCCACGATCCTCCCTCGAAAACCGAACTGGAGTCGATGAATGCGTGCCAGCGTCATCGAGGTCCCGACAGCGAGGATTACTTTCTCGACGATCTACTTGGTTTCGCACACAGTAGGCTCAGTATCGTTGGACTCGATATGGGAGATCAGCCGATAGAAAACGAGGACCGGTCCGTCGTCGTCATCTTCAACGGAGAAATTTACAGTTATCTAGAACTTCGTGAGGAACTGGAATCCGCCGGCCACACCTTCACCACGGACACAGACACAGAAGTTCTCGTACACCTCTATGAGGAACATGGGCCTTCGTTCGTTTCACGGCTTGACGGAATGTTCGCGTTTGCGCTGTGGGACAGAGACGAGGAGCGACTGATCCTTGCTCGCGACCCGCTCGGTATCAAGCCGCTACTTCTCGCCGATGACGGCGATCGGATCGGGTTCGCATCTGAACTCCCGTCACTTCTCCGATCAGATGTCGACCAAGGTGGACTTGATGAGACTGCGATCTCGGAGTACTTTTCGCTCGGATTCGTGCCGGCACCCAGAACCGCGTTCGAGAACGTTCGGAAGGTTCGTCCCGGTGAAGTGGTCACGATCTCCGGGGAGGGAATAAAACAAACCCGTTTTTACGAACCGTCTATCGACGCTGTCAACGACTCGTTCGACGACGCGAGTTCGACTCTCCGAAGCCTCGTCACTGACGCGGTGGAGAAACGGTTGATGAGCGATGTCCCGCTCGGGACATTCCTGAGCGGCGGCATCGACTCCTCGATCGTTACTGGAGTAATGTCTCAGCTCTCCGAGGATCCAGTTCGGACCTTCACTGTCGGCTTTGAGGACGACCGATACGACGAATCTGATATAGCCCGGAGTGTCGCCGAGTACCACGATACAGACCATACCGAGTACGTGGTTTCCTCCGATGACGTTCGCGAAGTGATTCCGTCGGTCCTCGATCGGCTCGGTGAACCCTTCGCGGACCCATCGTTAATCCCGACGTATGTTGTCGCGCGCGAAACGAGCCAAGACGTCAAGGTCGCCCTCTCCGGAGACGGTGCGGACGAACTGTTCGCGGGATACAATCGCTATCGCGGGGAGTACTATTCTCAACTGTATCGGAAGCTACCGGACCCGATTCGATCGGCACTGATCGAACCAGCAGTGAACCGGCTTCCGGCTTCGAGAGAGTCACGTATCGGTGAACTCCTCAGAAAGGGCCAGGTGTTCGTTGATGCCGATGTAGATGATGCCCGCCAGCGACACTTCCAGTGGGTGCGGAAGAACTCGGAGAACACGGATTCTGCGTACGTGAATTGTGATCCGACGGCCGCTGGATCGTCCGTGATCGCTGGCGAACACGAAACCGTCACTGAGTGGCTACCGAAACAAAGGGAAAGCGACCTTGACCGGATTATGGCAGTCGACACGTATCATGGGCTGCCGAACCAGATGCTCCAGAAAGTCGATCTGGCGAGTATGTACAACTCCTTGGAAGTTCGCGTTCCGTTTCTCGACACGGCAGTCGTCGAATACGCCCTTGGACTCCCGACAAAGTACAAGATCACCGCACAGAACCGAAAACGGATCCTGAAACACGCTTTTGAGGACGTACTACCCTCTGAAATCCTCTCTAGATCGAAACAGGGATTCGATATGCCGATCGGTAGCTGGTTCAAGAATGAATTGGCTGATGACTTTCGATCGGTCGTGGCTGAGTCGACCGCAACACAGATCGATACCGGGGCCGTTCTCGATATTCACGAACAACATATGAGTGGACAGCGTGATCACGAATGGTTTCTCTGGAACGTATACGTCTTCGCTCACTGGCACCGACGAATGATTTCGGACGGATATCTCTCTGAGTGAACGAGGGCTTTTTATCAGTTTGATCCTCAAAAGTCAGTATGGTCGCTACGGCAGTTCTGGTCACTCTGTTTCTGCTCCTTTTAATCACGAAATGGTATGGAAACCACCTGTATCAGCTCGCTGCTCTCCCGGCATTTTTTGGTCATTTGTTCGTCTCGATTGTCGTTGTTCCGCGGCTCCCCTACACGTGGGATATTGGCCAATTCCATACGGTCGCCTCCGGAATTGTATCCGGCAACCTCGTGTCGGCCTCCTCAACAGTTACCGCCTATGGCACGGTCCAAGGACTACTCTACGTCTTCTTCCCTTCACAACCGACCACCGCCGCAGTATTCAACGGCTTCTTCGCCGTCCTCGTTTACATCCCAGCTGCCTACCTATACCGTTCGCTCTACCCGTGGATGACCGAGCACAATTACGGAATTATGGCATTAATTCTCTATCTCCCTCTTCCCTTCCTCTTTTTCAGCCTTCCAATGCGAGACGCACTCTCCGTCTTCAGTTTCATTTCATTTCTCGCGCTCGCAGTGTACGTGCTTCGTGAACGGGATATTGCTGTGGGACTAACGATCCTTCCCCTGTGGGGGATGATTTTTCTGTTGCGACCCGAACTTGGACTGATCGGGCTTATTGGGTTCGGTGCTGCCGGTAGCGTAGACCTCATCCGAACGCTAAAATTAGAGCTATCGATTCCGTCATTAGCGATCGTGCTTAGTGGTATCGGTGCGATCGGATTCGGCCTGTTCGCCGAAGTGCTCTATTCCTTTGAGAGTGTCAACGAGGAACTCGCTTACCGTGCAAAGGGCGGCGCAGTCTACCTTGACGGAATGCAGTACAACTCGTGGTTCGACTTTCTGCTCGCAGCTCCTGGCCGCGCTCTCTACTTCCTGTTCACCCCATTTCCCCTTCACGTTGAGTCGATATTCCACTTGCTCACGTTCACCGCGACACCGATCGTAATCGTTCTCTTCGTCAGCGCAGTTCGATCACTCTACGAATGCGAGTTCGACGAGCGGATTGCAGTCCTCCTAGTTGTCGTCTTCCTCACGGGGAGCGCCGGCTACGGTGCGATCAACTCCAACTTCGGAACGGGTGTTCGCCATCGAGTCATTTTTGAATTCATCCTCATCATCGTTGCTGCACCCGTAATCGATCGCTGGGAACTACTCGTGCGTCAGTGGCTCGGTGTAGTTCCATGTAATCGCAGCGAGCACGACGAAAAGCAGCGCGAAACTCAGGAACTGGATGGTCACGTGTAGCCCCGAGGAAAGTATCCGAACAAGGCTGGCAAGTAGTCCCAAACTGAGGATCCCTACCAGTACGCGCTCGTCGTTCAGCGCTCGTACGACAAAGCTCTTTTCGGCCCACTCGGCGACCGTTGTCAAGACCCGATACAGGAGTGATCTCTTAATGATCTCTACCGGGCTCGGTCGCATATACACCCAATGTGAGGAGAGCGATTACTTATGAATTGTTCTCGGCGAGCGATTGGAGATGTTGAGTCGTGTGCTCAACCGTGTCGGTCCACTGATGATCGCCCGATACGACCTGCTTGGCCGGTTCACTCGAATCCCCAATCGCTCCGATCATCCCGTCGGTGAACGATTCATCCCCGCTGGCGGCGATGATATGGCTTTGGTTCCCGATTGTCGATGTAACCTGTTCTAAGTCGCTCATTACGATCTCCACCCCACTCGCTATTGCCTCCAACACTGTCCTCGGTACCCCTTCCGCCCGACTCGGCAACACCAACACGTCCCCACTCCGGTACACCTTCGGCATCTCGTCGTAAGGAACGTGTCCAAGGAACGTCACTGAATCACCGATCCCCAGATCCCTGACCTGCGCTTCCAGATCATCGCGTAACGCCCCCTCGCCACATAGGTACAGTTCCGCGTTCGGGTACTCCTCCAAAGCCTCCGCGAATGCCTCGACCGCCAGCCACGGTCGCTTTCCCTCCGCAAACCGCCCGACGAACAACACAACGGCCCCATCGGCGTCGATAAACTCGCTCTCGGGTCCCTCCGGCGTGAACCGTTCGGTGTCGATTCCGTTGGAAACGACCTCGATCCGCGAATTCACGCCTAAATCCCGTACCCGCTTTCGGTCCACGTCGGTGTAACAGAACACCACGTCCGCCTGATTGAATGTCCACCGCCCGATCGTCTTCAGGTACAGCGAGAACAGTCGCTTCGGTGCATTCTGGCTGTACAGCCCGTGGTTCGTAATCGCCAGTGGAACATCACCGAGCCGCCGCTTTAGCGCCGCAAGGTTCGTGACGAAGTAGCAGTGCGAGTGTGCGTGCATTACGTCGAAGTCGTCACTTCCGACGCCCCACAGGTATCGCGCGACCGCGGGCGAGACGTCGTTTCCAAGTAGTGTCACACCTGGAGAGACACGGATCACTGTGTACCCGTGCGTCTCCTCGATCCGCGGCAGCGACGGGTCCTCGCGCGTCGTGAGCACAGTCACGTCGTGGCCCATCTTTGCTTGGTCCCTCGACATGGCGTGGACGTGGTAATCACCACCCCCCTTCGTGTCGGGGTAAATCCACGGTGCGACCCGAAGAATACGCATTACGTTGTCGTAGTTATCGTCCGAACACAAGTGTGCCGATTTACAACGGAGGATTTCACGAATTTGCAGCTTCCACTTCTTTTTCCTGTAGCCGCTCCTCCGCTTCTTCCCGATCCTCGGGATACCCAACGTCAATCCGCCACCCTTCCAGACCGATCGCATCAATCGTCCGCCCACTCTGAATCAACAGATCGATCGCCTCCGAGATCTCGTACTCGCCACGGTTCGACGGCTGCACTAGGTGACACGCGTGGAAGATAGCCGGACTGAACGTGTAGAACCCGGTCATCACGAGGTTCGACGGCGGATCGTCGGGCTTCTCGACCACATCCGTCACTTCGCCGTACTTGTTCGTGTCGCACACCCCATACCGACTCGCTTCGTCCCAGTCGACCTCCTCCACGAGAAACGCCGCGTCGGCGCGATCTTCCTGCTGGCGGCGAACTACGTCCTCCAGATTCGCCTGGAAGACGTTGTCGCCGAGCATGAGCATGAAGTCGTCATCGATGTGCTCCTCGACGGTCAGCAGCGCGTGCGCTAGCCCCTTCTGTTCGCGCTGGTGGGCGTACGTGATCGGGATCCCCTCGAACTCGTCACCGTAGTGGTCGATGATGTCCTGTTTCCGGTAGCCGACAACGACGACCAGCTCGTCCGCACCGAGCTCTACAAGCTGCTCGAAACAGTGCGTCAGAATCGGCTTGCCGTTGACTTCGACCATCCCTTTGGGGTTGTCCTCAGTAAGTGGACGAAGCCTCGTTCCTTCACCAGCTGCCAGCACGACCGCTTTCATACTGTGTGAAGATTCCGCTACTCGGTGTTAGGTCTATTGACTTCGTAACCAAACGCTGAAGCGCTACCCCGCGAACTTCCACGTAATGCGCGTCAGCATCGTCGGGAGCGGCTACGTCGGCACGACGATCGCCGCCTGTTTCGCCGACATGGGTCACGACGTTGTCAACGTCGACATCGACGAGGAAACCGTCGACGCGATCAACGACGGACGGTCGCCGATTCACGAGCCCGGCCTCGACGACCTCCTCGCGACCCACGGCGGTGACGCACTTACGGCAACCACGGACTACGAGGACATACTCGAGACAGACATCACGTTCCTCGCGCTCCCTACGCCTTCCAGAGAGGACGGTAGTATCGATACGTCGACCATCGAGGCGGCTGCCGAAACCCTCGGTGACACCCTCCGCACGAAGGACGGCGATCATGTTGTCGTCACGAAGAGCACGGTTATCCCGACGACGACCGCGGAGACGCTCGCGCCGATCCTCGCGGACGCTTCCGGAAAGGAGCTCGGGGAGGACCTACATACCGCGATGAATCCGGAGTTCCTCCGAGAGGGGACAGCTGTGAAGGACTTCCGAAACCCGGACAAGGTCGTCTTCGGAACAGACGACGACACAGCACTCGATGCACTCTACGAGGTTTTTGCCCCCCTCGTTGAGTCCTCCGACATACCGGTCGTCGAGACGGGCGTCGAGGAAGCCGAGATGATCAAGTACGCGAACAACGCGTTCCTCGCGAGCAAAGTCAGCCTCATCAACGATATCGGGAACATCTGCAAGGAGTATGGCGTCGACGCCTACGAAGTCGCCGACGCCATCGGCCTTGACGAGCGTATCGGCGTGCGGTTCCTCCGGAGTGGCCTCGGGTGGGGTGGCAGCTGCTTCCCGAAGGACACGAAGGCCATCATCCACGCCGCGAACGACGCCGGCTACGAGCCAGCGGTGCTCGAGGCCGCCGTCGACGTGAACGATCGGCAGCCTGAACGACTTCTCTCGCTGCTTGACGATCACGTTGACGTGGCAGGCGAGCGTGTCGCCGTCCTTGGACTCTCGTTCAAGCCTGGAACCGACGATGTCCGGAACTCGAGAGCGATTCCCGTCATCGAGGGCCTTCAGAAGCGTGGTGCGACTGTCGCTGCGTACGACCCCGTGGCCGCCGAGAACATACGCGCTCACTTCCCCGACATCGAGTACTCTGACTCGCCCGAGCACGCACTCGAAGGCGCAAGCGCATGCCTCGTCTGTACCGATTGGGACGAATTTGCCGCACTCGACGACGAGTTCGACGCCATGGACAAGCCCGTCGTCGTCGACGGCCGCCGCGTCATCGAACGCCGCGATGGCCTGACCTATGAGGGGCTCACCTGGTAAAACCTCAGCTATAGTCGGTGAAGTGACAAAACCCCCATAGAGAAACAACCGCTCGACTTTGTCGACGGAACACTCGACACGGTGGGGTGTGAGGGACTAAGGAGTAAGTGCCGAGACGACCAGATGACCACTCTGTTAGTCCGGCGAACATTCGACATGGGGGTGGGGAACCACGACGATATCGAAGACGGGTTCGACTGGTCGTACGAGGCGAGATTTACCCGTGGCAACCTCGACGCCATCGTCTTCCTCGGGGAGTGGGGTGGCGCTGATCCAAGCGACTACAAGCCGGATCGACCGACCCGCATTCAGTATTGAGCCACTTCTCTCTCACGTATCCCGCGGAACTCGCTATATCGACGCCAGCAGTCCCTCTCACTACCGAAGGAAGGCTTAACCAACACTTGGGTGCAGATGGAGCAACTGTTGGTTAAAACCCGACGAGAAAACGCTAGACAGAATGAAGTTCACGAGGATTCCCATGATCCATCCGTCGTCGACTACTCGTCTGCTGAACCCCGCCGATCGTTCGTACTCTGTTCACTATCGGCGCCGGGTAGCGACGAGGGTGCTTCCCCCGCCGGGTCGAAATCGATCACTTCCTTCTCCTTGGGCATCGCCTCCACCGTTATCCCGCGCCATTCCCCATCGACGCCGACCAACGCCTCCGCGAACCCGGCATCCTCGTTCCCCGGTACTGCGTCCTGCACATACCGCATCTGGGCGTAGTTCAGTCCGAACTCTTGGGCCCACGCCTCGTCCATCCCGTCCAACCGGTGGAACTGCTTCACCGCACACTGGTCAAGAATCGCCTCACTCTCGGCGTGCTCGAAGAACTCGTCGACGGTCTGGGTCACTAGCCGAATCGACAGATCGTGATGGCGGTGATGTCGAAACACCGTCTCCAAGAACGCGAGACTGGCGGCGTCCTGCATGAGGTAACGGGCTTCGTCGATGTAGAACACGACCTCCTTCTCGGACACCTTCGCCCGTTCGTACACCAACGAGATCAGTAACTGCATCGTCAGCGCCGTCCCACTATCCACACTTCCCTCCTGCTGGGCGAGATCGAGATAGATCACCTTCTCGTCCCGGATGTCGAACTCGGACTCCGTCCCCAGATTCGCGTGGCGCCCGCCCTCCTCGAACGGCCGCAGTTGGTCGAGCAACCACGTCGCATCCTCTTCGATCTTCCCCGCCTCCTCGTCAGCCCGAACCACGAACGCCTCGGGATCCTCAACCATGTCCTCGAACACGTCCAGCATGTCCCGGATCGTCGGACTCTGATTCCCGTGCGTCGAGATGTCGTCAGTGATCCCCTTCCGCTTGTACGCACGCTCGAGCCCCAGCTCTAACGTCGTCCGTCGATCACCCAGCGAAATCCCCCGCAACGCGAAGAAGTTGGTGAGGAAACTCATCGCGTCGTCGAGCTTCTCGTTGAACGGGCTGGCGTCCTCCCCCATCGCACGCTGCACACGCTCGGGCGTCTCCCGAATCTCGAGCGGGTTCAACCCCAACGTCCCGCCAACCGTGATCCGCTTCGCGTCCAGCGCTTCGGCGACGCCGGCCCAGTCGTTCAGCGGTTCGAGGATGACGCCGATGCGATCCCGAGACTGCTCCATCGACCGGATGAAGTTCTGCTTCGAACTGAACGACTTGCCCGAGCCGGGATCGCCGACCGTGAACATCGCGTAGCCGTTGTCCCGCGCGAACGGGTCAATGACGACCGGACTCCGCGTGTCCTTGTGCATCCCGAACTCGACGCCACCTTCCTCGAGTATCGTTGCGTTGTGCGGTGACGCCAGCAGCGCGCCGACGGCCCCGCCGAGCGCGATCGATTCCCGCCCGAACTCGTTCGCGCCGATCGGCGCCGCCGACTGCAGCGCCACGTCCTGCCGGCAGATCGCCGTCTTCGGCGTGAGGTTCGCCGGTTCGTCGCGCAACGTGCTCTTCACCTGCTGCACGTCGTCCCGCAGCGTCTCCCGATCGTCGGCACGCACCGTCACGAACACACCCTGATCGAACACGCGCGCCCCGTTCTCGACGGCCGTGTACGTCGCCGCCGCTTCGTCCGCCCGCTCTTGGAGGTACGAACTCCGCACGCTCTGCTCCAGATCGGCGTCCACCTGCAGGTCGTCGGCGATCTCCTGCAGTTCGGTCCGCGCTCGCTCCTGATTCTTCGGCGTGATGTGGGCCGTCAGATCGAACTGCACGTCGGTCAGCTCGAACAGGTCGGAGAGGTAGCCGTCACTCGGGTAGTCCGGGTAGTCGGCAATGTACAGCGTCGACGTCCACTGCTTCCCAACGCGGGCGGCGCGCGTTTCCCACTCGATGGCGGCGGGCGCCGTGGCGGTCTTGTGGGACTCCGCGATGTCGTCGAGGAGTTGCCCTTCGGCCTCCCCATCCGCGAGCGTCGCCTCGTCGAGGACTTCCGCGAAGTCCACTGTCGCCTCGTCGTCGGCAGCGTACCGACCCCGAAGGAGTGTGCCACCAACAACGACGGCGCCGATGAGCACCAGATAGACGGCGGCGCCCTCGACGGTGGTCGGCGACGCAAGCCACTCTCGGAGCTGACTCACAACGCCCGGCTGGACGAGCACGCTATGCATCCTGTCCCTCCTCACGGCGCGAGTGGCCGACGACCGGCTGGTCGCGAACGACGGCCTCGGCGTCGCCGTAGTCGTCCTCGCGACCGTTCCAGAACGCCATGTTCAGGACGAACAGTTCGACCGTGCTGAGCCGGCGGGCTGACCAGCCCGACGCCTGCTGGATGAACTCCGTTCGCACGTCGGCAACCCGACTATCCAGTTCGTCGAACATCCGCGCCCGTCGCTCGGTGTCGGTGAGGTCCTCGCGCCGCGTCACGAACGGCGTGAACAGGATGCCCACCACGGGGAGCTGCGTCAGTTTCTCGGCCGGCGTCGCCTCCTCGCGGTAGCGGTCGTACACGTCCAGCGGCGAGACCTCGACGCCGATGTAGTACTGTACCTGTTGGATCCCCCGGTCACGCATCTCTTTCGGCCGCGTGTCGCGGTACTCCTCGAGCAGTTCCCGGAAGATCGGGTTCGCCTCGACGTCCTCGTCGTTGAGGCGGTCTTCGATCGTCTCAGTCAGCTGTGCCACCGGAAACGACCGGGTTGTCGCGTGGAACTTCAGCTTCGCGTCGAGTTCCTTGTTCGCGAACGCCGCGCCGGCCCCCTGCAGCTGAGCCCAGTCCTCGGCCATGGCGAAGTCCATGTTCCCCGGGTCGACCTCGATGAACGCCTCCATCGTCCCGTCGGCGCGCTGCACCGCGCCGGCGCCGGGCCACGCCCGCTCGATGTTGGTGAGGTCCTGCGTTCGCTCGTCCGGCGTGAACGGCGTGTAGTTCGCGAGGCCGCCCTCGTTGCGTTCCGTCTCGTTCGTCGTCCCGTCGGCATCCGCAGGCGCGCTGAACGTGAACCGGGGGCGCTTGAGGTACTGATACACGTCGGTCGTCCACGTCCACGCGTTCAGGTGCTCGGGCGTGACGTAGACGAGCGCCGTGCCGAACCCCGCCCCCGCAGCGATCAGGGGGAGCGCGAGTGATTCGACGCCGGTGAGGCTGGCGAGGAACAGGCCGGCAATCGGGAACGCGATCAGGACGCCGACGTCCCCCTCCTCGATGTTGAGGTAGGGGATCCGGCTCTCCTCGCCGAACTGGTCCATGATGCGTCGTGGGGCTGCGTCGTTGTCTGAAGCCATGGATTAGTTGATCCTGCGGTCAAAGTCCATCCCGTCGTCGTCGTTCGGTTCGCTCCCGCTCGGGTCGTTCTCGGTTCGCCGGTAGGAGGGCTCTCCATCCCCATTGCTGTCCTCACGTCGAGCAGCGGCTTTCTGGGCCACGGCCTGTCCGGCAGCGGCTTTCGGCCCCAACCGCGCGGCGGTCGTCGCGACGCTCGCGTTCCCGGCGTACGCGCCGGCGGCGACGCCACCGACGAGGGCCGCGCCATGGGTGACGCCGCTGAGGGCTTTCGCGGTCAGTGGGGTGGCGTACTTGAACGTCTGCCACGTGGCGTAGAGGGCGACGACGGGGAGGGAGACGGCGACGAGATACTGCAGGAACGCGGTGTCGGGCGAGAGGCCACCCGTCGAGTAGACGATGTCGTACCCCTTGAACACGATCGCCGCCGGCAGTGGGAGGACGGCGAGTGGAACGAACCGTTTCGCGAACCCGTGGCCGATCCGTGAGAGTACCGGGACGTTGCCGTAGGCGACGGCGATGGCGATCGGCATCCCGTAGAGGTAGACGTAGAGCAGGATCTCCCGAATGTAGAGGAGTGCCTGCAACGCCCACATGGAGATGCCGCCGGCGAGCGCGAAGAGGAGGGAGAGGGCGGGGTTGGTGATAGATGCTTCTAAGAACCTCGTCATCGCGCTCTTGATTACTGTAAACTCTGGCAGAAGTGCGATTGTGAACCCGTTGATTAGATACAGCGCCAGCGTTCCGACCCAGTACCACACGATGATTAGGAACGCACCAGACCAGGCAGCCTTCTTCGTCTTTTGTGCCTCATACGTGCTCCCAATATTGAACACCCGAATCGCGTGTCGTCCTTGGACACTCATCACGAGAAGTAATAGAGAGATGACGATGATCTCGCCACCAACGAGTGTGTCCTGCAGCTGTATCCAGGGTTGGTTCGTCGGATCCCCAAACACAAATGGGCCATTCGTTTCAGGGGTTGGTGTCCCAAACATCGCTTCCGATAGAGTCCGGTAACCCGAACGCAAACCGTCCATGAACAGGCCGACAAACCAATCAACCGAATTCTGAATTCCCTCTAGAACTACGTCAATCAGGTCAACCATGGCTATTCCTCCGAAATGCTGATTTCGCAGTCATCTATCTGCGTGGAACCGGAGTACTGAACGTGGAACGTCTGAGCTACTGGAGGTGCTTTCACGGCCGTTTCAAGTGTAACTGTGAATTCCCCACTGTTCCCATCTGGCGAGCAACCCATCCCTTCCTCAGATACAGAACCAAAGGGGAATGATCCGCTGAACACGTCAACTGTCTCTCCTACTGGAACAACGACATTGTCCTTCCCGTGAATCCCGCTCCCTCGTGGGTTATCAAGTGGGTTTGGAACGTCTCCGGTGAAAGTCAGCTCATTGATTCTCTCTGGCCCAGTTCCCGTATTCTCAACGGTCACGAATGCTTCACCGTTAATCAGGAAGTTTGAGTCCGAACTCGATTCCCCGTACACCTCCTCCCACGGTTTGTCCGGATGGTTGCGATACAGCCCGACTGCACGGATCTCGAGCTCGGGGCGGATCTCCAGCGACGTTTCCGCGACCGTCTCCTCGCCGTCGACGCCGACGACGTCGTACTCGCCCGGTGTGTAGGCGCCGCGGAACACGAACGACACCTGCTCGGCCCCGGCGGCGACGTCGCGGGTCCCCCACAGTTCGCCGTTCGGCTTGATGAGGTTCACTTGCGCAACTGCTGTCTCAGCGGCGAGTTCGACGACCAGCGTCGTGCCGTCGACGCCGACAGCTTGGAACGGCCCGTCACTCGGCCCGTCGGTATCGGTCGCGGATCCCGTTCCAGGATCGGACCGCGGTCCTCTCTCCGTGAGGCAGCCACCGACGCCAACGACGGCACTGGCGGCGAGCGTTCGGAGGGCGGTACGTCGATCGATCGGGGAGTTTGTGGTGGTCATGGTCGGTCGGAGAATCCGGTTGCGGGGCTGAGCAACGCCAAGAGGCGACGGCCGGCGTAGAGCGCGACGACGAACGGGAGCAACTGCCAGCCGAGCGCGACGAGCAGTGCGAACCAGCCGTCCACCGTGGTCAGTGGGTGCCAGCGAACGGTCGCCGTGTCGCCGACGTAGGCCGAGCGCTGGTCCACCCACGAGCCGGGGTGGTACCGTGCCGTGTAGATCCCGGGCTGATCGAGCGTCACGACCGCGACGCCCGAGGCGTTCGTCTCGACGTGCTGGCCGGCGATCGCGATGTAGCCGTTGCGCGCCGGGCCAACGCCGGGTCGCGGCCCCGCATCGTCGTCAAGGACGACCGGGGCACCCGAGTACGCACTCCGCAGCGTCAGCCGGACTGTCGTCGCCGATCGCGTCTGCTCGACGACGGTCGCCGTCAGGTTGCTCCGGAACAGGGGGCGCTCGAACCCGCTATCGGGTTCCGTGATCGAGGCGTTCACGCCGCGGACGATCCCGGCCACGCGGATCGTGTCGGGGTCGACGTCGCCGGCGCGAACGGCGACGCCGTGGCTCGCCGTGTACGAGCCGTTCACGACGTCGACGTTGATGTTCTCCCCCAACGGCGGCGCCCGGGTCGCGTTCGTCACCTGCCACGTGTCGAGGATCTCCGGGCCGTCGCGGACCGGTTCCGCTCGCGGCCCGATCCGCGAGGGATAGGCGTGGACCGAGACGGGGATCGCGTCCGAGGTGACTGTCTCCTGTGCAGTGCCGTTTCGCCGGACGAGCTTGTCCCACCCAGTGTCACGGGCGGTGTAGAACCGCCAGACACCACGGACGCGTCGGGAGCCGTCGTCGCTGAGGGTGTACCCCTGCCACGGCTGGATCTGGAAGACGGCGACGCCAGTGTCGCCGCCGGGGTAGTCAGCGTAGTAGACCGTGGCCTCGGGATCGTACACGTCGACGCTGAGCGAGTCCGCGACCGTCACCGTCTCCGTGCGAGTCGTGGTGTTGACGACCGTCGAGTTGGGGCCTCGCGTGACTGCCCGGAGCCGAACGTGGATGTCGGCTTCGAGGGTCAGCGTCACCTCGTCGTGGGCGTCGAGGGCGTACTCCAGTGCTGGCGTGTGTGTGCCGTCACGGGTGACGATCGGCTCACCGTCGCGCAACAGGCGAACTGACTCGATCTCGTGCCGCTGCAGTGTCCACTCGGTCGTCCGGTTCCCGTTCGTACTCCTGGCCGGGACCCGCACGCGGTAGTCGACGGACCCGCGGAGCGTGCCGTTCGGCGCCACGTAGTGGGTTGTCTCGTTCGGGGCAGCGTGGACGCGCGTCGACGGCTGGACGGCGAAGACCGTGGCGTGGGCGTCGGCGATGAAGACGCCATCCTCAAGAGCGGCATTCTGCGGCGCGATCGACGTGTCCGCACCGCTAGCCTCGAGATCCCCGAAATCGTTCCGCGTCCACGTCGCCGCCGTCGCCGGTGGCCGGGTGAAGGTGATGTCCGTCCCGTTCGCGAGCTGCTGCATCGCCGTCCGCGACTTGCCGTACCGGCGGCGATACGCGGATTGGGACATGTAGGCATCGTCGTCACGCGACCACAGCGTCGCGGACTCGTTCTCGGTGAGGCCGTTATCCTCTGTCCCCGGCGCTGGGGGGTTCGCGGTCCCGACAGCCGTGACTCCGGCGGCGAGGCAGAGCACGGCGGTGACCACGACGGGGACGCGTGGCGGCATGGAGCGGTCGGTGGCTACCAGGGGACGAGATTCACGCACTCAGCCAGCGGCAGGCTCATCATCGAGCCGGCGACGGTGTACAGCGGCCCGAGGACGACCAGCACGACCGCGGACTTCATCGCAGAGCGCTTGTGGCGTTTGAAGCGCTCCTTCTGCTCGCGGTCGATAGTGAACATCTCGAGCAGGGAGTCGGCCTGCCACACCACGACGAGGCCGATGATCCCCAGCGCCGTCGTCAGTTGGAAGAATCCCTCGATCATGCTGGGCAGGTTGTCCGCGCTACAGACGGCGTTCTCTTGGGCGGCGACGGGGTCGACGGCGACGACGCTGAAGAGAACGACGATGAGGGCCGCCTGCTGCGTGCGTCGATAGATCCGTGCCGATGCGTCGTCGGCACTCGAGTCCGGGTTATCGGGAGCGGTGGGCTGGGCCATCGTGATCACTCCGTCGTGGTGTCGGCCGTCGGTGACTGGCGCTCCTGGTCGGCGACGAGTGTTTCCAGATCCGCGAACCGGTTGGTTTCCGTCGCGATCTCGTCCAGTGTGTACCCTTGCTCTTGGGCCCGCTCCAGGAGGTCGCGGAGTTCGTCGCTGTCGACACCGCGAACGGCCATCTCCTCGCGGAGTGCACGCCGATAGAGGGCTGAGGCGTTGATGTGGTCGTGCCACTGGAGGTACAGTTCATCGATCGGCTCGATCGTGACTGAGCGGGTGATCATGTGTGTGGCGGGGGGTGTGTGTTGGTTGGGTCTCGGTACGCGGTAACAATATACATAGTTGGAACTTATTTCTTTTGCCAAAACAGAAAACCAATACAGACCTGTCGAGAATCTATGGCTGAGGAAATCATACGGGACGCGTCGGCCATGACGTCGATCTCACGGTAGCTGTACGGGTGCTACCGTCCGACCGAGCCGGCACGGAACGCTGGAGTATCGTGCAGTTGGGGACCACCGGAGTGTTTGTACATCGAGTACAATGTATACACCATGGGAGTGATCTCGGTGCGGGTCCACGATGAACTGGAAGCGGAGCTCGACGCGTATCTCGAGGATGAGAATCTGGACCGGAGTACGGCGGTTCGAAAGCTCCTCTCCGAGGGACTCGAGGAGTGGCGTCGCGAACAGGCACTTGAGCAACTCGCGGCGGGGTCGATCACGTTTAGCAAGGCGGCTGAGCTGGCCGGGATGTCCGTCTGGGACTTCGCCCAGCTCGCAAAGGAACACGACATCAGCTGGGTCGCCGACGACCACGTCGACGCGGATCTCGAGGCGCTATAATACTTTCCAGAATCGTATTTCAGAGTTTGATACTATGGCGTATCTTTCTAGCGAAGATACTACGTGATGTCGAAGCAAAAGCCACCCAGGCACTCAAAATTAACCAACAATCCAAGGGATACCGCACAGATGTTGGTTAAGAGTCGGCTGCTCGGTTCCCTCTCGTGCGTCATGAGACGATGTCAGCTGGTGTGAACAGGGAAATATCATCCCGGCTCGTCGCGGCTTGCTGGAGGTCGTCTGAGAACCCAGCGCGACAGAAACAACAGTAGTGGTAGTCTGGGTCGTCACCCGATTTGGGCGACCAGCGAACCTGTGCAGCACTTCGCTCCAACTCGGCAAGATCCCCCTCCGTCATCTCTCGAGTGGTATATTTGCATTCTCCCGCGACGAGTGTTCCATTACTCCCGAGCCCGAGCACATCGATCTCGTGATTCTGGTGCCACCAGTACCCGATTCCTTCGTACACCTTCGGGACGAGTGACGGCAGTGCGTTCTGACACACCTGTTCGAACATCGACCCCATGTACTCGTTGAATGTGGGCGCCACTAGCTGGTCGTACGCTTGCTCACCGAGTTGTGTCAGCTCCGCTTCTTGCCCGTAGACGTATCGGAACCAGAACCGGAACAGGGGCTCCTGCAGCCGATATCGGCTTTTTCGAGTTGCGTTCGGGTTCGCTGTGATGGGGATATCCCGTTCGACAAGCCGTAAACGCTGGAGCTTCGACAGATACGACCCGAGCCGATTGGATTCGACGCCGACGAAGTCGGCGATTTCGTTCGCTGCACGCTTTCCCATCGCGATCGCTCTGAGTATCGTGTAGTAGGTCTGTGGTTCCCGAATGCCGAACTCCGTCCGCAAGAGGAACTCCGGCTCGTTGTGCAACACGCCGTGTTCTGCGAGAACCTGTGACTGGATGTTCTCGACAAGCGATGCCGACTGATCGAGCGCCTGGAGATAGAAGGGCGTGCCACCAAACACACCCCACGACCGGATGATTGAGTCAGGGTCTGTCTCAGGATAGAACGTCGCTGCATCGGCGAGGCTAAGCGGGGGAAGGTCGATCGTGCCCGTTCGACGACCGTACAGCGGGCTGCCGCCACCGAGAACTTTGTCCTCCATGATGCTGATCGAGGACCCGACGAGAACCAGCGTCATCTCCGTCTCCTCGAGGTGGAGATCCCAGACCCGCTGGATCTTCGATGGCAAGCTATCGTCCGATTCGATCAGATACGGGAACTCGTCGAGGACGACGACCGTGTCCTGCTGTCCAAGGGTTTTGAGTAGCGTCTCCCAATCCCGTTGCATATCGTCGAGAACTGGGAACGATGCACTGGCAGTCGCAACGAAGTTCGCCAATTGCGCCTCCTGCGTTTCCTCAGTTGCTTGCCAATAGACCGCGTTTTCCTGGTCCTGTATCGCTTCCCTGACGAGCGCACTCTTCCCCAGGCGTCGACGGCCATAGACAACGATCAGTTCGGCCTGCCCGCTCTCGAAACGGGTTTCCAGCATCTCGAGTTCGTCAGCACGGTTCACGAAACTCGATTGATCCATACTGGCCGTTGCTCCCCATCACCCGTAATACTACCGAATATCTAAATCACGATTTTACTAATCGTGATTTTACTAATGCTGAGTAAACACCGCTAACCGCCATTTTCGTCCGTGACTCCCGTTCTGTTCGGTCAAATGGGGGACTGCCTCGGGCTCGTCGATGTCGTCGAACTCATAGCGGTAGAGCGTGGAAGTCCCACCCATTATGCGGTAGGAGGACGTCAACGCTCTCTCCCGATCCGCGAAGGGAAAGCTACCCAGGTACTCAAAAAGACTTAACCAACGATCCAGGGAGATGCCGCACAGCTGTTGGTTAATACTTGGCTGTTAGGTTCCTTCCAGCGCGTCGATGAGCTTCTCGGCTGTCCGACTGATTCGCCCGAACCGGTCGCGAACGACTTCGGGATCGTCCGACTCCCACGCAGCGAGGTAGAACGTTGACCCACTGGTGTCGAGCCCGCAGTAGCGCCCGAGGACGTTGGCAACGGCTTCGGCGTCGACTTCGCGTTTCGATCGCTCGGCGTCGACGTCGCCGTGGAGCAGGGTGTGTGCGTACTCGTGGATTACCGTCGTGGCAAGGTCGGCATCGTTCGCTCGGTGGATGTTCGAGCCACCCTGTCGCTTACACCCACCCCTAAAAGGATGGGCTTCCACTCGCTACGTGTCAGTCGACCGACGATCGCCGTCGACGAATTGCTCCGCGTTACTGATTGAGAGGGCAGCGTTCGCGAATGCGAGATTCCGCCGGAGCGTCTTCCACTCACGGATCGTCTCTGGACCGATCTCGTTCTGTGGGGGCCCGGATTCGGCCAGCGCCTGATTTGTCTGAGTGACAGCCAACTCTTCAGGGGAGTCGACGCCGAACTCAGCCTGGTACTCGGTAAGCTGGTCGCGCATCTCGTGGATTCGCGTGACGAGTTCGTCGGTCGAGACGTTGTCGAGGATGTCGGCAGCCTGTTCGACGACGAGCGATTCGGGTGACCGGTGATAGAGCGTGCCGCCCTGCTCACCAGGTGTCGTCTCGACAAACCCCTCATCGGCGAGCGTGTTCAAGTGTTTTCGTGCGGTTTTCGGAGTTGTCAGTGCATCGGCGGCGACCGCATCAGCTGCGGCAGGGTTGTACGTATGCGCAATAACGTGGCGAATGCGTTCATACGGCGTCGTTTCGGATTCCCATTCCCCACCGACCGCTTCGTTGATGTCGGTGAACTCCGCTGGCGGACTTCGGTCGGTCATGTGGAAACACACGACTCAAAGGAATATAGTACTCTGGTATAGTTCTATATTCCTCTAGTTGCGAGTCTGTCTGAAACGCTCGCCCCCGATCGTCGTGAGATTGGTTCAGAGACCAATCGACGGAGGTCGAATTACATCGCCACCTATTCTAACTGAATAAACCTACCCCTGTAACCGGCGACGGCACTTACGGCGCTGCTGCGCCGATATTCCCGTTTGGACTTCCAAACGGGATGTCGATTTCAAGACCATCATAGGTCAGCATCGGGATCTTGGCCTGGCCCGATCCGCCACCACTGAACTCGATGACGCCGATGTCTTCGAGTTCCGTAAGGTTCCGATGGACTTGTTTATAGTCTCGATTCACCAAGTCAGCCGCTTCACGAATGCTTTCGGGTTCGTGTTCCGAAATCGCCTCCAGCAGCTCGAGGTTCTTCGGGCTAAGCAGGCGACTCAATTCTGCGTACGAATCGAAGTTTAGCACCGGCTGGGCATCGTCAAGCGCTTCTCCCTCTTGGGCGGTCTCGATACGACTCCGTGTGCGCTGGTCAAGGCGGTCACGTTCGCCGACGGTTACTTTGAGTGTGGGCATGATTTCTCCCTCCAGGCGGCGTCTTACTCCGGCCACTCCCACGACACAGGGGACATAGTCTCGGTTTCGCGTTTGAATCGGTTGTAGAGCGTCAACATCCCGGGAAACTCGATACATTCGACATCATCCCGGATGTGTCGTTCGTGCCCTTTCGTCCGTTCGTGGGCGTTATCGTAGCGAAGGATGACGTCGCCACCGACTTCTCCAAGGTGGAGACTGTAGCTCCACCCGCACGGATACTGTTCGTCGGTCGTCTGCCGGATGGTCACAGCAACGACGTAGCCAGCTTCGACATCCCGCCAGTCCGCGATGGTGGTGTACGACGCCATCCGCCACCCTATGGTACAGCCTCCATCGGTATAAGCCTATGGACCAAAGTCCATAGACCGCGAACAGACCAGCCAAGATCGCCGTTCAGGGCACCGATACTCGCGAATATTGGCTGCACGTGGCAGACCATTGGTAACGGAGTTAGGACGAGGATTCGCCCTCCAGAACGTCGATGAGTTCCTCGGCCGTCCGACTAATCCGCCCGAGCCGGTCGTGAACGACTTCGGGATCGTCCGACTCCCACGCAGCGAGGTAGAACGCCGACCCGCTCGTATCGAGCCCACAGTACCGACCGACGACGTAGGCAACTGCTTCGGCCTCGACTTCCCGCTTGGATCGTTCAGTGTCGTCGTCGACGTCGCCGTGGAGCAGGGCGTGGGCGTACTCGTGGATCAGCGTCCGCGCGAGGTCGGCCTCGTTCGACCGATCACGAATCTCGACGCGCGGCTGGCCGTCGACGACGTTCAACTGCTGACAGATGCCCTTCGCCTCGCCGTGGGTCCACTCCGCGTCCGGAACGATTTCGACCGTCACGCCGAGTTCGTCAGCGGCGGCAGTCAGCCGGTCGACGAGATCGCCGGCCTCCCCGGTCGCTGCCGTGTCGAGGTCGGGAAGTGGTTCGCCCTCAGTCTGGGAGACGTCGAACACTGGCGCGGGGTTGAACCCGACCAGGCCCTCGGACCATTCTTCGGGCGGCGTTTCGTCGTACTCACAATCACTGTCTTCGTGATAGCTCGGCGAGTTCTCGCACTCGGGGCACTGCTTGGCGATGATCGGCGCCCAGATCCAGATGGCCGACTCGCCTTCCGTGACGTGCCGGTCGAACTCCGCCTGCCACGTCCGGTAGCCGGCGACCTTCGTCGCCTCGGGGCACTGCCGCTTGATCAGGAGCGTGTTCCGGGAGGAGTAATCGTGGAAGCGACTCTGGACGTCAAGCCACGCCTGGAACTCGGCGCTCGCCTGCGCGTCGTCGACGCCGGCGACGAGGTCGTCGATCCACTGTTCGATCGTGCTGTGCATCTCGTCGTGCCGTGTGTCGGCCTCGTCGAAGGAGACCGACGCGTCGCTAGTCGTGGACATCGTGTTTACCGAATCACGTTCACGGCGTGCCCGTCGATACAGGACGCGCCGCACCCCTCAGGGGCGACGAAAAACTGCCGTTGCGGTCCTCTCTATCCGTCCTCTAGAAACGCGTCAATGTCTCGAGCGGGGGAGCGAAACCCGGCGTCGTCGATCCACCGCTTGAGGTACACGTCGGCTGTTTCTGCGGTAATCTGATCATTTTCGACGAACCGGACCAAGAGGCCGATTGAGCCGGTTACGTCCACATCCCGCTGTGCCGCGGTTGTACGTGCGTCGCCGTCATCGGTCACGACGATCCCCTCAGCAACTTCCGCGACGGCGAGCGCCTGTGCCTCTCCCGGGTCCAATGTTTCGACAAGCTCTTCCTCCAAGTCCGTCGCCGCCGGGGACGGGGCGAACACGGGGATCTCCTCATCGAGCACCGCGAGTGCGTGGTCGAGATACAAGTGGGTCTTAGCGCCTGCGTTGAGCTCTTCCCGAACAGCTTCCACCGTCACCAGGCGTGGCAGATCGACCAACAGTTCGACGTCGTTAACTTGGGCAAAATTCGACAGCGCCGTTGTATTGAGAACTGTCGCGTTTTCTGGTGGCGCCGTCATTCGAGATTTCGCGCGGCTTCGATTTCCGTTTCGGCTGCGTCCATATCTTCAGGGCCGAACCGGAGTTCGACACCTTCCTCGCGCAGTATATCCCGCATCTCGAACCGGTTGATCCCGGCGAGTCGCGCGGCAGTACCGAGTGTTATCTCCTCTTCCTGGTATAGCGACACTGCGGCCGAGATCCGAGCACTCTGGTTTTCCTCGAAATACTCCCGGAGAACGTGGCGAATCGCGTCGCTCTTGTTCTCGAAAATCCCCGCCTTGATGGCCCCGTCCATCAGATCGGTCAAATCGTCCGGGATGGTGGCAGTAGTTCGGGACATGCCTTCACTCGGTGTACGTTCTTCATACAATATATGAATTACGACGAGTAGAGGATTCTCGTCTGGAACGTCCGAAACCGCTGATTCCGATGCAGTCTTCGAAACTCAGTTGCGGTTACCGGAGTTCGTGGCGGTCGTCCGCCAAGCCAACCGTGACGAGGTACTCGCAGAACGCGTCGAAGTGTGCAGAGTCACTGGGCTCGCCCGTTGCGAGATGCCGAGTCCACTCGATGGCCCACGTGAACGCGGGATCCGTCCCGCCCGTGCCGTGGAGGTACCACCATCGAGCCGCCTTGAGAACGACGAGCGGGTTCGTCGGGGGCTGCTCATTGGTTAGTGCAAGCGTGATCGACTCGATCTCTGCCGGGACCTCGTCCGGGGCAACGTCGCCGGAGTGAGTGTTCGACAGATCGATCGGGATCGAGTCGACCGAGATGTCGTCGTCGAATTGCTGATTCTGACTCATTTGGCGTCACCTTCGTGAGGACGCTCTCTACGCCCTCGCCCATTCCGGGGGCAGAAAAACCGCGGCTCGCGACCGAGATGGGTGGGAGAGGCAGTTCGGTATTTTCGTCAGCCGGTCCGGGACTGACGCCCTGCAGGACCAGCATTTGCCGTCGATACATCGGTGGGGACGTTCTCTCGAGGCCTTGAGATTCGTTGCTGCTGGATCGCCTGTTGTCGGGAAGATGTGAATGGACACTACCCTGATAACCGCTACTCCGGTTTGAATATTTGAACATGGGAAAATTATTTGCACCACGCGGTGCAAGCGCTCGTACGATGGCTGACTCGAATTCGGCGTCGTGGACGGAGAATATGAGTGGCCGTGAGCGTGTCCGGCACGTCGTGGAACTGCTAGACGAGCCAACGTCGGTGCAGGAGATCGCGGACCGGGCAGACGTCTCGCGCGCGACAGCCGACGACGAACTCCAGCGACTGCAGAGTGACGACTGGGTCACGGAAACGACCGTCGACGGGACGAAGGCCTACGACCTGAACCCGGTCCGGATGCTCTTCGACGAAGTGACGGACTTGATCGAGGCTCACTCGCGTGACGAACTGGAGAGCCAGCTCACAGAACTAACGGAGGAACAGGAAGAGTTGGCGACGGAGTACGGCGTCAGTTCACTCGACGAGTTCCGAAACCAACTCGCTAACGAGGAGTTCGCGGCTGCGGAGCTTCGTGAGCGTCGGAACGTTATCACCACGTGGGAGGCGATAAACACGGAGCTCGGGCTCGTGAAGCATGCCCTGCACCTATATGATGATGTTGCCGAGCTCTCGTCACCGCGGACTGACTCCCCGTCGACATTCGCCTGATGGTTGTCTTCCTCGCTAACCGGGCGAATCTGCAGAGCAAGCGACTCCACGATCGCATCCAAGATCGACTTAGCAGCCATTTCGACAATGTTCGTCGACGACGCGGTGAACCACGCGAAGCGGGTCCGTACCGGGTCGTCGCCGACGTGAACCCGCGGCAGTTCTTGACCGACGACGAATATCCGGTGGCCGCTGCGCGGATCGAAATCGGCTTTCAACTGCAGACTGGTGAGCCGCACGAGTACTACTGGTTCAATTGGATCGAGCCAGACCGAAGCCTGCTAGTCGGCTGGCATCAAGACGACACGCACGACGACCTCGGACCAGTTCATCTGCAGGTGAACGACGGTGCGACACCAGTCGCGCACGATCCTGCGGACTTCATCGATTCACATCCGCTGGACGTCGTTGAGCGCAGACGCAACTCGCTTCGAGACGCCGTTCTCGCTGTGAACTGGGAGCAGGGACGACCCGTCGGACTCGATTCCGCTGCCATGGAAAATGAGTAGGCCCGTGTTGAGCTACCCACGGCTGAAGCCGTGGGATTCAGCGTGGACTCCCGTTCTGGCCTCAGTTGAGGCAGGAGAATAGCCTCCGTTCGCGTTCAACGTCCCGCTGTTCAAGCGCACGCCCAAGGGTGCGCCTCCGTCGCCCCCAGTTTGGTTGCGACGGAGATACCGCAATCCGATGTTCTTTGCGGCATTGTAGTCCGCGTGGTTTTCGTACCCACACTTCAAGCACTCCAACCCCTCGCCGTCACGGTTGTCCGGGTGCGTGAACCCACAGTGTGAACACCGCCGAGAGGTGTTCTCCGGGTCAACCTGCTCTACGTCGATATCGTACTCTGCAGCTTTGTATTCGACATATTCGTAGAGGCGGTTGAACGCCCATTTGTGCCCCCACGACGCACCAGTTCGCTCACGAATGTCGGTTAAATCCTCGAACGCAATTACCGAACACTCGTTCTCGCGGGCTTCCGCGACGAGTTCGTTGGCGATTCGATGCATCATGAGCTTGAACCGCCCTTCCTCTTTCCGTCCGACGGACTGCATATTCTCGTGCGCCCAGCGCGTTCCGCAGTGCTGGAGGTCGCCACGCCGTTTCTCGTACTCGCGCCGCCAGTGGTCGAAATCGTCGCCCGTCCAGAACGTGCCCGTCGATGTGACGGCGAGGTTGTTCACGCCGAGGTCAACCCCGAGAACCGTTCCGTTCTCAGTGGTTGCCTGTGCCGGCGTGTCAGACTCCACTTCCTTCTTGCAGCGGATGTGAAGCACCCAATCGCCGTCGTGATAGTGGAGTTCCGCACCCGTTGTTTCGTACTCGTCTGAAAACAGGTACTCTGAGTGCGGCGTTTCACTATCCTCGTCAGGGAGCACGTAGTCAGTTTCGATGCGACCGTTTGTCGTGGCGAGGCTCACGTAGTCGTCGCGGAACGTGGCGGTGCGGTGATCGTAGACGACGTGTGGGCTGGTGAACGTCGGTTTTGAGGCTTTCTTCCCCTGTTTCCAGCGTGCCACGACGCTTTTGCAGGCTTCGGCTGCTTTGTTCCGAGCGGCTTGCACCAGTCCACCGTTGAATCCATCCGTGGCTTCCCGCACATCGTCGTACGTTTCGTCGTCCAATTGTGTTTTGCTGGTGGTGACGTACTCGCCTTCGAACGCGTGATCAACGACGTACTGGGCTGACCACAAGAACGTGTCTACAGTATCTTCGAGGAGTGCGGCGTCATCACTGTCTACATCGAGAGCAACGGGGACATTACGCCGCACCTCCATACATTATATGAAGCACTAGTATTTCTTAAACGCTGGGGAGTCATCCTGCTACTGTTGCGTGGTTTGGTTCTCAGTTGTCGGTTTCATCCCACGGCTAAAGCCGTGGGTTTTCACCTCGTACTTTCTATAATCTGGCTCACGACTGAGGCCAAATCGATCGAATCCCGCATCCGCTTCTCGTCACATCGAGCCCCGACACTTAGTCGTCGTCAGCGGTGTACGCGCCGCCACGACGCTTGATACGTGCGACGACGAGCCGCCCGTCGCGCTGCCGGAAGCTCACAGAGAGACGGAACTCCGGTAGTGTTCAGATTAGCTGGTTCCATGCGAAGGCGAACGCTTGAAGCCAATTTTCAACGGTCTCTGCTTCGGCGTGACTGAAACAGTTTGAGAACTGGTTGGTTCGGCGTTTTAGTTCTCGGAAGACACGTTCGACGCTGTTGCGATTACCGTGTTTTTCGTATCTGTAATCGAGGCCGTGTCGGTGGAGAGCTGCTTGCAGCCACGGTGCAGAATCGACGAGAATGACTGCGTTATCGACGAGATGTTTGTCGCGGAGTTCGGCGAGGAACATCTCGGTAATCGCTTGATTCCTCGTCGGAGAGAGCTTGACGTGCAGCAAGCGGTTCGTGTTGGGATCGACAGCAGCGTACAGCCAGAAGCGGTCGTCGTTGAGTTGGATCACGGTCTCGTCAACCGCGACGTGATCCGGGTTCGCACCGTCGAGGGGCTGTAGATCGGCCTTCTGCACCCAGTTATGAACGGTCGTCCGACAGCGCTCGACACCCAATGTATCGAGAACCGAAATGGTATCCGAAAGTGATAGTCCAGCCAAATAGAGTCGGATACCGAGCTTCATCGCGGGCTCGGGTGTCGCCTCTCGCTCCAGAAAATCTAACTCGAAGCAGTCGCTACCAGCGTTGAGGCGGGCGATTTCGAGCATGAACCACTCACAAATCGTTCCGCCTCACTCTTCATCCTTATCTGAACACCGCCGAACTCCCCAACGCGTATCTTCTTGTACGGGCTGTTTTGGAGCGGTTCTCCGTAATCCGGCGGGTCGCGCCACGGCGATGAGACGATTTCATCGAGCTTGTCGAGTATCCGGTCTTGGTCGGTGGAAGACAGCCCGTCGAGGTCGTCTTCGGCCGTCGAGGAGAGTTCCCACGTCCACCCGTCGTCACTCATCGCTCGCGCCGAACTGCTCGCGGGCCTCCTCGGCGTTCGTCGTCCGACCCTCACGGATGTCTTCCTCGGCTTCGAGGAGCGCAACGAGTTCATCGCGGTCGAACGTCGGGAACTCGATGGCGTCTCGAAGCGTGTACCGGATGAACTCGCTCCGGCTGTTGAACCCCCGCCCCTGCCACGTGTCGTCTATCTGTTCGAGGAACGACTCAGTGAGTTTGAAGTTCACCGTGGCAATGTCGTCTCCGTCATCGTCGTTTGTAGCTGCTTCAGACATATAGACGTAATACGCTGGTCTTACCAATAGTCGTTTCGGCGGAACAACAATCGTCAACTGTGCATTGGAGACACTCGTATTGAGAAGGAGTTTATCCTCGAATTTGGAGTGATCCGCTGCTCACTGGCTGTGCTACTTACCGATTCACCGCCCACCCGGAAAGGGTTCGAGGCCGAGTTCACGGACAAGCCCCACCCTCAAAGCGCCGAAGGTGCTTAGGGTGGGGTAGTTGACCGGGAGCGTAGCAGCAGTATCGACAGTAACCTTTTGACCCGAACCCTCGAATCGGTTGCTATCCGATGGCACGCGAGCCCTCCACCAACGGCCAGGCGCGCGGCGACGAACGGCCCGTGAGCGCCAGCGACGACCCCCCGGCACTCGATCCCGACGACGCCGCCATCTACGTCGACGGCCTGGCGAAGACGTTCGGCAGCGGCGAGGATGCCGTCACCGCGGTCAAGGATGTCTCCCTCGCCGTCGAGCCCGGTGAGGTCGTCGGGTTACTCGGGCCGAACGGCGCAGGCAAGACGACGACGATCAAGTCGATCCTCGGGCTGATCCTGCCCGATGCGGGAACGGTACGCGTCCACGGCATCGACGTCCACGCCAACCCGCGAGCGGCCTACGAGCACGTCGACGCCATGCTGGAGGGCGCGCGCAACGACTACTGGCGACTCACCGTCCGGGAGAACCTCCGGTACTTCGCCGCGATCAGAGGGCAAGATCCGAATGCCGTCGCCGACCGTCACGAGGAACTCTTGGAACACCTCGACCTCGAAGCGAAAGCCGACACGGCAGTCCGGGATCTCTCGCGCGGAATGAAGCAGAAGGTGTCGTTGGCGAGCGTTCTTGCCGGGGACATCTCCGTCGCCTTCCTCGACGAACCCACCCTCGGGTTGGATATTGAGAGTTCGCTGAAGCTGCGGACCGAGCTTCGCAGACTCGCCGAGGAGCGAGGCCTGACGCTGGTCATATCCAGTCACGACATGGACGTGATCGAGGACGTCTGTGACCGCGTCGTGATCATGAACGAGGGGCGAGTGGTCGTCGACGACACCGTCGAGGACCTGCTGGCGGGGTTCGAGACGCGGGGGTACCGAATCACCGCCCGCGGCGGGTCCGAGACGGCGCGTGCGGATCTCGAGGACCGCTTCGACCTCACCGACGTCCAGCACGCCGGCGACCGACTGCGCTTCGAGGTGGCCGCCGACACGGCGACGTTCTACCGCCTGACCGATGCGATGGAGGCCCACGGCCTCGATGTGGCGAGCGTCGAGACGGTCCAGCCGGATCTCGCCGAGGTATTCGTCGAGATGACGAACGGCACTGCCGACGCCGACGGCGCGAGCGAGGAAGACGCGTCGCCGACCCGAGAGTCACCGGCCGATCGCCCGCCAGCGAGCAAGCGGGGTGATCGCCGATGACGACTGCTCCGGGCGACGACCGACGCGAGGGCGATGGGGCCAGCGGCGCGGATGGACCGCCACGGTTCACCACCCCCGAGCGAACCGGGGGGTACTCCCACCTCCTGACGGCCGTCATCTATCGCGACCTGTTGATCTGGGTTCGCTACCCGCTGAACGCGGCGCTGGGGATCTTCATGGGCGTGTTCTTCTTCGCGCTGATGTTCTACGGGGGGACGATGGTCGCGGGCCAGGCGTTCTCGGACTCCATCGAGGGGCTGATCGTCGGCTACTTCCTGTGGACGCTCGCCATCGGCGCCTACTCGGGCATCATGAACGACATCCAGTCCGAAGCGAGCTGGGGGACCCTGGAGCGGCACTTCATGACGCCGTTCGGCTTCGGGCCGGTCGTCGTCGCCAAATCCATCGCGATCGTCTTCCGGACGTTCATGACCTCCGCGGTGGTCCTAGTCGTGATGCTGCTCATCACCGGGACGACGCTCGACCTCAACTTCGTGACCGTGCTTCCGGTGGCGACGCTGACCATCGCGGGGGCGCTCGGGCTCGGGCTGGTGATGGGCGGCCTGAGCGTGCTCTACAAGCGCATCTCGAACGTGGCCAACCTCCTCCAGTTCGCGTTTATCGGCCTCATCTCGGCGCCCGTCTTCGACATCCCGTGGGCCCGATTCCTGCCGCTGGCCCAGGGGAGCGCGATGCTCCAGCGGGCCATGCGCGACGGCGTCCGCCTCTGGGAGTTCGACCCACTGACGATCGTCGTGCTCGTCGGGACCTCTGTTGGCTACCTGGCGCTGGGGTACGCTATCTTCGGCCTCACCACGCGGCGTGCTCGCCGGCTGGGCGTGCTCGGCGACTACTGATGGCTACGGTGTCGAAGGGCCTCTCGGTCACTATTACACCGCAGGTAGTGGGTTGCCGCCGATGTTCTCAACCGCGACTGTGGGGGTGATACGCTATGCAGTTGATCAACGTCGTGGCTATCGGACCCTGCCCTTCACTTGAATGGACACACGGGTTACGAGTGACACCTCGCTCACGTCGATACGGGCCGGCTTGGCGGCCGTCATCGCGGACCCGCGGAGGAGATACACCGTCACGGGCTCCGACAGCCAGCTGTCGAACTCTTCGAGGAACGCTTTGATCGCCTCGCCACCCTTGAATACCGTCATGCAACCCCGTACTGCGCTTTGAGTGCCATGAATTCTGATTCACTTGGAAGGACGACAGGGAGCTCGTCCGGGTTCTTGACCCTCCCCTGCAGTGCCTGATACATCGCAGCGATCATAGATTCTAGATCGTACCACGTTGCAGTGTCTGTGAGCGTCTCCTGATCGATATCCAACGCCTCGATCAACAGCATCGCATAGCTAACCCGGCGGGATCCGCTATCGAGAACGAGTGTGTGGCACACCACTTCGCTCGGCGTGAGTCCCTCGTCGGGCGCATACCAGAACGCAGGCTCACCTGCAAGGAAGAACTGCAAACCGTACTTCTCGAACCGACCGAGTCCAGTCACCTGCCAATCAGGCGTATCCAGTAGTGCGTCTGTATCCGCGGCGGTTTGTACACGGACGAGTGCGCGTTTCGGGTCGTACCACTCCACAGTCGCACTCGGCGCGATCTCCCGGGCTCGCGATCGGTGCTCGTGGGTCACGATGGCCTGCGCGAACGCCAGCAGCGGCGCGAGGTCCTCACTCACCGCGTACTCGGGGCCGGACGAGGACAGCATCGCCCGGTTTTTGAGCGGCGATAGCGCCTTGTGAACGCCTTGTCGAGTAATCGCCAGTCGCTCTGCAATCTCGGATACTCGACGGGGTTCATCGAGAAACCAGCATACTCGGAGGGTAGCAGGCGAGAGAAGATCAGCCCAGTCAACGTGATTGAGTTTCGACTGTAGGCTCCGGTACGCTTCAATGACCGGATGGTCCGCAACACGGACGTACCGCTGGTTGTTGGGCCCACGCCGTTCGACAAGGAGCCCCGCATCGAGCAGCTCATCGAGCACTGCGTAAATGTGTGTCTGTGAATACCCCGTAACAGTTGCGAGATCGTCTGGCGTCGCTTCGCGGCCGGTACTCAGTGCGTCGATTACGGCGAGTCCGGCCTTTGAGATCATCTGTGTATACTCTAACACCTGATCGTATAAATACGTTTCTTGGTTTTAGTTGACGAAACCGCTAGTTGTCGGGCAGCCACTGCTCGATCTCGCCAGTCGTGAGCGTCCACGTCCCATCACCCCCCGTACACTCGAGTTGACTCACGACCTCTCGTTTGAACGCCTGATAGTGCGCCCGTGCGATTTCGCGGTCGTCGGTGTAGTCGAGCAGGATCGCGAGGGCGAGTTGGGCGGGGCCACTCCCACCGTACCCCCACTCGAAGCCCGAGGGGCTGTGGCTCACGATCTCGAGGCTCCGGTCCGGCGTAAGTTCCGCCGGTCCGGGGTACGTCAGCACGCGGACGCCGCCCCGAACGCGCGTCCCCACGTACCGAACTTCGGTCCTTTCGGTCGTCGACTGTGCTGTCGCGTGGTCGTCGATCGTTCCACTCATAGTGGGTTGCGAGAGGCAACGCGAGCACTCCCGCACCCCTTCCTGGGGGTGAAAATCAGGGCCCGCAGTCGCTGACGGCCTGCATCGCCATCGCGAGCTCGAGGAGCTTCGGACGGATCGCGACGGCGACGCGATGCTTGCACGGGCCGTCGTCCCGTTCGTCGGCGGGACACGAACAGCTGACCGGGAGGCCGTCGACGACCGCGACACGGTACTCGTGCTTGGCGGGATCGAGGTGGCTCTCGTTACGAACCCGGACGTCGCCGGCCTGCAGCGAGAACGCGAAGGCTTCGTACTGGGCACGTTTGCGCACGCGATTCGACGGGTCGAGTTCGGCGAATGGTGGGTGCTCCATCCTCCGTGAAGACGGGTTGTTGGTTTCGACTATCTAGACGAGGCTGCGAAGCGGGACCACTACGCCAGGTGGGCGACGTCATCCGGCTCGTCGACGTCGTCGAACTCGCCACGCTCGACGGGTTCCCACTCCTCGCCGGGGGCTGGACTCCACCAGTCCACCTCGTAGGCTCCCGGTGCGCCGAGGATCTTCGCCCGCGCTGCGCCGTCAGGGAGGTCGCGACGGAGTTTCTCGTCGACGTGGAGGTTCCACGTCGTGTCGGTGGTGAAGCGCGCGATCGCGGCGTCCTCGTGGCCGCGTGTCTCGAGTGGCTCCCGGAGTTCGACCTGCGTGTTGCAGTGCTTGCAGAACACCCCCTCGAATGGGATGTGACTAAACACCTCGTGTCCGCAGACCGGACACCAGAGGAACTCGAACAGTGCCTCACTGTGGCGATCGAGTACTTCCACACTCATCGGTGAATCAGGCCCGATCAGTCCGGGCCACTTCCTCGTGCCCGGCCGAAAAACAGCACCCAGCGCTCATTCACTCCCCGCTCAGCGCCGTAGACCATCCGTGAGGGGGCTTCGTATCCACAGTCGAGGCAGTCGTACCACCGCTGGACTTTCGCCCCATCTGCTGCCTTCTCGCCGACGCTGCCTCGTTCGTGCTAGTGGCGCCACTTCCGAGATGGTTGGTGAGACAGAACCGGCATTTCGTCTGGCCGTCTGGGACTGACGCCCCACAGGACCGGCACTCGCCATCGGCGGCCGTCGGCGCATCAGGGTAGCCACCAGCGCTCGTCGCGACGCGCTGCCACCGGGGGGTGCCCTCACAGCCGTCGTCCAGCCTCGTGTCCGGAATGTGGGACGCCTCGCCGGTCGGCCGCAGTTCCTCGAAATCCAGATGGCGATCACGCATCGGTTGGTGTGGTTTGTCCCGAATTCGTATTTCAACGTCAGGGCCAGTAGTCCGCTCTGTCTCCCGTTTGAATATGGGATATGAATTATTTCATGCGAACATCTTATACTTCATGAGCAAGTAGATGGGAGTAGCAACTGGGATCCCTATGAGCAGTAACGACACCAAGCACGTGCAAACGGAACTGAACGAGGACGAATACGAACGCTTCCGGGAGTTCGCGCGAGAGCACGGCCTCTCGCTCAAGGAAGCCGGCCACGAGGCGCTTATCGAGTGGATCGAACGCCAGCAGCAGGCTGACCCGAACGACCCGGCGTTCACAGTCCTCGACGACCTCGAGGACGAATCGCTCCCAGCGTCGGCGGCGACGGATGCCCGTGAGGAAGACGATATCGTCGAGGAGTGGGACGGCAGCGACGAGTCGTTCACGCTCGCCGATGACCCGTCTGCGCAATCCTGAATTCGGATGGCTGAACCAGTCGAAACCCCGATTGGGACGATCACCCCCGAGCATTTTCGCCCGGGACACGTCCGCCATCAGGTCGTCGTCGGGCCGAAGTTCCTGTACGCATTATTCAACCCACAAGATCAGATGCACGCAGTTTCGCGGGCGTTCATGACCTTTGTCCGCGACGGTGACCTCCCCTATCGTCGCCTCATCGTCAACGATCACATCGTCGACGAGGCTGCCACACGGCTGAAAAAGCAAGCGTCGATGCGGAACGCAGCCTCGTTCCTGACGACGCTCGACGAGAGCACGCTCTATCAGTTCGAATCCGTCTCCGAGGACGTTTTCGATGACGCCAAAGCAACGTTCGTCGAGTGGACGGATCTTGATGCGTCACTCACCGATTTCACTGTTGCAGCCCATATGGACGCCTTAGGGGTCGATCACATCCTTACGTACGACCGGCACTACGATGCGTTCGACGTGACAACGCTTCCGTATCGTAATCAGAGCTAGCGGTGACAAGTATGTCCGAATCCCCGCAGGACGGCGTTCAGTCGTGGACTGAGTCGATGAGCGCTCGCGATCGCATTCGAGCGGTCGCCGAGACGCTCCGTGAACCGCGGTCAGTCAACTGGATCAGCGCAGGCCGACGCCGCCTGGAGCACGACCAACGAGGAACTCCAGGATCTCGTCGACCAGGGCCACCTGCGCCGCGTCGAGACCGACGATACAACGCGCTACCAGCCGGACTATACGCGACTGCTCTTCGAGGAAATCCGGACGCTCATCGAGGAGAACACGCGCGAAGAGCTGCGCAACGAATTGGCCGCGATCACTGAGGAGATCGAGGCGTGGCAGGCGACCTACGACGTCGAGACGTGGGAGGAGCTCGAACAGTCGCTCGCCGACGGCGACCTCACAAGTGCCGAACTCCACGAGCGCCGTGACGTGATCACGCGGTGGGAGGAGAATCTGGAAGACCGTCGCCTCATCAAGCACGCGTTGGCGCTCTACTCGGATGTCGAAGCCGCTCGTGAACAGATGATGGACATGGCTGACCGCGCCATCCGCTAATCCCGTCTCACGGCGGGTTTGAGGCGCTATTCCGCTGCTCTCTATCGTCGTCCTCGTACGCTGCCCGCCACATCGCATGCACGGCACGCGTCACGAGTGACACCTCGGTCACGTCGATACAGGATGATTCGGCGTCCGTCGTCGCGGTCTCGGGCGGCGGGTGGAAATGGATCTCGGGGGAGTGTGTGTTCGGGTGGCGATCGAAGCGCCAGTTGACGTCGTCGCTATCGACGTAGTGGAACGAATACATCCCGAGTTCGCTCCACTGGATATCGAGCCGAGCGCTCTCGGCGTCGCCGAACCCATCGCTGAGACTGATCTGCAGTTCTGTGGGGTCGACGATGTCGTCGTACGCCGTGGCGTCGACGAGCGGTTCAAGTTCGAGCCAGAGGTCACGAATCCGCTGGAGCGCCGGGAGATAGATCGGCCCGAACTCACCGGCGCGGTCGCCACCGGTCATACGGCGAGCTGGTGGCTCGCCTCGTCGTAGGCGAGTGCGGCGTGCGCAACGGCGAGATTCTGTCGGGTCGTTCGCCACGCGGTCAGATCGTCCCACCCCTCCGTCTCGTCAGCGTCGAGTTGCTGGGCGAGTTCCTCCGGCGACACCACGTCGTAGCGGTCCTCGTAGCGCCGGATCTCGGTCTTCATCTCCTGGATACTGTCGAGCAACTCCGGCCGCTCGACGTCCTCACGGAGCTCGCGGATCCGGGACATCAACACCCGGTCGCTGTTGCGCTTGTACAGCGTGGTTTGGCCGTCCGGTTCCGTCTCGGCGAAGCCGGTGTTCACCAGGGTCTTGCAGTGGCGACGTGCCGTCGGCTCGCTCACGAGGGCGCGGTCGGCGATCTCGGCCGCCGACTGCCCGTCGTGGGTCTGTTCGACGATTTCGTACACCCGCTCGAACGGCGTAGTCTCCTCTTTCCAGTCCGCTTTGACTTGCTCGTTGACGTCGTCCCACGTCTCGGGCATACTGGATGCTACGTATTGTGTACGCAAATAGTTTTCTGAGAAAATTATCCTTTCTTCCTAACGGTTGTGGCTGCGCGCGCAGCGAAGTCCTCGTGAGCACATCGAACGAGGGCACGTGAGACGAGCAACTGCGAGTCTCACGGAGCGAGCACGGAGCGGAGGGTGGGGCAGTGGGGTCTGGGTCGGCCCGGCACACAGCAAAAAAGAGAGGTGCTCAGACTGGCTATGCGTCCCACCAGCGACCGCGTTCCGGGAAGTGGATACTGCTCCACCCGGTCACGGCCACCGAGATCCGGCCCTCGTACCAGTTCGTGGCCGCTTCATGGATCCGCACGCGCTCGCCTTCCTCGATCCACGGGGCGTCCGATGCTTTCCAAACTGTCACTTTGGTTTGCCCGCTCTCGTCCGCGATCAGTCCGACTTGTTGGATGGCCGGCGAATCACTGTCCCAGAGGGTCTTCACGCGACCGTCGATCGTGACCGTGCCGCGATCGACCTCTTCGAGGGCGTCGATGGGCACCGACCCTGTGGGCGCCGTCTGCAACGTTTCGAACACCCGCACGACCGCACTTGTCAGGTCCTGGCCGTCGACGACCGCTTCGGCCAGGCATCGACTGATCGCCGCCCGCGACCAGCCATCCAGCCGCGTCGCGAGTCGATCTGCCTCCGTGTTCACCGTCGCCAGTTCATCCTGGGAGAGCTCCGTTCGGGGATCATCCCGTTCGGGGTCGGCCATCGGCTCCACGCTCGCGGCCCGCGTCTGGAACTCCCGCCGACGCTTTGTGCTCCCTTGCGCGGCCACCGCTCGCGTGCGCTGCTCCCGACCGTCCTGCGTGCCCAGCTCGGCCTGGGCACTGATGCGCTCCAGTTCGGCTTCCCGTGCCCGAATGCGCTCTTCCTGTTCGAGGGTGACACCGTGAATCCGCTCGGTGCTCGTGTCCGCGATTCCCTCTGGGTGGTTCGCATCCACCTTCGCCTGTGTCTCCTGCTCGACCGTCGCCTCGATCACCGGCGTGTCGTCGACGACCGGGACGCCGTCTGCATCGACGGCCTCGTCTTCCGCGTGTTTGAACGCCTGTTCATCCACCGTAACGACCTTTCGGCTGGAGTTAGTACTGGACATGAACTCACTCCGAAGGCGCGCACGCGCCGACGCCGCGATGCTCCTATATCGCGGTTTTCCGACGCTACCGACCGACAGCACCAGCTGCGCGCTCTCGCTCGCGCCTTCGCGAGCGCCCTCTTGGGCGCGAGCGAGAGCGCGCCTGCATGCGGAGGCCCCAACCAGCACCGCGCGCCGTCCTGCCGAGCGCAGCGAGGCAGGGCTTGGAAGACGAACGGAGTGAGTCTTCCAGCGACCCGCCCGGAGCGAGCGACCAGCGGAGAAAGCGTGGGGGGTGAGCAGCCACGCCGCGCAACCCCTCGCGCTTTCCCGCTGGCGCCGAGGGCACATGCACTTGAGCCCGGAACGGGCGCGGGCGGTGCGGAGAGCGCCCGCACGCCCGGAATGGTCGGTCGCGAGCGAAGCGAGGCGCGACCGCAGGGAGCGCCTCGACGGCGAGCGGGGAGCGAAGCGACCCGCGAGCAAGCGGAGGGCGGCAGCGGCGCGCGGGGCGAGCCGTATCGTACACAGCAGAAAAGAGCCTGCCTGGCGACCGGGCGGCCAACCCGGAGTGACAGCCAACAGCACGAACCGTCGTAGTTGTTTCCGCTGTTGTCGGATTCATCCACGACTGAAGCCGTGAGCTTTCTCCTCGAAACGCTATAACGGTCGCCAGCCCGTCTCAGATCTCCGTGAGCCCGAGACTGTGTTCGAGTGCGGTATCAACCTCGGCCATCCGTTCTGGCGGGATCGAGCCGAGATTCTCGCTGATCCGGTGCTCGATAGAGATGGTTCGAATCTGGCTACAGAGCGCAACGGAGTCCTCCCGAAGCGCACACTCCTCGGCTGGAACGAGTACTTCGAAGGGATAGAGCTGCTCGTCAAACGAGGTAGTGAACGGAACAACGATCGTTGTGGGTGCGTTTGCGTTTCCGATATCGTTCTGCACGACGAGACACGGACGTGTTCCCCGTTGTTCGGATCCCTGTGTGGGGTCGAGTTCAACGATTACGATGTCGCCTCGACGGACAGACGCTGCCATCCGCTACCACTCTGGGGCATCGCCGAGATGGTCATCAGCTTCCGTCGAGACGCCCGCGAGTTCCTCAGCGAGGTCGCGGGTCCGCTGGGCACGCTGACGGTACCCCTCGGCCAACTCCTCACGAGTGGCGGATTGATCGATAACGATCTTCCCTCCCTCTTCGCGAATCACGACGTCGTCTCCCCCCTTGATTCCGAAGCGTTCCCGGAGATCTTTCGGGATCGTCACCTGTCCTCGTTTTCCGATTTTTCGCCGTTCGCCCTTGCTCATGCATATTCATACCCTATTCATACTCATAACGCTTGGGGGGGAAGGCAGTGAGCAGCGACGCCGCGCAAGCACTCGCGCTATCCCGCTGGCGCCGAGGGCACATGCAGTTGAGCCCGGAACGGGTGCGGGCGATGCGGAGAGCGCCCGCACACCCGGAATAATCGGTCGCGAGCGAAGCGAGGCGCGACCACAATGAGCGCCTCGACAGCGAGCGGGAAGCGAAGCGACCCGCGAGCAGGCGAAGGGCGGCAGCGGCGAGCGGGGCGGGCCGTATCGTACACCCTTGTTCAACCGGCTACGTCGCTCGGTGAGGCATCTACCGTCCTGGCGGACTCAGAAAGGGCGAGGCCGCCTCGGTCGTCCCTCGGCCCCGTAAGCACCGCAGGGACGAGGCGCGCAGCGTGGGTCGCGAGATGCCGAGCGGCCGAGGGATTTCGGGAGTGGTTCACCCATCCTGGCCAGCGTACGTTCTCGTATGTGCTGGCCTGCGCACCACTCCTGTGCTACCACGAAGACGGCTGGTTAGTCCTCGACGTCCTCAGGAAGAGCCGCAGTCACGCTGTCGACCGGTGCGTAGTAGTTCCGCTCCTCGATCCACGTTGTGAGCCACTCATCCGCCGTCTCGACCGTCAATTCCTCGAGAACGACGCCGCGAACCAGCAAGCCAATTGACCCGGTGAGTGCAACGTCGTAGTCGGCCGCGAGCGCTCGGGCGGTCCCGTCATCCGTCACGAGCGTCCCACCAGCCGTGTGCGCAGCCACGAGGGCTTCGGCTTCGCCGGGATCGAGATGGGTCTGCACGGCCGGATAGTCCTGCTGGAGTTGCTCCGGTGCGGTCTCAGCAATCCCGATCTCTCCTGATTCGAGGACGTCGAGTGCATGCTCCAGATACACGTAGCCGACCTCACGACCCTACTCCAGTTCAGTTCGGACAGCGGGAACTGTCTGGAGGGCATCGAGCGTCGTCGTCAGCCAGGAAACAGAGTCAGTGCTCGCGTAGTTGCTGAGCACTGTTGCATCGAGCACAACAGGCCGCGAGAACGACTCGCTCATTCAAGGTCGAGCGCCACATCGACTTCATCGTCGAGGTCGTCCATGGACTGCGGGCCGAGGCGCAGCTCAACACCGGCTTCTTGGAGGATTTCCTCCATCCCCCAGCGAGTCACGGCGGTGCGCTCGGCGGCCTTGCCAAGCGAGATCTCGCCGAGGACGTAGAGCCCGATCGTGGTCGCGAGCTCCTGCTTGTCCTCAACGGCGTTACGGCGACGATCAGTAGCCATGGGGGCTACCTAGAGAAAAGGGCGGTGGGCTCATTAATGTGTCTCGAAAAGGCCCTGTCGCCAGTGGCGTGAAGGGCGGCACGCGGCGAGCGGGGTGGGCCGTCGCGTATCCGGTAGAATAAGGAGGGTCCATTGAACGCCTAGGAGGCCCAGTGGAGTGCGTACAGGAGGTACAGGCTACAGAGGCTGATGAATGCTCCAAGGATGATGAGCCCGAGCGCACCAAGTCCCGAGCCCAACAGGCCAAACTGGATCGCTTGAGCACCCACGAGAACCGCAAAAACCGAAAGAACGGTCCAGGTCTTCGAATGCCGTCAAGGCTCTTCGAACAACGAGCGGGTCCGTTGCACGTAGCTGTTCGCGTCCCAGCTACGGGCGTTCCTGATCGCTTCAAGGAGCAGCCGTGCATCGGCAGCTGAGAGCTGTTCAGTTCGAACGAGCACTGAGAGGAGCGTCGGTGAGGTGACGAGCCGGGTATCAGCGAGCGACGCATGGATCAAGCCAAGCTGGGTGAATTCGTCACAGAGGAGGAGCTCGGCATCGGGGTCGTTCGCAAGAGTGACGGCCGCGTTCTCGCCATCGTCAAGCGGAAACTCGGCCTCAAGGACAACTGACCGTGTCTCGAGCGCGTCGGTTCGATCGAGGACGATGGCTGCAGCATGACCGTGTGCGTCATCGTATGAGGCGATCTCCTGGAGTTCCTCGATGACCGCCGTTGGGACGACGATTTCGTATTGGGCGAGGCAGAGCGCGAGCGGATCAGGGTCGTCGTCAGCAACGATCCCGAGACTGACGAGGGCGGAGGCATCGGCAACGAGTGTTGGCATCTATGCGTCGGCGACCTCGTCGATGAAGTCCGCATCCAGCTGCTGTTTCAACACCCGGAGATTCGCCGCCTCCTCGGCACCAACGAGGGTTTTGAGTTGCTTGAAGGTGATCTCGTCGTCGTAGTAGGCGGCGGCGATTTCCTGGGTTAGCGCATCGTCGTGCGTGGCCTCCTGTAGATACTCCCGGAGCGCGGTCACAAGGATGTTCGTCCGGTCTTCGCCGAGTACCTCTGCGAGTGCGTCGGTCCGGTCAATAAGCCGGTGTGGCGCCCGGAATTGGACGCGTTTCTTATCGCTACTCATTATGTGTCCGTTGTGAGCCAGCCACTTAGCCCTTCTCGTGTGTACAACGTGAGCCACGCCCAGCCGGGCATCAGTCGGACACGAGATGTGCCTCGAGGTCGCTGACCAGGCCTCGGGCCGTCCTGTCGTCGACATCCGCCGTGTCGACGCCGGTGGCATCGCGGTCCTGGGCGAGCTGTTCTTTCTCGAATCGCTCGTAGTCGGCACTCGTGTCGTCGTGCGGATCGGGACCAGGCCATGGTGGGTCACGCAGCACACTGTCGCGCGCTGCACGCCTCCTGGCACAGAGAAATACCCCATGATTGACAGATTCGGTATCTTGTCGAATTGACGAACCACCAGAATACGCTTATGCGGAAAGTGGTGTCGTGGGTAGGGGTGAGAGAGTGAATCAAGCCCATCGTTAACCAACGTAGTGGGGGTACCGACCAGTTCTGTTGGTTAAGTTAGGCCGATAGAGATTGGATGCAGCCGCCGATTCCTGTGGCAGGCTCGCCGACGACCGAATGGTGGCAGGTCGCTGCTGACCGGTGAACGGCCGGCGGTGGCGATTTCGTTGGCTGTCACGCAGTATCGACCGTTCGCCCGCCGTGCAGCTTGACATCCTCCCACCCCTGAAGGGGTGGGCTTCCGCTCGCTACGTGTCATAGCCGGCGGCAAAGCTCCGTACTGTCGCAACGCTCCTCTTACCACGACCGTTGTAACGAGTATGGGAGAATCCCACAACCACCACGAACACGTCGACGACACGGTCGCGGAGCGGGCGAACTGGGCCCGGCGTCGCCGCGAAGGTATCCCGACGAACAAGAACCTCCTCGTCATCGCCTGCATGGACGAACGGATCCCCGTTGAGGATGTCCTCGGCCTCGAACTCGGCGACGCCCAGATTTACCGGAACGCCGGCGGGAAAGTGACCGACGACGTCATCCGCTCGGCGGCGCTGACGACGAACTTCTTCGAGACCGACGAGATCATCGTCATCAACCACACCGACTGTGGGATGATGAGCGCCCCGACGAGGCCGTTCGGGAGGGACTCGAGGCCCAGGCAGGCGACCTCGAGGACGTCGACCTCGACCCGTCGTTGCCCGAACTCACTATCGGCGACGCCGACCTCCTCGACTGGGTCAAAATGACCGACGACATCGACGAGGCCTGTGCGGCACAGGTCGAGTACCTGCGCCAGTCGGAGCTCATCCCGGACGACACCACTGTCTCGGGGTACGTGTACGAGGTCGAGTCTGGCGAACTGCGGGAGCCCGGCGATCGCATCGCTGCCGAGATCAGCGAACGGCAGTCGTAGGCCAGTATCGCCTCGCCAATACGGATTCGCTAGGTGTCGTCAGTATCGGCCGCGGCATCAGCGATATCCGCAGCGACGTCAGTGACGTGCTGCTTGTGTGCTGCCGATGTCTGAACGCGCTGGGCGGCCTCGAGCTGATCGTTGACGATCGCGTTCTGCTGGGCCCCCCATTTCTCTGGAGGTTCAGACTCGATATACGCTACCCAGCGTTTGATCGCGGCGATGCGCTGCTCGCGGTTGCGGGCGTGTTTCGCGTCCAGATCGTCAGGCACGTTTGAGTCGGGCATACTCGGCGTCGACCTCGAGTCGGGCTACCCACGTTTCGAGCCGAGAGCCACTAAGGCTTTGCTCAAACAGGGTATTCCCAGTTCGTTCTTGGATTTCGTCCACGGTCGCGTAACCGGTCATTCCTCGGCCGAGGGTTCGAGATACGTTCCGAGCGCGTCGACGACGGTCCGGACGAACGACTCCTCGAGACGACCCTGCCGCCGAACGATCGCAGCGTGCTTTGGCGACGCGACTGCCCACGGTGAGGCGTAGCTCTGTCGGGGCATCCCGCCCTCGACCCAATCAGCGTCATCCAGGGGGATCCCTTCGTCGTGGGGCGTCGTCGTCAGCGTGACCGTCATGTACTCCTCGTCACCGAACGGGTGCCTGTCGTTGTTCAGGATGAGCCACGGTCGCGGATTTCTCCTGGCTTGAACGGGTCCGGCCCCCAGACCACATCCCCGCGCTGATAGCTCATTCAGTCGCCTCGTCGTCGACCGCGTGCTCCAACCACTCGTCCATGTCTTCTTCACCGAACCGGTCGTTCGCGGCCCGCGTGCTCTCGACCATACTCGTGTAGGCAGCGACGTTGTCGGCCTCGCCAAGCGCCCAGTAGTTGCCTTTGTGGCGAACGAGCCCGCGATCTTCGAGCCGTGAGAGGACGACGCTGATGCTCCCGGCGTTCACGTCGGTCGCGTCGCGAATCTCGCTTTGGGTGAACGCCTGGTCGGGATACGTGGCGAGGAACCGCATCACGCGGTCGGCGTTGGTCTCCCCATTGTGCTTGAGGCGGTCCTCGGAGGAGGCTTCGAAAGTCTCGATGTCGATGGGCATATGTATCTCTTTGTCAGCGAATGTATTAGCTGTATCGACGTATTTCTAAACTAGGGAGTCAGCGGAGATCGGTTGAGAAGCTAGGAGAGCTACTCCTGTGTAGCGCTGGCGTTGACCCCCGCCATATGTCTGGTTCGACGGTCACTCTACAACGGAGAGCAGCCGGTCACGATGGGCCCGGACCGTCTCGATCGTCACCTCGGCGGCCGTCGCCGCGTCGGCTTGCGTCAACGGCTCGTCGTTGGCACAGGCCGCCATGTACAGGCAGGCAGCCGCGAACCCGGCGGGATGCACGCCGGTCGTGACGCCGGCGTCGACGGCCTGCTCAGCCAGCCGTGTCGCGTCGTGTTGTACGGCGTCGGTACACCCGAGTTCCGACGCCAGCCGGGGCACGAACTGTGGGGGCGCCATCGGCGACGTGGGTAACCCGAGTGCCTCGTTGAGCACTGTGTAAGCGTTCTCGACGCGCGACTGCGCGACCTGGGCGACCGGCGTCACGTCGGCGATGAGCCGCGAGTGCCCGTTACAGCGACAGACCGCGAACACGCTCGCCGCCGCCATCGCCTCGATCGACCGCCCCGGGAGCAGTCCCTCGTTCTGCGCCGTCCGGAACAGCTGACACGCCTGATCCCGCACGGAGGCAGGCAGGCCGAGTGCGCTCGCGATCCGCCGGATCTCCGTGAGGCCGTGGCCGAGGTTCCGGTCCTGTGTCGACTGCCACCGGCCGCGGGCGTGCTCGCGGCGCAGTCGAGCGAGGCGGCGACGTTTCTGGGGGGCGATCTCGCACCCTGCTGCGTCCTGGCCCGAGCCGATCCGGGTTGAGAGGCCGCGATCGTGCCGGGCGGCGGTCAGCGGCGCGCCAGTCCGCCGTCGCTCACCCTCGTCGTCGACGTGCCACTCCGGGCCGTGATCGATCGCTTGGTCGTCGATGACCAGGCCGCAGTCCTCGCAGACGGTCTCGGCCGTGTTCGTTCGCACCTGTCCACCGCATTCGGGACACGGGCTGGTTGTGCCACACTGGACGTCCTCGTCGAAGCCGCGATCGTAGATGTTGCTCGTGGGCATTGGACTCACCTGCACGAGGTCACGCCACGTCGGCGCGCCCCGCACCCCTCCCAGGGGCCGAAAAACCGCCGCGTGCTGGTCACCGCTCGTGTCGGCAGCGGTAACTGAATGCGGAATCCGGGAAAGAATATACGTCGAACCGGCCGTAATTAGCTACCGAATCGGACGACGTGCCCGACGACCGGCAGGGCTAATCCATGGTCCCAGATGAGTTCACTACCGAGCGGTCGTACCTCCGTATCCAGCCGAGTGACGACCCGCTTCGCGCCGAACAGGTGCCACAGGCGATCGCCCAGCTTCACCGAACGACGGGCGGTGACGGCGATGCCCCGCCGACGTACGAGTGGCTGTTCGCAGCCACCGGCACGGCCGACAGCACAGGCGACCGGCATATCGAGTGGTACGTGGGCTGTGACGGCCCCCTTGCGCCCGTCAAACGGACGCTCCGACAGACACTCCCCGACTCGGTCGATCTCGTCGAGACCGACACGACGTATCGCGCAGCCGTCGATGAGCCGCCGATACCCGACCCGGATGACGACCCGGGGGAACCTGACTGGGACGTCGCCGCCGTCGAGTGGGAGGGAGTGGGCGATCGCCCCGAGGACTGGCAGTGTCCGTTGCCTTCGCTCAAGGCGTTCGCCGTCGACGACGCGCCACAGACAGACGAGGCGCCAGCCGGCAACTGGCCGCTCGCGAGCCTCCTCGACGCGCTGGCGACAAGCGATGCGCCTGCACTCGTCCAGCTGCTCGTGACCCCACGCCCCGACTGGCGCGCGACCAAACAGGACCGCATCATCGACCTCGAACTCAACAGCGACCTGCGACGCAACGCCCTGCTGCAGTCACTCCTGGGCTCGTCGGGCTCGGCCGACACGGGCACGGCGACCAACGCGGCCGACGACGCCAGTACGGACACGTCGATTGCGCCGGCCAATCGACGACGGATCGAGGCGCTCGAAACGGTCGACGTCCGCCGGTCGTTCACCGTCAACGCCCGGGCAGTCGCCCTCGACAATGACGCCGCCAACGCGACCCAAACGGTCGAGTCGGTGGCAACGGGGTTCGAGGCAATCCGCGGCGACGACTATCGGGTCACACCAACGCAGCACGAGTACGGGGCCGACGCGGCCCACGATCAGTTCATGGCTCTTTGCCAGCGCAAGGCCCACCAGTCGCCGACGCGCTACACCCACCTCGTTCCGGGCACGACGAACGCGAGCCCGGCCATCGTCGCCGATCCGGGAAGCGTTGCGGCGTTCTGCATTACGAACGGGCCAGCACTCAGCCCTGCGGCGAGTCGCGCCCTCGAACCGACGCCGACCGACCGCACGGGGATCGAACTCCCACCGCGGACCGTCCTCGACCGCTATCTCGCCCAGCCGGGGATGACGGTCGGCCACCCGAAGACGGCCGACCGCGAAGCGCTTGACGCAACGCTGTCGCTCCCGCCGTCGATCCAAGCCCTCCATACCGCGTTGTTCGGGGCGACCGGCGCCGGGAAAACCGCGGTCGGCCAGAGGATGCACTTGACGAACCACGCGGCGACTGAGGGCGCCACCATCTACATCGACGCGAAAGGCGACGACGCGCCGGCCGAGTACGCCCGCACCCATTTCGCACGGTACGGTGATCTCGATGATGTCTACTACTTCGACTGCACCGAGTACCTGCCCGCACTCCCGTTCCTGACGATCGAGCCGCTACTCGACGCCGGCTTGGATCGGGAGTGGGCCGTCAACACGGTCGCCGAGCACTACATCGACCTGCTTGCGGCGGCGATGGGTCCCGAGCAGTTCTACAGCGCGGAGGCGGCCGTCGAGGTGATCCAGCAGCTCGTCCGCGCGCTGTTCGACCCCGTCCACGGCGCCGACAGCATCAGCCAGCAGGAGCTACTGGCGGCCGCCGCGCAGTTCCACGAAACCGGCAATCCACCACCCGTCTCCGACGGCGCGCTCCACCAGAAGCTCGCGAGCACGGCCGCCAACGCCCCGACGACGTTCGACAGCATCATGAGCGCCGTCACTCGGCGCATCGGCATCGCCACCAACGACACCCGGCTCGCCCCACTGTTCGAGGCCCAGCACGACACGGTGACCTTCGACCTCCGCGCCGCGCTCGACGAGGACTGCGTCATCGTGTTCGACCTCCGGGGCTACGGCGACCGTTCGCGGACGCTGCTGGCGATCGCGATCCTCTCCCAGCTCTGGCGGGCCCTCCAGCGGCGGCAGGCCCTCGGGACGGCGACCGACCACCCGCTCGTGAACTGCTACATCGAGGAGGCGGCCGAGTTGGCGACGACCGGCATCCTCGACACGCTGCTCTCCCAGGGCCGGGCGTTCGATCTCGCGCTCACCCTCGCGATGCAGTTCCCCGAACAGCTCCGGGACTCCCACCAGCGAGTGTACGCCGAACTGCTCAACGACGTCGGCACCATCATCACGGGCCCCGTCGGCGTCGATCGCCGGCTGGCCGAGCGCTTGGCGACGAGTGACGCCGACGCGGACGCGGTTGCGGACCGCCTTCGCGATCTCCAGCGCGGGGAGTGGCTCGTCCGGCCCGCGGCCCCGTTCGCCGACCGGCAGCCGCGCCCGTTCACGGTGACCTCGCCGTCGCTGCCCGCTGGGCACCCCGAGAGTGACGATCCGCTCACCGGCGCTCGCGAGGAAGCGTTCAGGGAGGCGTTCGACGACGCGAAAACACGGACCCGGGAGGAAGTGGGCGTCGCCGTTGGCCGCACGGCCAGCGGGAGTGCAGACCCCGCGGGTATGGAGGGACCGATCGAAGGATCGGTCGCCGGACTCGCGGCGGCGACGGCCACGATCCCGCACACGGAGCGGTTCCCCGACTGTCTCTCCTACATCGACGAGCCGCCGTACCCCCTCGTCTGTGACACGCGTGAGAAGCGCTATGCAGCGACGCCAGAGGGGATGCGGCGGGCGATCACGTGCCACCACTCGCTCGACGCCGTCGATCGGGCCGATATTCCCATCTGCTCGCTCGATCTCCTGCTCACGAGCGGGGAGCGCGCCGCGAGCCCGTACAGTGATGCGCAGCTACGCCTGCTCGCGGCTGTCTACATGGCTCACCAGCAGCGGTTCGACCAACAACTGGAGTACGACATCGTCTGGGACTCCATGACCAACCTGGAGGCCTACGTCGGGATCGACACGGACGAGGTGCAGGAACTGCTTGATGACGGGCTCTTACGGGTTGACTGTCGCCGCCCGCACAAGCTGTACACGGTGACGCCTGATGGCCGGGACGCGATCGAGGTCGGGCATCGGGAGGGGATCGCCTACGGCGACGGGACGGGCGATCTCTCGGAATCGAGTTTGCACGTCGCGATGGTCGCCGTCGGCGCCCGCCTACTTGAGGAGGAGTTCGTCGAACCCGACGATCAGCCGGGGACGCGTGTCGAACGCTACTACGGCGTCGATGACGGCCGGCTGGATGCGGCGGTACTCGATACCGATGATGCCGTCGTTGCGGCGCTTGAGGCGGAGCGGATCAACAACGACCGGCGGGAGGCGATTCCCGCGGACTTCGACAAGATGGCGGCCTGTGACCCGGAGGCTGCGTGGTGGCTGGTCAAGACCCGCGGCGACGGGCACGAAGTGTTGCGGGCGCTCAACGACCCGCCTGATGGTGAGTCGCGGGTCCCGCGAACGTACAGCGAGAACATGGCGCCCCGGGAGTACCGGCTCGACACCCCCGGGCTGACGGCGGTGTACACGTTCGAGTACGCGCGGGATTCGTTGCTTGATGCGGACCAGCCGCGGTAAACCGTCGGTTCGACGGGGAGCGGCGGTGGGCTCGGAACTACAGAGGCTGTATCGTCCGCAAGAACAGCGTTGCTGGCGTTTCGAGTCACCAGGCGGGGTGTGCGTCACCGAAGGGACTGTGCCAGAACTGTGCGTCCACATGGCTACCGTATCGGCGTGGAGTGGGTAGCTGAACGCTTCCGAGTGAGTGATCAGGGATCGATGTGTCGTCTTTAGCGTCGACGAACTGCCTGCAGGCATCGGTGTGTAGCGACAGTACGGCGTGCTCATCTCCGCGAGTAGGACTGGGAGCTTGGGTGGCGTCGACGTCTCGATCGAGACAGCCGGGTACTAAACTTGCTCCTCACGCCTGGCGCGACGTTTCGCGGGCCTGCGTTGGACCGCTGTCCCGCCACAGTGTGGTCGATCGGGAGATTGGTGCTCAACTCTGCATCGGCGTCGCTGGCACGCCACGCGGTTGGAGCTAGTGACGATCAGAGTACCAACACGGCATGGTTGCCCACTGCTGCGTGACTGCCCCTTGGTTCATCGACGGTACCGGGGGACTGCCTACACGCGCTTGCTCACGCCTGATTCCGGACTCTAGACGCTCTGTAGTACTGGCGACGACGGAGCCCTCATTGGCCGATGCCGAATCAGTCGGCGAGCTCCGCGTCCCACACCGCCACAAGAATCGAGAGGGTCTGTCCCGCGCCGACGAGCGCGATCGCGGCGAGGACCAGCGAACTGCCCGGAAGCAAGAACAGGAGCGCTCCGAGGCCGGCGAGCCCCGTCGCCAGCGTGTACCGTCGGTCTAGGCCGTCGGCGCCACCCACATGACGCGCGGTCGGCACGAGGGCGAGTGTCGGGAGCAGCATCCAGCTGAACACGGCGAGTTGAGTGCCGAGCAACTCCCCTGTCGCGACCCCGTAGGCCCCCGCGAGCGTGACGGGTATCCCGGCGACGATGACGGCGAGCCACGCCCGTAAGACCGGATCGGTGCGCATCTCTCGCCACGAGAGGCCGGCGAACGTGATCAGGAGCATAGTCATCACGACGTGGCCGACGAGGACGGTGTGTGCCGTGAGCAGTTCCGTGTGGGCAGCGGCGGCGAACCCCCACGCCAACGGCACCAGCGCCGCGGGGGCAGTCGCACGGAGCCGATGGAGCATACTCCCAAGTGCGACCCGGCCGGCAAAACCGATTCGGTGGGCGACTTTCGGAGAGTTCTCTGTCGATAGACGGGTGTTGTCTCTCGCCAATTCTCGGACTGTTGGGACTCTCCTGATCTTTCGGCGACCAGCCCTGGTCAATTCCGAACCGTGTTCACCACGTCGATACAGACCTTCCACACCTGTCGAACGACTAGCTTCACATCCAGCGTGAACGACTGCTCTTTCACGTACTGGAGGTCGTACCTGAGCTTCTCCTCCGGATTCGTACTCTTGACGTCGTTCACCTGCGCCAAGCCAGTCAACCCCGGCTTCACGAACCATCGTTTCCGCCAGGACCGCTCTTGGGCCTCCAACAGCGACTCTTCCTCTGTCCACACTGCTCGCGGGCCGACGACACTCATGTCGCCCACCAAGATCGACCAGAGCTGTGGAATCTCGTCGAGATGCGTGCGTCGTAACACACGCCCGACCCGAGTGATACGGTCGTTCTCTTCGTCCTCGACGGGCGTCGCCGACTCGCCTTTGGGCACCATCGACCGGAACTTGAATACGTCGAACGTCTCGCCGAACACGGCTGTCCGCTCTTGCTCGTACAGCACCGACCCGCCGTCGTCTAGTTTGATCGCCGCCACGACCCCGAGAATCACGGGACTCAACAGCACCAACCCCACCACAGAAAACGCCATGTCGAACCCCCGTTTCAGTACGTAGTCCTGGACGTCCCACGGCTCCACGTCCACGTTCACGAGGGTCCCCACATCGTCGCCGGAAGTCAACACCTGATCCGCGTGATCGCGGTGGACTTTCGCGTCGACGCCGTGCTCGAAACACGCGTCGAGCGCCCCGAAGAACTCCGCACGGTCGGTGTGCTCGAACGCCAGCACCACCGTGTCCACGTCGTACTCCACGAGCACGTCCTCGATCCGAGAGAGCCCGCCCAATCGATCCAGACTCGCGACGCCGCCGTCGGCGACCATCGGCGCCGCTGCCGACTCATCCGACACCTCGAACGCGATCGTTGGGCAGAGGTACCCTAGCAACGGCACGTCGATATCCGGAACCAGACGCTCGATCTCTGCCGGATCGTCGCCAACGACGATCGCCCGCTCCGACTCGCTCGACGGCTTGCGCCGCATCCAGACGAACCATGCCGGGAGTGCGGTCAGCAGTACCGGCGCTACTGCGAGCAGTGCCAGCCGGGGCAGTCGGTAGGAGTAGTCGAAGTAGCCGATCGCTGCTAGCGCGAGCAGGCCAACGAGCACGCGTTTCTGGGCAAGCACGACCGCGTCGAGGATCCGACGTGGACGCGGCTTATACAGGGGAAGCAGCGCCGCCACAACGACGGCGACGGTCGTCGCGACCTCGTACATCCCCTCGACGGTTCCCGGTGGGCTGGCCGACAAACGGTCCAACAGCGGCACCGAAGTCAAAACGGCCTGGGCGGACGGGCTGTTCACAACGCTGACAGCAATCGCAGTGATCACTGCGACCCCCAGCGCGCTCCCGACCCGGTACCGCCAGCCCCCGTTCATTACGTAGCTATCAGACGTTACGAAGGATAAACACACCGACTGCGTTAGCCGACGCCTACCCGCCGTCAACGCGCACGGACTGTCCGGACTCCACGGCCTCCTCAGAAACAGTCACTTCCTCACCACCGATCACGTACGTCCCGGCGTACGGCACGCGCACTGAGTAGTTCCCCGAGGCGTCGGCCGTCGTCGTCCGACTGTACGTGACCTCGGTCCCCGCAACCTCGATGGTCGTCGTCGCCGTCACCGTCGCGTTCGACTCGGCCGAGCCGGTCACGACTGCCCCTGGAACTAGCGTGAACACCTTCATCGATCCGTCGTCACTGGCCCACACTCCGCGATAGTGCCCCGTTCCGTTCCCCCAGTCGTGGAGTCGGCTGTACATCGTCTCCTCACCCGCGCTCGACAGTTCGCTGTGCCGATCGATGACGATGAATCCAGTTCGACCATCAAGCCGCTGGTACCACTCAGACGCGTTCAGCGAGTTCAAGAAGTTGCCATAGTTCGACTGAGCGAACCCGTACCCCCGCGACTCCCCACTCACGATCGCGTTGTACATCCGGCTGTCGCCCCACTCGCTGAACACGTAGCTCTGCGGGTACTCCCACCCTTGGTTGGTCGCGTACTCGTCCATGAACGTCGCCGCCTCGTAGCTCTCGTCGCTCACCATGAGGGTTGAGGTACGAGCGGGGCTGATCACGGCACCGAGCCCACCGACGAGCAGTACGATGAACCCGATCGCGACGATCGTCTGCCGGTTCGGAACTGAAAACGCCGGCGCGCCCGGCGCGCGGTCGGACCACGAGTCACGGCCGTCGTCGGCGACCATCGCCGGCCGCACGGTCGCGCCCGTGATCGCACTCAGGTGGACAACGGCGACGCCCGCGAACACCGACGAGAACAGCGCGAGCTGCCCCGCGAACCGGACCTGCAGGAGCGCGAGCAGGAAGAACACCCAGCCGTAGCTTCCGACGAGCAGCCAGATCGGGTTATTCCGCTGCCAGCCACCGACGAGCGACCATGCAAGATACGGCAACGCGAAGAAGAGGCTCAGCCCGAAGAAGAAGAAGGGGCCAACGATGGTTCCGTACTGCGTTCCGAACAGTGAGGCCGTCTCGGCGATACCTGCGACTGAGCCGGCCTGCACGAGCCGGTCCAGTTCCTGTGTGAACTCCGCCCCGAACTCCGGAACCACGGTGTACGCGACGGCGAACACGACGCCCCCGGCCACCACAACCGTGGCCGTCGTCAGCTGGGCCGAAAGCTCCTGCCGCCGGGCAACTTCCCCGACGCCGATCACCGCCGCCAGTCCGGCGGCGAGAAGCAGCGGCGTCACCACGACCGACGGCTCCTGCCAACCGAACGTCGTGTGGACGGCGAACGCGAGCAGCCCACCGACACCAACGGCGCCAGCGAGCACCAGATCACCGAGCGGCGACACATCCGCATTCACGGCGGCCGTGGCTCGCACGACCCCGTAGAAAGCCAGCGGCACGAGGAGGACTGGGCCAGCGTTCCACGCCAGCACCTGGCCGGCGACGCCGATACTGACGACGCCCGCGAGCGCGGTCGTCACCGGACTGAAGAGCTCCCGTGTTCCCGAATCCGTCGTCGACGTCCGTTGGAGCAGCGCGACAGCCGCGACGGCCGTGATCGCGAGCCAGACGTAGTCGAACGCGTGGTGGTCCGCAAAGCCGATCGCCGTCCGGTAGGCATGGACGGGCGTTACCGCGAGCATCACGACGCTCGCGACACCGATACGCCGGTCGTCGGTGAGCTGGACCGCGAGGACGTAGACCGCACCGGCCGTCAGCACCCCGGCGACGACGGGGTACCACGCGAGGACGAGGTCCGCGGCTTCGACGGTCCCGCCCAGCAACTTGGTCGCGGCGAGCAGCGTCGCGGTCAGCAGTGGCTCGCCGAGAAGTATCGAGTCGGGAAGCGAGGTGACAGTTGCCCCCTGTTCGAGGGACTCTAAGAGGAGATAGCGGTAGTAGTACGGATCGTTCCCCAGCAACACCACGTGCTCGCTTCGGAACACCGACGGGAACGCGACCAGTCGCACGGCGACGACGAACGCGAGCGCAGCGGCGAGCGCGATCCCGACACGTCGAGGTGGGAGATCAATATCGAACTCCAGTGCTGGCGCGGAGTCGTCCGCAGACGACTGGACCTCCTCGCCGTCCAGCACTGCCTGCACCGCTTCGCGATCGGCGACCCGGTACTCACCGTCGGCCTTCTCGACGATCCCTCGCGAGACGAGTTCGCCGAACGTCCCCGAGTCGAGCGGGATGTCGTCGAACGTCCACGTCTCGTTGTCGGCGTCGATGTCGAGCACAGCCCGGAGCTCCTCGTCGACGCCAGGGCGTTCTGAACGGAGGGTCGCGGTCGCCTCCCGCACGTCGCTCATTGCCCAAAGGGAGTCAGCCGCGGCGTAAAAACCTCCCTTTCACGCCGGCGATCGTCGATCCGACGTTCCAGTCGGGAGGTTTTTGCGTGGCGGGCGAGGGGTTCGGCCCATGCGGCAGTTTCGCGTTCCGTTGCTCCCCCGGATCGTCCGCGCTGCGGGCGTCGTCGCCGTCGTCGCGGTGATCTTCTACTTCTCGCTGCTCGACACCGTCGCGGCGCCGCCGACACCCAGTCCGTGGTGGGACAAGCAGCTCCACCTTGCGGCGTACGCCGCCCTCGCGGCGGCGGCGGTGTACGCGACGGCGAAGTGGCGCCGGGGCTCCGTCCGGCGTGGCGTCGCAGTGCTGGTCGCCGTCCTCCTCTACGGGATCGGAATCGAACTCCTCCAGGGCCAGATCGCCGGCCGATACTTCAGCTTCGGCGACCTGTTCGCGAACGTGATCGGGACCGCGATCGGCGGCCTCTGGCTCGCAGTGGAACGCTACGTCACCTACCGTCGGCTGTGGAGGAAGCCACGCTAGCCACCCGCCACGCGACGGTTCCCTTTCACCGCCTCATCCACCACCCGAGTCACAGCGCGTACCCCGTGGACCCCGGGCGATCGATCACTCCTGCCAGATGCGGTCGCCCCCGCGCGACTGGGGCGACCCGCGGTTCGTGAGCGCCCGACGGGTGTCCTGGTCGAGCTCGGCGTACATCGGCAGGCGCACGCGAGCCCGGCCGTTGGGGGTGACGAGGAACCCCTCGCCGTCCCGGAGTTCCTGCATCAGCGAGACCCCGACGGGGCTCGTGATGGCGGGCTCGTTGCCCCCCGCGTCGCCGGCCCCGCGCCCGTTGGTCGTCCGTTTGCTCCCGCCCCCGAGCCGGAAGCGGGCGTAGTCGACGGTGCGCCGATCGCCGCTCCGGAGGTGGAGCTCGTACAGCATCCCCGAGCGTAGCGCGTCGCCGGCCAGATCGCCGTACTTGTCGTCGAGCTGGCTCACACTCTGGAGGCCGAGGATCGCTTGGGCGTTGCGTGCCCGCCCGGTGTCGATGAGCTCCTCCATGTTGGTGACGTCGGGGATGCGGGCGAACTCGTCGAGCACGAAGTACGTCTGGTCACGGTCCCGGAGCCCGTACTTGATCGCCCGGTGCAGGAAGAACCGGAACGCGGGCCTGATCCGCGAGCCCTCCGCGATCGGGTAGTCGAACAGGAGGACCCGCCCGTCGGGGTTCTCCATGTACTCGCGGATCGACACGGTCTCGCCGCTGTCGCTGCTCCGACAGAGGTCGCCCACCCCGAACGTCCGCTCCAGGATGAGCCGGAGCGTGGTGTACACGCCCGCGGTCTGTTTGCGAGCTTTCGGCGTGATCGCCCCGGCAGCGCCCTGGATGTCGGAGTAGCGCGGGGTCCCGTCGTCGCCCTCCGCGGAGAGCAGCTCGTGGGCTTCCTCCTGGCTGAACCGGCGGATGAAATCGAGCAGCTCCTTGTTGTCGGGCCGGACCCCCGCCCGCTTCCCCTCGCGATACAGGTACCGCAGGAGCCCGCTGAGCAGGTTGCTCGCGGCGTCGGGGAAGAACACGTTCTTCGAGCCCGCGCGGTGCTCCTTGAACAGCACGTCCGCCATCTCCTTGAACTCGTCTTCCCCCTCCGGACTGTCGGGGTCGATCTCCTCGAAGATGTTGTAGACGTGCGAGGCGTCGCGCGTCGAGAGCTTCACCACGTCCTCCCGCTGTTCGGCCCAGTCGGTGTAGTCGTCCTTGTACGAGAACACGACGACCGGCGTGTCGTCGTCGGCCCCGATCTGGTTCAGCAGCAGCTTGATCGCCTCTGTCTTGCCGGCGCCGGGCTCGCCCGTCACGAGCAGCGACTTGTTCCGCGCGATGGTGGCCATCGACGGGGTGTCGAGCGCCCCGGGCGCAAGCGGCGTCGACTGCTTCAGCGGCAACACGAGGTCGTCGTCGACGGCGCTCGCGTGTTCGCGGACGGACCCCTCCCAGTCGCGCGAGATGTCGGCGATCTCGCTGTCGCGGACGGCGGCCCGGTACCGCCCGCCCTCGGCCGGCTCGTCCGGGAACGCCTCCCCGTCGATCGGGGTGCTGACGGTCCGGCTGAGCCCCGAATCCCGGGGGCGGAGCTCGACGAACGCGGTGACTGTGGGGTCGTCACCGCTCCAGGCCCGCTCGACGGCGTCGACCGCGATGTCGTACTCGCCGTTCGGCAGGTCGCTCGGGAGGTCTGTCAGTGCCATCGTGGGTCGAGGTAGTGCCCGTCGGTGCGTCAGGGGCCGGTCAGCCCGGCGGCTGAACGCGGGTTTTTACGTTGGGTGTCCCGAACACGGCCGACGGGCGTGAGGCTGTACCGGCTTACGCGACCGTTCAGGCGGCGGCTGAACGGACGTCCCTGGCCCAAAACGTCTTGTGAGCACACGAACTGATAGTGCGTATGACACTGGCCCACAGCGGACCCCCCGACGCGGAGCACGACCGATGGTGGTCACCGTGAGCCACGGGCGACCGACGGCCGTCACCGACGGCGAGGCGGCCGCCGACGCGGTCACGCTCTCTGAGGGCGAAGCGGCGCTGTTGACGGCGATCAGGCGTGACTTCGTCGGCAATGAGGCGCGACAGGCCACGGCGGCGGGCGCCGCGGCGGTGCCGCTGGTGGCCACGCTCTCGGAGCTGGCCGACGCGGCCGACCGCGGGAAGGGCCGGCTCACCAGCAACCACGAACACGAGCTGCTCGACTGGGCAGGGCTGTCACTCCGGGTCCCGCCGATCTGGAGCAGCGCGAACGACCAGGGGCTGTACGCCTTCTACAGCTACCAGCAGGCGATGCTCCGGACGATCGCGACGGCCGACAGCGACCACGAGATCCAGCTCCCCGACGGGGAACGAGCCCGGCGCGCGCTCCGCTACGTCGGCGCGGAGCTGATCGCGGACCGCCGCCTCGAGACGGAGGCGGCGACGGCCGATGGGGAGGGCGAGGCCACCGACGAGCCGGGGATCGACACCGACGACGAGCGGCTGACCGAACTGCTCGAGTCGGTCGGGTTCGACCCCGACACCGACCCCCAAGCCGTCGTCGAGTGGATCGACGACACTCTCGAACACGGCCGCGAGTCGTACATCGCCGCCCGGAGCGGCTCGGACCCGGCGACCGAACGCGAGGACCTCCGGGAGACCCGGTACGAGCTGAACAGGCGGATCCACTGGCTCGGCCTACAAGTCGACGACGAGTCGGACGACGAAGGCGGGGCGCCGGCGATGCCCGACCCCGCGGACGGCGTTCTCGGCTACGACTGGGTTCGGACCGGCGACCACCGATGGAGCGGACGGCCGCTCCGCGGGCTGCTGTACGCCGTTCTGACTGAGTCGGACCGCCTCGATCTCCCGGACGACAGCGTCGACCTGATCGAACTGATCAACTACGGCGACGTGTCGGTCCACGCCTACGAGGTGCCCACCGAGCAGCCCGATATCACCTTCCTCAGGGGCGACGAACCGGCGGGGGACCCGGACCACATCGACCGCCACGCCGTCGACTTCCGGGCAGTCGGCGACTTCTCGGGTCTCGGTCGTCTGACGACTGAGACCGTCGAGAACGCCATCAAACAACACCTCAACATGTTCCAGCTACTCGCTCGGTACGACGACTCGATCGAACGCGTCCCACCGACCACCGCGGCGGGCGACGACAGGCCGGCGGCCGCGACGGCGTCGACGGACGACGGTTCGACTGACGGCGCCGCCCCGGCCAGCATGACCGACGAAGCGGCGAGCCGCAAGGAGGACGCCCAGTTGGAGACGCCGTTCGACGACCTCGTTCCCGACGGGCTGCGCGAGGCGATGGACAAGGTCCACGACGGCACCCGTAACGGTGAGTACGAGAACGAAGCGTACCTGTCCGACGGCGAGATCGTCGGCACGAGCCACTCCTGGGAGACAGGCCGATGACGCCGGACCCGTTCTTCGACCCCGAGGCGGACACCAACCAGTTCATCGACCCCGGGACCGAGAGCGTCGAAACCGTGTGGGCGAAGGCGCTCGTGGACGACCTCCCGATCGATCACGGCGACGACCCGCGGAGCTACACCGACTTCCTGTTCGGCAACCCGGCGTTCACGATGACGGAGATCGACCCCGACTCGGCGGTGGTGCTCGTCGACCAGCTCCTCGATCGCTACCCGCCGATGGCGTTTTTCGACGTGACGGGCGCGTTGACGACTGAGGAGTGGGCCGACCTCAAGGAGCGCCTGGTCGTGCTGCTGGCCGAAGGCGTTGACGGCGAGCGACCCGGCCCGGCGAGTGCGTTCCCGGACGGCCCCGAGGAGGCGTCGGAGTACGGCGTCACCGCCGGACAGCCACAAGCAGGCACCCAGTCCGCGCACACCTCGGCGAGCAGCATGCAGGCCCCGACTGGCCGCGGCTTCGGCCCCGACCTGTCGGGCGTCGACACGCCGACCGAGCTCGCACGGGCCGTCGAGGAACTGGTCGAGGAGGCCGACCTCGACCCGGTACTGGCGCGGCAGGCGCTGGAGCTCGTACTCGACGATCTGGAGGACGAAAGCGACGACGAGTGAGGGCCGCCCCGTCCCGCCGCTCGGCGACGGGTTCGCGTCGCCTGGCGTCGCCGCACCGGCAGCCGACCTCGGCCCGGCTGCCGATCGCCCGCAACACCCTCGTGCCCGCGGTTCGAACTGCGCGACACGACACCGACATGGAGACGCTACTCTACCCCGACCCCGCGGCCGTGCTGGCGGTCCACGAGGACATCGTCGAGGGCCAGCCCGACTCGGAGCCGGGCGTCAGGACGCCCGCCGCCGTGGCGTCGGCGCTGTCGACCGTCTCGGTCGGCCACTTCGGACACGCGCCCGAAACCGTCCACGAGGCCGCCACGGAGCTGCTCCGGCTGCTGGTCGCCGAGCACCCGTTCGTGGACGGCAACAAGCGGACGGCACTGAACACCGCCGTGGTGGTGTACGAGATGAACGGCTACGCGCTCCCCTACGGCGACGAACGGATCCGCTCGATCCTGAAGCGCTTCGGCGTCGACGCCGCTGGGGTCGAGACCGCGGCCGTCACCGCGTACCTCCGGTCCACGGCGAGGCCACTCGCCGCCCCGGGGGACGACGAACGGCTGGCACTGGTCGACCGGATCACGACGACAAGCGACGACACGCGCGTGGCCGCGGTTCGCCGGCTCGCCGCGCTCGACCGGGAACGAAACGCCGCCACCTACGACCGGCTCGCGACCGAGTGAGCACCCTCCCTCGGGAGGAAGCGACGCGGAGCCGGGCGCTGAACGCGGATTCAAGTTGGGGCGGCGCCAAGGGAGCGACGAGATGAGCGAGGACGACGGCCCGACCCGTGACGAGCTCGCGGCGCGACCCACGGACGAGCTTCGGGAGCTGCTGTCGGCCACGCGTGACCCGACGGTCGCCGGCCGCGCGATCCGTGCGCTCCCCGTCTCGCCGGCGGCGGGCAGCCAGGAGACCACGATCGACGACGTGGCCCGTGCCGTCGAACGGTTCGATGACCCACCGCACTACGCGGTGGCCGAGTACTGCCGCCGCGTCGAGCAGCCGGTGCTGCTGACGGCCCATCCCAGCCTGCTGGGGTCGGCGCTTCGGGAGGGCCCGATCCACGACGACAACTACGTCCACGACGTGACGACGCCGATCGACGCGCTCGGGTCCCGGGACGACCCCACCGCCGGGACGTTCGTCGACGACTTGGTTGCGGCGCTCGATCGGGAGCCCCAGGGCCACGAGGGCGCAACGTCGCTCCTCGAAACGATCCGCCGGGTGCAGTTCGCCGAGAGCGAGATCGAACGCGACGAGCACGGCGCCCCGGAAACCCCCCTCACGGCCGACACCGTCCCTCTCTCGGCACATGCGGACAGCGTGGCCGAGCACGCCGACTCGATCGCGGCCGTCCTGGCGAGACAGTACGACCCCGGGCTCGCACAGACGTCCGAGACGGCGAGGGCGGCGCTCGTCGTACTCCACGGCATCGCGGCGATCGACCCGGACGCGGTCGCCGACCGGCGCGTCCTCGAACAGGTGGTTCGAGCGCTCCGAGAGCTCTCGCCGCGGAGCCGCGCGTTCCCGGCGGCCCGCAGCGTGCTGGTCTCGGTCGCCGAGGCGCGGCCGGACGCCGTCACCCCGCACGTCGACCCCGTTGTCGCGAGCGTCGCGGCGGGGCTCCGTGCGGCAGACGCGGATACCGAGTCCGGCCCCGATCCCCGCGAGACGGCCACGAAGCGTCTCGTCCTCGTCGCCGACCTCCTGGCGACCCACCCCGAGGAAACGGTCGAGGCGGCCGACTGGGCCCGACTGCGGAGCGCGTTCGGCCACGCGGGCCCCGCGACACGGGACGCCGGCGGCGCGCTCCTCGGCGCCGCAGCGGAGATCGAGGAACCGCTGGCCCGGGCGTTGCTCCTCGAACTGGTCGCCGTGGCTGCCCGGGAGTCGCCGGAAACGTTCGCGGCGCATCGGGACCGTATCGAGGCGCTCGCCCGAGAGGTCGTCGGGGAGGACGACCGGGAACGAACCCCCGGCCGCGCGAGCGCCGAACGGCGAATCGCGGACGCGGTCGATGCAGTCCAGTGGGCGACGGAAGACTGACCATCGATGAGCTGTCTCCCGGCGGACTGTCAGTTCCCCACCGTCGCGACCGCGAGGGGCCCGCGCGCCGGAAGCGCAGTGACCCGCGAGGTCGTGAGGCGATGTTCCCCCAGAGAAACCGGCCGTCTGGGTGCCCAGTTCCGATTCGCCGCCGCCTCGCTTGCCTATGCGTCCCTGCCTGACCGCTCAGTCCCGGAACTCCTCTGCGAGATACACCCCGAGCACGCCGCCGACCGTCGAGAGCGCGACGGTCGTGACGGCGACGAACAGGACGCCCACCAGCAGGATCACGATCCCGCCGGCGAACGCGTCGCCGAAGCCGAGGAAGGCGAACAGGAAGCCACCGAACAGGAGTACCACTCCCGCCATCGGGATCGCGGCGAACACGCCCGAAAGCGCGCCGACGCGGCCGCCGTCCCGGCGTTCGAGATAGCCCGCAGTCGCGCCGCCCAGCAGCGCGGAGACGCCGAGGAAGGAGAGACAGACCGTGACTGCCGCCCCGACCACCGCGTTCACGTACGTGTTGTCGGTCGCCATACGGGCCGTTCGGGCGAACGGGGCAAAAACCGTCCGGGCTCCGACGGTGCCCGGGCGACGGCCGCCCCGTTTATGTGTCCGCTCGCCGAACAGTGGGGTGATGGTTCACAAGAAGATCACCCTGATCGGATCGAGCGACGAGAGCTTCGACGACGCGGCCGACGCCGCGATCGACCGTGCGGAGGACACGCTGGACAACGTGAAGTGGGTCGAGGTGAAGGAGCTCGGCGTCGAGCTCGCGAGCGTCGACGACCGGGAGTATCAGGCCGAAGTAGAGGTCGCGTTCGAACTCCAGGGCTGAACGCCCCCGCGGTCCGACGACTTCTTGCTTGCCGACCGACTCCTTCCGGCTACTCGATGGTTCGTCTGCTTCACTACTCCGATATCGAGAACCTCTTCGACGACGCCGAGCGGGCGGGCCGCTTCGCCGGCCGGATCCGCGAACTCGACGGCGAGGACGCCCTCGTCGTCGGCACCGGCGACAACAGCGCCCCCGGCGTGGTCTCGCTCGCAGCCAGCGGGCGGCAGATCATCGACTTCGCCGATGCCGTCGACACCGTCGCGGACACGTTCGGCAACCACGACTTCGACTACGGCCCCGACGCGACCCGCGAGCTCGTCGCGGACAGCCCGTTCACGTGGGTCAGTGCCAATGCCCGCGACGAGGACGGCGAGCGGTTCGGCGCCGAGGCGGGTGTGGTGCCGTGGACGATCGCCGAGGCCGACGGCGAACGCGTCGGATTCTTCGGGCTGACCGACCCCGCGACCGACTCGATCAATCCGCAGGCGGCGCCGCTTTCGTTCACCGACCCCTATGAGGCCGCCGAGGACGCGGTCGCGGAGCTCCGCGACGAGGGCGTCGACTACGTGGTCGCGCTCTCCCACCTCGGCGGCGGCGACGACGAACTCGCCCGGCGGGTCGACGTGGACGCGATCCTCGGCGGCCACGTCCACAGCGTCCGCACCGAGCACGTCGACGGAACGCTCTGTACACGGCCGGGGGTGAACGGCCACGAGCTCGTCGAGGTCCAACTCGGCGCCGACGGCGCGGAAGCGGCCCGAGGTGACGGCGGCGTCGCCGCGAGCGCGCGCGTGATCGACCCCAGCGAGGGCCCCGTGCACGAGAACCTGACCGACGCGCTCGAGCGCCGGCGGGAGGCGGCCGGCCTCACGGAGACGGTCGCAACCGTCGCGGAACCGCTCGAACGAACCGACGAAACCACGTTCGGCGGCGAGTCCCGGATCGGCAACTTCGTCGCCGACGCCTACCGCGCCGCGGCCGACGCCGACGTGGGGCTCCAGAACGGTGGCGGGATCCGGGAGGGGCCGCCGCTACAGGGGGAGGTGACGATCGCGGATCTGGTGAGCGTGCTCCCGTTCGAGGAGCCCGTGGTCGTCGTCGAACTGACGGGGAGAGAGCTCCTCGAAACGTTCAGCGAGGCCGACGGCGCCGAACTCGACTTCGGCGAACCCCACTGGTGGCACGCCCACCTCAGCGGCGCCAGCCTGCGCTGGGACGACGAGGCGGGCGAACTGCTCGACGCGCGCGTCGACGGCGAGCCGATCGACCCCGATCGGCGCTACACGGTCGCGACCGCGGAGTACCTGCTCCACTCCGACCACGAGTTCCCGACGATCGAGCAGCGCCACCGTGCGGGCGAGGTGGGGATCCAGCACGAGGTGCTCGCCGATCACGCCCGCGACGGCGGCTTCGACGTCGCGGTCGAGGGCCGAGTGACGTTCGAGCCGTAGCCTCCGCGAAGGGGTACACATTTGTCCGCTCCTGTCGGAGTCCTCTCCATGACGCTGGTCGTCGTCCCGGTTCGGTACCCGCTCTCGAAACACTCCACGGCGACGCTGCGGGAGGCAGTCCGGATCGCCGACGAGCGCGACGCCGACCTGACGGTGCTCCACGTCGATCTCTATCAGGAGAACCGGAACGTGAGCCGTGCCGACCTCAAGCGGGAGATCGAGTCCGAGATCGGCACGATCGACCGCGCGCGCTACGTCGTCCGGCAGGGCTTTCTCGTCGAGGAGACCATCATGGAGGAGGTCGCCGACGAGGACGCCGACGTGGTGGTGATCGGCTCGAAACAGGCCGGCCGCTGGCGGAAGATGCTGAACCGGCTGTTCGAGTCGCCCGACGTGGGCCGGTATCTGGAGGAGCAGCTCGACTGCACCGTCATCACGGTGTCGGCGGAGGGCGAGACGGCGCAGTAGGCAGGCGCAGTCGGGGCGAACCAGTTGGCGTGCCGAACGTTTTTGGGAGGCCCGCGCGGCGTCAGTAGCAGAGCCCCGTCATGGACAACCCCATCGACAAGTACGTCGCGACGGCCCTCCGGTCGTACACGGTGCTCGCGATCGTCGGCCTGCTGATCGGCGCGACGGTCGCCGCGCCGTTCGCTGCGGGCGTGGTGAGCGGCGAACCCGACCGAATCGCCGTGGTCAGCATCGACGAGACGATCACTGGAACGACCGCACAGGACACGATCAGACGCCTCCGGCAGCTCCGCACCGACGGCTCGGTGAAGGCGGTCGTGCTGCGGATCTCCAGCCCCGGCGGCAGCGCGGCCGCCAGCGAGCGGCTCTACCTCGCGGTCACCCGCCTCGCCGACGAGAAGCCGGTGGTCACGAGCGTCGGCCAGTACGCCGCCTCCGGCGCGTACTACACGGCGGTCCCGAGCGAGGAGATCTACGTGACGCCGGCGAGCATCGTCGGCCACGTCGGCGTGATCGGCACGGCGCCGAGCGACGGGCTCAGCGCCCAGTCGACCACCGGCGCCGACAAGGCCCACCGCGGGATGACCCGCGACCAGTACTTCGCCGCACTCGAATCGATGAAGCGCGCCTTCGTCGGCGCGGTGCTGACCGAACGCGGCGACCGACTCAACGTCTCGCGAGCGACCGTCGCCGAGGCGTCGGCGTACCACGGCGGCCGCGCGATCCAGACCGGCTACGCCGACGAGATCGGCGGCCTCGAGAGCGCGATCGCCGGCGCCGCCGCGGAGGCGGGCCTCTCGGACTACCGCGTCGACTACTACAACCCCGCACAGCTGGCGTCGATCGCGAGCCTGCTCGGCGCCAACGGCAGCGTCGCGGGCAAGACGGCGCCGTACACCCACCGCGGGGTGGATTCGGTCCACTTCCTGATGATCTACGGGACGCCCGACGGAATCGACGCGAACACCACCGCTGCACGGGAGGTGACCGTCGATGCCTGATCTGGGGACGCTCGCACGTGTCGTGTTCTTCCTCTTCGTGGTCGTCCTCGCAGGCGCCCTCGGCGGGCTGACCGCCGGCGGCGCCGGCTCGACGCCGATCGACGGCGACGTGAACGCGCCGTCGTTCAACGCCGACGACTCGGTCGCGACGGTGCCCGAGCAGTCCGGCGACCTCACCATGGCCGCCGACGCCGAGGGGAAAGAGATCGTGATCGACACGGCCCACAGCGCGAGCATCGACCGCGAGGCGCTCGCGCCGATCGTGACGACGCTGACCGAGAACGGCGCGACCGTGACGTTCCACCTCGGCCCCCGTGCCGAGGGACAGCCCCTCAACGACTCGCTGAGTGAGGCCGACGCGCTGGTCGTGCTCGGCGGGGGAAGCACCTACACCGACGCCCAACTGGACGGACTCCGGGCGTTCACCGACGCCGGCGGCCGCGTGCTGGTGATGGACGAGCCCGAGAAGGCGAGCGGTTCGACCGCCCTGCTCTCGCTCTCGACCGGCGAGAGCAGCGTGCCGAGCCCGCTCGCGCCGATGCTCTCGCAGTACGGGCTCGCGACCGACAACGGCTACCTCTACACGCAGGGCGAGGAGACGCTGAACTACCGCGCGGTCGCCGGGACGCCCACCGGCGACGCCGACCTGACCGAGGGCGTCGACCGCGCCGTCTTCTACGAAGCGACGCCCGTGACCGGCGGCGAGACGGTGCTGACCGCCGAGGAGACGACCCTCTCCCAGACCCGGCGTGAGGGGAGCTACGGCGTCGTCGTCCGCTCGGACAACGTCGTCGCCGTCGGCGACACCAGCGTCGCGACACAGGAGTTCCTCCGCCGCGCGGACAACGAACAGCTGGTCGGGAACCTGCTCGACTTCCTCGTCTCCGGGGAGAAGTCGCCCGAGAACGCCCCGAACGGCTGATCCGCGTCCCAGCCACCGAGGGCTCCTGATCGCTCTCCCGTTCTCACCCCGGAGTTGAAGTAGGGTGACGGGACCACTCCTGCCCGGATGTGGCCCGCGTCGCTCCCCCGCGCGTTCGCCGACCTCCACCCAGTCGCGGCCGGGACGTTCGGCAGCGTCGCTGGCGTCCCGCTGGGTCCGCGGGCCGACACCGCCACGCTCGTCCCCGTCGCCCTCGCGACCCTCGCCGGCTGCCTACTCGGCACCTGTTCGGGGCTGGTCCCCGGCCTCCACGCCAACAACTTCGCGCTGCTGCTGGCGGGGGCGGCGCCGAGCGTCCCGCTCGACCCGCTGGCGCTGGGCGCGGCGATGCTCGCCGCCGGCGTCGTCCACACGTTCCTCGACATCGTCCCCTCGCTCGCGTTGGGCGTTCCCGACGGCGCGATGGCGGCGGCCGCGCTCCCCGGCCACCGATTGGTCCTCCGCGGCCGTGGCCGCGAGGCGCTGCGGCTCTCCGCGCTCGGCTCCGGCGCCGCTGTCGCAGTGGCAACACTCTTCGCGTTCCCCGTGACGTGGGCGATGCTCCGGCTGGCGCCCCTGTTGACCGCGTGGTTCCCGCTGGTCGCCGCCGCGGTGCTCGCTCTGCTGCTCGCGACCGAACCCTCTCACAGCGCGCGGCTGGCCGGGCTGCTCGCGTTCGCTGCGGCGACGGCGCTCGGCGCGGTCACGCTCGGCCTCTCGCTGTCGGGGCCGATCGCGGGCGGCGTGCTCGCGCCGCTGTTCGGCGGGCTGTTCGGGGCGCCGGTGCTACTCGACGCCCTCCACGGCGGCGGCGTGCCCGAGCAGGACGACGCCGCGCTCGCGATCCCGCCGCTCGACCTCGGCGTCTCGGCGGCCGCGGGCGGGCTCTCGGGCGCGGCGGTGGGCTATCTCCCGGGCGTGTCGGCGGGCGTCGCGGCGACGATCTCGCTGCCCGCGGTGCCGGCCCGGAGTGACCTCCGGGGGTTCGTCGTCGCGACCAGCGGCGCGAACAGTTCGACCGCGGTGTTCTCGCTGTTCGCGCTGGTCGCGCTCGGCGCGCCCCGTTCGGGCGTGCTCGTCGCGGTCGACGACGCCGGCGTGCCGCTCTCGCTGTCGGTGCTGTTGCCGGTGGTCGTCGTCGCGGCCGCGGTCGGCTTCGTCCTCGTCGGCGTGCTGGGCGACGCGGCGTTCCGGGCAGTCGCGCGACTGGATCAGCGACGGCTGGCGCTCGCGGTGCTCTGCCTGCTCGTCGGGCTCGCGGCGCTGTTCGCGGGGCTTGCGGGGGTCGCCGTGTTCTCGATCGCGACGCTCGTCGGCTTACTCGCGGTCCGGATCGGCGCGCGTCGAGTGTACCTCATGGGGGTGTTGCTCGGCCCGCTGGCGTTCGGACTCTAGAGCGCGACGTACGTGACGGCGTAGGCGGCGCCCGCGAGCGTCACCGCCGCCAGCCCAGTGAGTGCGGCACCGACGGCGTCGGGACGTTCGACGGCGACGTCGGGCAGACTGACCCGCGGGACGGCGCCGATCATCCCCACCGAGAGCACGGAGAACACGAACGGGTAGGAGAAGTCGAGCGTCGGCGCCGGGATCGCCAGCGCGGCCAGCGCGTAGCTCGCGCCCGCGCCCGCCCGGAAGTCGATCGCCTCGCGGATCGGGCGCTCCAGCAGCCACATCGCGACCAACAGCCCGGCCCAGATGGCGGCGAGTTCGACGCCGAACGCGCCGAGCAGGTGCAGCGTCGGATCTGCCGAGAGCGCGACGCGCTCGGTCACCAGCGGCGCCGAGAGCGGGTAGAGGAACGCGGGCGGCTCGCCGGTCGCGAGGTCGCCGAACGGGTGGGAGAGCAGGCCGACGAGGGCGACGGCGAACGTCGCTCGCGCGTCGAACGTGGCGTAGCGCCCAACGCCCTCGGCGACGAGCGCGGCGGCGACGACGAACACGGCCATCACCGCGCCGCCGAGCGTGCCGCTGACGACGGCCGCCACGGCGGTCAGCCCCACTCCGAGCAGGGCGGCAACGGCGAGCCACGAGCCAGCGCGGTCACGCCGGCCGCGGAGCCACGCGGCCGCGAGCGCGGCGGCGACGGGCGCGACCAGCAGCGAGTGGGTGATCGTCCGGTGGACGGCCGTGCTGGCCGCCCAGAACGAGCGGACGGTGCCCATCACGCCGCCCTCGGCGCCGACGAGGCCGACCAGCGCGTACACCATGTCGACGTCGGGGACCGCGGCGAACGCCGCGGCGACGACCCCCAGCCGGAGGGCGACCCTACGGTCGGTCAGCAGCGCCGCTGCTCCCCCTACCAGCGCGAACGCCAGCAGCGCGTGACCGACGAACATTACCTGACCTTTGCCGTTGGTCGTGATAAGCCTCCCGACACGCGTGGTACCGAGTCACACGGGCGGCTCGTCGCCGTCGCTGGCCGCTGTCTCGGGCTTCTGGTCGAGTCGGGTCCACTTCTTCTCGATCTCGGCGTTGCTCCGGACCACGGTGTCGCCGTTCTCGTCGTCGAACCGCGTCTTCCGGAGTTCAATGGCACGAACCGTCCCGGTCACGTCGCCGGCCTTCACACGGTCGCCCGGCATGAAGTCCGGGTCGCGCAGCAGGTAGACGCCGGCGACGGCGTCGGCGATCATGCTCGACAGCGAGTAGGAGACGCCGAGCGCGAGGAAGCCGGCCGCGGTCCCCATCGACGCGGCGATCTGTTCGAGGCCGACGATCGAGAGGAAGGAGAGCCCGATCCCGAACCAGAGGAACGCGGCGACGATGGTGCTCACGAACTGTCGGTACACGTCGGACTCCTTCGGGAGCGCGCGGCGGAGCGCGACTTCGACGATCGCCATCACGACTTTCGCGAGCACCGCCGCGATCAGCAGGAAGACGATCCCCGAGAGGACCCGCGGGATCGCGCCCGCGATCCCGTCGACGAATCGGTTGATCCCCTCCTGCACGACGCCGAACTGGAGCGACAGCATGGGCTACCCGTCGGGGGTCGAGCGTAAAAATGTGGGAGCCGAGGCCGTTGGCAGTCGTGCTCAGACACGACCGCGGCAACAGGCTCCGTCCCGGCAGCACGGAGGCTGCCGCGGGTCACGCGCCGCGGTCGGTTACGCTGCCCGGTGCACTTCGTACTCCCCGTCGTCGTCGACGCCGATGATCGCCCACTCGCCCTCGGGCGACTGCTCGGCCAGTCGTTCGTCGAGTTCGTCCACGCAGTCGGTCCACGTCACGAGGCATTCGAGGCCGTACTCCCCGTCGAGAGCTCCCGGCCGTGCCGCGTCCTCCGCACAGAGTGTCCGTACCCGGACGGACCGCCACTTCCGCTCCGCGACGAACTCCGGTCCGTCGCCGGAGACGGCGTAGCCGAGGCGTTCGAAAACGCTCCTCGCTTCCTCGTTCGGTGGGACCGTGCGCACCATGCACGTGGCAGTTGGGCGGTATTCGTGTTAAGTGTGTGGGTAGTTACCACAGAGTGGTTCGGTGACTGGGCGAAAGCGCGCGCGTCACGATTCCTCGGGATCCGTGGTTCCGAGTCGGCCAACTAATTCGAGTCGTCGAACTCGGAGGAGGAATAAGCTCTGCTGATAAACCAGAAACGGTCTGAAGGCACTGGTCAGCAGAGACATTCGTACCGTACTCGACTTCCGTTGACCAGGTTCTGGTGGACCTTCGATGCAAGCTCGTGCATCGCCTTCGCTTGCGCTTCGGTGGCGACCCCGAGTCGGTAGTACGTCTTTGTTCGGTTCTGGTTCCACAGCTCAGCGAGTCGTGTCCCGAACGCCTCGTTGTAGAGGCCGACCTCGGCGCCTCGTTGGTACAGTCGACGGTGACTACTAATCACTTCAGAGGACTCCATTGCGCCGTCGTGGATTAGTCGGAACTGGATCGACCGTTCTATTGCGACAAACGACGACTCGATGACGACAGTGTAGTAGCCGTCGTTGAGCAAGCGAGACGCAGCTGCCAACAGCCGACACGCTCGCCGGAGTTGGACTAATTCAGCTTCTTCGACATCGAGGCCCGCTTCGATGTTTTCGGGTGACTGCTCGAAGCTGCGTTCGGCTGCAGCCAACGCGTCCTCAACGTCACTGTTCTCCATCATCGAACACCTCCGCACGAACCTCAGATAGTTGGTCCGATCCCACGATAGTGATACCGTCTTCGAACTGTTCGCGGAGTCGGTTACCGATCCGTTTCGCGCTATCCGTTGATTCGACCAGTGTCTCGAACTCGAACCGGTTGCCGTCGAATTTCGTCGCTTCCAGATCACTCACGATCTCTTGGACAGTACGCCGTGCTTCCGTCCGGTCGGAATTAACGAAAACCAGCAAGTCGATGTCACTCGCCCGGTCAGCATCACCACGAGCAACGCTCCCGAAGAGAACGATCCCGACTAACTCAGCAATTTCTTCTTCCGCTCGTTCAACGAATGCACGAACCGGTTTCTGAAACTCCGGCTGCGGGATCGAAAGCACCGGATCCGTTTTCGTCAGTCTGTCGCGGTTGATACTCACGTACTGTTTTCGTCCCTCTCTCCGAGTCTGAACCGGACCGAGCTCCTTCAGGAGCGAAACGGCTTTCGAGACGGATGCCTGGTTCGCACCGACCATCTCTGCAAGTTGGTTGATTGTGAATTCCTGGTAGGGTTCCTCGATGAGGAGACCGAGAACGTCTTGCATCGCCTGGTATCTGAAGACACGCTCCTCCGGAAACGGGTACTCCAGAGCAACTGTGGGCCTCTCTTTCCCATTGAGCATACTATTCCTATTAGGAATACATCGGCATAAAACCCGGGCTCTGTTGAAACTACAACCGAATACTGAAATCGGAGGTCAGTGCGTTCGTGTGGTACAACACCTACAACGCTACTCCCTCACTCTCCTTGAAAAAGTAAAACGAACCCGTCAGTCGCCCGTCGACGCCGAGCGCGGCGGCTCCGCGGGCGCGTCGTCGACGGCCGCCGGCGGGCTGTCGCGCACGTCCGCGCGGCCCTCCTCCTCGATCACGCGGCTGTACGCGTCGGGCATCACCTTCGTGAACGCCGCGAGCGTGGCCGGCCAGTCCGCGAGCAGTTCCCGGCCGCGCTCGCTGCCGGTGTGGGCGACGTGGTTCTCGACCAGCCGTCGGAGCACGCCCTCGTCCTTCTCGCTCAGGGTCGAGAGCGTCACCATCCCCGTGTTCGCGCGCCGTTCGAGCTCGTCGTCGGGGTCGTACACGTACGCGACGCCGCCGGACATCCCCGCGGCGAAGTTCTTCCCCACGTCGCCCAGCACGGCGACGATCCCGCCGGTCATGTACTCACAGCCGTGGTCGCCGACCCCTTCGACGACTGCGGTCGCGCCCGAGTTGCGCACCGCGAACCGCTCCCCAGCGGTGCCGTTGACGTACAGTTCGCCGTCGGTCGCACCGTACAGGGCGACGTTACCGACGAGCACGTTTTCGGCGGGGTCGAACCCGGCCGCCGCGGGCGGCTGGACCGTCAGCCGGCCGCCGGAGAGCCCCTTCCCCACGTAGTCGTTGGCGGCGCCGGTCAGGTTCAGCGTCACCCCACCTTTCAGGAACGCGCCGAAGGACTGCCCCGCGGTGCCGGCGAGGTCGGCTTGGATCGTCCCGTCCGGCAGGCCGTCGAGCCCGACACGCTGGGCGATCTCGCTCGACAGCATCGTCCCGACCGCGCGGTCCGCGTTGGTCACCTCGCGGTCGAGGTGGACCGACTGCGCCGACTCGATCCCCGGCTCGGCGGCGTCGAGCAGGTCGCGGTCGTAGTGGTCCTCGACGCCCGGGTGCGCCTGCTCGCGCACCTTGTGCCGCGGCTCGGGGCCGGGGTCGGCGAGGATCGGCGAGAGGTCGAGCTCGCTCGCCCGCGGGTGGTCGGTGTCGCACTGGGTCAGCAGCTCCGGCCGGCCGATCAGCTCGTCGAGGTCGGTGACTCCCAGCTCGGCCATGATCTCCCGCAGGTGGCGGGCGACGAACGTCACGTAGTTCACGACGTGGTCGGGCTCGCCCGGGAAGCGGTCCCGCAGGTCGGGGTTCTGGGTCGCGACGCCGACCGGGCAGGTGTTCTCGTGACACTGCCGGGCCATCACACAGCCCGAGGTGACCAACGACGCCGTGCCGAACACGTACTCCTCGGCGCCGAGCGCGGCGGCGACGGCCACGTCGCGGCCGGTCTTGAAGCCGCCGTCGACGCTGACCCGGATCCGGTCGCGCAGCCCGGTCTGCCGGAGGAACTGATTCGCTTCAGCCAGTCCCAGCTCCCACGGCAGCCCGGCGTTTTTGATCGACGTTTTCGGCGAGGCGCCGGTGCCGCCGTCGTGGCCCGAGACGTGGAGCACGTCGGCGTTGGCCTTCGCGACGCCGGCGGCGATGGTGCCGATCCCGTCCTCCGAGACCAGCTTCACGTTCACGTCGGCGTCGGGGTTGGCCGACTTCAGGTCGAAGATCAGCTGTTTGAGGTCCTCGATCGAGTAGATGTCGTGCAGCGGCGGCGGCGAGATCAGCCCCACGCCGGGCGTCGCGTAGCGCACGTGAGCGATCATCTCGTTGACTTTCTCGCCGGGGAGGTGGCCGCCCTCGCCGGGCTTCGACCCCTGTGCCATCTTGATCTGGATCTCCTCGGCGCTCGCGAGGTAGTCGGCGGTGACGCCGAAGCGCCCGGAGGCCACCTGCTTCACCTCGCAGGCGCGCTCGGTATCGAACCGCTCGGGGGGTTCGCCGCCCTCCCCGGTGTTGGCCTTTCCACCGGTCCGGCTCATCGCGACCGCGTTGTTCTCGTGGGCTTCCGGCGAGAGGCTGCCCAGACTCATCGCCGCCGTCGAGAACCGCTCGACGAGCGACTCGATCGACTCGACTTCCTCGACATCGACTGGGTCGCGGTCGCTGTCGAACGCGAGCAGGCCGCGCAGCGTCTCCGGGCCGCCGCCGTCACCCTCGACGAGGTCGACGAACTCCTCGTAGATTCCGTAGTCGCCCTGCCGGACTGCCTGCTGGAGCGTTCCCGTCGTCTTCCGGTTCCAGCCGTGCCGGATCCCGCCGGTGCGGCTCTCGTACTCGCCCTGTCGTTCGAGTTCGGGCTCGCGATCGAACCCCTCGGCGTGGCGCGCGCGCAGGTCGTCCTCGATCACGTCGAGGCCGATGCCTCCGGTCCGGATGCGCGTCCCCTCGAAGTACTCGGCCACGAGGTCGTCGTCGAGCCCCAGCGCCTCGAACACCTGCGCGCCCTGGTAGCTCTCGACCGTCGAGATACCCATCTTGGCCATCGTCTTGAGCAGGCCGTCCTCCAGCGCCTCGACGTAGGCGGCGATCGCCGTCTCGCGGTCGGCGCCGTCGGGCCCGGCGACGGCGTCCTCGATGGTCTCGTAGGCGAGGTAGGGGTTCACCGCGCCCGCGCCGTAGCCCACCAGCGTCGCGAGGTGGTGGACCTCGCGGGGGTCGCCGGACTCGACGACGAGGCCGGCGTGGTTCCGGAGCCCGCTCCGGACCAGCGAGTGGTGGACCGCGCCCGTCGCGAGCAGGCTGGGGATCGCCAGCCGCTCCGGCCCGACGCGGCGGTCCGAGAGCACGACGATGTCGGCGCCGTCCTCGATCGCTGCGGTCGCGTCGGCGCGCAGCTCCTCCACCGCGGTTTCGAGATCCGTCTCGGGCTCAAACGTCGTGTCGACGACCGCCGAACGGAGCCCGTCGTCGCCGTCGAGCTCCCTGATTCGCTCGGTCGTGTCGTCGGTCAGGACGGGCGAGTCGAGCACGAGCTGGCGGGCGTGTTCGGGCGTCTCGTCGAGGAGATTGCGCTGGTGGCCCAGTCGCGTTTCGAGGGAGGTGACCAGCTCCTCGCGGATGTAGTCGATCGGGGGGTTGGACACCTGCGCGAACAGCTGTTTGAAGTAGCTGAACAGCGGGCGCTCGTGGTTCGAGAGCACCGAGATGGGCGTGTCGTCGCCCATCGAGCCGACGGGATCCTTTCCGTCCCGGGCCATCGGCTCGATCATCTCCTCCAGTTGGTCGTGGGTGTAGCCGAACGCGGCCTGTCTCGCCCGGAGCGGCTCGTCGTCGCTCCGCGGTTCGAACGACTCGCGTTCGGGGAGCCGTCGCTGTTCCCGCTCGACCCATTCGGCGTACTGCTCGTCGGCGAGGTCGTCGAACACCTCGTCCTCGGGGACGACCCGACCTTCCTCGGGGTCCGCGACGAGTAGCTGGCCGGGCGAGAGCCGCTCGCGGCGCTCGATCTCGGCGGGGTCGGTGTCGAGCGCGCCGGCCTCCGAGGACATGATCAGCCGCCCCTCGCTCGTCACGTCGTAGCGGCAGGGACGCAGGCCGTTGCGGTCCAGCGCCGCCGCGACTTTCCGCCCGTCGGTCGCGACGACGAGCGCGGGGCCGTCCCAGGGCTCGATCAGGCTGGCGTGGTAGTCGTAAAAGGCCGTGCGCTCGGGCGGCATCTCGTCGTCGTCGCGGTACGCCTCCGGGATCAGCATCCGGAGGGCGTGCTCGACGCTGCGGCCGGTGCTGGTGAGCAGTTCGAGCGTGTTGTCGACGCTGGCGGTGTCGGACTGCTCGGGGTCGTCGACGATCGGTTTCAGCGTCTCGAGCTCGTCGCCGAACGCGTCGTCCGCGAGGTCGGTCTCGCGGGCGCGCATCCAGTTGATGTTCCCTTGGATCGTGTTGAACTCGCCGTTGTGGACGATCCCTCGGTACGGGTGGGCGAGGTGCCACGCGCCCAGCGTGTTCGTCGAGAACCGCGCGTGGACCAGCGCGATCTCGGACTCGATGCGTTCGTCGGTGAGATCTGGGTAGTACGTGGGGAGCTGTTCGCTCGTGAGCAGCCCCTTGTAGACGAGGCGTTCGCGGTCGAGCGAGCAGACGTAGAAGCGATCCGAGCCCGGCAGGTCGGCGTCCTCGATCGCGTGCTCGGTCTCCTTCCGGGCGACGTAGAGCGCGCGGTCGAACGCTGCCTCGTCGAGGCCGTCCGGCGCGACGAACAGCTGCCACACGTCCGGCTCGGCGTCGAGCGCGGTGTCGCCCAGCTCTTCGTTGTTCGTGGGCACGTCGCGCCACGCGATCGTCTCGATCCCGTGGGCGGCGAGGTGGTCTTCGAAACGATCCATCAGCGACTCGCGGGCGTCGGCGTCGTCAGGCATGAACACGCTGCCGACCGCGTACGTCTCCGGGAGGTCGGCGTCGAGGGCGGCCTCGAAGAAGCGGTCGGGGCGCTGGAGCATGATCCCCGCGCCGTCGCCGGTGTCGGGGTCGGCGCCCGTCGCGCCGCGGTGTTCGAGGTTGCCGAGCAGCTCCAACGCGTCGGCGACCGTCCGGTGGGACGCACCGTTCGCCAGATCGACGACGGCGCCGACGCCGCAGTTCGACCGCGCCTCGGACGGATCCGCGAGGCGGGCGGTTCGGTTCGTGGTACTCTCTGACACGGTGTTTGGGAGTATTCCGCATAGTTTATTACTCTGTCCCTCGAAACACCCCGAACTTTCGTGAAAGATCCGCGGAGCGGGTCGCACACCCCCGAAACGTTGATAACTATGTGTGTCGTTGTCACGGGTGACGATGCCAGACACGAAAACCGGTCGCGAACGGAAAGGGCGGAACAAGCGTCGACAGCTGGAGCACCGCCTCGCCTCCCGAGACGTGGAGACGGAGTTCGACGACGAGCTCCCCGAACCCGACGCGGCCGACGCCGAATACCTGGTGGATCCGGACGGGGGTGATTCGTCCGAGAACTGACCGTCCGCCGCGCCGATCACCCCTCTCCTCTCCTGCCTGCGGTTTTCGCCGTCTCTCGACTCCTCGAGTGTTACTCCTTCTCCGTAGCTGTCAGCTTCCGTAGACGCTTCGCCGCGTCGACCTCCCTCGTCGAGCCTCCCCGTCCGTCTCCCGCGTCCTCAGTCCGGACAGCTGTTACCCGAGTAGTACATAAAGGCGGCAAATTCGGGCTCGGTGTGCCATGCTACTACGACACATGATTTTTCCAGAATGGGCTTCCTTCTGCCGGTTTATTCGATTCGCGTGATCCGGTGGCGGGCTCGATCGGGCCGGCACCAACGACAGATTTATATAGAACCACGGACAATCTGTCGTTGAACATGAGTCAACGACAGCGAGGCGGAGGCCAGCCGATGATCATCATGGGCGAGGACTCCCAGCGAGTGAAGGACAAGGACGCACAGGAGTACAACATCTCCGCGGCTCGCGCGGTGGCCGAGGCGGTACGCTCCACGCTCGGCCCGAAAGGGATGGACAAGATGCTCGTCGACTCGATGGGCGACGTCACTATCACCAACGACGGCGTCACCATCCTCGAGGAGATGGACATCGACAACCCGACGGCCGAGATGATCGTCGAGGTCGCCGAGACTCAGGAGGAGGAGGCCGGCGACGGGACGACCACGGCCGTCGCGATCGCGGGCGAGCTCCTGAAGAACGCCGAGGAGCTGCTCGAACAGGACATCCACCCCACCGCGGTGATCAAGGGGTTCCACCTCGCGTCCGAGCAGGCCCGCGAGGAGATCGAGGACATCTCGCGTGAGATCGACCCGACCGACACCGAGCTGCTCGCGAAGGTCGCCGAGACGTCGATGACCGGCAAGGGCGCGGAGCTCGACAAGGAGCACCTCGCCCAGCTGATCGTCGAAGCCGTCGAGGCCGTCACCGTCGAGGCCGAGGACGGCAGCCACGTCGTCGATCTCGCCAACCTCAACATCGAGACCCAGAAGGGCCGCGGCGTCTCCGAGAGCGACCTGCTCAACGGCGCGGTCGTCTCGAAGGACCCCGTCCACGACAACATGCCGAGCGAGGTCGCGGACGCCGACACGCTCCTGCTCGACGCGGCCATCGAGGTCGACGAGGCCGACGTGGACACCAACGTCTCCATCGACTCGCCCGACCAGCTCCAGTCGTTCCTCGATCAGGAGGAGCAGGAGCTCCGCGACAAGGTCGACGCCATCGTCGAGACCGGCGCCGACGTGGTGTTCTGTCAGAAGGGCATCGACGATCTCGCCCAGCACTACCTCGCGAAGGAGGGCATCCTCGCGATCCGCCGCGTGAAGTCCTCGGACATCGGCTTCCTGAAGAACGTGCTCGGCGGCAACGTCGTGAGCACGTTCGACGGCCTGACCAGCGACGATCTCGGCCACGGCTCGATCAGCCGTGACGCCGACGACGAGATGTTCTACGTCGAGGGCGAGGACTCCCACGGCGTCACGCTCCTGCTGCGCGGCTCCACGGACCACGTCGTCGACGAGCTCGAGCGCGGCGTCGAGGACGCGCTGGACGTCGTCGCGACGACCGTCTCCGACGGCCGCGTGGTCGCCGGCGGCGGCGCGATCGAGGTCGAGCTCGCCAGCCGCCTGCGCGAGTACGCCGACAGCGTCACCGGCCGCGAGCAGCTCGCCGTCGAGGCGTTCGCCGACTCGCTCGAACTCGTCCCGCGCGTGCTCGCCGAGAACGCCGGGCTGGACTCCATCGACACGCTGGTCGACCTGCGCGCCGCCCACGAGAGCGGCGACGAGGTCGCCGGCCTGAACGTGTTCAGCGGCGAAGTCGAGGACACCTACGAGGCCGGCGTCGTCGAGCCCGCCCACGCCAAGGAGCAGGCGGTCTCCAGTGCTACCGAGGCCGCGAACCTCGTGCTCAAAATCGACGACATCATCGCCGCGGGCGACCTCTCGACCTCGGGCGACGAGGACGAGGGCGGCCCCGGCGGCGGCATGGGCGGTATGGGTGGCATGGGCGGCGCGATGTGAACGTAGGCCGCTAGTTCACACCGTCCCCACCGACCCGCGTACCGCTCCGTCGAACACCCGTTCTCCCGTTTTTTCGCGTCCGTGAGCTACGCTTCGCGTCCGAGATAACCGCTCCCTTCTTGGGTAATCTCGTGCAGTTTCTCGGCAGTGAGAGTGGTCACGTAGCGCCGGACGTGCTCCCGGGAGAGCGTCTGGAACACCCAAGGGTGCGTGGCTCTCCAGCGGGAGGGGTGCACCCTCGTACTCGTCTTCCCCGATCGCGATCGAATGTTCGTGGTACGTCCGCGAGGTGAGCGCGACGCAGACGAACTGCATCCCGTGGTCGGCCATCTCGGCGTTCCCCACCACGAGGAGCGGTCGGCCGGAGTCACCGGACTTGTAGACGTCGTCACTCCAGACGATGTCGCCGTTCCGGATCTGCCTCACTACAGCTCCTCCGAGTCCGCCGTCTCCCACTCCTCGGGGTCCTCTTCCCCGAACTGCTCGTCGTATCGCTCGGTCACGGCGTGAACGCCGCGTGCTTCTGCGAGACGCTGCTCGTCGTCGGTGATCGCCCAGTACGGGCTCTTGTGCCGGACGAGTCCCCGCTTTTTGAGCCGGGAGAGGAGCGAACTGACCGTCTCGACGTCGATCCCCGTCCGCTCGGCGATCGTCGCGGCTTTCCAGGCCCGGTCGTCGTGGCTGGCCAGGAACTCGATGATCCGCTCGGTCGGGTTCCCGCCGCGGAACTCGTCGGGCTCCCCGGACTCGAACTCCGTGATGTCGATGCTGCCGCCGGACATACGCGTCGTTTGGCCGTCTACTGTCTTACCGTTTGGGTGTTTTCTCGTTTCCTCCCGGCAACGTCCCGCAGAAGGCACTTACCACGCCCCAGCGAACCCCGGAGGGATGCCCTCCAGACGCGCGTACCTCACAACTCTCGTAGCCGCAGGGCTCGCCGGCTGTGTCGGCGAGGGCCCCGGCACGGGGACTGACACGGACAGTCCGACGGCCACGACCGCGCCCGGGACGATCGCGCGCTCCGACGTGATCGTCGAGGCGGCGGCCGTTCAGTACTCGTATCGCCACATCGAGCAGGTGGACTGGAACGGGATCCAGCCCGCCGACGGTCAGTTCGTGTTCGTCACCGTCGACGCGCGGCCGGCCGATTCCGCCCCTGCCCGCTCGGCGTTCACGCTCGTCGCCGACGACGAGCAGTACGCCCCCACCGAAATTCGGCGCTGGAAAGCCGTCGACCTCGACGTACCCGGGAGCGCGTACGTCCCGGACCGCGAGGATGAGGCCCCTCGGGGCTGGCTCGTCTTCGAGACGCCCGCCCAACTCGAATCGCCGCCGACGCTCCGGCTCGACCGCGACCCTGCGCCGGCGGAGTGGACCCTCGACGCCGATCTCGCGACGGCGCCGCCGCCCGCGTGGGAGTGGTCGGTCGACGCCCCCGACACGGTCGCGCCCGACACGACGTTCGACATCGCGATCACCGCCGAGAACGTCGGCGACGGCCCGGGCGCGTTCCGCGGCGCGGTGAACTTCTCGTACCCCCTCTACGCTCCGAAGGGGTTCGACATCCCGCTCGACCCCGGACAGTCCGGCACCGAGCGCGTCGCGGCGGAGGTCCGGGACGCCGAGTCCGTCGAGGAGATCGAGTACGGAATCCGGACGCCCGTGGGGGAGACGACCGTGACCGTCGCCGTCGAGAGCGACACCGCGGCCGAGTGAACACGGACCCCGCGCGCTTTTGCCGACCGCCGCCCCACTCCGGGTATGGAGGAGGCCACCCACGACGAGCTGGCCGGGATCGTCGACCTGTTCGACGCGCTGACCCGCGAGGAGCTGGAGCAGGCGCTGGTGGAGGTCGCCTACCGCCGCGGCGCCGACGTGCGCGAGGACGCCGTCTCCGCGGCCGTCGCCGAGGCGATCCGGGAGTACTACCTCGTCGAACTCCCCGCCGACGCGATCGACGGCGACGTGGCCGCCGACGCGGTGCTGATCGTCGGCCCCGTCGCGTTCCCGATGCTCCCCGACGAGGGCGAGGACCTGCCCCACATCCTCGACGTGCCCCCGCGTTCGGTCGACCGCGCGACCGCGGCCGAACACGCCGCCGAGCGCCTGCGCGCGGAGGCCGCGACGGCCGTCGACGAGGGCGACGAGGAGCGGGTGGCGACGCTGGCCGACGTGACCTACGACGTGGAGGCGTGGGGGCCGGTCGAGCTCCGGGAGACCCGCGAGCGCCTGCTCGACGTCGTCGACTGAGACCGACGAAGCGTTTTTGACCGCCTACCGCCGACAGTGAGATATGGAACTGTCGGGGCTCGGCAGCTACGAGCCGGTCACGATCGCCGACGCGGAGCGCTGGGCTAGCGTGCTCGCGCCGGTGGTCGAGCGCGACGGCGAGCCCTCGCTACTCTTTATCAAGCGGGCCGACCACCTCGGCTCCCACCCCGGACAGATGGCGTTCCCCGGCGGCGGTCACGAGCCGTTCGACCCGGACCTGACCGCCACCGCCCGCCGCGAGGCGTTCGAGGAGATCGGCCTCCCGGAGTCCGACCCCTCGATCGTCGGCCGGCTCGACGACACGACGACCACCTCCGGCTACGCGATCCGCCCGTTCGTCGCGCAGGTGCCCGACCGCGAGTACGAGCCCGACGACCGCGAGGTCGCCGAGATCGCGACGCTGCCCGTCTCGGATCTGACCGACCCCGCGAACTACGAGTCCGAGCGCCGGGAACGCCCCGAGCTGGGCGACGTCCGCGTCCACTACTTCCACGTCGGCGACTACACCGTCTGGGGCGTGACGGGGCGAATGCTGGTGCAGCTGCTCGAACTCACGACCGACTGGCGCGCGCCGGAGGCCCCCGACCGCGTCGTCGACGCCGAGGCCGAGTTCCCCGTGTAACCAGCCACGGCGCGCGACCGACCGCGCGCTCCGTCGCGCGGTCTCGGAGCCGATGCCGTGGCTGTGTGTAAGCAAATCACGGCGCGCGACTGGTCGGCGTAGACGAGAGCGTCGCTCTCGTCTGCCAACCAGAACGCATCGCGTTCTGGTGACGCCTCCGTGCGCCGACCACGGAGCCGATGCCGTGGCTGTATGAGACAAGCCCGGTTTTGTCTCTACGCAGCGTTCAAGCTCGCTCGCGACCATTCTGTCGTATGCACACCCGACGATCCGTCCTCGCTGGCGCCTCCCTGCTGACCCTCTCGGGCTGTCTCTCGGCCCCCCCGATCGGGACGCCGACGAGCGGTCTGCCCGACGGCGACGGTGGCGCGGGCAGCACGCGACCCGAGGGGACCGGCGGGCCGGCAGTCACGCTCGCGAGCGTCGACGACGAGCCGGATCTCCCGCTCGCTATCGAGGTCGCGGTCACCGAGCCCGTCGCGACCGAGGCCCACCCGCCCCGGCTCGCGGTCTCGGTGACGAACGACAGCGACGAAGCGGTCGCGATCGGCGAGGCCCGCGCGGCGGTGTTCGAGTACCAGTACTCCGAGGGCGGCTATCTCGCCCTGCTGCCCGCCGACGGGGAGTACGCCGCCGATCCCGGCTGCTGGCGGCTGAACGAGGGTGTCGGGACCACCGAAGAGTACCGGACGGTCACGCTCGAACCGGGGGCGAGCCACACGTCCGACCTCGAACTGTACGCTGCCGGGGTTGAGGAGGCCGCCTGCCTCCCGGTCGGCGAACACCGTTTCGAGACGACGATCGCCCGCTACCCGGATCCCGACGACCTCGGCGACGGTGAGTCGGCCGACTGGGGGTTCTCGGTGCTGCTGGAGTGACGACACGCTTATCCCGCTGACCACGATACGAGAGAGTGCATGGCCGCACAGGCGATGGATCGCGTTCCGCGATTCTAAATCCGCGCAGTTCTCGCACAGCTACCGCAGTACCCACGAGCGCCAGCTATGACTACGCCCGACACCACACAGCCCGACAGCACCGCGCAGCGAACGACAAGCGACGCCGTCGGGCCGTTCCCGCGTGTCGGCATCGACGCGGTCGCGCTCAAGCCCACCGAGGTCGATCTCGCCCGTGCCACCGACCTCGCGGCGTCGACGCTCGTCGTCGACTACGAGGGTCGCGAGGCGTTCCCGGACACGGACACGCTCCGGGCGCTGGCCGAGACGGCCGACGTTCGCGTCACCACGCCCGTTCGCGCCGACGGCCTCGACCCGTTGGGCGACGACTCGCTGTCGGACTCGATCCCCGAGGGGGTCGGCCGCGTGCTCGTCGCGGGCAACGGCGCGTACCTCACCGAGGCGGAGGGCCAGCGTGCGGTCGCGCCGCGGCTCGGCGAGGCGACCGACCGTTTCTCCGACGCGTGGGTCGGCACCGAGGGGGTCGAACGGGTCGCGCTCGCGACCGGCGCGACCCAGTTCGAACTGCTCTCGCGCTCGACTGAGCGGGACGTTCGTGCGCTGCGAGCTGCCGGCTTCGACGGCGAGCTCGCGGTGTACGCCCCCACCGTCCTGAGCGACGACGAGGACGCGATCCTCGACGCCGTCGGCGCGTACGTCTCCCGGCGCGCGCCCGTCCGGCGCGCGCTGCCCGACGAGTACGAGACGGACGCGGCGGCGACCGGCCGCGCCCGCGAGGTGCTGCTGGCGGCGAGCAAGGACTTCGCGATCGTCGGCGACGAGGAGACGGTCCGCGGTCGCGTCGAGGGGCTCCACGGCGCGGGCGTCGACACGGTCGTCGGCTACCCCGCGCGGGGGCTGGACGAACTGCTCGGGTAGCCCCTCACACGATCCCCAGTTCGGCGAACAGCAGCCAGATCACGCTCACGTTGTACAGGCCGTGGACCGCGACCGGCACCAGCAGCGTCGCCGTCCGCTCGTACAGCCACCCCAGCACGAGGCCGATCCCCAGCCAGACCGGGATCGACACCACGCCCGACTCGGGGTTGGCAATGAGGTTCGGCAGATGGACGAGCGTGAACAGCACCGCGCTCCAGCCGATCGCGCCCCGCGCGGAGAACGACTGCCGCAGGTAGCCCTGAATCACCCCGCGGAACAGGTACTCTTCGGCGGGGCCGACCGCGAACAGCATCGCGGGGATCACGAAGGCCAGCACCGCGACGGAGAGCTCCTCGGGCGTGGAAACGGCGGTCGCGGGATCGATCCCGAGTAGCGAGCCGACCGCGAACGCGATCCGATTGAACGCGACGAGGACGGCCGTGGTGCCGACGATCAGCGCGGCGTCGCGGGCGCCCGGCCGCCCGATCCAGTCCACGACGAGATCGCGCCCGTCGTCGGTCCGCCGGAACGCGTAGCCGACGACGACGAAGCCGACCTCCGACGCCGCGAGCGCCACGCCGACCAGCACGGGCACCGCCGCGTCGGGGTTCGTCCCCGCGCCGACGAGCGCGCCGCTGAACGTGCCGAGCAGGCCGGTGACGCCGCTCACCACGAGCCCCCCGACCGCGAGCGTGAGCGCGATCACCAGTGCGACCGGCGGGCTCGGGCTGTCAGTCATACTCGGGGGGTCGGTCGGCCGCACAATCAATCCGACGCCGCCCGTGCCCCGGCGTTTAAGTCGGCACGACCGAAAGGGGTGGTCGAATGGAGGTCCGCGACGCGGTCGAACGCGACGCGGCGGCGATGGCCGCCCTGACCGACGCGCCGGAGCCCGTGCTCCGGAACGTGATCCACGAGCGGAGCGTCCGCGTGCTGGTCGAAGAGGGCGACGGGGAGGCAGCCGACGCGGTGGACGACGAAACGGCGGACGACGTGCAGGGCTTCGTGAGCTTCGACGCCCGCGAGGACGCGGTGTTCGTCACGCAGTTCGGCGGCGACCGGGCGGCCTGCGAGCGCCTGCTCGGGGAGCCGCTGCGCTTCGCCCGCGCCGAGGGGCTGCCCGTCGAGCTCGTGCTTCGGGAGGGCGACGACGCGATGCGGGCCGCGGCGGCGGCGACGGGGTTCGAGGCTGCCGGCTCGGGTCCGCGGTTCCGCGGCGAGTCAACCCGGACGTACCGGTACGAGGAGTAGGGGAGAACGGCCGGGACGCCCGCGTTCAAGTGAGTCGCGCCCGGGGGCTACGTCGTGAACGACACGACCGACGAGGAGCGTCTGTTCCGGGGGTATTCCGGACGCCTGCTGCTCGTCGTCTCGCTGGGGTGGGCGCTGCTACAGGCCGGCCGGCTGAGCATCTCGCCGTTGCTGCCGGCGATTGAAGCCGATCTGGGTATCGGCAGCGGCGCGTCGGGGTTCGCCATCACGGTCGTCTGGGGAACGTACGCGATCCTCCAGTATCCGAGTGGCCGGCTCTCGGACCGACTCTCCCGGACGACGCTGCTCGTCGCGGGGCTCACGCTCGCGGCCGTGGGCTTCCTCACGCTGTCGGCGGCGCCGTCGTACCTCGCCTTCCTGTTCGGTGCGGTCGTGATCGGCGTCGGCGTCGGCCTCTACCCCACGCCGGCGCGAGGGCTGGTGTCGGACCTGTTCGTCGCCAAGCGCGGCCGCGCGTTCGGCCTCCATACCGCCTCGGGCGACGTGGGCGGGATCCTCGCGGCCGGGATCGGGACGGTCGTGATCGCGGTGGCGACGTGGCGGGCGGCGTTTGCCCCCGTCGCGGTCGCGCTGCTGTTGATCGCGCTGTTGCTCCACGTCTGGAGCGAGGAGGGGTACGAACTCGCCTCCGTGGATCTGGCGATCGTCGACACGTTCCGGCGCATCCTGGGGATCCCGCGGCTGCGCTGGCTGCTCGTCGCCTACGCGCTGTACGCGTTCACCTGGCAGTCGGCGACCAGCTTCCTCCCCACGTACCTCCAGGCGAAGGAGCTCTCGCCGGTCGTCGCGAACGCGTCGCTCGCGGTGCTGTTCGTCGTCGGCGCCATCGTGAAACCGCTGGCAGGCGGGCTGGGCGATCACGTGCCGCGGGGGCTGCTCGCGCCGGCCGTGCTGGTCGTCGCCGCCGGCTCGCTGATCGTGCTGGTGAGCGCCTCCACCTCGCTGGTGGCGCTGGCGGCCGTCGCCGCCTTCGCCGCGGGGCTGCTGGCGTACCCGCCGGTGATGCAGGCGTACCTGATGGACTCGTTCCCGGGCGACAGCATGGGCGGCGATCTGGGCGCGATGCGCAGCATCTACATCGGGATCGGCTCGCTGGGCGCGACGTACGTCGGCGTCGTCGGCCAGTACGTCAACTTCGACGTCGCGTTCGCCGGGCTTGTGGGGTGTCTGCTCGTGAGCAGTACGGTGATCGTGTTTCGTGGCCGGGAGTGAGTTCGTCTTTTTCGGCTGGGTATGAGATGGCGATAGCGACAGCAGCTTGACCGTTGGTAACTGGGACAGCGACCGCGACAGCACCAGCAGCTCGATCGCTGGCAACTTGTGACTGCAATGCGCCGAACACGAGGTTCGGCGCAGCACCGAGTCCCCACCCCTCCCCCCGCGCCGGCGAATCTCGCCGGCGCGAGGCGTCCACCGCCACCGCAGCCGGCGGTGGCGCGCGACGTGAGTGCCTCCGTGCACGAACGAGCGCGCGAGGGACGACGGAGTGAACGTAGTGAACGAAGGAGTCGGCTGGGGAGGTGTGAGGGCTGTGCGGGGCGGTGCGGTCGCAAGTGGCCAGCGATCGAGGCGTTGTTCGCGGCTGCTGTCCCGGCGATGAAGATCACAATCGAGCTGCTGTTCACGGCTGCTGTCCCGACGATGAAGATCCCTCTTAAACGCCCGTCTCTCCCTCGAAAAACAGAGTCTCAACCGAATCGACTACCGATCGCCGAGCGGCACCCACTCCGCGTCCTTCTCGCCCGTGTACTTCGCCCGCGGCCGCATGATGCGGTTGTCCTCGAGCTGTTCGAGCACGTGCGCGACCCAGCCGCCGACGCGGCTCATCGCGAAGATCGGGGTGAACATGTCGACCGGAATGCCGAGCTGGTAGTACACCGTCCCGGAGTAGAAGTCGACGTTGGGCGCCAGCCCCTTCTCGGCGAAGTTCTGCTCCTCGACGAGGTACTGCTCGATCTCGTTGGCGTGGTCGTACCACTTCTTCTCGCCGGAGGCGTCGCCGAGTTCGCGGGACTTCTCCTCGAGGATCACCGCTCGCGGGTCCTTCACGTTGTACACGCGGTGGCCGAAGCCGGGGATCTTCCGCCCGTTGTCGAGGGCATCTCTCACCCACTGGAGCGCGTCCTTCTCCGAGCGATCGACCTCGATCAGCGTCTCCATCACGTCCTGATTCGCGCCGCCGTGGAGCGGCCCCGACAGCGCGCCGACGCCGCCGGCGACCGCCGAGTACGTGTCAGCGAGCGTCGAGGCGATCACCATCGACGTGAACGTCGAGGCGTTCAGCCCGTGGTCGGCGTGGAGGATCAGCGCCATGTCCAGCGTCTCCTCGGCCACCTCGTCGGGCTCCTCGCCGGTCAGCATGTAGAGGAAGTTCGCGGCGTGGCTCAGCCCCTCCCGCGGGGAGAGCGGCTCCTCGCCGTCGCGAAGGCGCTGGTACGCCGCGAGGATCGTCGGGATCTTGGCCGTGATCCGTCGCCCCTGCCGGAGCCGGGCGGTTTGATCCTCGGGATCGGCGTCGGGCTCGGGGTCGCTCGCGGAGAGCATCGACACCGCGGTCCGGAGCGCGGCCATCGGCGACTCGTCGACGGCGGCGAGATCGGCGAGCACGGAGTGCACCTCGTCGTCGACGGCGCGCTCCTCGGCCATCGTCGCCGTGAACGCCGAGAGCTCGTCGGCGGTCGGTAACGAGCCGTGCCAGAGCAGGTAGAGCACCTCCTCGTAGCTGGCCTCGGCCGCCAGCGTCTCGATGTCGTGGCCGCGGTAGATCAGCCGCCCCTCGTCCCCGTCGATGAAGCTGAGTTGGGACTCCGCGACGACGACGCCTTCCAGACCTTTCTGAACCTCGCCTGACATAGGCTACGGGTTCGGTCGGTCGACGAAAAAGCGTTGCCGTTCCGGCCGCTCAGGCGTGGAATCCGTCCCCGTTCCCGCTGCGGGCCGACAACCCTTATCCCCCGTCCCGCTGAACCGCCGGGCATGCCCGACGTCGAGTACGAGCCGGTCAGCGTGAAAGCGGTGCTGTCCGAGATGAAAGACACCGCCGAGCTGCTCATCGACCTCTCCTACTCCGCGGTGCTGTCGGGCAGCGACGAGGTGGCCGAGGAGGTGCTCGCCCTCGAAGAACGGATGGACGTGCTCCAGCTGCAGGCCCGGATGAGCGTGCTGCTGGCCGCCCGCAGCCCTGAGGACGCAGAGCAGCTGGCGCCCGTGCTGGGCGTCGTCGGCGCCGCCGAGAAGATCGCCGACGCCGCCGGCGACATCGCGAAGATCGTCTTGGAGGACATCGGTCTCCCCGAGGCGATGCGGGCGGCGATCCCCGAGGCGACCGAGGCGCTCGTCCGGGCAACCGTCGCGGCCGACTCCGCGTACGCCGACCGGACGCTGGGCGAGATCAACATGGAGACCGAGCGCGGCGTCCGGGTCATCGCCGTCCGCCGAGCCAGCGAGACGGGCAAGCGAGCGTGGATCACCAACCCCGACGAGGGCACCGAGATCCGGGCCGGCGACGTGCTCCTGCTCCGCGGGCTCGACGAGGGGCTGGCCGCGGTGTACGAGGCGGCGACCGGCGAACGTTACGAGCCGCCCGAACTCACGGAGTCGCCGATCGAGGACCTCGAACGCGCGGTCGGCTCGATCGTCACGATGAAGGACACCAGCGAGCTCGCGGTCGATCTCGCGTACGGCTCGGTGCTGTTCGACAGCGAGGCCGTCGCCGAGGAGGTCGTCGAACTGGAGGCGGAGGTCGACGCGCTCAAGTCCCGGCTGGAGGCGTGGACGCTCCGTGCGGCCGGCCGCGTCGACGACCCCATCGAGCTCCGGGGGCTGGTCCACCTTGCGGCCGCGACGGAGGAGATCAGCGACGCCGCGCTGGAGATCAGCGAGGGGGTGCTCCGCGGGCTGGACGCCCATCCTGTGGTTGCCGCCGCCGTCGAGGAGAGCGACGAGGTGATCGTCCGCCTCACGGTGGCCGACGCGGCCGAGATCGCGGGCCACACGCTGGGCGACCTCGAACTCGGCACCGAGACGGGGAGTCGCGTGATCGCGGTCCGGCGGCCGGGCGAGGAGACCGAGTGGGTAGTCTCGCCCGACGCCGACACCCGGCTCTCGACGGGCGACGTGCTCGTCGCGAAAGGGACGCGGGCGGGCACCGAGCGGCTCTCGGCGATGGCCGGCGATCCCCGCGAGTTCGACGCGTAGCTACGCTTCCGCGCGGACCAGCCGGATCAACGAGAGCAGGGTCAGAACCGTCGTCACCAGCAGCGCCGCCGCCGAGGCGAGGACGACAGAGAGCAGCAGGAACCAGCCCGTCTCCCCGAGCACGGGGAACTCGCGCGTGCCCGCGAACGGCCCCGCGGCGCGGGTGAGGCGGAACACGTACGCCAGCACGGCGATCGCGACCCCGGCGGCGGCGCCGACGGCGGCGTTGCGTCGGACCGACAGCGCGTCGAGCAGCGGCGCGACCGACGGTTCGGGCGGCTCCTCGCTCATCGTTCGCGGTTGACGCTGGCGGGGTTTATCCGCGTCGCTCCCGGCTCAGGGATCGAGCCGGTCGCCCAGTTCGCTGCCGGCCCGTGCCGCGACCCGAGCCACCCGGAGCGGTTCGGGTCGACCGCCTTCCGGCGTGAACCCCCGGACGAGCTGTGCGGCCTCGCAGTTGGGCGCCAGTGGCGGCAGTTCGTCGGCCTCGGTATCGACGCCAGCCGCGGCCGGCGTGTCGACGCCGACCCCGCGCACGAACAGCTGTTCGTCGTTGACCGACAGCGAGCGCCGCGGGGGAAGCGACTCGTAGGCGTCGAGTCGCCACGCCCGAGATTCGCCGTCGAACTGCGCCCGGATCGCGGGCGCAAGCCCGGGGCTGGCTTCGAACGAGATCGAGAGCGTGGGGAGGCCCGTCTCGGTGTGGATTCGGGGCAGGTCGAGAACGTTGAACCACGCGGGGGCGACCCCCGCGAGCAGAAGGACCGACACGTCGGGTCTGTCGATGCGGTCGACCAGCGCGATCACGGCGTCGGTCGCGTCGTCGCCGCCGACGGTACAGCGTTCGAAGGCGAGCCCGTCGACGGCGCGGTCGGCGCGGACCACGGCGCCCGCACAGGTCGAGACGGCCTCGCCGTCGGAGAACGCGACGCCGAGTGCGCGCTTGCCCGGCTTAATCGTCCTTGATGTCCTGAAGCCGGTCCAGGAGTTCGTCGTTGGAGGCTCCGTTGTCGAACTCGACGGAGCCCTCGTGGGATCCGCCGTCGGCGTCGACCGCGTCGTCGCCGTCGTTCATGTCGAGCTGCTGATTCTCCTGCTCGGATTCATCGTAGCTCCCGAAGCCCATTACATACAAACTTTGTGTCCGAGGGTGGATAAACGCTTGGCCGTTCAGTATCGTTAGCAACTGACAGGATCTGCCGAGAGTTTATCGGGTGAACGCCCCATCTCCACCGCATGAGTCAGTCGCTCGGACCAACGTTCACGGACGCGCTCGACGGCCTCGGCGTCGGCTGGACGCGGACGACGGCCGCCGAGTTCCCGGCCGCGATGGCCGACGCTGTCGAACAGCCAGCCGTCGGCACGCCGCTGCCCTTTGACGGCGTCTCGCTCCCCGAGGCTGTCACTGTCCCGCCGACGCCCGGCGAACTCGACGCGGCGACGACGGGCGTCACGCCGGCGTTCGGCGGGATCGCCGACTACGGAACGGTCGTCGTCGAGTCCCGCCCGGAGGGTGACGAGCTCGTCTCGCTCTACCCCGAGCGCCACGTCGCCGTCCTGCGGGAGAGCGGCCTCGTCGCGGGCGTTGACGGAGGCTCGTCGGCGGCGGGAGCCGGCGTCGACGAGGCGGCCGACGACCTACGCGACCGGATCGAAACGGACCGTGGGAGCGCGGTGCTCGCGACGGGCGCGAGCGCGACCGCGGACATGGGCGCGACCGTCACGGGCGTCCACGGCCCGCGCGAGGTACACGTGATCGTCCTCACCGATCGATGAGTACCGACGACACGCCCCGGAACGAGAGCCGAGCCGAACGGATCCGCCGCCTGCTCGAGACGGAGGGTCCCACGGTCAAGCAGAATGCACAGGGGTTCAACGAGGGCCGGTACGCGGCGATGGCCGACGTGGACGGCGAGAAACTCCGCACCGACGCCCGCGAGATCAAGGAAGACGCCATCGAGCGACTGCCAGAACTGATCGAGACCGTCCGCGAGCGCGTCGAGGAGAACGGCGGGACGGTGTACCTCGCGGACGACGCCGCGGACGCCAACGAGTACGTCGCGGAGGTGTGTGCCGACGCCGGCTCGCTGGTGAAGTCGAAGTCCATGACGACGGAGGAGCTCGAAGTCAACGAACACCTCGAAGCGCGGGGCGTCGACGTGACCGAGACCGACCTCGGGGAGTTCGTGCTGCAGGTCGCCGACGAGGCGCCCTCCCACCTCATCGCGCCCGGGTTCCACAAGTCGACCGACGAGATCGCGACGCTGTTCAACGAGCGGTTCGACCCCGAGGAGCCCCTGGAGACCCCCCAGGAGCTCACCGCGTTCGCCCGGGACCACCTCGGCGAGCGCATCCGCGGGGCCGACGTGGGGATGACCGGCGCGAACTTCGTGCTCGCCGACAGCGGCACGCTCGCGCTGGTCACCAACGAGGGCAACGCGCGCAAGTGCGCGGTCACGCCCGACACCCACGTCGCGGTCGCGGGCGTGGAGAAGCTCATCCCCTCGATCGACGAGCTCCCGCCGTTCGTCGAGCTGCTGGCCCGCAGCGCGACCGGGCAGGAGATGGCCCAGTACGTCTCCCTGCTCACGCCGCCGACCGACTCGCCGACGATCGACTTCGACGCCGAGGAGCCGATCGGGGGCGGACAGGACGACCGCGAGTTCCACCTTGTACTCGTCGATAACGGGCGCTTCGAGATGCGCGAGGACGACGACCTACGGGAGACGCTGTACTGCGTGCGCTGTGGCGCCTGTAGCAACTCGTGTGCGAACTTCCAGCACGTCGGCGGCCACGCGTTCGGCGGCGACACGTACACGGGCGGGATCGCGACGGGCTGGGAGGCCGGCACCGGCGAGGACGCCCTCGACCCCGAGGCCGCCGCCGAGTTCAACGACCTCTGTACCGGCTGCTCGCGCTGCGTGAACGCCTGTCCCGTGAAGATCGACGTGCCGTGGATCAACACCGTCGTCCGGGATCGCATCAACCGCGGCGCGGAGCCGGACGCCGTCGAGGGCCTCGTCGACGGGCTCGTCCCCGACGCCGAGCGAGCGGGGATGGACTGGGGGAAGCGCGCGTTCGGCAACGTCGGAACGCTCGCGCGATTGGGGAGCGCGACCGCGCCGGTCTCGAACTGGCTCGCCGACAGCGCGCCGGTTCGGGGGGTGCTCGAACGCCGTCTCGGCGTCGACGGCCGGCGAGAGCTCCCCGAGTTCCAACGGCGGACCCTCCGGCAGTGGGATCAACAGCGCGACCCCGACGTCGCGACCCCGCGGGCGGATCGTGAGGTGGTCCTGTTCCCGGACGTGTTCACCAACCACGTCGACGTGGAACGCGGGAAGGCCGCGGTTCGCGTGCTGGAGGCGCTTGGCGTCCCGGTTTGGGTCGCCGGCGAGGTCGGCAGCGGCCGCGCACCGTTCTCACAGGGGATGCTCGCGACCGCCCGCGAGCGGGCGGAGTCGGTCGCCGACGCGCTGGAACCGCACGTCGAGGCCGGCCGAGACGTGGTGGTCGTCGAACCCTCCGACCTCGCGATGATCCGTGCGGAGTACGGGAAGCTCCTGTCCGACGAACGCGCGGCGAGGCTGGCCGCGGGGAGCTTCGAGCTCCTGGAGTACGTGTACGGCCTGCTGGAGAACGGCGTCGAGCCCGAGCGGCTCACCCGGGGTGACGGCGAGCGAGTGACGTACCACGCCCACTGTCAGCAGCGGACGCTCGGCCTCGACGCCCACACCGAGGCGGTGCTTGGCAGGCTGGGCTACGACGTGGCGACGACCGAAGCGGAGTGCTGCGGGATGGCGGGCAGTTTCGGCTACAAGTCGGAGTACTACGAACTCAGCGTCGCCGTCGGCGAGTCGCTGTCCGAGGAGGTTCGGGAACGCGACGGCGAGCAAGCCCGCCGGGTCGTCGCCAGCGGCACCTCCTGCGAAGAGCAGTTGAGCGACCTGCTCGACCGACCGGCGACCCACCCCGTGGAACTGCTCGATCCGGCACGACCGGCCGAGCCGCGGGACGGCGCTGATTGACTCCGCCGCCGACCCCCCTCACGAGCCGATCCGTTCCCCGTCTTCGGGAACGCGAACGTTCTCTGTCGCCGACCGCAGTTCCTCGCGGGTGAGCAGGCAGTGGTTGATCGCCTCCATGTGGACGACGCCGACCGTCGCGTCAGTCGCCGCACGGACGGCGGAGACGTCGTCGACGCCCATCGTGATCGGCTCGCCCTCCTCGAAGCGCGCTTCGCCGCCGTTGAGAACGACCAGGTCCGGGTCGAACTGGTCGAGCGTCTCCGCGACCGGCTCGTACCAGACCGTGTCGCCCGCCACGTACACCGTCTCCTCGGCCTCGAAGACGAACCCCGAAACCGGCCCCATCTCCGTCGCGAGCTCGCCGTGCCCGTGACGCCCGGGCGTTCGGTGGATCGTCACGCCCGCGAACGAGGCGTCGTCCGTGACGGGACGAACGTCGGTGAACCCCTCCTCGACGAAGGCGTCCGACTCCTGGGGCTGGCAGAACAGCGGCACGTCGGCGTCGAGCGCCGCGCTTGCGGCCTCGTCCCAGTGGTCGGTGTGTCGGTGTGTGACGATCACAGCGTCGTAGGACAGGTCGACGTCGGGCATCGGGACGAGGGGGTTTCGGCGGTCGTTCGGCGTGTTCGGCACGGACGGGTTCTCGCCCGGCGACGCGAACATCGGGTCGACGAGGAACGTCGTGTCGCCGACGTCCACGAGAACGGTGGCGTTCCGCACCAACTGGACGCCGGCATCCGTCGTTGACATACGGAACGGCTACGATCGCCGTCGGGATGGGGCTTACGTCGACGGAAGGAACGGCAGGACCGCTGCCGCCGCCGCCGGCTGCCCGTTGCCGGCGGCCGCTGTCGCCGCCCCCGGCTGACTGCGTGCCGGCGGCCGCTGCCGCCGACGCCGGCTGCCCGTTGCCGGCGGCCGCTGCCGCCGCCGACGGTTGTTCATCACCGTCGGCCGCTGCCGCCGCCGTTTTACGGAACTCGGCCGAACCGACACGCATGACTCCGATCAACGTCACCGCCGACGCCGAGCAGTTCACCGCGAACGTCTACCTCGTCGACGGCGAGGTCACGACGCTGGTCGACGCCGGCGCGATGCCCGGCGTCGTCGAGGCGATCCGCGAGCACGTCGACGATCTCGACCGGGTGGTCCTCACCCACCAGCACGGCGACCACGTCGAGCAGTTGGACGCGGTGCTCGACGCGTTCGATGCGGAGCTGTACGCCTACGACGACCACCCGCGCCGGAGCCACGAGATCGCCGACGGCGACGAGGTTCAGATCGGCGACGAGACCCACGAGGTCGTGTACACGCCGGGCCACGCCGACGACCACGTCGCGTTCGTCGGCGAGACGGCGCTGTTCAGCGGCGACGTGGTGGTGTACAACGACGGCGCGTTCGACGACGGCAGCTTCGGCCGGACCGACCACCCGTCGGGCGACCGTGAGCGACTGATCGAGAGTCTGCGGACGATCCTCGACCGACTCCCGGACTCGGTGGAGGGGATGTACGCCGGCCACGGCGACCCGTTCGAGGCGGACAGCGACTCGGTGCGGGACGTGATCGAGCGCGCGCTGGAGCGGGCCGAGCGCCGGGAGCCGAAGTACCCCGACGAGTAGCGCGGCTGGCGGGGTAAGCGAACGTGTGAGAACGGGGCCGGATCAGGCCGAGCGCGGCTCCTTGGCCTTGGGTCGGAGCTTCCCGTAGCCACACTTCCGGCACTCCTCGGCGCGCTGGGGGTTCCGCGCGTTACAGCGCATGCAGATCTGTTTGTTCAGGATGCGCTCCTCCGCTTCTTCGAACTTAGCCATACGCGTGGGTTCTCTCGGCGGGCGTTTAACGCTTACCTTGCGGGCCGACGCCGCCGTTCGGGGGAGCTCCCACGGGCGTCGACCGACTCACCGGCGGCTAGTCGGGCTGTTCGCGACGCGAGAGAACGGTCGAAAACCGGTTAGGCGGCCTGCTGGCCCTGCTGGGCGCGGTCGAGCGCCTCCTCCAGCTCGTCGCGCTGGGTGACCCCGACGAAGCGCTCGACGACGCCGTCGTCGTTCTCGATCACCAGCGTCGGGAGCGAGCGGACGGAGTACTCGTTGGCGGTCTCCTGATCCGCGTCGACGTCGATCTTCTCGAACTCGACGTCGCCGAACTCCTCTTCGAGCTCCTCCAGGATCGGGTCCTGGGTCTTACACGGGCCACACCAGTCGGCGTAGAAGTCCTTCAGTCGGACGGTCATGCGTGGCCCGGAGTTGGCCGTGGCCGCGCATAAGCGTTCCGCCGGCGGTGTTCCGTTCGGTTTCTCCGTTCGCGCTCCCCGCCACGCTCCGGAAGCTTTAGGCGGCTCACGTCCAGATGTGGCTGTATGAGCGGAAGCGACAGCGGCGGACTGATGTCCAGCGCGGGGCTGGTCCGCTACTTCGATGCCGAGGACCGCAACGCCATCCGAATGGACCCCCGCACGGTCGTCGCCGCCGGGACGCTGTTCGGGATCCTCGTGTTGGTGCTCCGCGCCGCGTTCTGAGCCCCGGGAACGCACCCTTTTTGCGCGCCGCTCACCCATCACTAGCCATGCAAGCAGGCGTCATCGCGGTCCAGGGCGACGTGAGCGAACACGCCGCCGCCATCGAGCGCGCCGCCCGGGCCCACGGCGAGGCAGCCGAGGTGGTGGAGATCCGCCAGTCCGGCACGGTCCCGGACTGCGACGTGCTCCTGATGCCCGGCGGCGAGTCGACGGCCATCTCCCGACTGCTCGCCCGCGAGGGGATCGACGCGGAGATCCGCGACCACGTCGCGGCCGGGAAGCCGGTGCTCGCGACCTGTGCCGGCCTGATCGTCGCCTCCACGGACGCGAAAGACGACCGCGTCGACACGCTCGACCTGCTCGACGTGACTGTCGACCGCAACGCGTTCGGCCGGCAGAAGGACTCCTTCGAGGCCCCGCTGGACGTGGCGGGGCTCGACTCGCCGTTCCCGGCGGTGTTCATCCGCGCGCCGCTGATCGACGAGGTGGGCGACGGCTCGGGCGCGCCGATCAACGACGCCGGCTCCGTCGAGGTGCTCGCGCGCTGGGACGGCGACCCCGTGGCGGTCCGACAGGGCCCCGTCGTCGGCACGTCGTTCCACCCCGAACTCACCGCCGACTCTCGGATCCACGACCTCGCGTTCTTCGAGACGGTCGAGGTGAGCGGCCAGTGAGCGACCCCGAGAACGCGACTGAGGGGGAGGAACCGCTCGACGCCGACACCATCGACGCCCTGTTCGAGACGATCGAGCAGCGCAAGCGCGAACTGCCGGAGGACAGCTACACCGCCTCGCTGTTCACCCACGAGAAAGGCGAGAACGCCGTGTTGGAGAAGCTGGGCGAGGAGTCGACGGAGCTGATCCTCGCCGCGAAAGACGACGACCGCCCCGAACTCGCGGCCGAGAGTGCGGACTTCCTCTACCACCTGCTGGTGCTGTTCTCGATGAAGGGGATGGAGCCCGACGACCTGCGGGAGGAACTGGAGTCGCGGTTCTGAGCTACTTCAGCTCCAATCCCAAATCGTGCAGCCCGTCGTTGTTCATGGCGACGTTGACCAGCAGCGGCGTCAGCGACTCGACCTCGGCGGCGTTCGCGAGGCCGCCGGCGTCGAGTGCGCGCAGCCCCTCGATCCCCTCGGCGATGTCGGTCACGATCCCCTTCGCGTCGTCGTCCGCGCCGACGACGAACGTGTCGACGCCGAGTTCGGCGTCGAGATTGGCTAGCCGCCCCGCCGCGAGGTTGTGGAACGCGCCGACGAGGTGGACCCCCTCGGGCACCGCGCTCGCGGCGTGTTCGGTGACGCTGCCCGCGGGCGGCGGCGCGTAGTGGAACCCGTCGTCGTCGCGGTCCATCCCTGTCGCGGGCGTGACCACGATGTCGCCGTCGTCGAGGTCGTCGGCGACCGCCTCGATCGTGTCGTCGACGTAGTACGGCGGGACCGCGACGACCACCACGTCCGCGAGCGCGGCAACGTCCGCGTTGGCGCCGCCCTCGATCGTCGTCTCGACGCCCCGGGAGTCGAGTTCGGTCTCGTACTCCGCGGCCTTCGTCTCGGCTTTCTCGGGGTCGCGGGAGCCGATCAGTACGTCGTGGCCCGTGTCGTACGCCAGTCGCAGAGCGAGCCCCTCGCCGATGTCGCCGGTGCCGCCGAGTATCGCGATCTCCATACCCGAGGTGGGGCCGGTTCCGACGTAAGGATTGCGCGAGTGGCAGACATGTCGCCGTGTTCGCGACGGTGACGGATCGCATCGGGGCACGTCCCGAACTCAGAACTCGTGGTTCCGTTCAGTGACCAGGCCGAACCCGTCGGCGACCTCGATCGTCGCGTTGTAACAGACGTTCCCGGAGACGACGCCGGAGTTGGTTTCGGTGACCGTGAGACGACCCTCCTGCGAGCCGGAGCAGGTGATGAAGTTGTCCCGGAACAGTAGTCGGTTGGCACTCGCGAGGAGCCCCACGTCCCGTGGCACGTCTTCGAACGTGTTGTGCTCCACGACGAGCGTGTCGAGCCGGCGGCCCGTCTCGGTAAACCACGTGAGAGCGTTCGGGCCCCCGCCCTCGAAGTGGTTGTTCCGGATCGTGACGGTCCCGAGGTCCAGGTCGGAGTTGAAGAGCACGTGTGCCGAGGTCTCCTCGGCGTCGATCTCGGGCAGGAGGAAGGTGTTGTCCGAGATGGTCACTGACCCGACACTCGTGTCCGCGAACTCGATCTGTCCGGAGGCGATGTCGGGGAGGTAGTTGTCGGCGAAGACGTTGCCCGTGATAACGATATGGCCGCCCGCGACGTCGCCGTCGGTATCGTCGATCTTGATCCCGTGCCCGTTGGCCTCGAAGTGGTTGTTCGCGACAATGGCGTTGGTCAGCGCGAGGTCGAAGATGTCGCCCGTCCGCTGTGCATTGTCGATGAACGTCGAATTGACGATCCGGTGGTGGCTCGCGGAGGGGTGGTACGCGTGTCGGTCGCTGTCCCGGACCACGCAGTTGTCGATCGTGACGTAATCGGCGTCGTTGTCCTCGCCGATCCCGTAGCCTGCGCTCCCGTCGACCGACTTCCCCCCGAAGATGACGCAGTTCCTGAACGTCACGAACGAGGACTCGCCCCAGATGTCCGCCGTTCGTGTCCCGCCCGTCCGCTCACGTTTCTGCCCGTCGAGAACCAGCCCGTTCACCGTGACGTTCGACGCTGACTCGACGGCAAAATCCACCTGGGCCGAGCCGGATGGCTCGTGGTCCTCGAACCGCAGCCACGCGAAGTCCGACCGTACCTCGGTGAAGTCGTTCGGTACCCGCAGCCCTCGTTCAACGGTGTAGGCCCCTCGGCGGATGAACACCCGGCCGCCGTCCGTCGCGTCGAACGTTCGTTGGAGCACCTCGCCGTCGTCGCTCCCGGCTTCGCCACGGAACGCGATCTTGAGCGTCGATCCGTCGTACGCCCGGATCTCGCCGGATTTCTTCGTGATCACGTACTTTGCGGGGAGAACCCCCATCAGCTCGGCCGCGCTTTCGACGGTCTGCTCGGTGTTCGTCTCCACGCCCGCCGTTGGCGACCCGCCCCCCGAGGCCGTGTCCTGTGGTGTCGCTCCATCGCGGTCCCCACAGCCCGCGATGGAACCGAGGCCGATCGTGGCACCGGCGCCCAACATCCGACGCCGTGTGATGTCTCGAGCCATACTGGTGGTTGCATCGCCGGTTTTCAAAAGCGTTGGGTGCTAACACGCGAGAAAACACCGGTAGCACACAACAGCTCCGCGGGGACTCCTGGTCAGTACGACAGTCAGCGCTCTCGTTAGGCCGTGACCCTACTTTAGCAGCTCTGGCAGGTCGTTCACCGAGTCGAGCACAGCCGCCGCGTCCTCGGCCTCGTACTTCCGGCGCCCCGACTCGCCCGTCAGCCCGCCCGTGAGCACGCCAACCCCGTGGTACTCGCGCGAGGGGTCGGCCTCGCCGGCGTTCGTCGCGGTCCGCACGTCGTCCAGCGTGTCGCCGACGAACACGACCGAGTCCGCGCCGAACCGCTCCGCGAGCGTGACCAGCGCGCTCGGGTGGGGTTTGCCCTCCTCCCAGTCGTCCATCGTGAAGCGGTGCTCGTCGGGGACCGAGAGCCCGGCGCGTTCGAGCGCGATATCCGCTTCGGCGGCGGGTCGCCCCGTCAGAACCCCGACGGAGAACCCCGACTGGAGTCGCTCGATCGTCCCCGGTTCGACCAGCACCGGCTCGTCGTGGATATACCCCGGCGCCTCGAACGGCGGCTCCGCCTCTTCGATCTCGCGGTACAGCTCCGCGCCGAGGTAGAGCGCCTGAAACGTCTCCCGGACGCCCTCGGGATCCCACTCGGCTTCGACCGCGTCGGCGTCGAACCCCTCGCGCGTCGCGGCCTCGCGCAGCACCGCGCGGGCGGCGGCCAGCCCGCCCTCCTCGTGGTCGGCGATCGCGTCGGTGAACTCGGCGGCGTCACCCGTATAGCCCGCCTCGCGGGCGAGCACGAACAGCGTCGCCGCGTCGGTGAGCTCCCAGTCGTTGTTGAAGCCGCCGGCGTCCTTGAAGCGCTGGATCGTCGCGCGCTCGATCGTCCCGCCGTGGCGTCGCTGCACCGTCTCGATGATCGCCCGCCGGTAGGAGTCGGCCACGTCGACCAGCACCCCGTCGACGTCGAGGACGACCGCGTCAGCGTGCATACCCCCGCTCCGACCCCGGGCGGAAAGGCGTTTGCGGCTCGCGCCGGCGTCAGCGACTCCCCGGGCGAGGCTCGTCGCGCGTCGCGGCGGTGTAGAGGGTCACCCGCGGCGTGTCGCCGCCGCCGAGCGTCTCGTGCTCGACGGGGATCGACGGCGCCTCGTAGCCCAGCGTGGTGAACCGGAACGTCGCGCCGACCGCCGCCGCGAGCGCCCGGATCGGTCGGTGGAGCTCGGCCGGGGCGTTGAGCGCGTAGACCGTGTCGACGCGATGGAACGCCTCGGGCTCGTCGACGGTCGTCACGTCCTCGACGCGGAAGCTGACGCCCTCGGGGACGGCGACGGGGCGAACGTCGGTCGCACGCACGTCGACGCCGGCCTCGACGAGGCGGGCCGCGACGCCGGTTCGGTCGCCGATCCCGACCTCCAGCACACGCTCGTCGTCCCGGAGCCGTCTGACGATCATGGGGTCGGTTTGACGTGACATGCCGAGGGTTTATGCTGGTCCTCGGCGTGAGTGAAGATATGCGCGTCGACATCGTTCCAGTCGGGTCGGTCCCCAGCCGTGCCAAACGCGAGGCGTCAGAGGCGCTGCGGGCCGTCTACGACTGCGAAGTCGGCGTTCGGAGCGAGCAGGCGATCCCGGACGACGCGTTCGACCGCGGGCGGAGTCAGTACCGCGCCGAGCGGTTCATCGAGGTGGCCAGCGACGCCGGCACCGGCGAGAAGAACATCGCCATCACGACCGAGGATCTCTACTACCGCCAGCGGAACTACGTGTTCGGGCTGGCGTACCTCAACGGCCGCGGCTCGGTGATCTCGACCCACCGGCTCAACACCTCCTCCGACGGCGGCATCTCCAACAAGCCAACCTCGGAGGTGTTCGCCGACCGCATCCGCAAGGAGGTGGTCCACGAGATGGGCCACAACTTCGGGCTGGAACACTGCGACAACAGCAAGTGCGTGATGTCGTTCTCCCCGACGGTGCGCGAGGTCGACGTGAAGGAGGAGAACCTCTGTGGCTCCTGTTCGCGGCTGCTCGGATAGCTCGCCCCTTCCCGTCCGTTTTTGCCGTCCCCGGCCGCGTTCTCCTGCATGACCACGTGGACCAGCGACGAGATGGCGCCCCGCCTCGGGCAGTCGGTCGACGACCTCGAGACACCGGTGCTGCTCGCCCACGTCGACGCGATGGAGGAGAACATCCGCGAGTACGCCGCCGTCGCCGACGAACACGACGTCGATCTCCGCTCGCACGTCAAGACGCACAAGAACGCGGCGCTCGCGGCCCGCGAGGTCGAACTCACTGGCGGGACGGGCATCTGCTGTCAGACCCTCGGCGAGGTGGAGACGATGGCCCGCAACGGGGTCGACGACATCTACCTCTCGTATCAGGTCGTCGGCGAGTCGAAACTCGACCGCCTCTGCTGGCTCGACGGGAAACTCGACGCGCTGGCGACGACGGTCGACTCCGAAGCGACGATCGACGCGCTCGAAGCCGCGGCAGAGCGCAACGACCGAACGCTCCACGCAGTGCTGGAAGTCGACATGGGACTGAACCGGACCGGCGTCGCGCCCGAGGACGCGCCCGAACTCGCGGCGCGGATCGCCGACGCCGACGCGCTCGCGTTCGACGGCATCCTCGCGTACGACGCCCACGTCAAGAGTGAGGCGTCGACGGAAGCCGAGTTCGAGGAGCGCTGCTGGGAAGCGATGGCTCTCGCCGAGTCGGTCGTCGACGACATCGAGGCCGCCGGCGTCGCCGTCGACGAGGTGAAAGTCGGCGGTACCGCCACCTCGCGGTACAGCGCCCGCCACCCCGTCGTCACCGAGATCAACCCCGGCATGTACCCGTTCAACGACGTGGGCGAACTCGAACTCCGGCCGTGGGAGGTGTCGAAAGCCGACTGCACCGCGACGGTGCTGACGACGGTGATCTCGGTGCCCGACGAGGACCGGCTGGTGGTCGACGGCGGCAGCAAGACGTTCTCGCTCGACAAGCCCCAGCTGCCCGTGCCGAAGAACCGCGACGATATCGAGTACGTCAACGCCAGCGAGGAGCACGGCTGGATCGACACCAGCGAGTCCGACGAGACGTTCGCGGTCGGGGACCGGATCGAGTTCGTCGTCCCGCACGTCTGTACGACGATCAACCTCCACGATCTGCTCGTCGGCGTTCGCGACGGCGAGGTCGCGGATCTCTGGGAAGTGCAGGCGCGGGGGAAGGTCCGGTAGCTGCCGGCGGTCGCGGGCGTCGTCCCGCTCCGAGCCACGGTCACGGCGTTCGGTTCGCGCCCCCGGACGGCCGTCCCCGCGGGCCTCGTCGCCGCTTCGGCCGACCCGTCGCCCGCATGGGTGCTTCGTCATGCTTTTGAGAACGCGGTACCGACATATCGGGCATGAGCGCAGACGAGGACAAGTATCCCGCCGAGTCCGGGCGTCGGCGGTTCGTCAAGGGGGTCGTCGGTGGCGCGGGGCTGGCCGCCGTTGGCATGACCGGCGCGGTCGGCATCAACTCCGCGACCCAGTCGCCGGGGTCGGGCGGTGGCTCGACGACGGCGATGGCCATCGAGAACACCGCGGGGCCCGCCCCGCGCGGAATGCCCCAGATCCCCGTCGAGATCGACGACGAGGGGTACCTCAAGGGTGTCTGGCCCGAGGTTCAGGAGGTCGAACAGGGCGGCCGGACGATCGAGGTCGCCCAGACCGAGATGGGCGGGCAGACCTACTCCTCGGAGTGGTTCCAGTACTGCGGCGTCGAGTCGTATCAGGGGATCGTTCCGAGCTACGAGTCCGAGAACTACTTCCGCTCGGACTCCGGCCCCGCCTACGACTGGCAGAGCGAGGCAGTCGAGGGCGGCGACCGGCTCAACGTCGACATGTTCGAGAACTACGAGAGCTGGGGCAACGGCATCGGTGAGGCCGGCCTCGGCAAGCCGGCGACCGGTCGCTGGCGCTCGGAGGACACCGAGAACACCATCCCGATCCAGGTGATCCGGAGTCCGATCATCGAGGAGATCGCGAACGGGAACACCGACGCCGACCAGTCCATCGTGAACTGGCTGCAGGCCAGCACCGAGCAGGGGTTCATCGCGTGGCTCAACAAGTGTACCCACTTCTGCTGTGTGCCGGGGTACAAGCAGACCCAGTCCTCCGCCTCCTTCGGCGGCGCGGACGGCGTCTACTGCGCCTGCCACCAGTCCGTTTACGACCCGTTCAGCATCGTCGAGACGCTGTTCGTCGCCCGGCCGCGCCCCGACTGATTCCCGTGGCCGACGACTCCGAGGGCGCCGAACCGACCGACGCCGACGACGACCCGGAGTTCGCCCGCCGGGTCGAGGAGGCCCGCGACCTGCTCGACGAGGACGCCACCGCCCTCTACGTCGGCGTCGTCCGCGACGGCCGCGAGGTCGACTCCACGTTTGCTCAACAGGCCGACGACGCCCAGCAGGAGGGGATGCAGGCGCTCTCCCTGCTCGCGTCGCACATCCGGCTGGTCGCCGACGAGGCCGGCGTCGACTACACGACCGTCGCCGGCGACGCGGTCACGCTGGCCGAGCAGTTGGACGAGCCCGAGTAAGGAGACGCGTCGCGTTCGAACGCCGCGGTCGAAGAGCCTCGTTCTCCGCCCGCCCCGATAGACGGGACTTTTTGTTCACACGCCCACGAGTTCGGCTACGGACTGTCACCCGCGACTGCGGGGATCACACCATGAGCGAGTTCGACATCATCCCACCCGAGGCGATCGAGTCAGGCGACGCGACGGACGCCTACTTCGACCGGACGACCGAGACGCTCTCCCACGCGGGACGGAACCCCCACGTCGTCGCGGAGGTCACCGCCGACCAGTTCCCGACCGGCGAGTTCGAACTGCTCGCGGGGCTGAAAGACGCCGCCCACCTGCTCGAAGGGCTGCCGATCGACGCCGACGCGCTGCCGGCGGGGACGCTGTTCGACGGCGGCCCCGTCTGCCGGATCGAGGGGAACTACCTCGACTTCGCGCGCTACGAGACGGCGCTTCTGGGTTTTCTCTCCCACGCCTCGGCGGTCGCGACCAACGCGCTCCGGGCCCGCCGGGCCGCGCCGGAGTCGACCGTGTTGAGCTTCGGCACGCGCCACGTCCACCCCTCGATCGGCGCGATGGTCGAACGCTCCGCGCTGATCGGCGGGCTCGACGGCATCTCCAACGTCGCCGCGGGCGCGGTGCTCGGCCGGGAGGCCGGCGGGACGATGCCCCACGCGCTGCTGATCGCTTTCGGTCGCGGGAATCAGGAGGACGCGTGGCGCGCGTTCGACGAGGCGGTCGACCCCGACGTGCCGCGAGTGACGCTGTGTGACACTTACTCCGACGAGGTCGACGAGGTGCTCCGCGCGGTCGAGACGCTGGGCGACGACCTCGACAGCGTCCGCCTCGACACGACCGGCTCCCGTCGCGGCGACTTCCGCCACATCGTCCGGGAGGTCCGGTGGGAGCTCGACGCCCGCGACCACGCGGACGTGGACGTGTTCGTCAGCGGCGGGATCGACCCGTCGAGCATCCGCCACCTCCGCGACGTCGCCGACGGGTTCGGCGTCGGCGGCTACGTCAGCAACGCCGACCCGGTCGACTTCGCGCTCGACATCGTCGCGGTCGACGGGGAGCCGGCCGCCAAGCGCGGGAAGCTCTCGGGGGCGAAGCAGGTGTACCGGACCGACGACGGCGGCCACCACGTCGCGCTCGCCGACCGTGATGCCGACGGCGAGGCGCTGCTGGAGCCGCTGCTCCGGGACGGCGAACTGGTCCGGGAGTTCGACATCGACGCGGCGGCCGATCGCGCGCTCGCCGACGCCGAGCGCGTCGGCTTCCCGCGGGAGTAACTACCCGGAGAACTGCAGAGGATCGGATCTATCCGCCGCTGACCGGCGGGAACAGCGCGAGTTCGTCGCCCGACTCGACGGTCGCGTCCGCTTCGACGCTCTCGCCGTTCCTGAGGAGGTTGACGTGCTCCCGGAGCTCGCCGTCCTCGTTCAGTGCCCGATCCCGGAGCCCCGGCTTCGCCGTCAGGAGCGCTTCGAGCGCGTCGTCGACGGTCGCGCCGGCGTCGACGTCGACCGTGACGGTGCGCTCGCCGGCGGCCTCGGCGAGATCAGCGAAGAGCTTCCACTGCATGGGCGAGGGTGGGCGACGGGCGGAAAAGAGGGTTGCGTTCACCCACCCCGGGCTCGCTCTTCCAGCCCGCGCAGCACGTCCGGGCGACCGATCGCGTACACCGAGTCGCCGGGTTCGAGCGCGCGCTCGCGGGCCGGCAGCGAGTCGAGCGTCCCCGACGACGCCCGGATCGCGACGACGGCGACATCGAGTTCGTTGACCGTGACTCCCACGAGCGGGCTCCCCTCGGGAACGTCGACGACGCCCAGCGTCTCGTCGGCCGCACGCAGCAGCGACGCGAACTCCTGATCGGCGCGTGCGCTCACGGGCAGCGTCACCAACCGGTAGCGCTCGTCCGGCGAGAGCGCCGCGGCGTCGCCCTCGTCGACGACGAGCGTCACCGTCTCGCCCGCGGTCGCGCGCAGTTCCGCGGTCGTCACGCGCCGGGCCCCCTCCACCTCGCTCGGCGCCGGCGCGGCGGCGTCGGGAGCCTCGGCGGCTTCGACGTCGTTCCCCTCCGCGGGGGGCGCGGGCATCGTCCACACCTGTACGATGTCGCCCGGGCCGGCGTCGCTCGCGGGGTCGGCCTCGACCGCGACGGCACAGGTACCCGGCCCGAGCGTGGGGCCGATCCCCGCGAGCCGCGAGCCGAGCGCGAGGTAGGTCACCGTCCCGTCGTCGGCGAGTTCGGCGTCGACGTAGCCGACGTTGTAGTCCTCCTTCAGCCGTGTCACCAGTCGATCGCGGAGCGTCTCCGTCCCCGCCCGGGGGAACAGCAGCGTCTTCCCGCCCAGTTCCGCCTTCACTGCTGCCGGGACGGGGTCGTAGCTCTGCATGTCCTCGATCTCGTCGGCCGGCGGGAGTTCGACGGACGAGAGGCGGGCGACGCCGCGGAGCGCGCGCCCGACGCTCGCGTTGACTTCGCGGGCGCCCGCCGCGGTCAGTACCCCCGAGCGGAGCGAGTCGCCGAGGCGTCGGCCGGGGATCGTCGCGACGAACGCCGACAGCAGCGTGAGCAGATCGATCCCGATCCCGACCGCGTCGAACGGGTCGCCGCCGGGCGTCCCGATCACCCGGCCCAGCAGCCCGACCGTGTTGAGGTAAAGCGCGACGGTCGCGACGCCGAACAGCGCCGCGAGTCCGCGCGGGATCGGCTCCCGGAAGTACCAGCGGTAGGCCACCGACACGCCCGCGGCGACGAGGAAGGCGAGCACCGAGAGCCCGAACAGCCCCCCGAGCGCCGGGAGGAGATCCACGTCCCCGAGCAGCATCTGGAGGATCACGCCGCCACCTCCGCGAACGCGTCGAGATCCGTCGGCGTGCCGACGACGAACAGCTCCTGCCCGGCCGCGGGGACGTACTCGCTCCCGGGCGCGACCGTCCAGCCGCCGTCGCCCCGGGCCGCGAGCACGACCACGCCGTACGTCGACCGGACGCCCACCTCGCCCAGCCCGTGGCCGTCGAGGGGGCCGCCCTCCTTCACCGTCACCCGGCGGAGGCGCTTCCCCGAGCGCCGCAGCAGCGCCAGCAGCTCGAACTCCTCGCGCTGGCCGCGGGACTGCACCGTCAGCCCCGTCACGTCGTGCTGGACGAGCGCCCGCGACGCCTCGCGGCTCACGGCGACGGTCACGCGGTCACGCCCGCCCGCGGCGGTCTTGGCGGCGGGCGTCGGCGGCGCGGCCACGTCCTCGCCGCCGTCGGTGACCGCGGGCGTCTCCGCCTCCTTCCCGGGCCGGACGCTCACGACCGTCCCGTCGTACTCGGCGTCGGCCGTCCGGAGCCGGACTTCGTCGCCGGCGGCCAGCCCCGTCGGCACCAGCGTCGTCAGCGACACCGCGCGTTTCCCGTTGGGGACGCGCTTGGAGAGCCCGGCGGTCGGCGGCGCGGCGGCGACGGTCGCGTGCCCGCGCTCGTTGATCCGGACCGACGCGTCGACGAGATCGAACTCCGTCCGGAGGCGATCCTCGGCGCGGTGTTCGAGCTCGGAGATGGGCAGGTCCGCCGGCAGCGCGATCTCGGCCTCGCGGATCTCGGTCCGGAGCTCCGCGGGCAGCGGCGGGTACCCCTCCAGATCGCCGACCTCGCCCGTGATGTTCAGCTTCACCTGCCCGCGGCTGCCGACGAACTCCACCACGTCGCTGGAGAGGGTGCGGTCGGCGAGCTTCTTCAGCGTGAGCCGTTTCGGCGTCGCCGCCCCCATCTGGTCGCCTTTCGCGTGGGCGTACATCGACAGCATCAGCACGACGACGATCGCGACGAGGATCGCGACGCCGTTGGTGCTGTTTGTGATCGCCTTGTCGTTGAGCGCGAGCAGGCCGCCGTTGACCCCCGCGATCGCGAGCGCGAGCACGACGGTCCCGAACCCGGGGATGGTGACGTTAGTGAAGTACTTGAACGTGAAGCCGAGCCCCCAGGAGACCAGCGCGGGGACGATGCCCGTCACCAGCCCGAGATACACCCCGAGCAGGATCTGGAGCGGGAACGACGCCATACGCACAGCCAGCGGTGGGGGAGACATAGACGTACCGGCGGCGGCCGGATCGGCTGCCATTTAAGTCCCCGCTCCGTCACCCGTCACGTATGCAGTGGGACCGGGACTGGCTTGGGGTGCGTGCCTCCATCCTGTTGACGTTCGCCGTCGCCGCGCTGTCGGTGGGGACCGGCATCGTCAACATCTCCACGACGACGGTCACCGGCCCGCTGGCGCCGTACATCCCGCCGATGGTCCGGCAGACGGTGGGGTTCACGGGCGCGCTGACGGGGTTTCTCACGCTGGCCGGGGCGTTCATGCTCCGGAGCCGCTACCGCGCCGGCTGGTACCTGACGGTCGTGATGCTCCCGATCACGGCCGCACAGGGGCTGTTGCAGGCCAGCGAGTACTCCTACCCGCTGGTGGCGCTGTCGCTGCTCGCGCTGCCCGTCGTCGCGCTCAACCGTCGGACGTTCGACAACGAGCTCGACCTCTCGACGACCCAGCTCGCCGCGATCGGCTCGCTGGTGGCCGCACAGGCGTACGGCACGGCCGGCACCTACGCGTTCCGCGACGAGTTCCAAGGCGTCGACAGCCTCACCGACGCGTTCTACTACACGCTCGTCACCGGCAGCACCGTGGGGTACGGCGACATCTACGCCCAGACCGAGCAGGCGCGGCTGTTCGCCATGTCGGCGATTCTGCTCTCGGTGGCCTCCTTCGCGGTCGCGCTCGGTGTCGTGCTGACGCCGATGATCGAGGCCCGACTCTCCGCCGCACTCGGACGCATGACCGAACAACAACTCGACACGCTCGAGAACCACGTGTTGGTTCTCGGCTACGGCGACCTGACCGAACCGATCCTCGAAGAACTGGAAACACAGGCGAAGTTCGTCGTCATCACCGAGGACGAGGCGGCGACCAGACGGCTGGCCAACCGCGACGTGCACGTCCTGACGGCCGACCCGAGCGACGAGGAGCCGCTGGAGAGCGCGGGGATCGACCGCGCGCGAGCCGTCATCGCCGCCACCAACAGCGACGCCGAGGACGCGCTGAGCATCCTGACAGCCCGCCAGCTCAACCCCGAGATCCACATCGCGGTGGGTGTGACCCAGCGGGAGAACGTGAGCAAGCTCAAGCGGGCCGGCGCGGACACGGTGATCAGCCCCGCCGCGATCGGCGGGCATCTGCTCGTGGAGGCCGCGATGGGCCACGGCGACAGCGAGCGGGAAGCGAGCGATCTGTTGGGCGAGGAGTAGTCGTTTCCCGGTTCGTGGGTTCGGGCCGGCGGTGGTTTCTCGACGGTTCGGCGTGTTGTCGGCGTTGGTTCGAGGTGATTACCGCGACTATGAATACTGACGCCGCGTGTTCAACCCTGCTACCGCGACCGCGAACAGCACCGCGGAGTGAGCCTGGCCACTTGTGACCGCACCGCCCCGCACAGTCCTCACGCCTCCCCAACCGACTCGGTCGCTTCGCTCCCTCGTCCCTCGCGCTGACGTGCGCCACGAGGGCGCACGCGCTTCGCGCCGACAGCCACAGCGGTGCGGTCGCGGTGGACGCCTCGCCGGCGCCGACGGTCGGCGCCGGCGGGGGGAGGGGTGGGGACTCGGCGCTGCGCCGAACCTCGTGTTCGGCGCACTGCGGTCGCAAGTGGCCAGCGATCGAGATGCTGTCGCTGTCTCGTTTACCGTCTCAGTCGTCTAAAGTCGCAAAAACGTCGCTGTCCCATCCATCGACGACCACGAATCATCGCCCGGCGTCGCCCCGATCCACCACAGCCACGTCGCAGTCGACCGTCCGCAACCGTTTGAACGTCGGCGGCGAGATCAGGCGCGAGGCCGTCGAGCGCTCGCCGGAGGAGCCGATCATCACCAGATCGTACGCGCCGGCGTTCTCCTCGATGTACGTCGTGATCTCCGCCCGCGCGACCCGGGTCTCGACGGGCCCGTCGAACGCCTCCACCACGTTCGCGAGGCGGTGCTCGGCGCCCCGCCGCGAGCCGTCGGCGTCGATGCAGGTACAGACGCTGACTCGGCCGTCGTCGCCGGCCAGCCGGCTCGCGAAGTCCACCATCGCGTGGGCGGTGTCGCCGGGGCGGGCGATCGGCACCATCACGCGCCGCCAGTCCGTCGTCCCGGTCGAGCGGTGGACGATCGCGTCCACGGGACCGGAGAGCACCCGCCGGACGTACGGCGAGAGCGCGCCCTCCTCGGTCTCGTAGGGGGTGATCACGAGGTCGCAGTTGGCGCGGTCGGCGGTGTCGAGCACGGTCGCCGCGGGGTCGCCGCTGGCGACGATCACCTCACACGGCACGCCGTAGTCCGTCCGCAGGCGCTCGGCCATCCCGTCGAGGCGTTCGGCCGCTTCGCGGACGCGTTCGGCGTCGGCCTCGTCGACCGACTCGGGCTCCCCTTCGCCGCGGTGGGCGGCCAGCACGTCCGCGTCGATCCCGTCGAGCACGTCGAGCAACACCACCTTGCCGGCGTCGTGATCGGCGGCGATCCGTGCGGCCATCGTCGCGGTCTCCCCGTCGTTCTCGCCTCTGACCGGGACGAGCACGTGGTCGTCGCCGTGGGTCGTGCCGTAGAGGTACGTCGCCCGGCGCTCGTAGAACGTCTTGTCCCAGACCGCGAACGCGCCGGCCACCAGCGCCGTCGAGAGCAGGACGCTGACGACGTACGCCGACCGCGGGGAGAGCCGGAACACCAACTCGGGGAGCGGTCGGAGCACGACCGTGCCGGTCCCCATGTCGACGACCAACACCAGCAGCGCCGAGGAGAACGCCGACGGCTCCTCGAGGTCGAACACCCACGTCACGATCGCGGTGAACGCGATCGCACTCGCGGCGGCGATCGGCGGGACGGTCCCGCCCGCCGGGAGCAGTCGCTCCGCGGCCACGAACGCGATCCAGCCACAGACCGCCCCCGCGGTGATCCCGCCGACGAAGCGCCGCGGCGACGCGTAGCGGCTCTCCGGCCGGACGAACAGCGTGTACGCCCCGGAGGCCAGCGGCGGGAACAGGAGGTACGGCAGCGCCGCGACCGCGTTCGAGAGCAGCGTCACCAGCGCGATCAGCAGCGGGACGAACACCAGCGCCGAGAGTCGGACGAGGTTGTCGGTGTTCTCGGCCCAGCGGCGGAACTCGCCGACCTCGCGGCGTTCGATCGACCGGCCGCGCCGACAGGCCGCGCGGACCCGTTCCCGGAGACGATCCATCCCTCAGAGCGCGGCGACGGCGTCGAGCGCGATCCCGATGGCGCGTTCGACGTTGTTCTTGGCTTTCTCGGGCAGCTCCTCGTCGTCGGTCGCGCCCTTCTGGGTCCCCTTCACGAGGTTGCCGTCGACGGTGCAGATCGCGCCCGCGGCCATCCCGCGGCGCCGCGCCAGCGAGAACACGGCGGCGGCCTCCATCTCGATACAGAGCAGCCCCGCCTCCTCCCAGTCTTCGACGAACTCGTCGCTCTCGTTGTAGAACGCGTCGTCGGAGACGATCGGCCCCACGTGCACGTCCTCGCCGTTGGCTTCCGAGGCGTCGACGAGGTTCGAGAGCACGCCGTAGTCCGGCACGGCCGGGTAGGTCGCGGACTCGTAGCGCTTGCTCGTCCCCTCCTCCTTGGCGGCGCCGGTGGCGACGACCATGTCGCCGATCTCGATGTTCTCCTGCAGCGCGCCCGTCGTTCCGACGCGGAGGACGGTCTCGACGCCGACGTTGTGCAGCTCCTCGATCGCGATCGCGGCGGAGGGGCAGCCGATCCCCGTCGAGCAGATCGTCAGCTCGGTCCCCTCGTACTCCGCGTTGACGACCTTGTACTCGCGGTTCTGGGACACCTCCTCGACGTTCTCACACTGTTTCGCGATGCGGTCGACGCGGCCCGGGTCGCCCGGGATGAGCGCGATCTCGTTCACGTCACCCTCGCCGACGAGCAGGTGGGGCTGTTTGGCCATACTCGCGGTTGCCGGCGGCGAGGGCAAAAGCGCCGCGGTCCGGCCGCTCCCGGCGGAGCTTTCTTTGTGGCTTGTTACCTTTCACCAACTATGTCGGCACGTCGGAGACACCGTTCCCGCGCGCTACGGGCGTACTTCCGGCCGCGCCCGCTCGACCGCGTCGAGCGGCTGCTGTTCGACTCGGGCCGGCCCGGCCGGCGGAGCCTCGGCGAGCGACTGGTCGCCCGGCTCGACGGGCTCCTGTTCGTCGCCGGCCTCCGGCTGCTCGCGATCACGCTGTTCGTCGATCTCGTCACCGGGCAGTACCTCGCGCTCACCGCGTTCACCGTCGCGCTGAGCCTCCCCGTGTTCGCGGTCGCAACCGTCCAGTTCCTCGCGAATCCGGGCCACGGAATGCTGGACGGGACGGTTCGCTCGCGCCTCCGGCGTTGGCGGCGCGACCGCGAGTGGTACAGCAAACGCCGGGAGCGCCGACGGGGCTGACTCAGCGCCGCTTGCGCATCACGACGACCGGGCCGGTCGCGTCTCCGTCGCCGAACGCGTGTTCGGCCTCCGCGACTCGCTCGTACCCGTTCGCCTCGTAGAACCCGGCCGCGTTGACCGACGCCGTCAGCGCGACCGTCGAGACGCCGCGGTCGCGTCCCCGGCGCTCTAGCTCCCCGAGGAGCGCGGTCCCGACTCCCTCGCCGGCGTGGCCGGGCGAGACGTACACCGCCCGGATCTCGGCGTCGGCAGCGAACTCGTACGCCGCGGCGGCGTCCGGACCGTCCGCCAGTTCGCCGAACCCGACCACCTCGCCGTCCGCGACGGCGACGAGGAAGACGTTCTCCGCCGATTCGACGTCGTACCCGTCCGGATCACGGTTTTCGGCATCGGCCCACGCCTCGACGACCGCGTCGTCGTACGCCGCGGCGGCGAGTCCGCGGATCGACGCGACGTGGGCGTTGCGGATCGCGTGTCGGTCGGCCGGCGCTGCCTCGCGGAGGTCGACCATACCGAGCGTCGTCGGGGGAGTCACCTGTCGCTGTCGGTCGGACAGTCGGGCTGTCAGCCCGTGATCGAGAACAGCAGGAGGTTGTGCGCGCCCGGGCCGAGCCCCACGGCGGCGACGAACGTGAGCAGCAGCCGGCCCTCGCGGGGCGCCTCCCGGACCGACTCCGCCAGCAGCGCCGTGATGCCGGCGGCGAGCGCGAGCTTCACCAGCACGAACAGCCACGCGCTCCCGAGCAGGTCGGCGGTCGGCAGGGTCGCACCGAACTCGATCACCGCCCGCGAGAGCGGCGTGCGCTCGGTCGCGCCGAGCACGTCGATCCCGACCGCGGTCGAGACGCCGTCGAGGCTGTGGGCGACGATCGCCAGCGCGCCCGCGACGCCGGCGTCGTCGATGGCCGGGGCGACCCGGCGGAGGCCGACCCAGACGCCGATCCCGACGGCGACGCCGAGCACGGCCGCGATCGCCGGCCAGACGACACCGACCGTTCCCTCGGCGAGCCCCCAGCGGACGCCGACGACGAGCGCGATCAGGGCGAGCCCGGCGCCGGCGGCGGCGAACGGTCGTTCGTTCCCGTCGTCGGCCTCGACCGCGAGCCAGACTGCGCCGGCGAGCACGGCGGTGGTGACGTACGCCGCAGGGGTGCCCAGCAGCGGGGCGACCGCGTCCGGGACGGCACCGACCACGTCGAGCACGTGGAGCCACGCGCCCGCGAGCATCCACGGCACGAGCGCGAGCACGAGCCGGGCCGACACCGGGGGGTCGCGGCGCCGCAGGCCGACGGCGACGGCGCCGCCCGCGAGCAGCAGCCCGAGCAGGTACGGCAGCGGCGGCAGCGCGAAGCCGGCGGGGAGTACCATGGTTCCCGGGGGGAGCGGTGAGGCGGAAAGGCTTACGGAGCGCTTGCGAGCCCGCCGACGCCCGGCGTCGGCGCGTAGCGGCGGTGTTTTTCACCGCGGCCCACGCAGAGGCGGCTATGAACCGCGACGAGCTCGCCGCCCGCATCGACCACACCGTCCTCGGCCCCGAGACGACGTGGGCCGACACGAAGCGCGTCCTCGACGAGGCTGCGGAGTACGGCATGAACGCCTGCATCCCACCGTGTTACGTGGCCGAGGCCGCCGAGTACGCGCCCGACGTGACGCTGGCGACGGTGATCGGCTTCCCGCACGGACAGAACGCGCCCGCCGCCAAGCGCGAGGAGGCGGTCGTCGCCGACGGCGACGGCGCCGACGAGCTCGACGTGGTGATCAACGTCGGCCGGCTGCGGGCGGGCGAGACCGACGCCGTCGCGGACGAACTGGCCGAGATCGTCGCCGCCACGCCGCTGCCGGTGAAGGTGATCATCGAGACGGCGCTGCTCGGCGACGACGAGAAACACGCCGCCTGCGAGGCCGCCGAGGCCGCGGGCGCCGACATGGTGAAGACCTCGACCGGCTTCGCCGACGGCGGCGCGGAGGTGGCGGACGTGGAACTGATGAGCGAGTACCTCCCCGTCAAAGCCTCCGGCGGCGTCGGGAGCTACGACGAGGCGATGGCGATGTTCGAGGCGGGCGCCGAACGGATCGGCGCGAGTTCGGGCGTCGAGATCGTCGAGGGCGCGCCCCAATAAACCGCCCCCGTTACTCCAACGCGACCAGCCGTTCTTCGCCGTCTCCCCTGTCGCTCACGCCGACGAACAGCGCGCCGTCGGCTGGCGTCACCCCCATCACCGAGGCCTCCTCGCCGACCCCGTATCGGAACCGCTCGGCGTTCACCCGGGCCCCACCGACACCCGTCCCGCCCGAGAGCCGCCGGGCGACGACCGCGCCGTCGGTGCCGGTGTACAGCGTGTCCCCCGCGGCCGCGACGGAGTACGTGTCGTCGCCGAGCTCCCAGCCGAGCGTTCCGTCGCCGGCGTCGAGCCGGTGGATGCCCGAGAGATCGCCGCCGAACACCGCGCCGTCGGCCAGCACGAGGGCCCCGTCCGCGACCGGGCCGTTCTCGGCGTGCCACGCGACTCTGCCGGCATGGGCCGCCGTCCGCAGCTTCAGCACGCCGCCGCCGAACGTCGCGACGAACAGGTCGTTCCCGGTCTGACCGGCGACGGCAGTCACCTTCCCGGGCACCTTCTGCCGCCAGAGCCCGCGACCGTCGTAGAGATTGAACAGTTCGCCGCCGCTCGTGGCTGCGGTGACGCCGGCTATCTGCGCCGCGACCAGATGGGTCACTTCGCCGTACACCGAGGTCCGCCACTCGACGTCGCCGTCCGGGGCGACCCGGAGCACCTCCCCGTACCCGGTTCCGACGTACAGCGCGTCCCACTCGGGGCCCGGGACCGGCGACGCGGTGACCCGGCCGTCGGTCTCGACCCGCCACCGTTCCTCGCCGTCTTCCGTGTCGAGCGCGACGAACCCGGACTCGGTGCCCACGTACGCGGTGCCGTCGTGGACCGCCGGCGAGGGGTAGAAGCTGGCGCCCTCGTCGCTCCCCTCGGGGTAGGTCCACAGCTTCTCGCCGCTCTCGGCGTTGAGCGCTTCGATCCCGGCCCAGGTGGGCTGGAACACCCGCCCGCCGGCGACGATCGGGCGTTCGCGCGGGGTCCCGTCAAGGGGCGTGCTGAAGCGCTCGCCCGGCTCCGACCGGGGGACGGCGGCGTCGGGGACGGACGCCGTGCCGTAGCGGTCGTAGTTCCGGACTGGCCACTCGGTGCTCTCGTCGCTCCCGGGTGAGGGAGCGCCGCCGGATCCGTCGATGCAGCCGGCGAGGCCGCCGGCGACGCCGGTACCGATCGCCGCGAGGAACGCGCGTCTGGAGGGCATCACTCCCCCGATTCCGGGGCCACGCGCAAGAAAGTGCCTCCATCCGTTCCCGGATCGCGACCCGCTGTCGAACGGGCGCGGAACCGTCGGGCTTTTGCGCGCCGCTCGCCCAGTTCCGACAGGATGGCCCGTTACCACATCGAGACGTACGGCTGTACGTCGAACCGGGGTGAGAGTCGGTCGATCGAGAGCGCGCTGCGCGACGCCGGCCACTACCGGGTGGACGGGCCGAAAGAGGCGGACGTGTCGATCCTCAACTCCTGTACGGTCGTCGAGAAGACCGAGCGCAACATGCTCCGCCGCGCCGAAGAACTCGACGAGCAGACGGCGGACCTGATCGTCACCGGCTGCATGGCGCTGGCTCAGAGCGAGGAGTTCGAGCAGGCCGACCTCGACGCGCAGGTGCTCCACTGGGACGACGTGCCCGAGGCGGTCACCAACGGCGAGTGTCCCACGCCGGGCCCGGGCACCGAGCCCGTGCTGGACGGCGTCGTCGGCATCCTCCCCATCGCCCGGGGATGTATGAGCAACTGCTCGTACTGCATCACCAAGCAGGCCACGGGCCGGATCGACTCCCCGAGCGTCGAGGAGAACGTCGAGAAGGCCCGCGCGCTGGTCCACGCCGGCGCGAAGGAAATTCGCGTCACCGGACAGGACACCGGCGTCTACGGCTGGGACGAGGGCGAGCGGAAGCTGCCCGAACTGCTCGATCGCATCTGCGACATCGACGGCGAGTTCCGGGTCCGCGTGGGGATGGCTAACCCCGGCGGCGTCCACGGGATCCGCGAGGAGCTGGCCGAGGTGTACGCCGAGAACGAGAAGCTGTACGACTTCCTCCACGCGCCGGTGCAGTCCGGCAGCGACGACGTGCTCGAAGACATGCGCCGCCAGCACCGCGTCGACAAGTTCGTCGACATCGTGGAGACGTTCGACGACACGCTCGACCACTGGACGCTCTCGACGGACTTCATCGTCGGCTTCCCCACCGAGACCGAGGCCGACCACGAGCAGTCGATGGCGCTGTTCCGGGAGACCCGCCCGGAGAAGGTGAACGTGACGCGGTTCTCCAAGCGCCCCGGGACGGACGCCGCCGAGATGAAGGGGCTCGGCGGGCAGACGAAGAAGGACCGCTCGAAGGCGATGAGCGAGCTCAAGCGGGAGATCGTCGCCGAGGCGTACGAGGAACTCGTCGGCACCACCCGCGAGGTGCTGGTCGTCGAGGAGGGCACCGGCGACTCGGTGAAGTGCCGCGACTCCGCGTACCGGCAGATCGTCGTCCAGAACGCCAGCGAACACGGCCTCGAACCCGGCGACTTCGCCGAGGTCGAGGTCGACAGCCACCAGACGGTGTACGCGTTCGGGACGCCGGTCTGAGTTCGAGCCCTTTCCCCCACAAGGCTTCTTACGCTCGCCGCCCCGATTTTCGCCCGATGCCCTCCAACAGACGAGAGTTCCTCGCCGGGAGCCTCGGCCTCGCCGCGGCGCTCGTGACCGCCGGCTGTATCGGCGATTCGCCGGGGAACACCGACTCACCGACCGACTCCCCCGAATCACCGAACGGGTCCCCGTCCGAAACAGAGGTGCCGCCGCCGGCGTCGACCGAGCGGACCGTCGGGGATGCCACCGTTGCCGTGTTCGATATCGTCGCCGAGAAAGCGGTAACGTACGAGTCGATCATGGGCTCTGGCGGCGTCGTCGCCCCCGACGGGAAGCAGTTCGTCGTCGCCTCGGTCCGCAGCGACACCGAACTCGAGATGGACGCGTTCAGCCTCGACGCGGGCGGCGAGTCGTGGGCGGCGGTCGACCCGGGCGAAGAAGGCGCACAGAACTACGCCGTCGCCGACCACGAAGGCGGAGTCGTCGGCAGCCCGGAGCTCGGCGGGAGCGACGACGCCCGCTACGTCGCGTTCGAGCTCGACTCGCCGCTCGACGCCGAGGAGCCGCGGATCGTCCTCGAACGCGGCGGCGAGTCCGGCGAGTGGGAACTGCCCGAGGAGGCCCGCGAGACGCTCGCGGCGTCGGCGCCGTCGTTCGAACTCGACGCGCTCTCGGTGCCCGACAGCGTCGACCGCGGCGAGACGCTCGACGTGGAACTCACCGCCACCAACACCACCGAGACGCCGGGTCGGTTCCTCGCGGCCGCCTACTGGCCGACACGGATCGCCGACGACGACGAGTCCCACCTGATCGAACAGTCCGTCGACGCCGGCGAGACGGTGATGGCGTCGCTCTCGATCGACACCGGGGACACGCAGACCGACGAGGGGTCGGCGACGTTCCGCCTCTCGGGCCACGTCGACGCCGAGCGGGAGGTCACGGTCGTCGGCGGGACGAGCACCGCCTAACCGTCAGGGAAGTACTCACCGTGGAAGCCGAACGGGACGGCGTGAGGGAGCGGCGCCCGCGCGAGCTCCGTCAGGTCGCCGTCCAGCACCACCAGTAGCGACCGCTCGGCCTCGGCGTCGAGACAGAGCGAGAGCACGACGCCGTCGGCCTCCGCGCCCCCGTCGGGGTGGGGAACGAAGATCGGCTCGCCCGAGTAGACGCCCGGTTCCTCCCAGCGGCGGGCGATCCCGCGCTCGCTCCCCTCCTCGCTCACGTCGACACGAACGAGCGCGTTGCCGCCGTCCATCTCCGTCGACTGCGCGAAGGCGTGCTCGTACTCGCGGGTGTGGACTTCGGGGGAGAACCGCGGCATCTCCACCTCGTCCGCGAGCTGCTCGTGGGTCGCTTCCTCGCCGTCGAGCGGGAGCCGGTAGCGCCGCAGTTCGCCCGACGGGAAGCCAGAATTGCCGCCGCGGAGCGCGCCCATCGAGAGGTCGGTCACCGCGCTGTCGTCGTCGTACGCCACGAGATCGACGACGAGTTCGGTCGTCCCGTCGCGCTCGCGTTCGAACGCGTTGGCGGTGTGGAACGTGAAAAACGCCGGCACTGTCGTCTCGCGAACGAGCTCGCCGGAGTCGCGTCGGAAAATCAGGAAGCGCGTCCCGCGGTCGGGCTCCCAGTCGTAGTTGTCGATGAAGCCGCCGGCCCCGGGTAGCAGGAACTTCGCGGGGCGGGTGACCAGCGGCGGTTCGACTAGCACCGCGTGCTCGGGGGTGAGCGCGAAACTGTGCATGTACGCCGGCTTCTCGACCCGGACGCTCCCCACCCGTTCGCGGCGCGTGGTGCCCTCGGGTATCCGGAAGAGGACGTACACGTTCCGCCGACCGAACTTCGTGAAGTAGCCCCAGTGGGCGCCGCTCTCGGGGTCCCGCCGGAGGTGGGCGGTGACGTGGTGGGCGGTCAGCTCGTCGGCGTAGTCGAGCGTCCCCTTGCTCTCCAGCGTCTCGGGGTCGATCCGGAGCCAGTTCGGCGTCTCCGTCAACGCGACCAGTTCGCCGCCGATCCGGGCGACGTGGACGTTGGCGTTGTCGGTCGCGTCGCCGTCGAGCAGCGACTTCACGCGGCTGAGATAGCCGTCGGTCGAGGAGAACTGCCCGGCGAAGCTGCCGTCCTCGACGGCGGCGCGGTACGCCTCGGTCCGCGGGAAGCGGTTGGTGTACCGCACCGCGCCGTCGTCGAACCGGAACGTGGTGAGGTGGGCGAGCCCGTCGAACCAGTGGTCGGCCTCGGCGTCGCCGACGGTCCAGCGTGCGGGGCCGTTGCGGTAGAGCGATCCGTCGAGCCACGCCGGAACCGTTCCCTCAACCGGGAGATCGCGGTCGCGGACCTCCGCGGTCAGGTCCCGAAACCCCGCCTCGTAGCCGGCCATGGCGGTGCTGGGGCCCGGAACCGAATAAGCGCTCGCCCGTTAGCCGACGCGCTCGTCGCGCCACCGGTCATCCTCCTTCCACTCGCCGAGCTCCTTGGGATCGACGTGGACGAACGCGTCGTCGACCTCGGGCAGGTCGCGGATGGCGTTGATCACCTCGGTCTCGATCTCGTGGGCCTCCCGGACGGTCATGTCGCCCTCGACTTCGATGTGGAGGCTCACGTCGACCTCCGGGCCGACGTAGTGGGCGACCACGTCGTGGGCGCCCTGCACTTCGGGGTGGCCGAGCGCGGCGGCGACGATCTCCTCTCTGAGATCCTCCGGCGGCGCGGCGCCGACGAGGTAGTCGACGTTGTCCCGGACGATGTCGACGCCGGTCAGCAGGATGCCGACGGCGACGACCAGCGCGGCGATGGGGTCGAGCACGGGGTAGCCGACCGCGGCGCCGCCGGCGCCGGCAAGCGCCGCGAGCGCGGTCAGTACGTCGGTGCGGTTGTCCTTCGCCGTCGCGACCAGCGCGGGCGAGCTGTGCTCCTCGCCGGCCCGCAGACAGTAGCGGTACAGCCCGTACTTCGCGACGGCACCGACGCCGAGCACGACCGCCGGCAGCGGCGAGACGGCCGCGTACGACCCAGCGAGCAGCGAGGTGGCGCCCGAGTACGCCACCCCGACGCCGGCGGCGAGCACGCCCGCGGCGACGAACAGCGCGACGAACGGCTCGATCCGCTCGTGGCCGTGGGGGTGTTCGAAGTCCGGCGGCTGGGTGGTGAGGTAGAGCCCCGCGACGACGACCGCGCTGTAGACGGCGTCGGAGGCGCTGTTGACCGCCTCGCTGACGAGCGCGAGGCTCCCCGTCTCCAGCCAGACGCCCGTCTTCAGCAGCGCCAGCGCGAGGTTGGCGGCGAGCACGACGACGCCGACGCGCCGGACAGCCCCCTTTCGGTCCATGCGGCCGGATTCGGGGCGCGCCGGTACTTGAGTTGAGCGGTAACCGTCGATCTGGACATATGTTCGATTTTTGACGTTCGTTTCGAGCCAAACCGACAGAAACTTCTCCGGGATGCCCGGCCTGTGGACACATGGCACAACGAGAGACGTGGACGACGCGTGCGGGGTTCATCCTCGCCGCGGTCGGGAGCGCGGTCGGACTGGGGAACATCTGGCAGTTCCCGTTCAAGACCGCGACGAACGGCGGTGCGGCGTTCGTTCTGGTGTACCTGCTCGCGGCGGTACTGATCGGCCTGCCGACGATCCTCGGCGAGTTCGCGATCGGCCGCCGGGCGAAGATCAACGCGATCGAGGCGTTCGAACGGCTCGACCACCCGGCGTGGACCGTCGTCGGCGGGCTGGGGCTGTTCACGGGGCTGTGGATCCTCTCGTACTACAGCGTCGTCGGCGGCTGGGTGCTCCGCTACGTGATCGGGAGCCTGACCGGCGGCTACTTCGGCGGCCCGGGGGCGTACTTCGGCGCCGTCTCCGTCGGCTGGGAGGCGATCGCGTTCCACGGCGTGTTCATGGCGCTGACCGCGGGGATCGTCGCGTTCGGCGTCGAGGACGGGATCGAGAAGGCGACGAAGCTGATGGTCCCCTCGGTGATCGTGATGCTGCTCGGGCTCGCGGTGTACGCGTTCACGCTCGACGGGAGCGGGCCCGCGTACGGCTACTACCTCTCGCCGGATCTGGGCTACCTCGCGAACAACCTCGGCTCCGTGATCCCGTTCGCGGTGAGTCAGGCGTTCTTCTCGCTGTCGCTGGGGATGGGCGCGATGATCACCTACGCCTCCTACATCGACGAGGACGAGAGCCTGCCCGCCGACGGGGGGCTCGTCGTCGGCCTCAACACCGCGATCGGCGTGCTCGCGGGGCTGGTCGTGATCCCGCTGCTGTTCGTCCAGTTCGGCACGGTGCCGGAGGGCGCCGCCGGCGGCGGCCCCGGGGCGCTGTTCGTCTCGGTCGCACAGGCGTTCACCGACCTCGGGATGGCGGGCCGGGCCGTCGGCGCGCTGTTCTTCTTCGTCGTCCTGATCGCGGCGCTGTCCTCCGCGATCAGCCTGCTCGAGGTCGTCACCTCCTACTGCGTCGACAAGTACGACTGGGACCGGAAGGCGACCGCGTTCGGCTTCGGCGGCGCGCTGTTCCTGCTCGGCACGCTCGCCGCGTGGGACACCGCGTGGCTGGGCTGGTTCGACACGCTGGCGTACAGCGTCCTCCTGCCGGCGTCGGTGCTGCTGGGCGTGATCTTCGTCGGCTGGGTGTACGGGCCGGAGGCGGTCGACGAGATCAAGCAGGGCAGCAGCGCCGACGCGAGCGTCGCCCGCCTCTGGATCTGGTGGCTGCGAACGGTCGTGTTCGTCGGCGTGTTCGTCACGCTGTACCTCGGCGTCACCTCGATCTACGCGTCGCCGGGGCTGCCGTTCCTCTAGTCGAACCGCAGTTCGACCGCGTCCGTTTTTTCGGGATCGTCGACGGCCTCCGGTAGCCCGGTGAACGCGTCGTGGAGCTTGTCGTAGCTGTCTTCGAGCGCCTCGACGATCACCTTGGTGTCCGAGACGATGGGCATGAAGTTGGTGTCGCCGCTCCAGCGCGGGATCAGGTGGGTGTGGAGGTGGTCGTCGATCGAGCCGCCGGCGGCGTCGCCGCCGAGGTTCTCGCCGGCGTTGACGCCGTCCGGGTCGAACGCCGCCCCCAGCGCGTCGATGGCGGCGACCTTCAGCTTCGCGTGGTCCAGTAGCTCCGCGTCCGAGAGGTCGGCCCACTCGCCGGTGTGCTGGTCGGGGATCACCATCACGTGTCCGGGGGCGTAGGGGGCGTTGTTCAGAATGACGAACGAGTGCGCGCCCCGGGCGACGATCCGGCTCTCGCGGTCGGCGTCGCGCTCGGGCAGCACGCAGAACGGGCAGCCGTCGACTTCGTCGTCCTCGGGGTCGCGCTCCACCCAGTCGATCCGCCAGGGGGCGAACAGTTGCTCCATACCCGGGCGTCGGGTGGCCGGGGGTTAGTGGTTCTGGACGCCCGGGATTTTTCACGAATCCCGACACAACGTCGACCGTCCCCATGGAACTGGAGCAGTTCATCGACGCCAACGGCCCCGACAGCGAAGCGAACGGCTTTCAGAAGGAGAACAACCGGCTGCTGAAGATTCCGGTCGACGGGCTCGTCACCGTCAAGGTCGGCACGATGGTCGCCTACACCGGCGATCTGACGTTCACCGGGAAATCGTCCGCGGAGGGCGGGCTCACGGGGCTCGTCAAGGACGCCGTCACCGACGAGGGTACCCCGGTGATGGAGGCGGAGGGAACCGGCTCGCTCTACCTCGCCGATCAGGGGAAGAAGGTCCAGATCCTCTCGCTCGACGCCGGCGAGTCGATCTCGGTCAACGGCACCGACGTGCTCGCCTTCGAGGAGCAGGTCGACTACGAGATCGGCACGATCGGCAGCCTCTCCGGCGCCGCCGCCGGCGGGCTGACGAACGTGTTCCTCTCCGGCCCCGGCGACGTGGCGATCTCCACCCACGGCGACCCGCTGGTGATGTCGCCGCCAGTCACGACCGACCCCGACGCGACCGTCGCGTGGAGTTCGGACCTCTCGCCGTCGATCGGGACGAACAAGATGATCGAGATCGGCCAGCAGTCCGGCGAGTCGATGCAGATGGAGTTCACCGGCGAGTCGGGGTTCGTCGTCGTCCAGCCGTACGAGGAAGGCGGCCAGATGTGAACGCCGGTCGGTAGTTACGGCCAGAGCCCGCGGCTGTCGTGGGCCTCGGCGATCCGCGTGAGCGCGACGATGTAGGCGGCGTCGCGCCAGCTCACGTCGTGTTCTTCGCGGCGGTCGCGCACCGTCTCCCACGCCTCGACCATCTCGGACTCGAGCTCGCGGTGGACGCGGTCGAGCGACCACGCGCGGCGGTTGATGTCCTGCAGCCACTCGAAGTAGCTCACCGTCACCCCGCCGGCGTTGGCGAGGATGTCCGGGATCACGGGGATCCCCCGCTCTTCGAGTATCTCGTCGGCCGTGCTGGTCGTCGGGCCGTTCGCGCCCTCGACGATCACGTCGGCGCGCACGTCGTCGGCGTTCTCGGCGGTGATGACGTTGCCGATGGCGGCGGGGATCAGCACGTCCGCGTCGAGTTCGAGCAGTTCGTCGTTGCCCACTTTCTCGGGTGCGGGGTGGCTGCGCACCGCCTCCGGCTCCTCGTGATGGCTGGGGATCGAACTGGTGTCGAGCCCGTTGGGGTCGTAGATCCCGCCGTTCACGTCGCTGACGGCGACGACGTTCGCGCCCCACTCGTCGAGCAGGCGCGCCGCGTTGGCGCCGACGCTGCCGTACCCCTGGATCGCGACCGAGGTGTCCGACAGCGGCATGTCGTAGTAGTCGGCGGCCTCGCGGGCGACGATCGCGACGCTCCGGCCCGGCGCCTCGTCGCGACCCTCGCTACCGCCGACGACCGGCGGCTTCCCCGTGACGACGCCCGGGGTCGTCTCCCCCTCCTGCATCGAGTAGGCGTCCATCAGCCACGCCATCGTCTGCGGGCTGGTCCCCATGTCGGGCGCGGGGATGTCCTTCTTCGGCCCGATCGCGTCGCGGAGTTCCTCCGCGAACCGGCGGGTGAGCCGCTCTGTCTCGGCCTCGCTCAGCTCTTTGGGGTTGACCGCGATCCCGCCTTTCGCGCCGCCGAAGGGGAGATCCATCACCGCACACTTCCAGGTCATCCACATCCCGAGCCCGACACACTCGTCGCGGGTCACCTCGGGGTGGTAGCGCAGCCCGCCCTTGTGCGGGCCGCGGACGCTGTCGTGCTGGGCGCGGTAGCCCGTGAACACGTCGACGGAGCCGTCGTCGCGCTCGATCGGCACGGTCACCTCGTGGACCTTCTTCGGGTGTTTCAGCCGCTCGATCACGTTCTCGTCGACGTCGACGTGCTGGGCCGCGCTGTGGAGCTGGCGCTTCGCCGTCTCCAGCGCCGACTCGTGTTCTGTCGCCTCGCTACTCTCCCGCTCGGTCGTGTCTTCTGTCGTGGAGCTCACTGTTACTCGAGTCTGGTTCGTCGGTTCCGCATCTCCCCGCCGCAGTCGGGGCAGGTGAGTGGTTGGCTGTCGGTACGGACGATGTTCCCACACGAGAAACACTCGTACGGGATGGGTTCGTCGCGGGTGTCGTCGGTCATGTGATGGCCGGAGGGCGTTCGTCCGCCGCTCCGTCCCGACCGACGGCCTCGACCCGCCAGAGTCTGGCCGTTTACTATTCAACATCGGTTTTCTGTCGTTGTTTACTATGAACCACCCCCATCGGTGGCGTCGTCGAACAGCGTGTCGAACAGTTTTCGCTGAACGGTTCTGACGTGCCGGTAGAACGCCTGCGGCGAAATACGTAGCGTTTCGGCGACGGCCTCCCCGGAGCTCCCCCGCGGCGACTCGAAGTAGCCGCTGTAGTACGCGGTCTGGAGCACCTCGAACTGGCGTTCGGTCAGCCGGTCGAGGAACTCGGCGTAGGGATCGGCGGCGTCGTCGAGCGTCCGTTTCGACCGGAGCTCAACCCCGTCGAGTTCACCGGCGATCAGGGAGGAGACCGACCGGACGTCGACGGTCTCGGGCACGTCGACGGTGAGTGTCGTCCCCGTTGGCGTCGCGGTCGCGCTGTGGAACACCGCGCCGTGGTCGGCGAGTTCGAGCGCGAGGAACTGCTCGGCGAACCGCAGCCGCAGCACGCTCCGCGTCCCCTCGGTGGTGATCCGCTTGATCCCCGAGACGGCGACCAGCTCCGCAGCAGCGGCTTCGACGGCGTCGGCATCGCCGTCCTCGACGGCGACGAACACGTCGTTGCCCTCCATCGTCTGCCTGACGCCCCCCCGGTAGGTGAGCGTGCAGTCGGCCCGTCGTGCCAACTGGGAGAGCACGAAGTTCGGGTCGTCGACGGCGAACTGGAGTCGGGTGCGGGACGGGCTCAACAGCGCGTTCTTGCGCTCGGTCGCGCTGATGGCCGAGGCGACCGTTTCGCCGAGTTCGGCCACGACGGAACGGGTCATTCCGTCGAACGCGTCCCGTTCGTCGGCGTAGACGGTCAACACGCCGTAGGAGAGGTCGTTGTACCGCAGCGGCACGCTCAGACACGACCGGAACTCCCGGGCGAGGGCGTCCTTGCGCCAGGGCTGGCGCAGGTCGTCGGCCACGTCGTCGACGCCCGCGACCTCGCCCGTCGCGGCCGCGCGGCCGGTCGGCTCTCCCCCGGTGCCGACCGGGAACGACCGACTGTCGAGGTACTCCTGCCCGTCGCCAGCCCAGCGTCGCGGCTCGACGGCCTCGACGCTCTCGTCGATCGTTCCGATCCACGCGAACCGGAAGCGATCGTCGGCGGCGAGTCGCTCGCAGACGCCGCGTTCGATCTCCTCGCGCGTCCCCGAGCGGACGAGCGCCTGATCGATCCCGCGGATCGTCTCGTTGATCCGGTTCAGCTGGGCGAGCCGGCTGTTGTGCCGCTGGAGCTCCCGCTCCTGCTGGCGCAGCCGGGACTCCCGCTCGACGCGATCCAGCGCCGCCTCCGCGGTCGCCGCCAGCAGATCCACGAGTTCGACCGTCACCGCGTCGAACGCCCGGGTCTCGTTCGACCCCACGACGAGCACGCCGTGCTCGCCCAGCGGGACGAACGCCGCCTGCCGGAGCTCGCTCGCCGGATCGTCGAACCCCGGGGCGTCGTGGACGTCTTCGAACCGCAGCGTCTCTTCGCGGACGAACGACCGGCTGACGGGGCTGTCAGCGTCGACCGGCACGGTCGGCGGCGGGCCGTGATGCCGCTCGAACGCCGTCGACCAGCTCTCCGGTCGGAGCGCGTTCTCGTCGGCGTCGAACAGGTAGACCGCGCTGGCGTCGACGCCGAACACGTCCGGGGTGTCGTCGACGACGTGGCGGGCGATCCCCGCGGCGGTCTCGGCGTAGAGGAACTCCCGTGCCGTCCCCTGGAGGGTGGTGAGCGCCCGCTCGCGCTGCTTCCGGGTCGTGATGTCCCGGCAGGTGTAGAGGATGCGGCCGTCTTGGATCGAGACCTCCCGGACGTTGACGAGCAGCGTGTGCTCCCGGCCTGCCTTGTCCGTCACCGTACACTCGAGGTTCTTGAGCACGCCCTCGGCGGCCAGCTCCTCGCGGTCGAACAGGTCGTCCCCGAGCAGCTCCTCGATCGGGTGCTCGTTCCGGATCTCCTCGGCGGTGTAGCCGAAGATGAAGTGGACGTTCGGGCAGACGTACTGGTACTCGCCGTCGTCGTCGGTGAGCAACACCGTGTCGGTCATGTACTTCAGCGTCGCCCGGTGAAGCTTCTCCGACCGGCGGAGGTCCCGCTCCAGCCGGACCCGCTCGGAGACGTCCAACCCCTCGACGACCAGCGAGACGACCCGGCCGCGTTCGTCCTCGACGGGGTGGATCGAGAGCTCGATCACCCGTCGGTCCGCGGTGGTCGGATCGCCGACCACTGCCACGTCGCCGAACTCGCCGGCGGCGCCCCGTTCGACGAGCTGTCGAACGTCCCGGGCCGTGGCGTCGCCCCAGTACGGCAGCGTCCAGAACGGCTCGCCGACGATCTGCTCGACCGACGCGTCGGTCATCTCTCGGGCGGTGTGGTTCACTCGGAGCAGCTCCCCGTCGACGTCGAGCACCCACGTCGCCGTTCGGGAGTCCTGAAAGACGGCCTCGAACTGTCTGGCCCGATCGCGCTGGGTGGCGGTGTGTCGCGCCGACCAGAGCGCGCGTTCCAGCCGCTCGAACAGCGTCTCCCACGTCGTTTCGTCCGCCCCGTCGATCGGGACGTAATCGGTGACGCCCGCGGCGATCGCGTCGCTGGCCAGCCGTTCGGAGCCGTCGCGGGCGCCGAGCACCAGCGGGAACGCCGGCGCCTCCTCCTGCATCGTCGCGAGCAGTTCGACGCCGGAGCCGTCGGCCAACTGCTGGGCGCTGAGGACGCAGTCGACCTCGCCGCGTCGGAAGCGATCCAGCGCCGCGTCGGCGCCGGATTCCACGTCGACGCTCGCCGTCGTCCGCCGCCGGAGCTCGTCTGCGAACCCAGTCAGCCACGACGTCTCGCCGACGAGTAGCAGATGACAGCGGTGGAGGATGCTGTCAGCGCTCGGCATCCTGTGGTGGGCTGTGGAGGGTCGATCGACGGTTCCGCGTCCGTGGCATGTTCGGGAACGGTAGCCCGCCGACGGGGATAACCGTTCGGCATCGCCCCGCCGTCCGTTCTCCGAACTCCGCGGCACGCGCGGTGGGAGGCTGATCGCCGCCATCGGTGCGTTTAATCCCGAACTGGCCCAACCCATAGGCGTCATGACGAAAGTCAGCGTCGTCGGTGCGGCAGGAACAGTCGGCGCGGCTGCCGGGTACAACCTCGCGCTCCGAGATATCGTCGACGAGCTCGTCTACGTCGATATCCCCGAGCAGGAGGACGTGACCGTCGGGCAGGCCGCCGACGCCAACCACGGCGTCGCCTACGACTCCAACACGACCGTCCGGCAGGGAACGTACGCCGACACCGCCGGCTCGGACGTGGTCATCATCACCGCCGGCATCCCCCGGGAGCCGGGACAGACCCGGATCGACCTCGCGGGCGACAACGCCCCGATCATGGACGACATCGGCGCCTCGCTCGCCGAGCACAACGACGACTTCGTCACCATCACCACCTCCAACCCCGTCGATCTGCTGAACCGTCACCTGTACGAGACGGGCGACCGCGACCGCTCGAAGGTGATCGGCTTCGGCGGCCGGCTCGACTCCGCCCGGTTCCGCTACGTGCTCTCCGAGCGGTTCGACACGCAGGTGGGCAACGTCGAGGCGACGATCCTCGGCGAGCACGGCGACGCGCAGGTGCCCGTGTTCTCGAAGGTGCGCGTCGACGGCCGCGATCCGGAGTTCACGCCCGAGGAACGCGAGGAGATCCTCGCCGACCTCCAGCAGTCCGCGATGGACGTGATCGAGCGCAAGGGCGCGACCGAGTGGGGGCCCGCGACGGGCGTCGCCCACATGGCCGAGGCGGTGCTCCGCGACACCGGTGAGGTGCTGCCGGGGAGTATCGTGCTCGACGGCGAGTACGGCTACGAGGACACCGCGTTCGGCGTCCCCGTCAAACTCGGCGCGAACGGCGTCGAGGAGGTCGTCGAGTGGGAGCTCTCCGAGTACGAGGCCGACCTGATGGACGAGGCCGCCGAGAAGCTCCGCGACCAGTACGCACAGATCGAGTAGTCGCCGCGGTCGACGTGACAGACGGCCACAATTTTTCTTCCCTCGCGCCGATACGCTCGTCATGGACGGCCGACTCGACACGCCCGAGACGCTCGAACGCCGACGGATCGGCGTCTTCCTCGCCGTCGCGTTCGGCGTCTCCTGGGCGACCGCGCTCGCGCTCTGGCTCACCGGCGGACTCGCCGACAGCCCCGAGATCGCCGAGGGGATCACGCTCGCGGCGGTGCTGCTCCCGACCGCCTACATGTTCGGCCCCGCGGTGGGGAACGTGGCGGCCCGGCTCGCGACCGGGGAGGGGTGGGAGCGCCACCGGCTGCGCCCGGAGTTCGAGGGGACGATGTGGACGTACGCCGCCGCGTGGCTGGCGCCCGCGGTGCTGACCGTCGTCGGCGCCGCGCTTTACTTCGCCGTCTTCCCGGGGCAGTTCGACCCGACGATGGCCGCGTTCCGCGAGCAGGTGGCGAGCATGGGCGTCGGGATGGCCCCGTGGCTGCTCGCCGCGATCCAGATCGTCAGCGCGCTCACGATCGCCCCGCTCGTCAACGGGCTGTTCGCGTTCGGCGAGGAGTTCGGCTGGCGGGCGTACCTGCTGCCGAAACTGGCGCCGCTTGGGAAACGTCGCGCGGTCGTCCTCTCGGGCGTGATCTGGGGGGTCTGGCACTGGCCGCTGGTCGCGATGGGGTACAACTACGGCTTCGACTACCCCGGGTTCCCGTGGACCGGGATGCTCGCGTTCCTCGTCTTCACGGTCGGTGCGGGGACGTTCCTCGCCGCGCTCACGATCCGGGAGGGGAGCGTCTGGCCCGCCAGTATCGGTCACGGCGCGATCAACGCGATCGCGAGCGTCTCGGTACTGTTCGTCGCCGGCCAGCCGAACACGCTGCTCGGGCCGACGCCGGTGGGCGTGCTGGCGGCGCTGCCGTGGCTGCTCGTCGCCGCGTGGTTGCTCCGGCGGTAGTCACAGAAGATATGGTCCGTGGCCCCCAGCGACCCGTATGCGCCGCCGTGCCCTCCTCGCGCGCACCGCCCTCCTGACCACCGCCGCCGGACTGGCCGGCTGCTCCAGCGTCGGCGACGGGAGCGACTCCCCGACCGATTCACCGACCGCCAGTCCGACGCCCACCCCGTCGACGATCCAAACGCCGGAGAGCGGCTCGCTCGCCGTCGTCGAACACACGCTCTCGCGGTCGAACGAGGGGAGCGAGAACGAACTCGTCGCCGTCGAGGCCACGATCGAGAACGGAAGGTCGGAACCGGCCGACGTGACCGCGACCGCCCGCTTCTTCGACGACGAGGGGGCGGTGCTGGACGAGAGCGAGGCGTCGACGACCGATCTCCCGACCGGCGGGCGTTGGTCGGTCGAACTGCTCTACCCGGGGAGCGGCGAAGAGACTCGCGCGGTCGCGGACTACCGGCTCGTGATCGAACGGGCCGACTGAGTCGTCACTCGTTCTCCAGCAGGATCTTCCCGACGAACTCGCCGGACTCCGCCAGCTCGTGGGCCGCGGCCACCTCGTCGAACGCGAACCGCTCGTCGATGTGGGGCGTGATCGCGCCGTCGTCGACCAGCGACGCGATCTCGTCCAGCTCGTCGCCGACGCGTTCCTGCCCCTCGCCGAGCAGCACCGGGAGGATCACCAGCACGACGCCGAGTTCGAGGGAGTTCTGGTGCATCGGCGCGAGCGAGAGCTCCTCGGCGGCGCTGGACTCGGTCGTGACGACGCTGCCGAACGGCCGGACGGCCTCGAACGCGGTCGCGAGGTGACCGTCGCCGACGGGGTCGAACACGGTGTCGAAGCCGGCACCGCCGGTGTACTGTTCGACGTACTCGGCGGTCGTCGTCTCGGTGTAGTCGACGGCCGCGTCGGCACCGAGATCGAGCGCGAGGTCACGCTTCGCGGCGGTCGACCCCGTCGCGACCACGTTCGCGCCGAGCCAGCGGGCGACCTGCACGCCGACGTGGCCGACGCCGCCGCTGGCGCCGTAGACGAGCACGTCGTCGTCGATCCCCACGTCGGCCTTGTCGGTCAGCATCTCCCACGCCGTGAGCGCGACGACGGGCAGCGCCGCTGCGTCGGCGAGCGGGATCGACTCGGGGGCGTCGGCGAACGTGCCCGCGTGGCCGACGGCGTAGTCGGCGAGCGCGCCCTGTCGGCCGGCGCCGCCGGGCATTCCGTACACCTCGTCGCCGGGCTCGAATCGGTCGACGCCCTCGCCGACCGCGTCGACGACGCCGGCCACGTCACAGCCCAGCGTCGCCGGGAACTCGGGGGCGAAGTCGGGGATGTGCCCGGCGCGGATCTTGTAGTCGACGGGATTGACGCTGGACGCGACGACCTCGACGCGGATCTCGCCGGGGCCGGGCTCGGGAACCGGTCGCTCCGTCTCGGTGAAGGCGTCCGGGTCGCCGTACTCCTCGATGACGTGTGCGGTCATCTCCGATGGCATCGCTTCGGGGTTCGGGCCACCGAGGGGAGAGGTCGGCGGTCGCGGCACGCGTGGCTGGCCGGTCGCGATACGTGAAAAATGGGGGAAGCGAGAGGGTTACTCGTCCGACTCTTCGTCGGACTCGTTCTGGGTGATCTCGTACTGGAACCCGATCGTGTTGTCGGGCATGATCTCGGCGGTCCACTCGCCGGCGGCCGGCTCCTCGAGCTCGTAGACGAACTCGGTCTGGCCGCCGTTGGTGGCGTAGGGCCCGTCCTGCTGGGCGCCGCGCTGCGGCGAGGAGCCGAGGTCGACGTAGCCGCTCTGACTGACCTCGACGCGCTCGGCCTCGATGCGCTCGCCGTCGGGCGAGACGAACGTCACGTCGAAGCTCGCTGCCTCGGCGTTCTGCGCGGTGCGGCGGTTCTGGGGGTTCAGCGTCAGCGTGACGTTGTCAGTCCGCTCGGAGACGTCGAACTCGGCCTCGTACGGCTCCTCGGGCTGCTCCCAGACGACGAAGCTCAGGCTGACCTCCTGCCAGTAGTTGTTGTCGTCGCGGCGGTTGGGGTCCTGCAGCCCCAGGTCGAGCGAGGTGTCGTAGCGGCCGCGCTCGGCGTCGGCGTCCGGCGAGATCGTGACCGTCACGGTCGCGGTCTCACCGGGCGCGATCTGGCTCGGCGCGTCGACATCGATCCAGGACTGGTCGACCTGCTGCGGGCAGTGAGTGCCGTAGCAGTGGCCGCGCTGCTCGGCGCGCTCGGGGCTCAGCGGCACCGACTCGTCGCCGGTGTTCTCGATCACGATCTGCTTGCTGATCGAGTCGCCCGCCTCGACCTGCGTGTGGATGTACGTCTCCGAGAGGATGCGGACGGTCGGCTCCTTCCAGACGGTGACGCTCATGTGGGCCGCGTGGATCGGGCGGTCCGGTCGACCGGGCGTCGAGACGGTCTGGTCGGTGAACGCGATCGCGCCGGAGTAGCGCGCGATCTCGGTGTCCTCGGGGACCGAGACGCTCACTTCGTACTCCACTTCCTCGCCCGCGTCGATCGTGTCGGGGCCGTCGATCTCGACCCACGACTCGTTGATCGGGTTACGGTCGGTCGGCGACGTGAACAGGCGGGGGTTCACGTCGACCGCCTCGTCCTCGCCGTTCTCGACGACGACGGTGTACGTGTCGCTCTCCCCGGGCTTGAGGTCGAGGTAGCTGTCCCGGGCGTCGACGTAGAGCCGCGTGTAGTTCCCGTCGCCGTCGTCGGTCTGTTGGGTCGAGACGGCGTCGTTCACTGCGGGGGCCGGTGCGTCGGTCGCGCCGTCGATCGGTGCGACTGCCGCCGCGGCTGGCACGCCGGCCAGCGCGACGAGTAACGTGACGAGTATGACTCGTTTCATGGTTCGGGTACGCCGTCGACTCGCCATGGAGGGCAAGAGCGGCGAACGGGCGGCGGTTCGACGCCGCACGGCAAATAGGTACTGGAGACTGAAACGAGATTTTCATAGCCGGCGGACGATCCGCTCGGCCGTCGTCGGCCCGACGCCGTCCACGTCCAGCAGCGCCGATTCGCCGGCCTCGCGGATCGCGTCGACCGAGCCGAACCGGCGGAGCAGCCGCTTTCTCGTCTCGGGGCCGACCCCCTCCACCTCGTCGAGCGCCGTCGCGACCTCGTCCCGGACGCTCTGGTGGTACTGGACCGCGAAGCGGTGGGCCTCGTCGCGGACGCGCTGGAGCAGGTGGAGGTGGGGCGCGTCGTCGTCGAACCGCTCAACGCCGTCGGGAGTGACGACCAACTCCTCGGACTTCGCCAGCGCGATGCAGGGCACGTCCCAGCCGACCTCGTCGAGGGCGTCCATCGCCGCGCCCAACTGCCCCTCCCCGCCGTCGATCAGCAGCAGGTCCGGGTCGGGGCGGTCGTCCGTCCTGTCGACGGCGCGTTCGGCCCGCCAGCGCACCAGCTCGCGCATGTTGGCGTAGTCGTCGTTGCGGTCGGGCAGCTTCTTCCGGCGGTAGTCGGACTTCTCCGCGCCCCCGCCGACGAAACACACGTCGCTGCCCACGACCGCCTTCCCCTGTGCGTGGCTCACGTCGAACCCCTCGATCCGTTCCGGGCGGGGCACGTCGAGCGCCTGCCCGAGCGCGCCCACGGGGTCGTCGTCGCCGCCGATGCCGCTCCGGGCGTTCTTGAGCGCCAACTCGACGAGCTTCCCCTCCCGCCCCGCGCCGGGGACTGACACGTCGACGCCGGCGGTTTCGAGCCAGTCGAGCACGTCCTCGTCGTCGGGCCGTTCGGAGAGCAGGATCGCGTCGGGCAGCTCCCGCTCGGCGTAGTACTGCGTGAGGAACGCCGAGAGCAGGCTCGCGACGCGGTCCTCGCCCTCGGGGGCGTCGAGCCGGTGGCGCGAGCGGTCGACGAGCTGGCCTGAATCGGCGTGGAGCCGCGCGACGGTCGCGTCGCCGCCCTCGACGACCGCCGCGAGCACGTCGATCTCCCGGCGGTTCCCGGGTGAGGCGACCGCCTCGCCGCCCTCGCCGTGGAACGATTCGACCGCTTCGAGGCGGTCCCGGGCGTTGGCGGCGCGCTCGAACTCCTCGCTCTGAGCGGCTTGCTCCATCTCCCGCCGGAGCGGGTCGGCGAGGATTCCCGTTTCACCCTCGAAGAAGCGAATCGCGCTCGACACGTCCTCGGCGTAGCTCTCGGCGCCGATCGCGTCGACGCAGGGGGCCGAGCAGAGCCCCATCTCGTAGTCGAGGCAGGGTCGGTCGCGGTTCTCGAACTTGTGGTCGGAACAGCCCCGCAGCCCGTACGTCTCTCGGATCGCCTTCACGACGGTCTCGACCTCGCCCTTCCGGGTGTACGGGCCGAACACCGTGGCGGCGTCGTCGGGGTCGCGGGTGATCTCGATCCGGGGGTACTCGTGGTCGGTGAGCTGGACCAGCGGGTAGGACTTGTCGTCCTTCAGCCGGACGTTGTACCGCGGCTGGTGGCGCTTGATCAGGTTCGCCTCGAGCAGCAGCGCCTGCGTCTCGGTGTCCGTGACCGCGGTGTCGATCGCGTCGGCGCGCCCGACCATCTTCCGGATGCGGTCGCTCCGCGGTCCGCTCACGGCTTCGCCGTTCGCGCGGCTCGAGGCGGCTTCGCCGCCTCGGTGGTCCGCGTAGGAGCGCACGCGATCGCGGATGTCGACCGCCTTGCCGACGTACAGCACGGTGTCGGCGTCGCCGCCGCGTTCGAGGAACCGGTAGACGCCCGGCTCCCGGGGGAGGTCGGCGGCGCGCGCTCGAACCTCGCTCGCGTCCATCTATCCGCGGTAGGGTGTCGGCGCGTTTGAGCGTGACGCCCTCGGTGTCGCGGGACGCATCCGACCGTCGGCTACAAGCCGCGCCCACCACAACGCGGTTCCATGACTCGCGTCTGGCTGGTCGACCGCGATGTCGACAGCCGCAACACGGTGACGATGACGTACGCCACCCCGGACGGCGGGCGGGCGTTCACCAGACAGGCCGCGCTGGACCGCCTCGCGACCCGCGACGGCCCCACTGCCGCCGTCGACGTCGAGGACGACCGGCTCGATCCCGTCGACGACCCCGAGATCGCCGAGCGGTACGCGGCCGAAGCCGAGCGTGTGGCCGAAACGCACGACCCCGAAGACGTGCTCTGAGGGGAGTTCTGCGGGCGACAACTGGACCCTGAGGGTTTCGGCTTCGATCCACCGAGAGTACCGGCTGTCGAACCCAGCGTGCGTACTCGGCCGCTCGCTCGAACACCGCCCGCCTCGGTACCCGAGAGTTCTTAACGATGATTCCCTAACGATCCGATCGACAATGGGTCCCAAACGGGGGTCGGTACCTCGAAACACCGCCGCACGGCCTCGGGCAGTCGTCGTGAGGGGTCGGCGGTGACGCTCATCGAGGTCGAGGACTTGGTCGTCCGGTACGACACCGATGACGGCGACCTCCACAGCGTCAACGGGGTGTCGTTCTCGATCGAGGACGGCGTCAACTACGCGCTCTCGGGGGAGTCTGCCTCGGGGAAGACGACGACCGCGAAGGCGATCCTCGGGCTGTTGCCCGACCACGCGGAGGTCGTCTCCGGCGAGGTCCGCTTCCGCGGGGAGGACCTCATGTCGCTCAGCCCCTCCGCACGGCAAGACCTGCTCTGGGAGGAGATCGCGTTCATCCCGCAGACGGCGATCGACGCGCTGGACCCCGTGATGACCGTCGGCGCGCAGGTCCGACAGGCGATCCAGACCCACCGCGAGATGGCCGAGCGGAACGCCCGGCGACGGGTGGCCGAACTGTTCGAGATCGTCGGCCTCGATCCGGACCGTGTCGACGAGTACCCCCACGAGTTCTCGGGCGGGATGCGTCAGCGCGCGGTGATCGCGATGGCGCTGGCGCTCGATCCGGCGCTCATCATCGCCGACGAGCCCACCACGGGGCTGGACGTGATCGTTCAGGACCGGATCATCGACAACATCCTCCAGATACAGGAGGAGACCGACAGCTCGCTCTTGCTGATCACCCACGACCTCAACGTCATCGCGGAGACCTGCGACGAGATGTCGGTGTTCTACGGCGGCACCGTGCTCGAGCAGGGGCGCGTCGACAACGTGCTGATGAACCCCACCAACCCCTACACGATGGGGCTGACGAACGTCAACCCCGCCGTCGGCGACGACAGCGAGGAGCTGATGTCGGTGCCGGGGAAGCCGCCGGATCTGAACGCCGCGCCGGAGGGGTGCGTGTTCGAACCCCGCTGCCCGTTCGCGGACGAGGAGTGCACGAGCACGGTCCCGACGCTCCAGTCCCTCCCCTACCGGGACCAGACGGTCGCCTGCCACAACGCCGAGCAGGCGAGCCGGATGCGTCGCGAGGCGGCCGACCCGTCGACGTGGGGCGGCACCGTCGACGGCACCCGGAGCGCCGACGGCGAGGTGCTGCTCGAAGTCGACGGCCTCGAGAAGCGGTACGAGCGATCGGGGTCGCTGATCGGTCGGCTCCCGGTCGACGGGCCGTCGCTCCCGGTGACGGGGCTGACGGGCAGTCTCAAGCAGTGGTACGAGCAGCGCGGCGAGATCGTCGACGGGGTGCTCGGCGGCGACAAGCCCGACGTCCGCGCGGTCGACGGCGTGTCGATGACGGTGTCCCGCGGCGAGATCCGCGGGGTCGTCGGGGAGTCCGGCTGCGGGAAGACGACGCTGGCGCAGACGCTCGCGCTCCTCGAGGAGCCGACCGGCGGCGGCTTCACGTTCGACGGTCGGTCCCACGAGCACTACGCCGACGGGGAGCTGCAGTCGTTCAGACAGAAGCTCCAGATCGTGTTCCAGAACCCCTACGAGTCGCTGAACCCGCGACTCACCGTCGGGCAGCTGGTCCGGGAGCCGCTGACGATCCACGAACACCGGCTCGACGAGCGGGACGCGGCCGTCCGGGAGACGCTGGAACGCGTCGGGATGGCGCCGGCCGAGAACTACCTCGAGAAGTACCCCAACGAGCTCTCGGGCGGGCAGCGCCAGCGCGTCGCGATCGCGCGGGCGCTCGTCGTCGATCCGGATTTCCTGATCTGCGACGAGCCGGCGTCGATGCTCGACGTCTCGCTCCAGGCGGAGGTGCTGAACCTGCTCCGCGGGCTCGCGAACACCGAGAACATCGGCGTGCTGTACATCTCACACGACCTCGCGAGCCTCGTCCAGATCGCCGACAGCCTCTCGATCATGTACCTCGGCCGGTTCGTCGAACAGGGGCCGGCCGAGCGAGTCCTGAACCGCCCGAAACACCCGTACACGGAGGCGCTACTCGACGCCGTTCCCGAGACGGACCCGCGCGGGTCGCGCCGTCGCGTCTCCCTCGGCGGCCGCACCGCGGACGCGGGCGATCTGCCGGCCGGCTGTCGGTTCGCCCCGCGGTGCCCGAACGCGACCGAGGGGTGCCGGAGCGAGGAGCCCGACGCCGCGGCGTGGGCCGACGGCGACCACACGGCGGCGTGTTTCCACCCCCTCGGCGGGCAGGACGGTCACGACCCCGGGACGGCAGACACCGACTGAGCGACGTTTAAACGAGGATGATCATTGGTCGGGATCGGCGGGAAGTTGAGGCCCCGTCGGGCGAACCCACCTGTAGAGATGACCGACGCCGACACGCTCCCGGCAGGACGCGTTCCGGATCTGACACCGCTTTTCGACCCCGACGCCGTCGCGGTCGTCGGGGCCAGCCCCGACTCGTTCTACTCGGGGAACCTGGTCGACAACCTTCTCGAGTACGGGTTCGAGGGGGCGCTCTACCCAGTGAACCCGAACCGCGAGACAGTGTGGGGCCGGGAGTGTTACGACGCGATCGACGAAGTGCCCGAGACCGTCGATCTGGCGGTCGTCAGCGTCCCCCGGGAGTACGTCGTCGACGTGGTGCGGTCGGCCGGGGAGCGAGGGGTTCCGGCCGCGCTCGTGCTCACCGCCGGCTTCGCCGAGGCGGACGAGACGGGCGCCGACCTCGAACGCGAACTGACACACGTCGCCGAGGAGAGCGGGATCCGCGTCGCCGGCCCGAACTGTATCGGTGTGATGGCTTCGAGGGGGGCGACGCTGACCTCGACCTGTTCTCGCGAGCCCGAACCCGGGAGTATCGGCCTCGTCAGTCAGTCCGGCGCGCTCGCGTTCACCACGTTCTTCGAGCGGGCCGCCGACGAGGACCGCCACTTCAGCCACGTCGTCTCGACGGGGAACGAGGCGGACCTGACACTGACCGAGTACGTGGCCTACCTCGCCGAACAGGACGAGGTCGACGTGATCTGTGCCTACGTCGAGGGGATCGAGGCGCCGGAGCGGTTCATGCAGGTCGCCAGACGCGCCGTCCGGGACGGCACTCCCGTGCTGACGGTGAAAATCGGGCAGTCCGACCTCGCGGAGGAGGCGACGCTGTCGCACACGGGATCGCTCACCGGGAGCGACGACGCGTGGGACGCCGCGTTCGACCAGAGCGGCGTCGAGCGCGTGCCGGACATCCCGGACCTGCTCTCGCGGGCGAGCGCCCACGCGGCGTACGACCCGCCCGCGGGGGATCGCGTCTGCGTCGCTTCGACGAGCGGCGGCCTCGCGAGCCTGCTCGCCGATATGGCCGCCGAACGGGACCTCAAGCTCCCGGATATCGACGGCGAGACCGAGCGGGCGCTGCTGGAGATGGACGAGCTGCTGACCTACGGCGAGCTCCACAACCCCGCCGACATCCGCGGCTACGGCTCCGAGGTGCTGCCGGAGATCGCCGACGTGCTCCTCGACGACCCGGCGTTCGACGCCTACGTGTTCGCGATCGCGCTCTCGGCGGTCGACGAGCGCGCGGAGACGATCGCCGAGGACCTCGAAACCGTCGTCGAACGGGCCGACGACCCGGTGTACGTCCTCTGGACCGGACGCAAGCAGGCGGACGAGCCGACGGCCACACAGCCCTACGAACGCCTGCGGGCGGCGGTTCCTGTCTACGAGGACCCCTCGCGTTGTCTCGACGCGGTCGCCTCGACGACCTCGTTCGTCGACGCGCGAAACCGACTTCGGGCGTACCCGGACTCGGCAGCACAGGACGAACCAGCCACTCCGGCGTTCGATCTGCCCAGCGGGCGGGTGCTGACGTGGACGGAGGCGGCGCCGCTGCTCGACGCGTTCGACGTCCCGACGGTTCCGACGCGAGCGGTCTCAGGGCCCGAGGCGGCTGCCGCGGCGGCCGCCGACCTCGACGGGCCGGTCGCGATCAAGGTCGACTCGCCGTCGCTCCCCCACCGGACCGAGGCCGACGCCGTCGAACTCGGTGTCGACTCGCCGGCGGCCGCGCGGCAGGCGTACGAGTCGGTCGTGGAGTCGGCCCGGGAGTACGTCGGTGACGAGGCGATCGAGGACGCGCTGGTGCAGCCGATGGTGACGGCCGGCACGGAGGCGTTCGTCGGCGCCGCGCCGGGGGAGGTGTTCGACTCGTCGGTGACGGTCGGCCCGGGCGGGGTCGCCGTCGAGGCGCTGGACGAGCGCGCGACGCTCGTCCCGCCGTTCTCCCGTGCCGACGCCCGGCGGGCGGTCGAGTCGACCGCGCTCGCGACGCTGCTCGAAGACCGGCGAGGTGGGCCGTCGCTCCCGGTCGAGCCGTTCGTCGATCTGGTGGCGAACGTCGGCCGACTCGTCGACGAGGTCGACGCCGTCGCGGAACTCGATCTCAACCCCGTCGTCGTCACCGAGGACGGGCCGACCGCGGTCGACGTGCTGATCCGGACGGAGTAGCCCCGTGCGTTACTGGCCGGCCGAGGGCTCCGACCCGGCCATCCCGGCGACCGCCTCGACGGTCGTGTGGACGAGCCGTTGGGAGTAGCCGGCGACGAAGGCGATCGCGAGGAGGAACGAGCCCCGCGTCAAACTGGCGCTCGATCCGACGACGAGGAACTCCGAACGGACGAAGAAGAACACTGCTAGCGCCGAGCCGGCGCCGACCACCATCCGAGCCACCGTGGCCTGAAACCCCGTGAGGTGTTGTGGTGTGCTCGTCGAAACCGGCTGCCTGCGGAGCGATCGGAGCCCGAACACTGTGGCACCGAGCATCCCCGAGAGGACGACGTAGATCAGGAACACCACGGGGTAGACAGAGTTCGCGGGGGCGGACCCCTCGGACCCGCCGGTCCCGAACTCGAAGAACGGCGTGGGCAACAGTCCCGACCACGCTCCGGCGACGGCGACCACCAGGAAGAGGAGGAGGGCGACCGAGGCGCCGATCCGGAGATAGCGGAACTGTGTCTGGAGGTAGTGTCGCTTCCGGTGGAGGCTCTCGTACCCTTCGTGGAGGAGCTCCTGTGCGGCGCGGAGGTCGGTCGCCGTCAGTCGCTCCCGCAGGGTTCCGTCGGCGGTCGCGATCCGGTTCCGGATCGCCTCCTCACGCCACGAGAGCGGGGCGTTCTCGGCCTCGACGAGAAGCGCCCGCCCCTCCCCCCGGAGCGCTTCGTCGCCGCCGACGGCTTCGACGCCGTACATCGAGAGCCGCGTCGCCGCGTGCAGGTAGGCCCACCCCTGTTCGACGTTCCCCTCCGCGAGTGACGCGTCGGCGTCGTCCAGAAGCTCGCGGCCCCGTTGGATCCAGTTGTCGTCGCCCTGCTCGAGGTCGCTCTCCGCGACGAGGCTCTCGAACTCCGCGCGGGCCGTGTTGAGTTCGGCCTCCAATCGACGGGAGCCGATCCCGTCCCCCTCGTCGGGCGACGCCGCCTCGGAACGCTCGGTTTCGGCCATTATCTGGCCCCTACGTGACAGCAAAGAATAAGTAGTTGGGTGGGACCCGAGACAGCGAAGGGAACGACGCGGCGAGCCGGTCAGGACGCCAGCTCTTCGGTCTCCGCGTCCTCCTCTGCGTCTTGGCGTTCGCGCTCGCGGGCGTACGCCTCGAGCAGTTCTCCCTCGGTGTCCTCGACCGGGAAGAAGCAGGCGGCCTCGTGGTCGCCGTCCTGGAACGCCGACCGCTCGGGGTCGTTCTCCCAGCACTCCTCGGTGGCTTTCGGACAGCGCGGTGCGAAGTTACAGCCGTTCGGGAGGTCCACCGGGTTCGGCGGCTCCCCGGGGAGCAGCACGCGCTGGCGGTCGGTGTCCGGGTCGGCCTTCGGCGACGCCGCGAGCAGCGACGCCGCGTACGGGTGTCGGGGGTTCTCGACGACCTCCGCGGTCGCGCCGAGCTCGACGATCTGCCCGAGATACATCACCGCCAGCCGGTCGGTGATCTGGGAGAGGCTCGCGAGGTCGTGGGAGATGTAGACGATGCCGATGTCGCGCTCGGTCGCCATCTCCCGGAGGATGTTGAGGATGTTCGCCTTCAGCGAGACGTCGAGCATCGACGCCGGCTCGTCGCAGATCAGGAAGTCCGGGTCGAGCACGAGCGCCTGCGCGATCGCGACGCGCTGGCGCTCGCCGCCCGAGAGCTGTTCGGGGTACTGATCCAAGTACTCCTCCGGGGGGTTCAGCCCCACGTCGGCGACCGTCTCGCGGACCCGGCGGTCGATCTCGTCGGGGGCGACGCCCTGAATCTCCAGCGGCTCCGCGACGGCGGCGCGGACTTTCTGCCGCGGGTTCAGCGAGTCGAACGGGTCCTGGAAGATGAACTGGACCGCCGAGCGGAACTGCTGGGTGTCCTCGTCGAGCAGTTGGTCGACGGACTGCCCCTCGAACTGGATGTCGCCGCCGGTCCGGGACTGCAGCGCCGAGAGCACCTCGCCCAGCGTCGACTTCCCGCAGCCGGACTCGCCGGCGACGCCGACGATCTCCCCCTCGTGGACGTCGAGGTCGACGCCGTTGACCGCCTTGACGTAGTCGGGGTCCGCGCCGAGCAGGTCGTCGAGGATCGGCTGGCTCTGCTTGAACCACTTCTCCAGCCCGTCGGTCTCGACAATCACCTCGCCGGTCTCCTCGGCCGCGGTGTCCTCGGCCACGTCGATTCCCCACGTCTCGGGGTCGGCCGCCCGCGCCTGCAGGTCAGGGGCGTCGTCGGCGTAGTAACACGCCGACAGCTGGTTCCCGGCCTCGACGAGCGGCGGGTGTTCCTCCGCGCAGTCCTCGGTCGCGAACGGGCAGCGGTCCCGGAACACGCAGCCGGTGGGCTCCTCGTTGAGGTCGGGTAACGAACCCGGGATCGAGATCGCCTGCTCGCCGAGCTCGTCGACCTCCGGGAACGCGTTTTTCAGCCCCATCGTGTAGGGGTTGTGCGGGTCGTCGAACACGTCGAACGTCGCGCCCTGCTCCATCACCTTCCCGCCGTAGAGCACCGACACCTCGTCGCAGGTCTCCGCCACGACGCCCACGTCGTGGGTGATCAGGAGGAGCGAACTGTCGATCTCCTCCTGTATCTCCATCAGCTTGTGGACGATCTTGTCTTGGACGATCACGTCCAGCCCGGTGGTCGGCTCGTCGGCGATGATGAGGTCGGGGTCGAGCGCGAGTGCCATCGCGATCGTGACGCGCTGGCGCATCCCGCCCGAGAACTCGTGGGGGTACTCGTTCGTCCGGTCGGCGTCCAGTCCCACGATGTCGAACACCTCCGAGACGCGTTCGTTGGCGTCGGCTTTCGACACGTCCCGGTGTTTGCGGATCGCCTGCCTGATCTGCGAACCGACGGTCATCACCGGGTCGAGCGAGTCCATCGCGCTCTGTGGGATGTAGGCGATCTCCTCCCAGCGCACGTCGCGCCACTCGCTCTCGGAGAGATCTCGGAGTTCGCGGCCGTTGAACTCGATGCTCCCCGACTCGATCTGCCCGTTGTCGTCGAGGAGGCCGAGCACCGATTTGGCGAGGGTGGACTTGCCACAGCCGGACTCGCCGACGAGGCCGTAGTTGTCCCCCTCCTCGATGCTGAACGAGACGTTGTTCACCGCGTGGACGTCGTCGCCCGGCATGCTGTACGTGATCTTCACGTCGTCGACTTCGAGCAGACTCATTCTTGATCCGTCTGGAGTTCGGGGTTGACGATCTCCTCGAAGGCGCGACCGACGAGGAAGACCGCAGTGGTCACGGCGGCGATACCGATCGCGGGCGGCAGCACCCACCACCAGGCGACCCGCATCGCGCCGGCGCGGAACACCTGTTCGAGCATCCGCCCCCACGAGGTGGTGGTCGGGTCGCCGAAGCCAAGGAACGCCAGCGACGCCCCGGCGACGATCGACCAGCCGACCGCGTAGGCGGTGTACAGGAAGCCGATCCCGAGCACGTTCGGCGCGACGTGGAGGAACATCGTCCGCGTGTGGCTCGCCCCGCGGGCCCGCGCCGACTTCACGAACGTCCGCTCCTTGACCGTCATCACCTCCGAACGGATGACGCGGGCGGGCATCTTCCAGAGGAAAATGACGAGCACGAGCGTGATGAGCCAGACGCTCGGGGTCACGAAGGAGAGGATCACCAGCGACATCGGGAGCAGCGGCAGCGCGAACGTCAGGTCGGTCATCCGCATCAGCACCTCGTCGACGCGGCCGCCGAAGTAGCCGCTCGTGAGGCCGACGAGGAAGCCGAGCACGCCGGTGCCGAGGCCGCCGAACAGGCCGATGATCAGGGTCGGCCGGGCGCCGGCGAGGAACTGGCTCAGGATGTCCTTGCCGAAGGAGGTCGTCCCCAGCGGCGCCTTCGCGGCCGGCTCGTGGAGGCGCATGATCGCGCCCTGCTGGCGGAGCGTGTCCTCGATCGGGTGGTGCGGCGCGAGATACGGGCCGAACAGCCCGATGAAGATGAAGCCGGCGAGGATCGAGAGGCCGACCTTGGCCCCGTTGTCCTGCCAGACCACACGCAGCGTTCGCCAGCCCCGTTCGACCTCCGAGCGGAGGCGGTCCTTCGCGGTCTCGGTGTCGAAGTTGTATCCGGACATCAGACATCACCCGCGTCGATCGTCGGGTCGAGTTTCGCGTACGCCACGTCCGCGAGCAGGTTCATCACGATGACCGCGAGTGCCATGATGAACACCGCGGCCTGCACGGTCGGGTAGTCCTGGTTGAGGATCGCCTGCACGAGCGCGCGGCCGATCCCCGGCCACGCGAACACCACTTCGAGGGTGATGACGCCCTGGAACAGCATCCCCGTCCGGAGCGCGAAGTACGTCACCAACGGCAGCAGCGAGTTCCGGCCGGCGCGACCGAGCTGCTCCCACTCGGAGAGCCCCTTCGCGCGGTGGAGCGTGAGGAACTCCGACCCCTTGCGCTCGACCACGGAGTTGCGCGCGAGCATCAGGAAGTCGCCGCTGAAGAACAGCGCCGTCGCCGTGAACGGCAAGATGTAGTGTTTCAAGAAGTCTACCGAGAGGTACGTCGCGGCGTACCCCTCGGGGCTGGCGACGGGGCTCCGCATCCCGAAGGCGGGGAGCCAACCCAGCCCGTAGGAGAAGACGATCAGCAGGAGGATCCCCGTCACGAACACCGGCGTCGCGCGGAAGAACGTCGTGACGACGATCCCGGTCTGCTCGAACCACGAGCCGCGGTTCCAGCCGGCGTACATCCCGGCGAGCGAGCTGATGATCGCGGTCGCGACGAGCGCGGGCAGCAGCAGCACCAGCGTGTTCACCAGCGCGGGCACGATGATCTGGCCCACGGGCCGCTGCTGGGTCAGCGACACGCCGAACTGCAGGGTGAACAGGTTCCGGACGTACTTGAGGTACTGGACGTACAGCGGCTCGTCGAGCCCGTACATCGCCCGGAGCTCCGCGACCTGTTCGGGCGTCAACGAGCCCGACGCGACCAGCCCGCTGAACGGGTCGCTCGGCAGGAACCGCAGCGTCGCGAAGATGACACTGACGGCGACGAGCGTCAGCACCAGCGCGATCGCGGTCCGTTTGATCAGGAATCTACGAAAACTCATTACTTACGAGAAGTCCGGCTGATCGAGCTCCGAGCGGGTCGCGTGACCGTGGTCGACACGCTCGGCGAACGCCTCCCAGGCGTCGCCCTCGGGCCAGCGGAGCATCTCGTTGTCGTCGAACGTGTACCCCGCCTGCCGGAGCAGCGTCCGCCCCTGTTCGCGGTCGAACTCGTAGGGCTCGGTCTCGGCGGCGTAGGGGGTCAGCAGCGGCGAGAGGAGTCGCTGCCCCTCGATGGCGGTCCCGCGGCCGCCGAGGACGCCCTCGACGAACCCCTCCTTGTCGACGGCGTGGCTGAGCGCGACGCGGAACGTCTTGTCGCGGAACAGCGGGACGATGTGGTTGAGGTGGACGTCCGTCGGGACGTAGTTCTCGGAGGTCTGCTTCTCGACACCCTGCGCCTGCGAAGCCCGTTCGGCCTGTTGGTTCGAGACGGTCGTCCCGATGGCGTCGATGTCGCCGGACTGCATCGCGCCGATCAGCGTCGAGACGTTGCCGACGTTCACGACGACCATCTCGTCGATGCCGTCGCCGGCGACGAAGTGCTCCTCGCCGACGAGCTCGCGGCGGGTGTCGTCGTCCCAGAGCCAGTGGTCGTCGTGTTTCGACAGGCGGAGCTCGTCGCCCTGCGCCCAGTTCTCGAACTGGAACGGCCCCGTGCCGACCGGGTTGTCGGGGTTGTGCTCGCTGGGGCTGTCGACGTCCTCCCAGCGGTGTTTGGGGACGATAGCACTCCGGACCGCACGTTGCGTGAGGAACGAGGCGTCGGGCTCGGTGAGGTTGAACCGCACGCGCCCGCCGCCCTCGGTCGAGACGATCTCGACGCTCTCGATCGGGGTGTAGAACGGCCCCTGCTGGGGCGCCGTGTTCTCCTTGTACATCTCGACGCTGAACTTCACGTCCTCCGGCCCGAACGGCTCGCCGTCGTGCCAGGTGACGCCCTCGCGGAGATCCATCTCGATCGTCGTGTCGTCGACGACCTCGTGATCGACCGCGAGCGCGGGGACGATCTCCAGCTGCGGCGAGGCGTCGTACAGCCCGTCGTACACGTTCAGGAGCCGCTTCTCTTCGAGGCCGCCCGTCGAGAACGGCAGGTTCGTCCCCTGCATCCCGGCGGTGACGCCTTTGACCCACGTCGAGGAGTCGCCCGTGGGCTGGAGGTTCACCTGCGTCCAGACGAACGAGTCCCGCGTCGTCCCGTTGCCGGGGGTCGGCACGTACCCCTCCCAGTCGGCGGTGTTCGCCACCGTGATCACGTCCGGGAAGTTCGACGCGATGATGTAGGCGTCCTCGCTGAGGAGCTGCTGGATTTCGCGACAGATCTCGGCGCGGCCCTCGGTGTCGCCGAGCATCTGGGACTGCTCGTCGAGCAGCTCGGTGATCTCGTCGTTCTTGTAGTTGTAGTAGTTCCCGCCGGTCTCGGGGTGGGCACGCATCAGGAACGGGTTGGGGTCGAGCCCGCGCTGTGGGTCCGGCCCGTGGAGGTTCATCGTCACCGGCACCGGGTGACCGATGTCGGCCCGCCAGAACTCGCCGTACCGCGTGCTGGGCTGGACGTTGATGAGGTTCGTCGGCACGCCGAGCGTGTTGAACGAATCCTGAATCATCAGCGCATGTTCGCGCATCCACGGCGTCTCCGACTGCGCGAAGTGCATGTCCACCGCGGGGAGCGACTGCCCCTCGACGGCGGTGTACTCGAACTGGACCGCCTCGTCGTTGACGTCCGACCCCTTCGTCTCGACGGGCCACTCCTCCCAGAACTGGGACTCGACCGACCGGCCGTCGCCGGAGCCACCCCCACCGCCGCCGTCGGTGGTTTCGGTGCCGGAGCCGCCGCCGCCACAGCCGGCGATGCCGGCCGCGCCCGCGGCCCCCGCGATCCGGAGGAACTTTCGCCGCGATTTCTTCCCCGTCTCGATCTCGAACGGCAGGTCGTCTGGCATAGCGACTGCTCGTTACTGGATAACACCCCTGTAACTACCCCCGAACTGGGCTAATGATCATCATCCTTTATGTGCAACCGGGGGCCGAGCCGTTCCTGTCAGTTCGAACGCCCATCCGCCGGGCCGCGGTCGCGGCGGTGTTGGACCGGGAACTGGGACGGCGATCAGTCGCCGATCGTCTCGGCGTCCTCGGCGTCGCCGCTGATGGAGAAGACCAGATCGAACACCTGTCGCTCGGCGAGCCGCAGTCGCTCGCTGAGCGTGGACTGGGCGATGTCGAGCTCCGCGGCGATGTCGTCCGCGGAGGCCTCACGCGGCACGTCGAAGTAGCCGAGCCGGTAGGCGGTTCGGAGCACCGTGAGCTGTTCGGCGGAGAGTTCGTCCCGGAGGACCCGGCCGATCTGCCCCGAGCCGAGGGGGGCGCCGGTCGTCTCGACCTGATTGACGCTCAGGAGCTCGAACCGGCCGAACTGCTCCTGAATCGTGTCCGCGAGCGAGCGGAAGTCCTCCCACTCCCGGACGGTGACGATCCCGGTGAGGACGCCGTCACGGAGTTCGAGTCGGTTCGGGATCGCCTTCCTGCGCAGGACCACGCCGAGCAGGAACGGGTACGGCTCGTGAGCGACGACGGTGAGCCGGCGGGTCGTCTGGGTCGCGGAGTCCCCCGACGTCAGCTGGTGGTGGAACAGTTCGACGCGGTCGAGCGACTCCAGCACCTCTGCGGGGTCGAAGTCGACGCTCGAGGAGACGACGAGCGACTCGATCCAGTCACCGTCGCTGGCGTAGAACACGTTCTCGTAGTCGATCCGCCGCACGCCGGGTATCTGAGAGGCGAGATCGGCGACGACGCCGGACGGGATCGTTTGGAATTCGACACGAAGAATATCGGATCACCTTGGAGAATCCACCACCCCAGTACCGTTAAATGTGACTGACCCCCCCGGGAGGGCGCTGCAGCGTCGATTCGAGCGCGAAACGGGCGGGCGAAACTGATCGCTCGCCCGGCATGCGCCGGGTGCGTTAGATCGGTCCGCCGGGACGCTTGAGGACCCGGCCGAAACCCTTTATCGGGAACCGGGGCAAGCCGGCCCATGGCCGCCATCGAACTCGACGGGGTAACGAAACGGTTCGGCGACGTGACCGCCGTCGACGGGCTCGATCTGACGGTCGAGGAGGGCGAGGTGTTCGGCTTCCTCGGCCCGAACGGGGCCGGAAAGTCGACGACGATCAACGTCCTGCTCGACTTCGTGCGTCCCACCGCAGGACAGGTGGAAGTGCTCGGGATGGACCCCCAGCGTGAGAGCGTCGCGGTCCGGGAGCGCACCGGCGTGCTCCCGGAGGGGTTCTCCGTGTACGAGCGCCTGACGGGCCGCGAACACCTCGAGTTCGCGATCGAGTCCAAGGATGCCGACGCCGACCCGGACGCCGTGCTCGACCGCGTCGGCCTCGCCGGCGACGGCGACCGCAAGGCCGGCGGCTACTCGAAGGGGATGGCCCAACGGCTCGCGCTCGGGATGGCGCTGGTGGGCGATCCCGACCTGTTGATCCTCGACGAGCCCTCCTCCGGGCTCGACCCCGCGGGGGCGAAGGAGATGCGCGACATCGTCCGCGAGGAGGCCGACCGCGGCGCGACGGTCTTTTTCTCCAGCCACGTACTCGGGCAGGTCGAGGCGGTCTGTGACAGCGTGGGGATCCTCCGCAAGGGGGAGCTCGTCGCCAAGGACTCCGTCGAGGGGCTGCGCGAGGCGGTCGGCACCGGCGCGACGCTCGAAATCACCGCCGACGGCGTCACGGACGACGATCTCGACGCGGTGCGCGCGCTCGACGGCGTCGACGCCGCCTCGACCGACGGGACGACCGTGACCGTTCAGTGCGACCCCGAGGCCAAGACTGCGGTTATCGGCGCGCTCGAAGACGCTGGGGTCGTCGTCGAGGACTTCTCGACCCGCGAGTCGTCGCTCGAGGACCTGTTCCTCGCGTACACGGAGGGTGACACGCCCGGCGAGGGCGGGGCCGCCGAGGAGGTGGACGCATGAGCTGGGAGGCCGTCGCCCGGAAGGACTTCCGGGACGCGGTGCGCTCCCGGTGGCTCTGGGTGCTGTCGGCGCTGTCGATTTTGGTGTTCGCCGGGGCCGCGATCGGCCGGCTCTACGTCGGCGGCGGCAGCCAGCAAGAGGCGGCGGCGATCCTCCGGGGGTTCCTGTTCTACCTCAAGCAGGGGACCGCGATCCTGATCCCGTTGACGGCGCTGGTCGTGGCCTACGGCTCGATCACCCGTGAGCGGGAGTCGGGGACGATCAAGCTGCTGCTCTCGCTGCCCCACTCGCGTGACGACGTGGTGCTCGGGAAGTTCCTCGGCCGGAGTGCGGTCGTCAGCCTCCCGGTGTTGATCGGCTTCTTCGTCGCGCTGCTCGCGTTGCTGCCGGCGGCGTCGGGGCTGGACATCCTCGTCTACGTCGAGTTCGCCCTCCTGACCGCGTTGCTGGGGGTCGTGTTCGTCGGGATCGCCGTCGGGGTCTCCGCGGCCGCGAACACGAACCAGCAGGCGCTCGTCGGCGCCGGCGGGCTGTTCGCGACGTTCTGGTTCCTCTGGAACTTCTTCGTCACCGGCGTCAACCGCGCGGCGACGGAGCTGTTCGGCCTCTCGACGCCCCAGCAGTTCCAGCTCCGGCTGGCGCTGAAGATCCTCAACCCGATTCAGGCGTACAAGTCGCTGGTCGACAGCCTGTTCATGAGCGATCTGGAGGCCCGGATCCGGATGTTCAGCCTGCTGCTGGGGATGATCCCGAACCAGCGGGCCGCACAGGCGCTCGGTCCCCAACTCTCGCCGGTGTTCTCGGACGGCGTCGTCCTGCTCGCGATGCTGCTGTGGCTGGCAGTCCCGCTCGCGGTCGGGATCGTCTGGTTCCGGGACGCCGACCTCTAGTCGTCGGCGCTCTCGGCGCCCCGTCGGTCGAACGGGGATGTCGGAGGTGTTTTCCGTCGGCGGCGGGGAGTACAGGTGACGGCACGGACAGCGGGGGCCTTTCGCCCTCGTGGTCTCCACGGGGGTACTCCCGTTGGCCTACCCCGTCGTTCAACGACCCTGAGCGACGGCTTCGGCGGCTCGATCTCTCGTTCTAGATGTTGAGGTCTCGGGTTCGAGACCTCCGAAAACGTGGTTTCCGCGCGCTACTCGCGTTTGACGTCGTGCCGCCCGAACCCGTAGCGCAGCCGGTTCGCCAGCCGCCGGGAGAACCGCCCCTCCTCGGGCGCCCGGGAGCCGAACCGCTCGGCCAGCGCCTGATAGATCAGGGGTACCGGCGTCTCCTGCTCCAGCGCCTCCTGTACGGTCCACGTGCCGGTCGAGCCGCCGGCGACGTGGTCGGCCACGTCGCCGAGGTCGTTCCCCTCCTCGCGGAACGCCTCCTCGCAGAGTTCGAGCAGCCACGAGCGGATCACGGCGCCGTTGTTCCACGTCCGCGCGACGGCTTCGAGATCGAGGTCGTACCGCCCGTTCGCGAGCAGTTCGAACCCCTCGCCGTACGCCTGCATCAGCGCGTACTCGACGCCGTTGTGGATCATCTTCACGTAGTGGCCCGACCCCGAGGGGCCCATGTGGTCGTGGCCGGCGTTCCCGGTCGCGACGGCGTCGAAGACGGGGACCATCGCCTCGTACGCCCACTCGGGCCCGCCGACCATCAGCGAGAAGCCGAGGTGCGCGCCCGCGGGGCCGCCGGAGGTGCCGCAGTCGAGGTACGCCGCGTCGGTGTTTCCGGACCGGCGCACCGACTCCTCGAAGTGGGAGTTCCCGCCGTCGACGATCACGTCGTCCTCACCGACGTGGGGTTCGAGGTCGGCGAGCGTGGCGTCGACGGGGTCGCCCGCCGGCACCATCAGCCAGATCCGTTTCTCCTCGCCCAGTCGGTCACAGAGATCGGCGACGCTGTCGGCGGCGGTCGCGCCCGCCTCGGCAGCCTCGGTGGTCGCCTCCGCGCTCAAGTCGAACGCCACCACGTCGTGGCCCGCGTCGAGAGCCCGGTCGACGACGATCTGCCCCATCCGCCCGAGTCCGATGACGCCCAGTTCCATACCCTGAGGCTGTGAGGGGAGGCGTGTAGCCGTTGCGGTCCCGAGCGGTCGCGGAACCGGAACCGCGGCCGGTGGTCGCCGGCGTCCCGCGGGTATTTTGCGCGCCCGGGCCGACGCCTCGGACATGGACGAACGAGTCCGCGAACACGCGAGGACGCTGGTCGACTGGAGCGCCCGGATCGAGGCGGGCGACGACGTGGTGCTCTCCGTCGCCGAGGGGGCCCACGATCTGGCGGTCGCGGTCGCCGAGGAACTGGGGGAGCGCGACGCGAACGTCGTCACGCTGTACGGCTCCGACGAGATCGACCGGGCGTACACGCGGGCCCACAGCGCCGAGTTCGACGAAGACCCCGAGTACGAGCGCGCGCTGTACGAGCACGCGGACGCGGTGCTCCGCCTCGGCGGCGGCCGAAACACCACCGAGGGCGCCGACGTGCCCGCCGAGAAGCGACAGGCAAAGGGTCGCGCCCGGCAGGGGATCCGCGAGGCGCGGATGGACACCGACTGGGTGTCGACGGTCCACCCCACGCGCGCGCTGGCCCAGCAGGCCGGCATGAGCTACGCGGCGTATCAGGAGTTCGTCTACGACGCGGTCCTCCGGGACTGGGAGGAACTCGCCGACGAGATGGCGAAGATGAAGCAGCTGCTGGACGACGGGAGCGAGGTCCGGATCGTCAAGGAGGACACCGACCTCACGATGTCCATCGAGGGCCGCACCGCCGTGAACTCCGCGGCGAGCGTGGCGTACGACTCCCACAACCTCCCCTCCGGCGAGGTGTTCACCGCGCCCCACGCGACCGAGGGCGAGGTGTTCTTCGACGTGCCGATGACGATCAACAGCCAGCGCGTGCGGAACGTCCACCTCACCTTCGAGGACGGCGAGGTCGTCGACTTCGCGGCCGAGCAGAACGAGGACGCCATCGCGGAGGTGCTGGATACGGACGAAGGCGCGAAGCGACTGGGCGAACTCGGCATCGGGATGAATCGCGGCATCGACCGCTTCACCGACAGCATCCTGTTCGACGAGAAGATGGGCGATACGGTGCATCTGGCAGTGGGGCGCGCCTACGAGTCGAACTTCCCCGAGGGGAGCGAGGACGAGGCGAACGACTCGGCGGTCCACGTCGACATGATCACCGACATGAGCGAGGACTCGCGGATGGAGGTGGATGGGGAGGTGGTGCAGCGGAACGGGACATTCCGGTGGGAGTAGCGAGGTCGGGGAAACGCGAGCAGGGCGGGATCGAGGAATAGGTCGGCTCCGGAACTGCTGCTTCTACGTGTTCGTCGACGACTGCAGCCGCGAACGTCACCACGGAGTGAGCCTGGCCACTTGTGACCGCAACCGCGCCGCACAGCCCTCATACCTCCCCAGCCGATTCACTCGCTCACATCCGTTCGCTCGTTCATCCCTCGCGCTGACTCGCGGACGGAGCCGCGAGCGCTTCGCGCCGACCGCGGCCGCGGTGCGGTGGCGGGGGACGCCTCGCGAGCGCCGACCGTCGGCGCTCGCGGGGGGGAGGGGTGGGGACTCGTGGTCTCGCCGGACCCTCGTGTCCGGCGTACTGCGGTCGCAAGTGGTCAGTGATCGAGATGCTGTTGCTGGTACGGTCGCTGTGCCGGTAGCCGACGATCGAGACAGCGACGACGCCGCAGAAACCGACACCCACGAATAACGGCCACGGACGTTTTCACCCGGACGGCACAACCCACGCTCATGCCCGAGTTCGACTCCGACGCCGTCGAGCCGACGCTCCGACTGCTCTACCAGTCCGGCGTGGGAATCTCGCCCGGCGGGATCGCCGCCAACCTCGACGACCGGATGGACGACCCGCCCAGCCGGACCGCCGTCCTCAACGGCGTTCGAGAGCTCTCCGAGACCCGGTTCATCCGTCGACTCGACGACGTGGAGTCCTGCTACGTCATCACCGATCACGGCCGGGACTACGTCGAAACCGAACTCGACGACGAGGCGCCCGGCCTCCACTGACTCACTCGGCCTCGTGAACGTGCCCGCACTCCGGGCACTTCACCTCCTCGCCGCGCACCTCCGCCGAGGCCTCCCGCACCTCCCGCATCACCCGCGAGATCTCGTCCTCCGCTTCCAGTTCCTCCTCGACGGAGAGGTCAACGCCCTCGACCTCCAGCAGGAACTTCGCGATCTCGGTCACCTCGTACATCGTCTCGTCGAGCTCCTCGGCGGTGTAGAACCCCGACATCGCGCCGTAGAGGAACGTCGCGCCGGCCTTGGTGACTTTCTCCTCGAAGGAGGCGCGGGCCTGATTCACCGCCTGCGGGGTGTACGTGTCCGTCATGAACGGCACCAGCCGCGGGAGGTTCTCGCCGATCTTCGTCATCTCGACGCCAGTCTCGGTCCGGAAGTCCGCACAGAGCCGGGCGATCGCCCACTCGCGGGCGGTGATGTACGTCCGATCGCGCAGGAACTCGTTGACGCGGTCGTAGTCCGCGCGGTCCATCTTGGTGAAGCGCTCGTACTCGGCCACGTCCTCCGGCACGTCTTCGGGGAGCTCCACGTCCCGGGAGGCCGTCGGGCTCTCGTTCCCGCCGCGGTCGGCGCCGGACTCGGTGGCGTCGGTCGTGCTCTCGTCGCCGACATCGTCCCCGTCGCCGACCTCGTTCTCGGCGGAGTCGGCCGTCGTCTCACGCTCCCGGTCGGTCGCGTCGTCGCCGTCGGACTCCGCCCCCGCCGGCGTCGGATCGTCGCTCATGCCTCCACCTGACACAGCCACGGACATAGGGCTGTCCACCGCGGCCGGCCGACCCGGCCCGCGGGGTTTATCAGCCGAGCGGTCATGCGGCCGGGCATGAAGGTGCTGCTCGGTATCGGCGGGAGCGACGACTCGATCCGCGCGCTCGAGTCCGTGGTGGAGCGCGCGGCGGCGGTCGGCGACGAGCTCACGATCGCGATCGTCGAGAACCCTCGCTCGCCGCGCTCGCGCGACGCGGTCGCCGAGCGAGCACGCGAGGAGCTCGATGCGGCCGGCCTCGACGCGGAGATCCGACAGGTCGAGGGCGACCCGGGGAGCGAACTGGTCGACATCGCCGAGCGCGAGGGGTTCGACGAGATCGCGCTGGGCGGCGGGCAGACCAGCCCGATGGGGAAGATCAACGTGGGCAGCATCGCGGAGTTCGTCCTGCTGAACGCGCACACGACCGTCAAGCTGGTTCGGTGAGTATGACCGGACCAGAGCGCTACCCCGACGACGCCGTCGGGGAGCTCCCGACGCCGCCCCGAACCGTCGAGGACGCGGAGGAGCGAGAGATCCGGATCCGCGCGTACGACGGCAGCGAGAGCGACCGCGAGGCGCTGCGAGCGATGTACGAGGCGTTCGACCCCGCCGACCGGGCACAGGGGATCCCGCCGAGTCGCCCCTCACAGCTCGAGGACTGGCTCGACCGTATCCTCGACGAGGGCTGCTACAACGTGTTCGCCCTCGACGGCGAGGAGGTGATCGGCCACGTGACGCTGGTGCCGGAGAACGGGACGGAGTCGCCGTACGAGCTCGCGATCTTCGTGCTGCAGTCCCACCAGGGCGCGGGGATCGGTACCGCGCTGATCGAGACGGCGCTGGGCTACGGCGCCGAACAGGGGATCACAAAGGTGTGGCTCACCGTCGAGCGCTGGAACCGCGCCGCGGTCGGGCTGTACGAGAAGATCGGGTTCGAGACGACCGATGCCGAGAGCTTCGAGCTGGAGATGGCGATCCGGCTTCAGACCGAGAGCACCGGCTGACTCGCGTAGCGAAGCACGTACTCCGCCGTTTTCTCCAAGACGGCCGCGCGAGTCCCGGTCTGTGGCTCCCGCGGGACGACGAGGAAGTCCGCGCCGATCTCCTCGGCGGTGTCGAGCACGACGCTGCCGGGGTGTTGCGTGAGGCGGTTCTTCGAGAACCCCGAAACCGCGGAGGCCTCGATCTCGACGCCGCGCTCGGCGGCGATCTCCTCGGCGGTGTCGGCGTACCCCTCCGACTCGTAGTTCTCGGCGACGTCGTCGCCGAGCACGTAGACGACGTGAACCGCGGCGTCGTACGTGTCGGCGACCGTCACGGCGTACTCGACGGCCCGGGTCGACTCCTCGCTCCCGTCGACGGCGACGAGCACGCGGTCGAACGGCTCCATGGGTGGGAGTCCACGCGGCGACGCAAAACCGTTTGGTTCGGTCGCGAGGTGGGCAAACGTCGCGAGGGAGTGTAACGACCGAGCGACGGCAAACCACCTCGGGAAGCGAGCGGGGAGTGTAACGACCCGCGAGCAGCGCGCCGGAAACGCCCAACGCCGTGCGAGCCGGCCTCCCCGTGAGCCACCGCTCGGCGGAAGGGATTTCCGCGTTCGCTCCGACGACGATCCCTATGGCCCTCCGAGCCCTCTGGAAACCAGTCCTGCTCTACACCGGCCTCCTCGGCCTGCTCACGGTCGGAACGGTGTACCTCGCGACGCACTCGCTCGCGTTCATCCTCGTGTTGACGGCGGTCGGCCTGCTCGTCGCCGTTCTCAACGGCGGCACCGCCGGGCGAACGAGCCTCGGCGGCACCGAAAGCACGGACGACGGCGGGGCGGAGTTCGACGCTGCGGGGCTGTTACCCCAGACGAGTACGGGAGTTCCGCTCCGCCTCACGCTCCTGCTCTACGGACTCGGCGTGTTCTTGTGGAGCCTCGCCGTGTTGATCGCGCTCGGCGACACGCTCGCGTGAGCGGTCGGGCGTGGACGGTAGCGCGACTCAGAGCGACTGCGCCACGTCCTCCGCGAAGTAGGTGAGGATCAGATCCGCCCCGGCGCGCTTGATCGACAGCAGCGACTCGTGGGCGACCGCCTCCAGATCGAGCCACCCCTTCTCCGCGGCGGCGTGCAGCATCGCGTACTCGCCGGAGACGTTGTACGCCGCCACGGGGTGGTCGTGCTCGCGGCGCACGTCGGCGACCACGTCGAGGTACGGCAGCGCGGGCTTGACCATCAGCACGTCCGCACCTTCCGTCACGTCGAGTTCGACCTCGCGGCGGGCCTCCCGCGAGTTGGCGGGGTCCATCTGGTAGTGGCGGCGGTCGCCGAAGGCGGGCGCGCCGTCGGCGGCGTCGCGGAACGGGCCGTAGAACGCCGACTCGTACTTCGCGGCGTAGGACATGATCGGGAGGTTCCGGAACCCCGCGTCGTCCAGTCCGTCCCGGATCGCGCCGACCATCCCGTCGAGGCTGGCGGAAGGGGCGACCATGTCCGCGCCCGCCTCGGCGTGAGAGACCGCGGTCTCGGCGAGCAGTTCGACGCTCTCGTCGTTCCGAACCGTGAGGTGGGGGTCCTCCTCGGCGCCGCCCTCGACGATCCCGCAGTGGCCGTGCTCCGTGTACTCACAGAGACAGACGTCCGTGATCACGTAGGCGTCCGTCTCCGCGGTGATCTGCCGGACGGCGCGCTGGACGACGCCGTTCTCGGCGTAGGCGCGGGTGCCGCGGTCGTCCTTGAACTCCGGGATGCCGAACACCATCACCGCCTCGACGCCCGTCGCGAGCACCTCCTCGACGCGGGCGACGGCGTCGTCGACGGGGACGCGCTCGTGGCCGGGCATCGACTCGATCGGGACGCGCTCGTCGGTCGTGGCGTCGACGAACACGGGCGCGATCAGGTCCGTCGCGTCGAGGCTGGTCTCCGAGACGAGCGAGCGGACGCCGTCGGCCCGCAGGCGCCGCGGGCGCCGGGCGTCGTCGCGGCCGGGACGGGGGAGCTGCTCCATGCCGGCAACAGCGCCTCCGGCGGCAAAACCGCGTCGTTCCGGTCGGCCGCGACCCGCGATTTTAACCGACTGGCCCGCCTAGCAGTTCGTGTATGAAGTGTCACTACTGCGACGACGATGCCGTCTACGCCGCGGAAACGGACGGCATCAAGGTTGGTCTCTGCGAGCAGCACTTCCAGGAGCGCGTCGAGGAGCTCGCCGACGACGAGGGGCTCGAAGCGCTGCGGGAGCAGACCGAGATCGACCGCGCGGAGTAGCTCACCAGAGCACGTCGACGCCGAACACGTACAGCGCCGCGAGCGCCGACTCGAACACGAGCGTCCCCAGCGCCGAGAGGGCGACGAACCGTTTCCGGTCCATCGACGCCAGCCCCGCCGGCACCGTCAGCATCCCGCGGGTGAACAGCATCGCGTTGCTGCCGGCGACCGCGTAGCCGCCCCAGCGGTCGAACCAGCCGTCGAACCGGGTCAGCGTGCGCTCGCTCACCCGGAACCATCTGTTCTGCAGGAGATACTCCCGGCCGGCCCGCCGAGCGACCGTGAACAGCGCGACCTGCCCGACGGTGGCGCCGAGGACGGCGACGCCGAGCAGGGGGAGGAGTTCGTCCGGACCGTGGCCCAGCAGCGCGAGCGATCCCGGGACGAGGAGTTCGCTGGGCACGAAGTACATCAGCATCGCCCCTTCGAGCACGAACACCCCGAACAGGACGACGTACGCCCACTCCGAGGTCAGCAGCGACTGCAGCCACCCCGGCATCTCGGCGACGATCCCCTCGTTCACGGCCCGCGTTACCGGAGTGGCGGATAAATCAGTTACTCTCCGCGAGTTCGACCGGCTCGGGCAGGCGCTCGCGGACGCGCTCCCACGCAGCCTGCGGGAGGCCGTCGACGGCCAGTTCCTGCTCGTGGGCGTCGGTGCCGCCGGTCGCGAGCAGGTCGTGGTCGGCGATGGCGGCCTCGACGGGTCGGGGATCGAGCGCCTCGGCGTCGTCGGGCGACACCGGGCGATCGTACGGGTAGTAGCGCTCGACGGCGTCGAGATCGGCGGTCAGTTCCAGCGCCGCTTCGGGGTCGTCGTAGCGCAGCGGGTGGGCGAGCCCGACGAACGCGCACGCTTCTTCGAGCAGTTCCCGGCCCCTCTCGAAGTCGGGGACGGTCCGGGCGACGTAACACGAGCAGTCGTCGCCGATCAGGTCGTCGAACACGTCGCCGACGGCGTCGTAGTCAGCGTCGCTCTCGACGACCGCGCGGGCGATGTGGGGGCGGCCCAGCCCCGGGTGGGGGTCGATGCCGAGGTCGACGCCCAACTCCGCCTCCACGTTCTCGACGATCTTCCGGCCGCGGTCGACGCGGTCCTGCTGGAGCCGTTCGACCTCCGCGGTCAGCGCGTCGGTGGGTTCGAGCCCGTAGCCGAGCAGATCGACGCGCTCGTGGTCGGTCTCGACGCGGAGCTCGATCCCGCGGACCACGAGCAGCTCCCCGCGGCGCTCGACCGGAACTGAAAGCTCGGGGTGGTAGCGGTCGTGGTCGGTGACGGCGACGGCGTCCAGCCCCGCCTCGCGGGCGGTCTCGATCAGCCCGTCGAGCGAGAAGGTGCCGTCGGAGACGGTCGTGTGCGTGTGGAGGTCGGCGACGACGCTCATCGGTGGAATCTGTCGGCCGCGGGAGAAACCGCTTGCGGTGTCAGCCGTCGACCCACTCGACGGCGTCGCCGAGATCCAGCGGGAGCCCGCCCTTCCGGTAGGCCTCGATACGCCCCGAGGGTCGGACGCGGAACACGACCGCGGGTCGGTGGCGGACCTCGGGGCGCTCGCCGGCGATCGCGAGCCAGTCGTCGTCCGGGAACGAGGAGCAGTCGACGAACAGCGTGACGCCGCCCCCGTGCTCCTCGAGCTGGCCGGAGGATTTCGTCTCGGCCGTCTCCCGGATCGCGGTCACTGGTGAGCCCGCGGCGCGGTGTTTCGGCGGGAGCGGCCGCGTCACCTCGACCAGCGACGCCTCGTCGTCGCCGTCGCGGCTGGCGCGGTAGTCGATCGAGTGGCCGGTCGTCACCGCTGCCTCGGGGGTCACCTCGTAGCCCGCCTCCAGGAGGAGGGCGGCGGCGTTGAACTCCCCCATCGTCGCCGACATCCGTGTGAGGTCCATCGTCTCGGAGGTGCCGAGCTTGCCCGCCATCGTCTCGCGGTACTCGTCGAGTGCGCCGGTCGAGAGCAGCTCCTCGTAGAACGACAGCGCCTCGTCGCGCTCGGCGTCGGGGAAGCCGGCGGCGTGATCGCGGAAGAACTCCCGGGTGGTCTCCCGGCCGTCCTTCGAGAGGAACACCGGGAGGAAGAACCACGAGAGGTGCGGGTACGCCTCCAGCCACGGCGACTCCTCGGTGAGCTGGGCGAGCAGCTCCCGCTCGGTCCACCGCCGGATCGGGTAGGGGACCTCCTCGAACCCGACCTTGTCGGTGCGCCAGAGTGCGGAGGGGGTCTCGGTGTTGCCCATCCAGTAGCCGGCGTCGTCGTCCCAGCAGAACAGCGCCACGTCGCCGTTGTCCATCTCGAACCGGACCGCGTCGACGCCGTCCGGCGACCGATACCACGGGTCGGTCATCTCCGCCCCCATGTTGGCCTGTAGCGCCTGCAGAAGCTCGTTACGAACGCGCGCCTCGGACCACGACCCGGGGGCGTATCGGAACCGAAGCGGCTTTGCCACAGTTTCACTCCGCGGGGCGGGGGTTTACACGTTTCGAGGCCTCCCGAAGCCCCGTCTGTCACGGTGATCGAGGTGAAACTAACCGACACGTATATGCTACCTTCCCACAAAGAGAGTAGTTGTCATGTCATTCGGTGCCTATGATGAGGGAGAACACGAACGCCGCGAGCAGCTGACCTCTCAGGCGGACACCGAGTTCGCCGAGGCCGAAGAGGAGTTCAGCGGGACCGTCAGCTACGACTCCGGCGAATCCGCGGAGGCCCTGCTCGACCAGTTCGAGGAGATCAAAGACGACTGATCCGAACGCTCCTTCTCCGGCAGCCCGACCGGGCAGCCGTGGCGCCGGCGATCCGGCCGGGACTGTGCGCCGCCGGAGCCCCTAACCGCCTCGGCCACGAAGCGCCGCCGATGGCCACTCAGCGCTGTGACGGCTGCGATCGACGAGTCCGCATCGGCGGCGGTATCGGCGACTTCTGGTCGTTCAGCAACGACGGCCCGACGCAGGGGATGGACCTCGAGCTGGCCGACGGCGCCGAGTTCTTCCTCTGTTTCGACTGCATCGAACGGCTGCCCGACGACCGGGACGCGACGACGGCGGACGTCGACGCGCTGCCCGCTCACGACGCCGACGAGTGAAAACGAGACCGCGGTGCGGGCTTACTCGGGCTTCAGGCCGCCGTCCTGCACGCGCATGACTGCCTCGCCGTCGGCGAGGTTCGGTGCGTCGACGAGGCGGACGATCCGCTTGTCGCCCTTCGACTTGCGGAGGTACATCCGGAACGTGGACTTGTGGCCGAGGATGTTCCCGCCGATGGGCTGAGTCGGGTCGCCGAAGTAGGAGTCGGGGTTGGAGGCGACCTGGTTCGTGACGAGGACGGCGACGTTGTGGAGGTTGCCGACCTTGTCGAGTTCGTGAAGGTGTTTGTTGAGCTTCTGCTGGCGTTCGGCGAGCTCGCCGCGACCGACGTACTCCGCACGGAAGTGGGCGGTCAGGGAGTCGACACAGAGCAGGCGGACCGGCCAGTCACCCTCCTCGTGCTCTTTCGCGAGTTCGAGCGCCTTCTCCGCCAGCAGCATCTGGTGGTTGGCGTTGAACGCCTTCGCGACGTGGATGTTGTCGAGGAACGACTCGAGCAGCTGCTCCATCGCTTCCTCGTCGCCGGGCTCGCCCTCGATCTCGCGGCGTTCGAGCTCCTCGGCGATGATCTCGTCGTCGAACCCCCGGATCATGTCGTCGATCCGCTCGGGGCGGAACGTGTCCTCGGTGTCGATGAAGATCGCGCCGCCGTCGAGCCCGCCGTTCTCCTTCGAGAGCTGGACGTTGACGGACATCTGGTGGGTGACCTGTGACTTCCCGGAGCCGAACTCGCCGTACACCTCGGTGATCGACTGGGTCTCGATCCCGCCGCCGAGCAGGTCGTCCACCTCGTCGATCTGCCAGGAGAGCTTCCCGATGCGTTCGCGGCGTTCCAGCACGGTCGCGCCGGTCTCGAAGCCGCCCACGTCGGCGGCCTCGCGGGCCGCGTTGATCACGTCCGACGCGGTCGAGTCGCCCACGTCCGCGGAGTTGGACAGTTCGCCGGGGCTCGCGACGGCGATGCTCTGGAAGCTGTCGAAGCCCGCCTCGGTGAGCTTGTCTGCGGTTGCGGGGCCGACGCCGGGGAGACTTTCGAGGTCGTCTTCTGCCATACCCAGTCGTTGTGCGTCACCCGGGATAAACCCTCGTTAACAGTAGGGTGAAAGTGAAACTGTGGGCGTGTGGCGTGAGCACTCTCGTCGCGGCCGAGGACTCAAAACGGATGACGCAGCGTCAGTGCCGGCGCCAGAGGAGGTAGCCGCCGCCGACCGCGAGGATCGCGCCCCCGAGACGGTCGCCGGCGGGGTGAACCGCGAGCGCGACGCCGCCGACGAGCAGCAGGGCGGCGAGGTAGTCCGGCGTCTCGAAGCGCGGATCGGGGTTGTCCGCGGGCGTGAACGCGCGGTCGAGTCGGTCGTGCGCGACATGCCGCAACTCACCCGTCGCCTCGCGGTTCCCCTCCGTGTCGGTGACGCGGAGGAGGGTCACTCGCTCGTCGTCGACGCCGACGACGCGGAAGACGGCGCCGGCGTCCGCTCCGTCGCTCAGTCGGTAGTGGTCGTACACCGCGGGCTCGTCGGTCACGGTCACTCCCAGGGGTGGCCGCCGGTGGTGTCCGGCCAGAGTGGGTACCAGCGGGACTCGTCGTCCTCGATTTCGAGCTCGCCGTCCAGCACGGACCGGAGCTTGAACTCCGCCCTGGTGTTACGGTCGTGGTCGCCGGTGGGGCAGAACGGGTAGTAGGCGCCGCGGCGGAACGAGTAGATCCAGTAGGCGCGATCGGTGCTGGCGCGGCTCGCGCTCGCACCGCGATCGCCCGAACTTCCCCCGGACTCGGCGGCCTCGCCGTCGATCTTCTGGAAGCCGAAGGCGGCGGCGAGCAGCCGCGAGCCGAACCCCTGTTCGACGAACTCGTCGGCGGCGAAGTGGACGCTCGTCACGAGATCCTCCGGGTCGTCGTCCTCGAGAATCACCCAGTGGTAGCCGTGGTCGTCCGACCGGCGGCGGAACTCGGTGCCGGTCTCGATCTCGCCGGCCCGGAGGATCGCCTCGACCTCGTCGACGGCGTCGGCGAAGGCGGTGCTGTCGACCTCGGAGAAACAGAGCGCGGCGGCGCCGGCGGACTCGTAGCCGAGTTCGGCCTCCATCGTGACGTAGGCGGTGCTCATGCCGAACAGCGCCTCGGGGTCGGCCGCGCTCGCGGCGTCGGCCTCCGCCCGAGTGCCCAGCACGGACTTGATCGAGTCGAAGATGCCCATACCGCCCGTTCGGGAGCCCGGCGTTTAGTCCTGCGGTCGACGGCGGTTCGTCGGCGGGCGGGCCTCAGCCGTCGGTCTCGGCTCGGGCGACCTGCCGCTCCTCGTCCATGCTGTCGTGGAACACCGTCGTCGTCCCGGGCAGCGAGCCGTCGAACTCGACGGTCACCAGGTAGCCGCGCTGGACGAGCGCTTGCGTACAGGCTTCGTCGGGATCGGACTCGTCCTCGGTCGTCACGCGGACCGTGAGCTCGTCTGCGTCGGCGTCGTAGCTCGCCGCCGCCAGCGCGGGATACATACAGCCGTTCCGGCCGGTGATGCAGCCCTCGACGGTGACGGTGGTGCCCTCGGTGCTGATGCTCGCGTTCCCCCCCGAGTCGCACTCTCCCTGCTGTTCGAGCGATCGGGAGACGATCGCCGTCGACGCCCCGGACGGGGTGTCACCCGGGGTATCGGTGTCGTCCGGCGTGCCGTCCGCCGGCGTATCGGTTCCCGGCGTGTCGGTGTCCGTCTCCTCGTCGGTGTCGGTCGGCTCTGCCCCGTCGTCCGGCGTCTCGGGCGGCTCGCCGACACAGCCGGCGACCGCACTTAGCGCCGCGGCGGTGCCAGCGAGGAACGTTCTGCGTTCCATACCTCCCACAACGGGGGCTCCTTGCATAAGGGCGCGGTACGGACAAAATCTCCTTTGTTCCTCGCCCCCACGCCGACCGGGAACCGGAACCGACTTATGCGGGTCGGGCGTCTGTAGAAATGAGTCCGGATAGGGTAGTGGACTATCCTCTTGGCTTGCGGAGCCAGGGACCGGAGTTCAAATCTCCGTCCGGACGTTCCTTCACTTCGTTCAGTCACGACCGGACGTGCCCACGCTCACTTCGTTCGCGTGGACTCCGTCCGGACGTTTTCGCTGAACAACGACGACGAACGATAGCGAGGAGTCCGTGAAGCGAAACGGCTGTCGCGGAGATTTGAGCCAGAGAGACGAGCGCAGCGAGTCTCTCGCGTTCAAATCTCCGTCCGGACGTTCCTTCACTTCGTTCAGTCACGACTGGACGTGCCCACGCTCGCTTCGCTCGCGTGGACTCCGTCCGGACGTTTTCACGAAGCAAAGTGACGAGCGACGCGTGGCTCTCACGTTCCCCGTCTGAACACCCCGTTTCGCTCAGCCGCGCCGACGCTCACGCGTATTCCGTCCGACGCGAAACGACGAGTGCACAGCCACCCTCACGCCCTCAGAGCGGAGGGGAAGCGTTTTACGCGCCACGCCCGGGGTGTGAGTATGACCGTCGAGCTGCCGTTCGCGCCCGTCGACGCCATCATCCGGCGCAACGCGGACGGGCTCCGGGTGAGCGCCGACGCGGCCGAGAAACTCGCGGCGCACGTGCAGGACCGCGGCGCCGAACTCGCCGTCGAGGCCGCCGAGCGAGCGACCGAGGACGGCCGGAAAACGCTCATGGCCGAGGACTTCGGCGTCGAGCAGGTGATCGAACGCGACGCCGTCGACCTCCCCGTCGCGCCCGTCGACCGGATCGCCCGCCTGCGGATCGACGACCGCTATCGGGTGTCGATGGAGGCCCGGATCGCGCTGGCGGACATCCTCGAGGACTACGCCGACAACGTCGCCCGCGCGGCCGCCAAGCTCGCCCGCCACGCCGACCGCCGAACCGTACAGGCCGAGGACATCGAGACGTACTTCTCCCTGTTCGAGTAATGCAGTTCGGCTACTCGGACCGGTGTCTCGATCACGATCCCGGCCCCCGACATCCGGAGTCGCCCGACCGAATGCGCGCGATCCGGGAGGCGATGAAGGACCGCCACTGCGTCGAGTACGTCGACGCGCCCGCCGCCGACCCGGAAGACATCGAACGCGCCCACGACCCCGAACACGTCGCGGCCGTCCGGGAGTTCTGCGAGGACGGCGGCGGCGAGTGGGACCCCGACACCGTCGCCGGCGAGGACACCTACGACGTCGCCCGGAAGTCCGCGGGGCTGGCGATCTGGGCCGCCCGGGCGGCCATCGACGGCGCCGACGGCCGGGACACCCCCTTCGCGCTCGGCCGGCCGCCGGGCCACCACGCCGAGTCCGACGACGCGATGGGGTTCTGTTTCTTCAACAACGCCGCCGTCGCCGCCCGGACGGTGATCGACGACCCCGACACCGGCGTCGACAGGGTGGCGATCTGGGACTGGGACGTCCACCACGGCAACGGCACGCAGGAGATCTGCGCCGACGACCCGGACGTGTTCTACGCCTCGACCCACGAGGAGGGGCTCTACCCGGGCACCGGCGCGATCGAGGAAACCGGCGAGGGCGCCGGCGAGGGGACGACGCTGAACGCGCCCCTCTCGGCGGGCTGTGGCGACGCGGAGTACCGCCACGTGTTCGAGCGGGCGATCGCGCCCGCGATCGAGCGATTCGACCCCGATCTGGTGCTGGTCTCGGCGGGGTTCGACGCCCACCGCCACGACCCCATCTCCCGGATGCGCGTCTCCACGGAGGGGTACGCCCAGTTCACCGACGCGGTCCGCGAACTGAGCGAGGGGCTCGACGCCCCGCTGGCGTTCGTCCTCGAAGGAGGGTACGGCCTCGACACGCTCTCGGAGAGCGTCGGCGTCGTCCACGAGACGTTCGACGGGCGCGAACCGATCCCCGAGGACGACGATCCGGCCGACAAAGTGGTGGAACTCGTCGAGCGGATCCGCGAGATCCACGACCTCTGAGTCGGATCAGACCGCCGGCTCGAAGTACGCCCGAAGCTCCTTCCCGAACTCCTCGGCCAGCGTCGCCGTCTCGTCGCCGACCAGCACCTCGTACTCCTCCTGTAGCACAGTTTCGACGTGGACACCGAGCGCCACGTCGAACAGCGTGTCGCTCCGGAGCAGCGCCTCGGGCGTCCGGTGCTCGCGCTCGCGTTCGACCACGTAGCGGTCGCCGTCGACGAACGGGCCGTACGTCGACTCGTCGTCGGCGTAGGCGTCGTAGAACGACGCGGCGTGGTCGCCCACGTGGACGGGCGGCCCCTCGTGGCGTTCGACCGCCGGGAGTTCGTTGACGCCCGTTTCGACGAACAGCACCGATCGCCCCGACGACGCCTCCCCCACGCCGCTCGCGAACGTCGTCGCCCGCAGGGTCTCGAACCCCCGGCGATCGAGTTCGTCGGTGACGCCGCCGAGCGAGCGCCGGAGCTGTGGGTAGAGCTGATCCTCGACTACGTCGGGCGTCTCGAAGACGACCGCCACCGCGTGCGTTCCGCGGCGGTCGAGATGCTCACGAACCTCGCTGGCGTCGATCGGGTCGGTCGACTCGGGGAAGAACAGCGACTCCCGCGGCTCGTCGAGCAGTTCCCGGCAGTAGTGCTGGAACCGTGCGAGGTTCGCGGCCGACAGCACCGCGGCGACGTTGCGATCCGGGTCCGTGGGGTCGATCACGACGAGGGGGTCGTCGAACTCGGCTGCCTCGGCCACGTCGGGCGGGACTGCTGCCGGTCCACCATCCCCGCGGAGATCGAACCGAACCGGCGGGTGCCACTCGGCGGCGGCATCGACAAGCGGCCGGAAGCCGCCGTACTCCAGAACGAGCAGTTCGACCAGATAGCCCGAGAACCCCTCGGTCCGGAGGTCGCTGCCGTAGACCCCGGTCCCCTTCATGAACCGCTTCAGGAGCCGGGCGGCCTCGGCGAGCTCGGGGGTGTACCTCGCTTGGAGGAACGCGTCGTGGAACGGCGTCCGGTCGACCGCCGAGCGGATCTCGGTCGCGGCGTCGACCGCGTAACACGGCACCAGATCCACGTCGAACCCCTCGTACTCCCCCTTGACGTAGGGGTGCTCGGCGTACTCCTCGTGGCCCTCGGGGAGGACGGCGTGGCCCACGTCCAGCCCGTAGCGTTCGAGCGCTTCGCGGTCGATTTCGGTGGGGAAGCGGACGAACAGGTCGATGTCGCGATCGCCGGCGAGCCACGTCGAGCGCGCGCTGGAGCCCACCTGCGTCACGTCGGCGTCGACGGGCAGGTCGTCGATCGCGGCCTCGGCGCGTTCCGTGAGTTCCGCGGCGACCGCACGCAGGCGCTCGCGCTCGTCGGCGTCGGGCGTGACGCGCTCGCTCACGCGCTGGAGCACGGCGTCGAGGGCGTCGTCGGTCATACCTCCGGGTTCCGCGGCGCGGGAGGAAACCGTGTCGGTCGGGCCGCCGGGGGGAAACGAAACCCATTTGTGTGAAACCACGGTACGAGAAAGTGAGCCGTCGTAGCTCAGCTGGTAGAGCACCACGCTGTTAACGTGGTTGTCCCAGGTTCGAGCCCTGGCGACGGCGTCGCTTCTTTCGACACCCTCAATAGTGAGCCATGCCGCCGTTTCGACAAGGGCCCTTAGCTTAGTCTGGTCTCAGAGCACCCGGCTCATAACCGGGCGATCGGTGGTTCAAATCCGCCAGGGCCCACTTCTGCTCCCTCGCAGCGACGAGCGTCGCGAGGAGCGTGTGGCCACTCCCCGTGTCACGCCGACACTCAAACGGCTCTTTGCGTTTGAGTGACGCCTTTACTGGTCCCGACGGAACCGCGACCCATGTCGCACGACGCTCTCCCCCGCCGCCGCGCCCTCGCCGCCATCAGCGCCACCGTCACGGGCGCCGTCGCCGGCTGTTCGAGCCTCCCGAGCACCGGAAGCACCGCCGAGGAGCTCGTCTTCGACGAACTCCACCAGACGCCGACGTACGTCGCCGAGGGCGTCGACCTCACGCTCCACGAGGAGGTCCCGACCGTGAGCGCGACGAACAACGCCGACCTGCTGCTCCTCCCAGGAGACACCGACGTCGACGCCGAACAGGCCGCCGACTGGCTGGCCGCCGACCGAGCGATCGCGCTGCTAGGCGACGACGCCGAACCCACGTGGCTCGACTGGGAGGCCAGCGACGCCTTCGACGCGTTCGAGAACCGGGGAGCGGCCGACAGCGACCCGGACCCGGATCTGCTGGTCGGCGTGACGTTCGAGAACCGAACGGCGACGTATCGCCGGACGTGGGCCGACGGGCCACGGGATCGAGATCTGCTCCGCGCGCTGGACGAGATCCTCGCCGAGATCGTCGAGCGGACCCCCGCTTGATCAGTCGCCAGTTTCCTAACCCCCCTCCACCGATAAGGGGTATGCTGCTCTGTGTCGATTCGGACGCCGCCTCGCTGGAGGCGACGGCCGAGACGCTGCGGGACGCCGGGTTCACCGTCGCGGAAGCGGCGACGACCGCGGCCGCTCGCGACCACGTCGACGACGATCTCGACGCGCTCGTCACCGAACAGTCGCTGCCCGACGGCACCGGCCTGGAGCTCGTCCGGGAGGTCCGCGAGACCGTCCCCGACACCCCCTGTTTCCTGTTCACCGACGTGCCGATCGAGGAGATCGACACCGCCGCGTTCGGCGACATCGTCGTCGAGTACGTGCCGAAGGACTCCCCCGAAGCCCGCGCGGAGCTACTCGATCTCGTCGAACACGCCGTCGCGTTCCGGAGTCAGACCGCCTACCCGCTGCCCGAGAACGAGGAGGCTCGACTGGCCGCGCTGGAGCGGTACGCCGTCGAGCCGGACGCACTCGGCGAGTCGTTCGACCGACTGACCGAGATCGCGACCGAACTGTTCGGGGTCGACGCCGCCGCAGTCGGGCTGATCGACGCCCACGAACAGCGCTTTCTCGCCTGTCACGGCATCTCGCTCGAACCGATGGACCGCGAGGACACCGTCTGCACGTACGCGATCCTCGACGACGACGTGACCGTGATCGAGGACGTCCGCGAGGATCCACGGTTCGCGGAGAACGAGGGGTTACAGGCGGCGAACATCCGCTTCTACGCCAGCAGCCTGCTCCGGACGCCCGAGGGCGAGGCCGTGGGGACGTTCTGTATCTACGACGACGCGCCGCGGGAGTTCTCGACGCGCGACCGGGAGCTGCTCGAACTGCTGGGGGCGGAAGCGATGGACCAGCTGACGCTCCGCGGCGACCGAGGCGGGGCGGAGGTGGCCGATGAGTGACGACTACGCGTTCCCGGGGCTCCCGCTGGGCCCGATCCGCCCGGGAACGACGGTCCTCCTCGCCGGCCCCGCGCACTCGGGAGCACGCGAACTCGGCCTCAGCCTGCTCGCCGGTCCCGCCGGCGAGGGGGCGATCGTCGTCACCACCAACCGCCGCTCGCGGCGCATCGCGGCCGACTGCGAGCACGTGGGGCTGGAGCTCACCGCCGACAGCACGGCGATCCTCGACTGCGTCGGCGACGAGGACGCGGACGTGCCGGCGCGGGTGCTCCCGGTGTCGGGCCCCTCTGACCTGACCGGGATCGGGATGCGCTACTCCGACGTCCACCGCGAGTTCGAGCAGTCCGGGATCGACCGCGTCCGCACGGGACTGTTCTCGCTGTCGACGCTGCTCTCCTTCGGCGACCTCAAGACGGTGTCGCGGTTCGTCCACACGCTCGTCGGGCGCATCGACGCGCTCGACGGCCTCGGCGTGCTGCTGATCGACCCGGCGATCCACGACGACCAGACCGTCAGGACGCTCTCGCAGTTCTGTTCCGGTCGGATCGACGTTCGCGAGGGCGACGACGGCCCCGAACTCCGGGCGCGCGGGCTGCCCGGACACGCCCGGGAGTGGCAGGCGTTCGATCCGTCCGGCCCGGACAGCTAAGCAGTCCCGGGCTGTCGTCCGGCGGTGGCCGCTCTCACTCCGGATTCACGTCGCCGACGCGCTCTCCGAGCTCCTCCTCGACCTGCCAGAGATACAGCGCCGCGTAGCTCCGCACCGGTGCCCAGCGCGCCGCGAACTCGCGCATCTCCCCGCGGGTCATCTCGGGCTCCCCGCCGTGGTGATCCACGAGCGTCTTCAGCCCCTCACGGACGCCGAGATCGCCCACCGGGAACACGTCCGGGCGGCCGAGCACGAACAGCAGGAACATGTCCGCGGTCCACGGGCCGACGCCGGTGATGTCGGTGAGCGTCTCGCGCACCTCGTCGTCGCCCATCGCCGCGAAGTCGTCGCGGTCCCACCCCGCCTCGGCGAACGCGTCGGCGATCTCGTTGACGTACCGCGTCTTCTGCCGGGAGAGTCCGGCGTCACGGAGGATCTCGTCGTCCGCGGCTCGGATCCCCTCGGGGGTCACCTCGACCGCGTCGAAGAGGCGCTCCCGCGTCGCCGCCGCCGACGCCATCGACACCTGCTGGCGGAGGATCGAGACGATCAGGCGCTCGAAGGCGTCCTCGGCGGGGTCGATCGAGACGGGGCCGACCTCGGCGACGATCGGGCCGAGGTACTCGTCCTCGCGGAGGCGCTCGAACGCGTCCTCGTCGGTCACGTCGTCGGGCACCGTCATACCTCGAAGCGCATCCCGTCCTCGGCGACGGTCACGTCGCCGTCGAAGCCGGCGCGCTCGATGCTCTCGATCATCTCGTCGTGTTTCCCCTCGGTGTGGGGGTAGAGGTGGGTGAGCAGCAGGCGGTCGATCCCCGTTCCCGCTAGCGCCTCGCCCAACTGGGTCGGCGTCGGGTGGTTGTCCACGTCCACCTCGTCGGGGAACGAGCAGTCGTGGAGCAGCACCTCCGAGCCGTCGGCGAAGCGGGCGATCGACCTGCTGGCCTCGCCGTCGGCGCCGAACGTGAACTCGCCGGCGTCCCCATTCTCCCCCGTTTCGCCGGCGAACCGGTAGGCGAGACAGTCCATCGAGTGGACCGTCTCGTGGGTCGATATCTCGAAGCCGGCGGCCTCGAACTCGCTGTCGGCGCTGACCTCCCGGATCGAGAGGTCGACCCGTCCCTCGAGGTAGTCGTGAACCGAGAGCAGGTCGTCGACCAGCGCCTTCGTCCCCGCGGGCCCGATCACTTCGAGGTACTCCTCGCCGGCGAGCCACCGCGCCTTCAGCAGCGCGAGCAGGTCGCTGACGTGGTCGAGGTGGTGGTGGGTCAGCAGCACCGTCGACACGTCCTCGTAGCCCACGGGGGTTTCCGAGAGGCGGTGGAGGACGCCGGCGCCGCAGTCGACGAGCAGCGCCCGGTCGTCGCGTTCGAGCAGGAGTCCGGTCTGGACGCGGTCGGGCAGCGGCATGGCGCTCCCCGTCCCCAGCAGCGTGACGCGCATGGGCGGCAGTGGGCGGCCGGCGGGGAAAGGCTGTGCGGTCGGTTACTCGGGGTCGGCCGCGGGGAACTCGATCCGGACCGTCGTCCCCTCGGCCCCGGTGGACTCGATGCTGAGCTCGCCGCCGGCCGCGCGGGCGCTCCAGGAGGCGAGCCAGAGCCCCAGCCCCTGACTGTGTTTCAGCGGCGTCTCCGTCTCGCGTCTGAGCACCTCCTGCTCCTCCGCCGGGATCCCCGGCCCGTCGTCGTCGATGCGGAGACAGACTGTCCCGTCGGTCTCCTCGATCCGCAGCCGCGCCCACGGCTCCTCGCCGTCGTTGTGTTCGACGGCGTTCTCGAGGAGGTTCCGCAGCGCCGTCTCGAGTGCGGCCTCGTCGGTGACGGCGGCCCGCGTCCGCGGGAGTTCGGACTCGACGGTCGCGTGGTCGGCGTCGAACCGCGTGACCACCTCCTCGGCGATCGTCCCGAGATCGACCGGCTCGGCCGCCTCGACCGAGGAGGGCTCGATCCGGGTCATCTCCCGGACCTTCTCGCTCGTCTCGACCACGCCGTCGACTTTCGACTGGACCTGCGCCGCGACCGCCGCCGGATCGTCGGCCGCGCCCGACTCGATCCGCTCGGCGAGCCCGTGGACGACGTTCATGTCGTTGCGGAGGTTGTGCCGGAGTACGCGGTTGGCGACCTGTAGCCGCTGTTCGTACGCGCGCCGGTCGGTCACGTCCCGCAGCACGAGCGCGTAGCCGGTGAGGGTCTCCTCGTCGTCCCTGAGCGGGGAGACCTGCACCTCGTACGTCCGGCGGATCCCCTCCATCTCCCCTTCGACGGTCGTCCCCGAGAGCCGGGAGAGGGGCGTGTCGGGGAAGACGCCGGAGACGTGGTCGCCGGCGGCGGGCGCGGGCGTCAGCACCCGCCGCGCGCGCTCGTCGGCGTCGACGACCATCCCCTCGGCGTCGAGCACCACCAGCCCGTTCCCGACCACGTCAAGCGCCGCTTCCCGGGCGATCGGCGTCCGGTCGAGCAGGTCGAACCGGAACAGGGCGAACCCGATCAGCGTGACCGTGACGCCGAACGTGAACGGCGTGAGGTCGAGTCCCGGCACCGGGCTGGCCCCGACGGTGAACGCGACGTTGGCGAGCATCGGCGGCACGACCGCGGCCAGCAGCGTCGCCGCCTGCCGGCGGTAGAGCTTCGAGGACCGGGCCGCCGTCCGGAGGACGAGGTAGATACCGAAGCCGATGATCGCGTACGCGTAGGCGATGTGGACGTAGTAGCCGACCGCGAACTCCGGGGCGAACACGCGGACGAGCCCGGTGGCGACGAGATCGAGCTCCGACCAGATCAGCCGGTGTCCGGGGTTAGTGAGCACGAACGCCGCGAACACGGCCGGCTCGGACACCATCGTCAGGCGGGCGCCGCGGGTGAGCCACTCGTCCTTGCCGGCGTAGCGAAGCCCGAACAGCAGCCACACGGTGGGGATGAACCCCGCGACGGCGAGCGTCAGCTGCCACCACGCGAGCTGTGCCGGACGAGCCGCGAACCCGAGCTGCACGCCGTAGCTGAACGTCCACGTGCCGATGACGGCGACCAGCGCGACGAACCCGCCGGCGTAGCGCTCGCTTCGGTTCCAGCGGACTGCCAGCGCCAGCAGCGCGGAGAGCGTGCTGACGGCGAACAGGAGCAGCGACGGCAGCCCCGGAGCCCACGCCATAGTACGACCATGGGGTCAGACGGGGGGTTGAAAAAACACCGGGGCAGCGATGACCCGACGTGACAGTTAAACGCCGAGGAACGAGGCGAGCGTGGTGAGTTCGTCCTCGTCGACGCCGAAGGCGGACACGTCGTTGTCGTCGACGGTGTTGTCCATCTGCAGCGAGCGGTACTGGTCGCTCCCGAACGGGAACCCCGGCACGTAGTCGAGCGCCGAGAGCCCGATCTTCGACAGCGACATCGGGATCGGGAGCACGTTCACCCCCCGACCGTCCGCACGGTGGCCCAGCCGCGCCACTTCCGCCATCGTGAGCTTCTCCGGGCCGCCGATGTCGTACGTCTCCCCGACGTGTTCGTCCTCCAGCACGGCGTCGGCGAGCATCGGCACGAGGTCGCCGACGTGGATGGGCTGGAACCGCGTCTTCCCGCCGCCGGGCAGCGGCGTGACGTACGGCGGCGCGAGCAGCTTCGTGAACTTCACGAACTCCCCGCCGTCGCCGAACACCACCGAGGGGCGGGTGATCGTCCAGTCGAGGTCGGAGTCGCGGACGACCGCCTCGGCCTGCCCCTTCGCCCGGATGTAGTGGGTCGGCCCGTCGGGGTCGGCGCCCAGCGCGCTCTGTTGGAGGAAGCGCTCGGCACCCGCTTCTTCGGCGGCCGCGACGAGGTTCTTCGTTCCTTCGAGGTGGACCTCGAAGTGTTTCTCCTCGCCGCCGCTCGGGCTGAACAGCGGCGAGAGCGCCACGAGGTTCACCACCGCGTCGTGACCGTCGACGACCGACTCGGTCGAGTCGGAGTCGGTCACGTCGCCCGTCGCGTGGTGGACGCCGTCGGGCAGCGACTCCGCCGGTTCGCTCCGGGACATCGCGGTCACGTCGTGGCCCCGCTCGGCGAGTTCGGCACAGAGCGGGCGACCGATGAAGCCGTCACCGCCGGCGACGAGTATCTCCATACGTGCGAATTGGGCGCACACGAACTTAAATGGCGGCGGCAGCGGCGGCCGGCCGCGGCGGCAGCAGCCCCGGAACCGACGCGCCTTAATCCCGCGACGAACACCCTCCGTCCATGCTCATCACGCTGGAGGGGCTGGACGGCAGCGGCAAGACCACCGTCTGGGAGGCCCTCCACGACTCCCACCCCGAGGCCACGTTCACCCGGGAGCCGACGGAGTCGTGGTACGGCGACGCCGTGAACCGCGCCATCGACGACGACGAAGACCCGCTGGCGACGCTGTTCCTCTTCACCGCCGACCACGCCGATCACCTCTCGCGGACGATCCGGCCCGCGTTGGAGAACGACGAGCTGGTGATCTCGGACCGCTACTCCGACTCGCGGTACGCGTATCAGGCCGCCGCGCTCTCGGGCAGCGAGCTCAAGCGCCCGCTGGAGTACATCAAGGGGATCCACGCCGCCTTCACCGAGCCGCCGGACGCGACGATCTACATCGACGTGGACCCCGAGACGGCGGCGGCCCGGAGCGGCTCGACGAACCAGTTCGAGGACGCCGCCTTCCTCGCGCAAGTGGAGTCGAACTACGAGCGCCTGATCGACGCCGAGCCCGAGCGGTTCGTGCGCGTCGACGGCACGCAGTCGCCCGAGGAGGTGATCGCGTCGGTGGAGGACGTGATCGATCGGCTACTGGCCGACCACGAGTGAGGTGACGGCCGCTACTCCCACGTTTCGGGGAGCTCGACCTGCTCCGGCGGCGGGACGTACAGCACGTCGACGAGCGCGCCCAGCCCGACCGGCACCGCGACGAGCAGGGTGAGGACGATCGCGGGGCTGGCCAGCTCCGGGCCGAGCCCCAGCAGCCCCGAGAACAGGTACGTCGACCCCACCAACACCACGGGGATCCCGGTGACGGTGAACACCGCGGCTCCCCCGCGGGTGTCGAGCGCGATCCGGAAGTAGCGCGTGAGCACCGCCGCGAGGAGGGTGTGGGCCGCGACGAGCGCGAGCAGGAACCCGATCGAGAGCGCCGAAGCCATTACCCGGCTCTCGGTGCCGCGTGACCTTTTCGTTGTCGCTGTCGGCCGGCGAGCGTTCTCGAACTACTGCTCGATCCCGTCGCTGCCGCCCGCCCGCCGCGCCTCGGTCAAAATCCCCGAGACGGGCTCGGTGTAGTCGTAGCCGGGGATGACGCCCTGCACGAACGTTCCCTCGACGAAGTCGACGACTGCGGCGGCGTCGTCGACGCCGCGTGTCGGGTCGATATCCGCGAACGTGGCTCGGACCTCCGCAGTCCGCGTTCCCTCGTGGACCGTCTCGGTCACGGTCGGTTCGAGCTCGTGATCGCCCGCGAGCACGCCGCCGCCGATCCCGTCGAGGCGGCGCTCGAACGTCTCGTACCAGCCCTCCTCGACGACCGGGGCCACGTCGCTCTCGGTCACCTCGTCCAGCATCGGGACGCGGACGACGATCTCGAACCGGATCTCGCCGCCCTCGCCGGGTTCGGCGGCGACGGTCCCCTCGAAGGGGGTCGCTGTGGCGGCGAACCGGTCCTCGTCGTCGCTCTCGGCCGCGAACGCGTCGTGACGGCGGAACGCCCGCCGGGCTCTGTCGGGGAGCTCGCTCATACCCGTCCCAAGTGGTTGCGGCGAATAAGCGCGTCCCTTTCAGCGACGCACGGCCGCGGGACGGGCCGGCGCGACCCCGGAACGGCCGCTGTACTGCCGGTTCGGCGGAGCTTTTCCCTCCCGGCGTCGAAACGCGGATATGGCCGAGCAGTTCCTCGACACCGACGCGCTCGTCGACGCCGTCGCCGACGCCGAGTTCGACCGCACGCCCGCGGTGGTCGCGAACGCACACATCACGGGGCTGAGCGTCGCCCGCGCGCTCGACGCCCACGGGGTGCCCGTCATCGCCGTCGATCGGATGGCCGACGGGGTCGCCTACCCCTCGGACGCGATCGACTTCGCCGGCGAAGTGCGCTACCCGCTCGACGATCCGCAGGGGTTCGCGGACGATCTTGCCGCGATCGCGGACGCCGCGGGCGAGGTCGTCGCGTTCGGCTGTATGGACGAGTGGGTCCACGGGTTCGCCGACGCCGGCGTGGAGAACGTCCACCTGCCGTGGGAGAACCACGTCAGCGTGCTCGACAAGACGCGGCTGTACCGTCGCGCGGAGGAGCTGGGCGTTCCGTACCCGGAGACGTACTTCCCCGCCGAGACGGACCCCGACGCGGCCGCCGAGGAGCTCGGTTTCCCGCTCGTGATCAAGCCCGCCCGCAAGCGCGAGGGCGAGGAGGCGATCGGGAGCAACGTCGTCGAGGTCGCGACGAGCGAGGAGCTGTACGACGTGCTGGAGGCCGCCGACGCGGCCGGCGTCGAGGTGATGCTGCAGGAGAAGGTGAACATCGCGACCGGGAAGGACCGTTCGCTGGCGTCGTACGTGCCCGCGGAGGGTGAGCCGCTGGCGGTCGTGGGCAACGCCGCCGTCCGCTTCCCGCTGGAGTTCGGCACGTCCTGTCTGGTCGAGACCGTCGACGCGCCGGAGATCGAGGCCCGTGCGCTCTCGGTGATCGAGGACGCCGGCTATCAGGGGATCAGCGAGTCGGAGTTCGTCTACGATCAGGACCGCGAGGAGTATGTGCTGCTGGACATCAACACCCGGCCGTGGAAGTGGATCTCGCTGCCCGTCTCGATCGGCGCGAATCTGCCGTACGCGGCGTACGCCGACACGGTGGGGGAGGCGTTCGAGCCGGGCGAGATCGACGACGGGCGGTGGGTGTACCTGCGTGACTACCTGACGCTGCTCGCGAGCGAGGAGACGTTCTGGGACGTGCTCGATACGGAAGACTGGGTGTCGCTGGTGTCGGGCGCGTTCGAGGAGAGCGGTGATCTGACGACGGGCGTGTACCGGCCGAGCGATCCGGCGCCGGTCGCGCAGTTGCTGGATACGGAGTTCACGGACCGGGAGTACTACTGTTCCTGTTAGGTCGATTCGGTCGGTGAGTGGTTTGGATAGACGGTTCGGTTTATTGGTGTGTCGGTGTGTTCGGGATCGTGCCGTTTCGGATCGTTGACCACTGCGACCGCAACAGCAACAGCAGCTCGTTCGTAGACCACTTGTACCGCACCGCCCCGCGAGCCCCCAGACCTCCCCAACCGATTCGCTCACGTTCGTTCGCTCATCCCTCGCGCTCGGCTCGCGCACAGAGGCGCTCGCGTTTCGCGCCGACAGCCGCAGCGGTGCGGTCGCGGTGGACGCCTCGCGCTCGCCAGCGGTCGGCGCCGGCGGGGGGAGGGGTGGGGATTCCGTGCTGTGCCGGGCCTCGTGCCCGGCACCCTGCGGTCGCAAGTGGCCAGCGATCGAGATGCGGTCGCTGTTGCAGTTGCCAACGATCGAACTGCTGTCGCGGTCGCGAGAACTGTCGACGATACCGACCAACACACCCCATCCACGAACCCAGACTCCGAACCGCGAAACCCCACCGTTTCGCCGGCTTCCGGTAGTTCCTAACCCACAGCGGCCAACCAACAACCAAGATGAGCGACGAGCTCCACCTCAATCTCTTCACGATGAACTCCGTCGAGCACGTCTCGCCCGGCACGTGGCGGCGGGACGGCGACCGCTCGGGCGAGTACACCGATCGGGAGTACTGGACCGACGTGGCCCGCACCGCCGAGCGCGGGAAGTTCGACGCGGTGTTCTTCGCCGACGTGCGCGGGATCTACGACGTGTACGGCGGCGATCGCGAGACCGCCATCGAGAAGGCCGTCCAGACGCCGTCGAACGACCCCGCGCTCGTCGTGCCCGCGATGGCCGAGGCCACCGAGGACCTCGGCTTCGCGATCACCAAGTCCACCACCTACAACCACCCTTACCAGCTCGCCCGGGAGTTCTCGACGCTCGATCACGTCACCGACGGCCGCGTCGCGTTCAACGTCGTCACCTCCTACCTCGAATCCGCCGCCGCGAACCTCGGGCTCGACGAGCGCATGGAGAAGGAGACGCGCTACGAGCGCGCCGCGGAGTTCCTCGACGTCTGTTACGCGCTCTGGGAGGAGTCGTGGGAGGACGACGCGGTCGTCCGGGACGCCGACGCCGGGCGCTACACCGACCCGGAGAAGGTCCACGCGATCGACCACGAGGGGGAGTTCTTCGACGTTCCGGGACCCCACGGCTCCGAGCCGTCACCCCAGCGTACGCCCGTGATCTATCAGGCCGGCTCCTCCGAGTACGGCCGGGATTTCGCCGCGAGCAACGCCGAGGCGGTGTTCTGCTCCCAGCCGACCGAGGAGGGCGTCGTGGAGTACATGGCGGACGTGAAGCAGCGGGCCGCCGACGCCGGCCGCGACGAGGGCTCGATCGCGTTCTTCATCGGGATCGTCCCGATCGTCGCCCCCACGGAGGAAGAGGCGGAAGCGAAGTACGAGGCGCTCAAGCAGTCGGTCGACGTGGAGTCGACGCTCGCGCTCCTCTCGGGCTTCCTCGACATGGATCTCTCCGAACTCGACCCCGACCAGAAGGTCGAGCACATCGAGACCCAAGCGATCCAGGGGACGATGAACGCGTTCACGCAGTCCGACCCCGACCACGACTGGACCGTCCGCGAGGTCGCGGAGTTCTCCGGCCTCGGCTCCACCTCCCCGATCGTCGTCGGCACGCCCGAACAGGTCGCGGACGAACTGGTCTACTGGCACGAGGAGGTCGGCGTCGACGGCTTCAACGTGAAGGAGGCGGTCCGCACGGGCAGCCTCGACGACTTCGTGGATCAGGTCGTGCCGAAGCTGCAGGACCGAGGGCTGTTCCGAACCGAGTACGAGGGCGAGACGCTTCGAGAGCGGCTCTACGGCGAGGGGCGGTCTCGGCTCCCCGCCGACCACCCGGGACGGCAGTAGCGATCACTCCGTAGTCGGTGGGTTTCGAAAGGCAACCAGCAGTTCCGGTAGCGAGTAGTTTTAAGTTTCTCCACCCACATGGTTCAGGTGACGCTTCGCTTTGGAGGGCCGAAGCGTCAGCGGGGACCAACCGGGCTCGCGCCGCCGCGCTTTTTCGCGGCGGCGCGGCCCGTTTTCGCTGAAACTACTCGACCAGCGACGGCTCAGTTCTGGGTCGGCGGATTGAGTGCGACGCCGTCGACGACGGCAGCGCTCGCGAGCAGCGACCCGACGCCCGCGCCGGCATTGAGCGACAGCGGCGAGAGAACCGCTGCCACGACACCACACAGCAGCGCGGCAGGGATGAAGAGCAGGTGGTAGTCCGGACGCGCGAGACCGCCGAGCATGGTAATTACATATAATTAGACGTTCCTGAAAGGCTTTGTGTCGAGACGAGACCCGAGAGGGTTGGGATCGACGGTCGCGCCGGAAAATGCGAGGGGAGGGATTCGAACCACGGTCGCTCCCGTTCGCTCGCTACCGCTCGCTCACCTCCCGCTCCCTGCTTCGAATCCTCCGAGACGCATCGCTCCTCACTGTCGTTCGGAGACGATGCGAGGGGAGGGATTCGAACCCACGGACCCCTACGGGAGCGGGTCTTAAGCCCGCCGCCTTTGTCCTGACTCGGCCACCCTCGCGCGGTTCGAGATACCCCGCAACCCCGGAAGTCGGTTTCGGTCGCTACTCCTCCAGCAGCAGCGCGACGCCGACCAGCGTCGACCCCGCGGTCACCGTCGCCTCCCGCTCCAGCGAGTAAACGATCCCCTCGCGGTCGACGCTCACTTCCTGTCGCACCTCGTAGCTCGTGGGGTCGTGGACGGCGCCGACGTGGTCGCCGGGCTCCACGTAGTCGCCGAGTTCGACGTCGCCGTCGACGTGGAACAGCCCCGAGTCGTCGGCTTTCACTCGGCCGAGGTGGTTCCGCGCGATCGTGGCGTTCGTCGGCGCCGCCTCGCCGGGCAGCATGTCGAGGTGCCGGAGCGTGTCGAGCATCCCGGCGACGCCGGCGTCGATGGCGTCCTCGACCAGCTCGGTGTTGTGGGCGAGTTCGGGCGTGATCGTCGGAATCCCTTCCTGTGTGGCCGCGACGCGGAGCTTCCCGCCGAAGTTTCGGTCCTGCCACTCGGCGTCGGCGTCCTCCCCCGCCGCCTCGGCGAGCAGCAGGTCGTGCCCGAACGCCTCCGCGAGCGCGCGACACTCCCCGTCGCCTTTCAGGTAGACGGTGTGGCTCAGCATCTCCTTCCCGCCGGTGTGGAGGTCGACGATGGCGTCGGCGTCGCCGGCGTACTCCCACAGCGTCGCCGCCATCCGCTCGTGGAGGCTCCCCTCGGGATCGCCGGGCCAGCAGCGGTTCATGTTCGCGTTCACCGAGTCCAGCGCCTCCGGCGCGGTGTAGGAGACGCGGTCGAACGTGATGGGGTCGGCGACGGGGACGGCGATCAGCGTGCCGGAGAACTCGTCCGCCCGCGCGAGCAGTTCGCCGTGGAGCCGTCGGAGCACCTCGCTCCCGTTGATCTCGCGGCCGTGTTGGGCCGCCTGCACGTACAGCGTCGGCCCGTCGCCGTCGCCGTACGTGTGGACCGTCGTCTCCAGTTCGACGCCCGAGGGGAGCCGCGCCAGCGTGATCCGCTCCGAATCGTGCATGGTCGGGGGCAGGAGCGCGAGGGCCTTTGGCCCACCGACCGACGCTCGCCCCCGCGAACGCGCTCGGTCACATCTCGGAGGGATCGCCCATCCCCTCCTTCACGCCGAGCCGGAGCAGCCCCAGGTTGATCGGGTAGGCCGCGAGAAAGCCCAGCGAGAGCGACACCGCGAGCGACGCCCAGAACACCGGTTCGCCCATTGTCGCCTCGCCGGCGAGGTAGATGTCCGAGCCGATCGCGACGGTTTCCATCGCGACGATGCTGCCGGACTCGCTGTACACCGCGTCCGAGAGCGCCTCGCGGAGCCCGACCCCCTCCTGCAGCAGCGGGCCGACGGTGAACGCGAGTCCGAACGTGTACGCGAACGCGAACGTGGTCGCGGCGACGCCGAGCGTGCTCAACAAGAGGATCCCGGCCGCGAGCGTGATGCCGAGCACCTCGCCCACCCCACAGCCGGAGTAGCAGTGGGCGGTCGAGCGCATCCCGCGACGCCAGAAGCTGTCCTCGGGGATCTGGGTGCGGCCGCTGTACCAGTACACCGCGAGCCCGAGCACCGCGGAGTAGAGCACCGTGAGCGTCCAGACGAGCTTCATCATCGACGGGAGCGCCTCGTTGTTCCGCCGGAGATCGATCCAGAGTATTCCGACCGAGACGAGGGAGACCGCGAACCACGCGAGCACCAGTTCGAGCGTCACGAGCTCGTGGAACGCCTGCTGGAGACTCATCGCGCCGTGGGTAGCTCGCCGAGCGGTTTGGGTGTGGCGGCCGTCAGACCGCGCTCAGTCCGCCGTCGACGGGCAGCCCCGCGCCGGAGACGTAGCTCGCGGCGTCGCTCGCGAGAAAGCAGATCGCGTCGGCCACGTCGCCGGGATCGCCGAAGCGCGCCAGCGGGATCTCGTCCTCGTAGCGTTCGGCACGCTCGCCGCCGACGGTCGGCACGTCCTCCCGGGTCATCGCGGTGTCGATCACCCCCGGCAGCACGCAGTTCACCCGGATCTCCGGCCCGAGCGCGTCGGCCATCGACTTCGTGAGGTTCTGCACCGCCGCCTTCGACGCCGAGTAGACGGGGTGGTTCCCCGTGCCGTGCAGCGCGGCGATGGAGGCGAGGTTGACGACGGCGCCCTCGTCCATCGCCGCGGCGGCGACCTGCGTGCCGAAGAAGGCGCCCTTGGCGTTGATCTCCATCATCCGGTCGTACTCGTCCTCGCCGATCTCCGCGAACGGGATCGTGCGGAACACGCCGGCGTTGTTCACCATCACGTCGATCCCGCCCAGCGACTCGGCGGCCTCGACGGCGACCTCGAGATCGTCGCGCTCGCGAACGTCACACTCGACGAAGTGCCCCTCGCGGTCGGTTTCGTCGTCGATGTACTCGTGGGTCGGCCGCGGGTCCTCGGCGCCGCCTTCCGACTCGGGAATCCGCGGCGCCTCGCGCACGTCGGCGATCACCACGTCCGCGCCGCGCTCGGCCATCTCGATGGCGGTTTCGCGACCGATCCCGCTGGCGCCGCCGGTGATCACGGCGACGCGGTCTGTGAGGTCCATACGCGGGGGTTCGGCACGGAGGGACGTGAACGGTGTGGCCGTCGATTCGGGGTGGTTCTGTCGGGACCCTCCGTGGGTTGCTGAGACTGCGACAGGGACGGTGTCTCGATCGTTATCGACGGAGACTGCGACCGCAACAGCAGTTCGATGCTTGACCACTTGCGACCGCAGTGTGCCGGACACAGGGTCCGGCACGGTCCCGAGTCCCCACCCCTCCCCCCGCGCTCGCCGACCGCTGGCGAGCGCGAGGCGTCCACCGCCACCGCACCGCGGTCGCTGTCGGCGCGAAACGCGAGTCCCTCCGTGGACGAGTCAGCGCGAGGTCCTCGCGAGTGAAACGAGCGAGGGCACGAGGGAGCTTTGCTCCCTCGGAGGACGAACGAGCGAACGGACGTGAGCGAGTGAGTCGGCTGGGGAGGTTCGAGGGCTGTGCCGGGCGGTGCGGTCGCAAGTGGCCAACGATCGAGATGCTGTCGCGGCCGCGGAAGCAGTGAATCGAACTACTGTCCAACCACCCACTTCCGCCTTGCCAACCTCTAAACGCATCCCTCCACGGCTACCGGACATGCTCCACGGCGAGGCGGTCGGCCTGCTCGTCGGCGCCGTCGCGCTCGGCGCCGTCCACGGGGTCGAGCCCGGACACGGCTGGCCGGTCGCGGCCTCCTACGCGCTTGATCAGTCGAACAAGTGGCTCTACGGCTTCGCGGCCAGCCTGATCCTCGGCGTCGGCCACCTGATCAGCAGCATCGCGATGGTCGGAGTGTTCTTCTACGCAAAATCGTACTTCAGCCTCACGCAGGTCAACGAGCCCATCACGGTCGTCGACGGGATCACGATCGGCGGCCCGATCAGCCTCGTGGCCGGCGTCCTCCTGATCCTGCTCGGACTGCGGGAGTACTACGGCGGGCACAGCCACGGCCACGGCGAGGAAGAACACGACCACCACGAGCACAGCGATCACGGCCACGAGCACGGCGATCATGGCCACGACCACGAACACGATCACGACCACGACGACCCGAGCTGGTGGGATCGAGTCAAGACGGCGCTCCCATTCGTCGGCGGCCACAGCCACGCCAGCGGCGACGAGGCGGCCGAGCGCGGCCTGTTCGGGATCGCGTGGTTCGCGTTCCTGCTCGGCTTCGCCCACGAGGAGGAGTTCGAGATCATCGCGCTGTGTGCCGGCTCCACGCACTGTCTGGAACTGATGAGCGCCTACGCGCTGACGGTGATCGCGGGGATCGTCGGGTTCACCATGCTGCTGGTCGCCGGCTACGAGCGCCACGAGGAGCGCGTCGAGCGGTTCACACCCTACCTCCCGGCGTTCTCCGCGGCCGTGCTGATCGTGATGGGTGTGGGGTTCGTCTCGGGGCTGTTCTGACCCGACGCAGGTTCGGGAAGATATCGACAGTCGACGGGGAACACGTTCGGCGGCCGGCGTCACCGAGACGGTAACTTCTATACCCTCCGCGAACCGAGTGATCCTGTTACATGAGTCAGTCGTACGACCGGGGAACCGTCGAGGACTTCGGACGGTGGCGCTCGTTCACCGCCGGCATGTGGGCGTGGCTGTTCCACAAGTTCACCGGCTGGGTCCTCATCGGCTACCTGTTCACACACATCGCCGTGCTCTCGACGGCGCTCCAGAACCCGGGGATGTACAACGACACCATCGTCGGGCTCGAGAGCCTCGCCATCGTGCGCCTGCTGGAGGTGGGCCTGCTCGCGGTGGCGGTGTTCCACATCCTCAACGGGGTCCGGCTGCTGTTCATCGACCTCGGGAAGGGGCTGGAGGCACAGGAGGAGAGCTTCTACGCGTCGCTGGTGATCACTGGCGCGATCACCGTCGCGAGCGTCCCGACGTTCCTCTCGGGGGTGTTCTGAGATGGCTGAACACTACTCCTCGTTCGACCGCTCGGGGACGAAGTGGCTGCTCCAGCGGATCACGGCGGCCTTTTTGGTCGTCGTGCTCGCGTTCCACTTCTTCCTCCTGCACTTCGTGAACCACGCCGCCGACGTGACGTTCGCCGGCACGTCCGCCCGGATGAGCACGTGGACGTACTTCTCGCTGATGGTGCTGTTCCTGCTGACGGCGACGTTCCACGGCGTCAACGGCATCCACAACACGCTCGTCCACCGCGACGGCGTCGACGGCTGGAAGCAGACCGCGATCACGGCGGTGCTGGTCGTCGCCAGCCTCGTGCTGATCGTCCAGGGGCTGCGAACCGCGCTCGTCTGGACCAACCTGTTCTAACTATGAGTACGCAAACCGAACCACCCGAGACCGACGACGAGACCGAATCGACGCCGGAGGCCGAGCCGGAGCCACAGAGCCCCGGCGAGCGCCGCCGCGCGGAGAAGGCCGCCCGCGCCGCCGAACGCGAACGCGAGGAGGCCGAGGCCGAACCGGACCTCGGCGAGGACGCGGTCACCCTGAAGGTGTTCCGCTACGACCCCGAGGTCGAGGCGAAGGCAGAACCCCGATTCGACACGTTCCAGATCCCCTTCGAGAAGGGGATGACCGTGCTCGACGCGCTGATCGCCGCCCGGGACACGTACGACTCCTCGCTCACGTTCCGACACTCCTGCCGGCAGGCGGTGTGTGGCTCCGACGCGCTGTTCATCAACGGCCGCCAGCGCCTCGGCTGTCAGACACAGATCGCGGATCTGGACGGCGACGTGGTCCGCGTCGAACCGCTCCCCCACCAGGACGTGGTGAAAGACCTCGTCGTGGACATGGAGCACTTCTACGACCAGATGGAGGCGGTCGAGCCGTACTTCCAGACCGACGAGACGCCCGACGACGAGCTGGAAGAGCAGTTCCAGACGCCCGAGAACCGGGAGAAGATCAAGATGTCCACCCGGTGTATCTGGTGTGGCGCCTGTATGTCCTCCTGCAACGTCGCGGCCGGCGAGAACGCCTACCTCGGCCCGGCGGCGATCAACAAGGCGTACCGCTTCGCGATGGACGAGCGGGAGGGCGAGGAGATGAAGCAGCACCGCATGGAGCTGATCGAGCAGGAGAACGGCGTCTGGCGCTGTCAGACCCAGTTCTCCTGTACCGAAGTCTGTCCGAAGGACATCCCGCTGACCGAGCACATTCAGGAGCTCAAGCGGGAGGCAGTCAAATCCAACCTGAAGTTCTGGTAAGATGAGAGAGTACGACGTCATCGTGGTCGGTGCCGGCGGCGCCGGACTCCGTGCGGCGATCGCCGCACAGGAGAACGGCGCGGACGTGGCGATGGTGACCAAGCTCCACCCCGTCCGCTCCCACACGGGCGCGGCGGAGGGCGGCATCAACGCGGCGCTCCGCGAGGGCGACGACTGGCGCGACCACGCCTACGACACGATGAAGGGATCGGACTACCTCGGCGACGCCCCCGCGGTGGAGGCGCTGACCCGTGAGAGTCCGAAAGAGACGATCCAGCTGGAGAACTGGGGGATGGCGTTCTCCCGCGACGAGGACGGCCAAGTCTCCCAGCGGCCGTTCGGCGGCCTCTCGTTCCCCCGCACCACCTACGCGGGCGCCGAGACGGGCCACCACATGCTCCACACGATGTACGAGCAGGTGGTCAAACGCGGGATCGAGGTGTACGACGAGTGGTACGTCACGCGGCTCGCGGTCTCCGACGAGGACGAACCCGAGGAACGCGACTGCCACGGCGTCGTCGCCTACGACATCAAGCGCGGCGAGATCGAGGGGTTCCGCGCCCGCGACGGCGTGATCCTCGCGACCGGCGGGCTCGGGCAGGTGTACGACCACACCACCAACGCCATCGCCAACACCGGCGACGGCGTCGCGATGGCCTACCGCGCCGGCGTCCCCATCGAGGACATGGAGATGATCCAGTTCCACCCGACGACGCTCCCGTCGACGGGGGTGCTCATCTCCGAGGGGGTCCGCGGCGAGGGCGGGATCCTCTACAACAGCGAGGGCGAGCGGTTCATGTTCGAACACGGGTACGCCAACAACGACGGCGAACTCGCCTCGCGTGACGTGGTCTCCCGCGCCGAACTCAACGAGGTGAACAACGGCCGCGGGATCGAGGACGAGTACGTCCACCTCGACATGCGCCACCTCGGCGAGGAGCGCATCCTCGACCGGCTGGAGAACATCCTCCACCTCGCGGAGGACTTCGAGGGCGTCGACGGGCTGGAGGAGCCGATGCCCGTCAAGCCCGGCCAGCACTACGCGATGGGCGGCATCGAGACCGACGAGTGGGGCTCGACCTGCGTGAACGGCCTCTACGCCGTCGGCGAGTGTGCGTGTGCCTCCGTGCACGGCGCCAACCGCCTCGGCGGCAACGCGCTGCCCGAACTCGCGGTGTTCGGCGCCCGCGCGGGCCGGCACGCGGCCGGCGCCGTCGACGAGGCAGCGAAGATCACCACCGGCTGGGACGAGGACAGCGAGGAGGGCGAGAACGTCTCGCCGGTGCCGCTGGGCGAGGCCGACCTCCCCTCCGCGGAGAAAGGCGCGCTCGCGGACGGCGGCGCGACCTCACCCTCCGGCGACAGCGACCCCGCCGTCGACGCCGAGGGCGCCGAGGGCGTCGTCGAACAGGCAGTACAGGCCGAGCGCACCCGGGTCCACTACCTGCTCGAGAAGGAGGAGGGGATCAACCACGCGGAGGTCCGCTCGGAGCTGCAGGAGACGATGACCGAGAACGTGAACGTGTTCCGCGAGGAGGGGGCGCTGAAAGACGCCCTCGAGGACATCCGCGAGGCCCGGCAGGACTACCAGCACGTCACCGTCGAGGACCCTTCCCGGACGTACAACACCGACCTGATCCACACGATCGAGACGCGGAACCTGCTCGACGTGGCCGAGGCGATCACCGTCGGCGCGCTGGCCCGCGACGAGTTCCGCGGCGCCCACTGGCGCAAGGAGCACCAGGAGCGCAAGGACGACGAGTGGCTCAAGCACACGATGCTGTCCTGGAACGACGGCAGCCCCGGCCTCTGGTACAAGCCGGCGGTGCTGGAGGGCGAAGCCAAGACGTACGAGCCGAAAGAGCGGAGCTACTGACTGCGGTTCCCGTTTTTCCCGGCCGACTGTCGCGGGGCGCGCCCCGCGACCGCGGTTCGAGCGTCGAAGAAGACCCGTCTACCGCTTAGTTCCCTCGCGTCGAACGCGCGGCGCGTACGTCGCTGCCGTCCCGGATCTTGTCCTCACAGGAGGGGCAGACCCGAGGCGTCTCCTGTCCCTCGGGAGTGAACACCCGGACGTACCGCCGCGTAACGAACGAACTGCAGTTCTGGCATTCGGGCATCGTTCTAATTTACTTGAACCTCCATGTAAAGCTTGCCTTGCGAGACTGTCACAGCCGGGACGGCGTCGCCGCTCTTGGGCGGGTAGCTCCCATACGAGAACTGCACGGTCCGGCACCCTCGGGCGCCGCTACGCCCGAACGTTCGTCCCGACTCCCACGGTGAACCGATCGCCGACCCGACCGTCGTAGACGATCTCGCCGTCGACGACCGTGAGCTCGGGGAACACCGCCTCGCGCCCCTCGAAGGGGGTCCAGTCACACTTCGTGTGGAGCGCGTCGGCCCGGATCGGCTCGGCGTCGTCGAGGTCGACCAGCGTCAGGTCGGCGTCGTACCCGACTTCGACCCGGCCTTTCTCCGCCAGCCCGAACCGTTCGGCGGGGTTCGAAGCGACGAGATCCCGGACGCGTTCGAGCGTGAGCCCGCCGTCGCGGACCTCGGCGAGCAGCAGCGGGAGCATCGTCTCGACGCCCGGGACGCCCGAGGGCGCGTCCCAGAGCCCGGCTTCCTTCTCCGCGGCCGTGTGCGGCGCGTGGTCGGTCGCGACCATGTCGACGGTGCCGTCGGCGACGCGTTCGTACAGCTCCTCCCGACGGGCCTCGCTGCGGAGTGGTGGGTTCATCCGTCCGAACGTGCCGAGCTCGTCGAGGTCGTCACGGGAGAGCAGCAGGTGGTGTGGGGTGACTTCGGTCGTCATCCCGGCGTCGTCGGCGTGATCGGCCGCCTCCGGCGTCGACGTGTGCGCGACGTGGATCTCCACCCCGGCGCCGCGGGCGGCCTCGCAGGCGGCCTCAACGGCCGCGATCTCGGCCTCGGCGGTGCGGTACTGGCTCCACAGGTCGGCGTCGGCGTCCCGGCCGGCCCCGCCCGCGTCAGTGCCGGAGGCGGACTCGTCGAACAGGTCGGCGTCCTCCGCGTGGACGGTGACGGGAATCCCCGCCTCGGCGGCCGCCGCGAGCGCGTCCTCGAACAGCGCCTCGTCGATCCCCATCTCGCCCGTGGAGTCCGCCAGAAAGACCTCGCCCAGCGCGAACACGGGCCGGGCGAGCAGCGAGTCTGGGTCCCACTCGTCGTTTACGCCGCCGTTGATCCCGTAGTTGACCGCGGCGTTCTCGGCGAACTCGGCCTTCTCGTCGAACGCCGCGCCGTCGACGGTCGGTGGCGAGGTGTTGGGCTGGTCGACGACGGTGGTGACGCCGCCCGCCGCGGCCGAGCGGCTCCCGGTCGCCCACGTCTCCTTGTGGCCGTGGCCGGGCTGGCGGAAGTGGACGTGCGCGTCGATGGCGCCCGGCAGCAGGGTCAGCCCGTCTGCGTCGACGGTCTCCTCGTCGGGCAGCGAGTGGAGGGAGTCCTCGATCTCGGCGATGCGGCCCTCGTCGGTCCGAACGTCCCGGACGCGGCCGTCCGGGAGTTCGGCGCCGGTGATGAGCATACGTCCACTGGGTGTGGCCCCGCCCTAAGTTTCCCGGCCCGGGTCGGCGAGCCGTTCGATCGTCGTCGGTCGACCGTCGACGATCGCGTCCTCCAGCGCCCGAGCCACGCGGTCGGGGTCGTTCGGCCCGCCCGCGGCCGCGACGCTGCCCACGGAGTTCGGGTCGAACGGCACGCCGAGCGCGTCGTACACGGGATCGAGCACGTCGCCGATCTCTTCGCGGTCGGCGACGGTCACCACTCCCGAGACCATCGCCGCGCCGGCGGTCACGCGCTGGGCGATCCCCGCCAGCTTCTCGGGCCGCTCACCGTCTCCGGTCGAACACGGCGCCTGCACCGAGTAGTCGCCGGGGCAGAACGACTCCGGCGGCTCGCCGCGTTCGGCGTCGATGCCCAGCGAGTCGAGCGCGGCGACGACCGTACCGACGGCGGCCTCGTAGCGATCGGTCAACCCCGAGCGGCTGTCCGCGACCGGTTCGAGCGACGCGAACGCGACGGTCGTGCCCGTGTAGGCGACCGCGCGCCCGCCCACCGAGCGCTCGACGGGTGGGAACCCCCGTTCCCGTGCGGCGCCCCGGGCAGTCTCGTATCCGGTTTCGTTCGCGTCCCGCCGGCCGAACGCCAGCTGGCGGTGGGGCGTCCACGCCCGGACGGCCGGCGTTCCCGAGTCGGCGACCGCGCCCAGCAGCTCGCGGGTGGCCGCCCGGTCGGCGTCGGGCGTCGCCGCCCGCCCGCGGATCACGCGCATACCGACTCTCCGGCTCCGACGTACCTAAGCGTGGCCGTCGCGACCCCTCGGACATGGCTGCGGATCAGGCGGCGAGTGCGGCGCCCGTCCCGCTTCCGGAGGCGCTGCTCGCCCGCTACGCGCGGTTCTCCTGCTACAACTCCCCCTATCCGGCCCACGACCGCGGCTGTGCGGTCGATCTCTACCCCGACGACGGCACGGCGCCCGCGCCGCTTCCCGGCGAGGTGATCGACACCCGGACGGTCGCGTGCCCGGACCGCCCGTACGCAGTCGACCACGACCACCTGATCGTGCTCGACGTGGCCGACGACTGGGCCGGCGGACGCGGCACGGACCTGCTCGCCCGGATCCTCCACGTCGATCCCGGCGTCTCGGCCGGCGACTGGGTCGACGCGGGCGACTCGCTTGGCGAGACGGTCCGATCGGGCTTCTTCGGCCGCTGGGTCGACGACCACCTCCACCTCGGCTTCCGCCCCGCCGACGCGAACCCCTACCGGGCGTCGGGTTCGATCCCCGTGACGCCGGACGTGTCGATCGCGGGCGTCCCGTGGGGCGGCACCGGCGAGGTGATCGAGACGGGGCGGACGTACGTCCGCCTCGACGCGCCGACCCACCCCGACCCGGGGAGTTGGGCGTCGATCGCGGCCGACGACGGCACGCCGCTCGACGGTGGACTGGCCCACTACTCGGGCGGCGGCGCGTACGGTGACGCCGCGGCGGAGTCGCTCTCGCTGCTCGACACGGATGTCGGGACGGTGACGCCGCGGGCCGGCGGCGGCGCGGACGTGGACTGGGGCGAGGTCGCGATCGAGGTCCGCGGGGCGGAACGGGCGGAGCGCGCGACGGGACTGTCGCTGTTCGCGTCGCTCGCCGATTTCGGCGCCAAGATCGTCTTCCACGAGGGCCACGGGTTCGCGGTCGGCGACGAGCTACGGGTGTCGATCGACCCCGCGGACGCGTCGATCCGGCTGGGTTAGCCCCGTCGCTCGCGCCACTCCCGCTTGCGCTCGCGATACCGTTCGTCGGTCTCGACTCGGCCGAGGACGTGGTCGAAGATCACCGCGGCCTTGCGCTTCTCGGGGTCGGCCCAGCGGACCGTCTCGCGCTGGTCGCCGTCCTCGTCGTACTTCTTCCCGCCGGGGTAGTGCGCGTACCGCATCGCCCGCGTGTACCCCATCCGGAGGTACTTCCGGGCCATGTCCATCCCGACGAACTCGTCGTCGCGGCGGTAGCGGAGGAACTGTTCGTAGATGGCTTCGGCAGCCTCGGCGGCGGTTTCGGGGTCGGCGTACCCCCACAGCGGCAGGAGTTCGGACTTGTACGGCTGCACCTTGAAGACGCCCTCCTCCCCGCGACCGACGCGGTAGGGCTCGGGGTCGGCTCGGAAGTCGTGGTCGTACTCGCCGTCGTCGTTCTCGGGGAGGTCGGCCATCGCGGGCATCGACGGCGGTTGGGCCGGCGCCGGCCTGAAACTGTCCCCGAACCCGGCGGCTACTTGGTGGGCCGGCTCCCAGCGGGAGTATGACCGACGTTCCGCCGCTGCCCGACGAGGCCGCCGAGTTCCTCCGCTACGCGATCGAGGAGGAGCACGGCTACCTCTCGTGGCTGGGCACCGAGGTCGACACCGTCGAGCGCGGCCGGATCGGGCTCACCATCCCGTTCGACGAGAAGCTCACCAACCTCGCGTCGAAGCCGACGATCCACGGCGGCGTCGCCGCGACGCTGATCGACACTGCGGGCGGGCTGGCGCTGCGGCTCGCCGCCGAGGACCCCCTCGGCGTCGACGTGGCGACGGTGAGCCTGAACGTGAACTACCTCCGGCGCGCCACGGGCGATCTCCACGCGACCGCGGACGTGGTTCGAGCTGGCTCCACGATCGGCGTCAGCCGCGTCGACGTGGTCAGTACGGTGCCGGAGGACGGCGACGACGACGTGGACTGGGGCGTCGAAGAAGGTGAGGAGCGACTGGTCGCGACCGGCCAGCCCTCCTACCGGCTGTTTCGGTAGCGTCGGACCCTCGCCGGGGTCAGGTCATCCCGATGTCGGCGTTACACCGCGGACACTGCCAGATCTGGTGACCGGTGTAGTCGGGGTGTTCGAGCGGGACGGGTGGTTTGCTGTCTTGGCCGCAGTTCGGGCACGCCATACGCTGCCAGAGTCGACGCTTCGGATAGTAAAACCGCTACTCGGGTTCGGCAGGGAGAAGCGTGGAAGGAACGACCGACCGGTGAGTTCAGTGGGCACGCCGGGCTCGCGAACGGCGTCGGTGGGTCACGCGAACTCGACGGCTCCCAGATCGCTCACTTCGCCGAACAGCCAGTCGGCGTGCTCGACGGCGTACTCCTTGTGCTCCGCCTCGATATACCCCAGCGCGTCCTCGACGATCACGGGCTTGTAGTCACGGAGCCCGGCGCTGCCGGCGGTGTGGAGCACGCAGACGTTCGCGAGCGTCCCACAGAGCAGCAGGTCGTCGATGCCGTGGGTGTCGAGATACCCCTCCAGCCCGGTCCGGTAGAACGCGTCGTAGGTGTGTTTCTCGACGACGTAGTCGTCCTCGCGAACGTCGAGATCGTCGTGGAGTTCGGCGTCGGGCGTCCCCTCGACGACGTGTTCGCCCCAGCGCTCGAACTCGTCGTAGTAGTGGTTCCCGTCGAACTGCTCCTCGGGGTGGGTGTCTTTCGTGTAGACGACGCTCGCGCCGGCGTCGCGGGCGCGGGCGACGAGATCGGTCACGGGCTCGATCGCCGACTCGCTCGCGGGCGCGAACAGGCTGCCGTCCGGGTGACAGAACCCGCGCTGCATGTCGACGACGACGACCGCGGTGCTGTCTGGATCGTACACGGCGGGGAGATGGGTCCTCGCCGTCTTAGTTCCCTCGCCGGGGTCTTTTTGCGTGGGCCTCCCCATGTGGGGCTATGCGACGAGTCGCGACGGTCCTCGCTGTCACGCTGGTCGTCCTCGCCGGGCTCGCCCCCCTCGCGGCTGCGGCACCTGCGGGCGCCGACGCCGCGGTGAGCGGCGTCGCGGCGACGGAACAGTCGACGCCGACCAACGAGAGCGCCCCGCCGGATCCCGAAACCGACCGGATCGGCTGGGAGAACGGCTACTGGTACAACGAGAGCATCGACGTGAACCAGAGCGACGGGCTGACGCAGGCGGAGCTCAACGCCACGGTCGCGCGGGCGATGGCCCGCGTCGAGGTGATCCGCGAGCTGGAGTTCAACACGACCGTGCCCGTCGACATCGTCTCGCGCTCGGCGTTCGCGAACTCCTCGGGCAACAGCTCCTACAGCGAGGCGTTCCGGGCGTTCGACAACGCGAAGTTCGAGGCGCTGTTCCTGATCGGCGAAGAGGAGGGCTCGCTGGCGGTCCAGCAGTCCAACCGCGGCGCGACCGTCGGCGGCTACTACAGCCCCGCCGCGGACTCGATCGTGCTCGTCACGGACAACGAGACCACCCTCCAGGTCGACGAGCTCACCCTCGGCCACGAGCTCGTCCACGCGGTACAGGACCAGAAGTTCGACCTCGGGAACTTCAGTAGCCAAACCCGCGACGGCGCCAACGCCAACAGCGGGCTGATCGAGGGCGACGCCAACTACGTACAGCAGCAGTACCGCGAGCGCTGTGGCGAGGGCGGCGCGTGGAACGGCACCTGCCTCCGCCCCGAGGCCAGCGGCGGCGGTGGCGGCGGCGGGCCGGCGAACATCGGGGTCTACTTCGTGAACTACCAGCCCTACAGCGACGGGCCGACGTTTATCGCCGCCCAGAAGCGACAGGGCGGCTGGGACGCGGTCAACGACCTCTACGACGCCCCGCCCCAGAGCGCCGAGCAGGTGATCCACCCCGAGCGCTACGGCACCGACCCGCCGACCGAGGTCGAACTCGCCGACGAGCACGGCGAGAACTGGGAGCGGATCCGCCCGGAGAGCCGCCTCGACTACGCCGAGGTCGGGCAGGCCGGCGTCGCGTCGATGTTCGTCTACCCGTGGTACGCCGGGCGCTCCCCGCAGGGGTACGACGCGATCCCGAACTTCCGGAACACGTGGTTCAACTACACCGACTCCGGCGACCTCAGCCCGATCGACCCGCTGAACTACGGGTTCGACGCCGCCGCCGGCTGGGACGGCGACCGGATGCACTTCTACCAGAACGACGCCGGCGAGGGCGGCTACGTCTGGCGGCTCGTCTGGGACAGCGACGCGGAGGCGATCGAGTTCCGTGACGCGTACGAGGAGCTGCTGGCGTACTGGGGCGCCGAACAGATCGGCGAGGGCACGTACCGAATCGAGGACGGTCCGTTCGCCGACGCGTTCCACGTCACCGTCGCGGGCGACACGGTGACGATCGTGAACGCGCCGACGGTCGAACAGCTCTCCGAGGTGCGCGGGTCGGTCGACGCGGGGGCCGAGACGCCGACGGCCGAGCCGACCCCGACCGATGCCCCCGCAACCGAGTCGATCTCCCCGACGGTGACCGAGCCGTCGGTCACGGCCGAGTCGCCGGGGTTCTCGGCGGTCACCGCGCTGGTCGCGCTGCTCGGGGGCGCGCTCCTGTTCCGCCGGCGGTAGCTCTTTTCCGTTCCCCCGCCGGAGGTGGGTGGTGTGAACCGCCGCCTCTTCGCTGTGGTCTGCTGTCTGTTGCTCGCCGGCTGTGCCGCCCCCGCGGCGCCGTCGCCGTCGCCTGACGGCGATCGGTTGGGCGTCGAGAACGGCTACGCCGCGACCGACGATCTCGCGGTCGACGCGAGCGACGGGCTGAACGAGTCCGAACTCGACGCCGTCGTCGCCCGGACGATGGCGCGGGTCGAGGTGATCCGCCGGCTGGAGTTCCGGAAGACTGTCCCCGTCGAGATCATCTCCCGGGAGGAGTACTTGAACGGGTCGAGTCGTGACACGACCGTCGACACGCCCGCCGAGCGCGCCCGCGAACAGCGCTACGAGGCGGCGATGCTCGTCGGCGAGGACCGAACCGTCGGCGGCGCGTTCGCCGAGATCTACGGCGGCTCAGTGCTGGGCTACTACTCCTCGGCGAGCGACCGGATCGTGCTCGTCAGCGGCAACGAGACGCCGACGGTCGACCGGACGACGCTGGCCCACGAACTGCTGCACGCGCTGCAGGACCAGCGGCTCTCGCTGCTCGGCGGCGCCGACAACCCCGACGAGAGAATGGCTCACACCGGCGTCGTCGAGGGCGACGCCAGCTACGTCGAGGCGCGGTACGAGCAGCGCTGTGGCGAGCAGTGGGACTGCATCGACCGGCCGGCGAGCAGCAGCGCGGGCAGCATCGCCGACCGGAACCTCGGGCTGTACCTCACCGTCTACGCCCCCTACAGCGAGGGGCCGACGTTCGTCCACCGGGCCCACCAGCGCGGCGGCTGGGCGGCCGTGAACGACCTGTACGTCCGACCGCCCCGGTCGAGCGAGCAGCTGATCCACCCCCGCGACTACCCGACCGACCGCCCGGCGAGCGTGATCGTCCCCGACCGCTCGACCGCGGCGTTCGACCGGGCGAGCGCGACCACGCTGGGCGAGGCGACGCTGTTCGCGATGCTGTGGCAGCAGCGCGCGATCGAGCGCGGGACGCTGTCGAGCGACCCCGGCCCCTACTCCGCGTACAACTACTCCCACCCCGTGACCGCGGGCTGGGCGGGCGACAAACTGGTGCCGTACTTCGACGCGGACGGCGACGACTCGTCGGCGGACGGCTACGTCCTGAAGACGCGCTGGGAGAGCGAGCGTGACGCCCGGCAGTTCGCTCGCGCCTACCGCGGGCTGCTCACCGAGTCGCTGAACGCGACGGCCGAAAGCGAGGGCGTCTACCGCGTGCCGGCGGGCTCATTCGCGGACGCGTTCCGCGTGACGCGCGAAGGGCGGACTGTCCGGATCGTGAACGCGCCGACGGTCGACGCGCTCGACGAGGTCCGCGATCCCTAGAGCACCGCCCGAACCGCGAGCAGGACGCCCATCCCGCCGACCAGCGCGGCCAGCAGGCTCCCCGTCTTGCGGGTGAGCAACGCCACCGCCGCCGCGGCGATCCACGTGCTCGGCCCGCCGTTCAGCAGCTCCGGCGCGACGATCGAGACGACGACCGCACCGGGCAGCACGGAGAGCGCGGCGTCGACGCGCTCGGAGGTGTCGACGTGGCCGAGCAGCCAGAAGCCGCCGGCCTTGGTGAGGTAGGTCAGCACCGCCATCGCGGCCACGACGGCGAGCACCGTCGGGTCAACGGCTGACACGGATCACCTCCACGAGGCTGCCCGCGACCCCGCCGGCGAGGATGTACCACCGCCCGGTGAGCACGTCGGCGGCGACGATCGCGACGACGAACGCGACGCCCCACGGCAGCAGCGTCGACTTCCCCTCCCAGAGCCCGACCGCGATCGCGACGAAGATCGCGGGCAGCACGAAGTCCAGCCCGTAGCGGCTGGGGTCGCCGATCGCGGCGCCGACGCTCGCGCCCACGACGGTCGCGGCGACCCAGAACAGCCAGACGGCGACGCCGCTGCCGAGCATGAACGCGCCGCGGCCGCTCCCTTCGCTCAGTTCGCCCATCGTCAGCGCCCACGTCTCGTCGATCAGGAAGAACACGCTGCCGTAGGCGTGGGCGGGCCGGAGCCGGGCGAACCACGGCCGCAGCGCCGCCCCCATCAGCACGTAGCGGGCGTTGACCACCGCGGTCGTCGTCACGACCGCGACGATCGGGATCGGGTCGGCCCAGAGCTCGACGGCGATCAGCTGGGCTGCGCCCGCGAACACGGTCGCGCTCATGAGCGCCGCCTCCGCGACGCTCAGCCCCGACTGGCGCGCGACGACGCCGAACACGAGCCCGTAGCCGCCGACGCCCGCGGCGACGGGGAGACACCGACGGAACCCCTCCCACGCGCCGTCGCGGGTGAACGTGACGCTCCGTCGCCCGTCCGTGTCGCTACTCATCGCGTGGACGTACCGCCGGGGGGTTCCTAAGCGCTCCGTCAACGACGCGCCGACCGCGATCGCACCCTTCGGCCCCCTCGGTGACGCAACGCTTAACTACTCGGTAGTACCACGTAGTAATCGCATGTCCTTCGACGGGTTCAGCGACGCGAGCGAGGCACAGGTCACCCGCGCGATCGCCGACGAGTGGCACGACGAGTTCATGGAGTTCACCGAGGGCGAGGTGGTAGTCGTCGGTGGCGGCCCCTCGGGGCTGGTGGCCGCGAAGGAGCTCGCCGAGCGCGGCGTCGACGTGACGGTCGTCGAGAAGAACAACTACCTCGGCGGCGGCTTCTGGCTGGGCGGCTTCCTGATGAACAAGCTCACCGTTCGTGAGCCCGCCCACGAGGTGCTCGACGAGCTCGGCGTCCCCTACGAGGAGACCGACGAGGTCGAGGGGCTCCACGTCGCGACCGCGCCCCACGCGAGCTCCGCGCTGATCAAAGCTGCCTGCGACGCCGGCGCCCGCATCCAGAACATGACGGAGTTCACCGACGTGGTCGTCCGCGAGGACCACGAGGTCTCGGGCGTCGTCCTCAACTGGACGCCGGTCCACTCCCTCCCCCGCGAACTCACCTGCGTCGACCCCGTCGCGGTCGAGGCCGACCTCGTGATCGACGCTACGGGCCACGAGGCCGTCGTCGTCTCCAAGCTCCACGAACGCGGCGTGATCGACGCCGCGGGGATCGAGGAGACCGGCGAGGTCGGGATGGACACCAGCGAGGACGGCGAGTACGGCGCGCCGGGCCACGACTCCCCCGGCCACGACTCCATGTGGGTCGGCGAGAGCGAGGACGCGGTGGTCGAACAGACGGGCAAGGTCCACGACGGGCTGATCACTGCGGGGCTCTCGACCGCGACGACTCACGGTCTGACACGCATGGGGCCGACGTTCGGCGCGATGCTGCTCTCCGGCAAGAAGGCCGCACAGGTCGCGATCGACGAACTGGGTCACGACGCGCCGAGCGTCGGGATGCCCAGCACACAGCCCGGCCCCGCTGACGACTGATGGACCGCCCCGTCGCGCTCACCGTCGCCGGCTCCGACAGCGGCGGCGGCGCGGGGGTACAGGCCGACCTGAAGACGATCGAGGCCCGCGGCGCGTTCGGCACCGCGGCGATCACGGCGCTCACCGCCCAGAACACGGCGGGCGTGCGAGCCAGCGAACGGACCGACCCCGCGATGGTCCGCGAGCAGATCCGCGCGGTCGACGACGACCTCGGCGTGGACGCCGCGAAGACGGGGATGCTCACGGACGCCGAGGTGGCCGAGGCCGCGGCCGACGAACTCCGGGACGCCGCGTTCCCCGTCGTGGTCGACCCCGTCGTCGTCGCGCAGGCCGGCGACCGGCTGCTCTCCGAGGCCGGCGAGGCGGTGATCCGCGAGGAACTGCTCCCCGCGGCGACGCTGGTGACCCCAAACGCCGCCGAGGCGGAGCTGTTGACCGACACCGCGGTCGAGGACGCCGAGAGCGCTCGCGAGGCCGGCGAAGCGCTCCGGGAGATGGGCGCCGACGCGGCGCTCGTGACGGGCGGCCACCTTCCGGGCGAGGAGGTGGTCGATGTCTTCGTCGGCGACGAGACCTGTGAGTTCCGCTCGTCCCGCGTTCCGGACGCGAACAGCCACGGCAGCGGCTGTACGCTCTCGGCGGCGATCGCGGCCGACCTCGCCCGGGGGCTCGACCTCCCCGCGGCGGTCGAGAACGCGGAGACGCTCCTCGATCGCGCGATCGAGCACGGCCTCGATCTCGGCGCGGGAACGGGGCCGGTCCACCACCTCGCGGGGCTCCGTGCCCGCGCCGACGCGCCCGCGGCGCTCGACGCGGTACGTGAGACGGTCCGGGCGCTCGAAACCCCGGAAGTCGCCCCGCTGATCCCGGAGGTCGGCACGACCGTCGCCGTCGCCCCCGAGACGGCGACCGAGCCCGCGGACGTGGCTGCCACCGAGGGACGGCTCACGCGCGTCCCCGGCGGCGTGCGCGCCCCCGGCGGCGCCGCGCTGGGCGCGTCGAGCCACGTCGCCCGCCTCCTGCTCGGCGTCCGCGAGCACGACCCGAGCGTGACGGCGGCCTGTAACCTCCGGGCGAGCGACGCGGTTCGGGCGGCCGTCGAGGCCCAGTTCGCGGTCGCGACGGTCGACCGAACCGAGGAACCCGCTGACGCCGACGGGACGATGGACTGGGTCGCCGAGCGCGTGCTGAGCCGGCGCGACGGCGACGCGCCCGCGGCGATCGTCGACGACGGCGCCCACGGCAAGGAGCCGATGGTCCGGCTGCTCGCCCCCGACGCGGAGACGCTGCGCGAACGCGCGCTGTCGCTGGCCGCGCGTGTGGACGGCGGTCGATCCGACTGACTCCCGCGCGGGGTGCCGCCGGCCGAAAGCTCACGGCCCTCCGGCCGAAACGGCCACCGATGCGAACCCACACCGTCTCCCGCCCGGACGGGCCGGCGATCCACGTCGCCGAGTCGGGGCCGCGCGACGCGCCGGCGGTCCTGTTCGTCCACGGCTACTCCCAGAGCCACCTCTGCTGGCGCGACCAACTCCGGTCGTCGCTCGCCGAGGAGTACCGCCTCGTCGCGATGGATCTCCGCGGCCACGGCGACTCCGAGAAGCCGGAGTCGGGGTACGCCGACAGCGAGGCGTGGGCCGACGACGTGCGCGCGGTCGCCGACGCGCTCTCGCTGGACTCGTTCGCGCTGGTGGGCTGGTCGTACGGCTCGCTGGTCGCGCTCGACTACCTCGCGGTCCACGGCACCGACCGCGTCCGCGGGGCGAACCTCGTCGGGATCGTCCTCGGGATCGGCACGCCGCAGACCAACGAGTGGCTGGGCCAGCAGTACGTCGACCTGTTCCCGGAGATCGTCTCGACCGACGCCGAGACCGCGACCGCGGCGCTCGATCGCTTCGTCCGCATCTGTTTCCACGACGCGCCGTCGCCCGAGGAGCGGTACCTGCTGCTCGGGGTGAACGCCGCGGCGCCGCCGTACGTTCGTGACGCGATGCGGAACCGTGAGCTCTCCCACCTCGACGCCCTCGACGAGCTGTCGATCCCGGTGTTGCTGACCCACGGCGAACACGACGCGGTCGTCGACGCCGACGCCGCCCGCGCGGCCGCCGAGCGCCTGCCCGACCCGGAACTCTCGATCTACCCGGACGCCGGCCACAGCCCGTTCCGGGAGTCGATCGACCGCTACAACCGCGAGCTGGCGGCGTTCCTCGACGGGCTCGACTGATGTCGGGGTAGCCGGCTTGATGTGGCACCGCCCCCAGTGGCCGGTATGGACGACCGACAGTTCACCCTCGACTACGACCCCGGGGAGATCCGGTTCGGCCGCGGCGCCGCCGACGACTTGGGCGACCTGCTCGCGGACCGCGGGCTGGCCTCGGCGCTGGTGGTCACCGGCGAGAACGTGGGCGCCAACCCCGCCGTGATGGAGCCGGTCGAGGCCGGCCTCGGCGAGTTCCTCGCGGGCGTGTTCGACGAGACCACGCCCGCCAAGACGCTCGGCGCCGCGCTCGCGGCCGCCCGCGAGGTGCGCGACGCCGGCGCCGAAGCGATCGTCGCGGTCGGCAGCGGCTCCAGCCTCGACACCGCGAAGGTCGCGAGCGCGCTCGGCAGCTACGCCGACCCCGCCGCGGCCGCCGAGCACGCCCTCGATTCCGGCTCGGTCCCCGTCGCCGACGACGGCCAACCCACCCCGGTGATCGCGGTGCCGACGACGCTCGCGGGCGCTGACCTCTCGGTGATCGGCGGCGTCGGCCTCTCGCTCGACGCCGACGCGGACCCTAGCGAGATCCCCAGCGGCGGCGTGAGCGACCGCCGGCTGATGCCGACGGCGCTGTGTTACGATCCCGAACTGTTCGAGACGACGCCGCGCTCGGTGCTCACGGCGTCGGCGATGAACGGGTTCGACAAGGCCGTCGAGTGCCTGTACTCCCCCCACGCGACGCCGATCACCGACGGCACCGCGAGCCGCGCGCTCTCGCTGATGCAGTCCGGCTTCGCGGCGCTCACGGCCGAGGATCCCGACCCCGCGGCGTTCGACGACGCGGTCGCGGGCGTCGTCGCCGCGCAGTACGGCATCTCCACGCCGGGCGCCTACCGCGCCTCGATCATCCACGCGTTCGGGCACGGCTTCTCGAACGACTACGACGCCCACCAGGGGACGGTCCACGGCGTGCTCGCGCCCCACGTCCTGCGCTACGTGTTCTCGGAGGTCGACGGCCGGCGGGAGCTGCTCGCGGACGCGCTGGGCGTCGCCGAGCCGTCGATGGACGACGACGAACTCGCGGAGGCGGTCGTCGACGCCGTCGCGGGCGTCAGTGACGATCTCGGCCTCCCCAGCCAACTCCGCGCGATCGAGGGACTCTCGCAGGCCGACCTGCCGGATATCGCCGAGATCATCCACGACGACGGCCTGTTCGCGGAGGCGCCGGTCCAGCCCTCGGTCGCGGAGATCGAGGACGTACTGGACGCGGCGTGGTGAGCGGTCAGTCGTCGCCGAGCAGCGAGAGGGGGTCGTACGTTCGGGCGAGCAGTCGGGCGGTCAGCCGCCCGTAGACGCCGGCGAGCCAGTTCGTGAACGCGAGGCCGGCCAGCAGCAGGACCACTCCGACCCCGGCGACGCCGAGCGCCCCCGGTAGCGTCCGGATCCGCCACGCGTCGATCGTCACGACCGCCTCGAACCCGACGAGCAGGCGGTTCCAGCCGAAGTGGAGTGCGGGGTGGAGTTCGACCGGGCGGTCCGTCACCAGCCCGACGTACAGCCCGGGCTCGCCGTAGTGCAGCGGGACCGACAGCAGCGCGACGCCGGTCACGAGCGCGTTCAGCACGACGACGAGCGCGACGGTGCCGACGACGAACTTCAGCGGGAGGTACAAAAGCGGCGCGTACGTCCCGGGCTCGGTCGCGAGCGAGCGGAGCCGTTCCCGCCGGCTCTCCCCGGCCGGCGCCGGTCCGGACGGCACGTCGACCCCGAGCAGCCACGCGGTGAGCCGTCGTTCGAACGCGGCGACGACCACCGAGCCCGCGACCACGGCAGCCAGCAGCGGGAGCCCGACGAGGACGAACGAGAGCCCCACGCCGAGCGCGAGGCCGACAGTTACACACACGAAGTACACCAGCCCCAGCGGGAACGCCAGCACGAGCGACGCGAGGTTCAGGTACGTCTGCGGCCGGACCGGGGCGGCGAGGACCGACCGGAGCCGGCCGTCACGCGCCGGTAGCGCCGTGATGGAGGGCATCTCGGCCGATGCTGGCGTGCGTGCCGGAATAAGGGTTCGGGTCGATCTGTCGAGCCGACAGCTCGGCGTCGGTCGGTTTACCGCTCCCCCGCGAACCGCCGGCCGTGCGTATCCCGTGGATATTTCGACCGGGACCCCGACAGCCCACCCGATGAGCGACGGCGGCGAGGACGTGGTCGACCTCCTCGGGGACGACTACGTCCGGACGATCCTCGCGGAGACCCGCGAGGAGCCAAAGTCCGTCGAGGCGCTCAGCGACGCCTGCGACGCCGACCCCTCGACGATCTACCGCCGGGTCGAGCGCCTCGAGGCCGCGGGGCTGTTGACCGACGAGCAGCGGCTGGACCCCGGCGGCCACCACTACAAGGAGTACGACGCGGTGCTGGAGGCGGTCCACGTCCACGTCCGCGCCGAGGGGTACGAGATCGACGTCGACTACGTCGAGGAGGAGGAGCCCGCCGACCGCTTCACCCGCCTGTACGAGGAGTTCAAATGAGCGTTCCACCCGCACACCCGGCCCTGCTGCAGGCGGCCACCGGCGGCTCCGCCGTCGTCGTCCTCGCCGCGCTGCTCGCGCTGCTGGTCGCGACGGTGCTCTCGTTGGCCGTCGCGGCGCGGCTCTACCGGGGGTACCGCCGCGGCGGCGGGCGGCCGATGCTGGGGCTGCTCGTCGGGCTGGTCCTGCTGACGACGGTGCCGTTCGTGCTCCGTATCGTGCTGACGAACGTCGGCGACGTGTCGGCGACGACGCGCGCGCTGGCGGCGACGGCGAGCCAGCTCGCCGGCCTCCTGATCGTGCTCACGGTGGTGTTCGACCGTGGTTGACGCCGCGACGCTGCTCGTCCTCGCGTCCGGCGCGACCGCGGCCGCGGGCAGCGTCGTCGCGTGGCTGGCCCACCGGGGCTACCGCCGCAACGACAGCCGGGCGATGCGCTTCCTCGCGATCGGGGTGGTCTGCATCGCGGTCGTCCCGTTCGTCCTCACTTACGGCGCCGGCCCGCTGTTGGGGCTCTCGGACGCGGCGACGCTGCTCGCGGTGCTGCTCGCGAACATCGCGGGCCTCCTCGCGGTGCTGTACTCGCTCGAAGGGACCTGACTCACGGAACGAACCTGACACAAATAGCTTTCGACGGTTGGGCGCCGTGACAGCCGGCGAACACGGTTGAAGTGGGACGCCCCCGACAGTCGAGGTGTGACCCGAAGCCCTACCAGACGACGACTGCTCGGCGGCGTCGGTGCGGCTCTCGTGGCCGGGCTGTCCGGCTGCACCGGCGCGACGCCGTTCGTCGGCAAGCGGCTCGAAGACGACCGAACGGTCTCCATCGAAGACGCCGCGGCGCTCGCCGTCGAGGCCCGGATCGGCGACGTGACCGTCCGCGGCGAGGAGCGCGACGACCTCGCCGTCCATACGGTCAAGCAGTCAAGCTCCCTCGGCGGCGACCTCTCGAAGCTCGATCTCGCGGTCGAGCGCGAGGGCGACCGACTCACGCTCGCGAGCCGCTACACCGGCGAGAGCTCCCTGCTCGGCGGCACGCCGTCGATGGATCTCACGATCCGCGTCCCGCGCTCGCTCCGCGTCGCCGAGATCGACGCCAGCGTCGGCGACGTCCGGGTCGAGGACGTGACGGGCGACCTCGCCGTCGACTCCTCGGTCGGGGACGCCACGATCCGGAACGTCGAGGGCACCGTCACCGCCGAGGCCAGCACCGGCGACGTGCGGATCGAGGGCGCGTCGGCGGTCGGCGACGTGCGGGCCGACGTCGGCGATCTCGACCTCGCCGTGTCGGCGATCGACGGCGACACGACGTTCGAAACCTCGACGGGCGACATCGACGCCGCGCTCTCCCCGGAACTGGACGCCGACCTCGTCGCGGAGACCAGCGTCGGCGACGTGACCGTCGAGGGGCTCTCGCTGGCGGACGGCACGCGGACCGAGAGCTCTGTCTCGGGCGCACTCGGCGACGGCGGCCCGACGCTCCGAGTGGAGACTCGCACCGGCGACGTTCACCTCTCGGCGCGCTGAGCCGCGAGTTCGCTCTCCCGATCCCCGCTGACGCCCTCTCCCCGCCCACGCCTGCTCTCCCCCGCCGACGCCCGCTCTCCCCACCGAACCGCTTAACCCCGCCACTCGTCTACGACGAACCGGCAGAGAGAGCCCGGTTCCCGCGCCCCGGCCCGCGAGCAAGGGGCGTGAGGAAAGTCCCCCCACCGTCCGGACGGGCGACCGGGCGCAAGCCCGGAGCCGGAGACGGCTGGCTCTGGAACAGAAACGAGACCGCCTGCCTCGACTGATGAGGTGCTCGGCGGCCCACGGCCGCCGGGACGCGCTTGCGGGCCTCGCCCGCGAGCGTGTGCGAACCGACCCGTAAGGGAAGGGAGCTAACCCACCGAAGATCGACGGGCAGGAACGGATGGAACGGCGAACCCTCGCCGGTGCAAGCCCGTGCCCGAAGGTAGTCCGGACGGCCGGAGACGGCAGGGCGCGGGTGCTCAGCCGAATGCCGGGTCGAAACAGAAGGGGGCTTACTCCTCTCAGCCGCTTCGGACCGCCAGCGCCGCCCGAACCGTTTTGAACGATCACGCCCTCGATCCCACGATGACACCCGACCGTGCGCTCCCGCTCGCCGCCGGGGGGTGGGGCGGCCGATGACCGACGAGCCCGCGGCCGAGAGCGGCCTCGACCCCGAGGCGCTCACGGCGGCGCTCGACCGGTTCGGCGGCAGCGAGCCCGAGCGCCGCACCGTCGCGAGACAGGCGAGTGACCTCGCGGACACGGGCCGGTACCCCCGCGACACCGGCCGGGAGCTCACGGTCGACCTGATCGTCGCCGAACTCGCGGACGCGCCCGACGGCACCCCCGCCGACCGCTGGAACTGGTGGATGGGCGTGCTCGCGGTCGCTTACGGCGGCTACGAGCGGTTCGCGGTGCGGCGGTATCCGGGCGCCGAGGACGACGGCTGACCACTCGGGCCCGAACCGATTTAGCCTCGGCCGTGGATGATTCGCAGTATGTCTCCGGATCGTGCTCCCTCGCGCCGACAGTTCCTCACGGCGCTCGGAGGGAGTACAGCCCTCGGTCTCGCCGGCTGTCTCGACAGCCCCGGCCCGAACCACGCGAGCTACAGCACGCTCGGTGACAGCGTTTCCGACCTCGACTACGACGCCGCCCTCGACCGCGCGCGCTCGGCGGGCTACGCCGTCGAATCGCCGTTCTACGTCAACGCCCGGAACCGGATCGGTCTCCCGCTCGACGTTCCCGCGCTCGCGGATCGCTTCGGCGAGGGCGCCCGCGCCGTGTTGGTACGCTTCCACTACTCCGGAACGCGCTTTCTCGAGGCCGACTTCACGGGCGTCACTGCCCCGCGGCTGGTGGCCGTCGACGAGGAACTCGGCGTCGAGCAGCCCTTCCGGCCCGTGAATCTGCCGCCGGCTGACTGGCTTCGCGAGCGGATCGAACTGCTGTTCCCGGACGCCGACGCCGACGCGCTGGCGGCCGAACTCGGGGCCGAAGCCTCGCGAACCGAGGATCCGTTCGTCACGGTCGGCGTCGACGCCGACCCCGACTTCGCGGGGACCCACACCGCCTTCGCCGACCGCGCGACCGCGACGACCGCCTCGGAGACGCAGGGCGACGGCTGGGTCGACCTCGCGTTCGCGGCCGAGGGGACCGAGTTCGGCTCGTTCGCCATCGTCGTCCCGAGCGCGCGGATCTCCACGACCGACGCGGGCCACGAGTACGAGATCAAACTCGACCACGCCGGCGGCTTCCGGCTGCAGGTGACCCTGCCTGCGGGCGAGGAGCTGCCCGAGGCGGAGTACCGCGGCGTGTTCCGCGAGATGTTCGCGGCCGTGGGGCTGCCGGCCGACCGCGTCGCCGGCTACGAGTTCGAGTACAGCCCCAGCGTCTGGTGACGAACCGACGGACGGAAACCCCGGGACCGCCGACTGCGACCGAATGCAGCTACGCTTCCTCGGCGGCGCCGGCGAGGTCGGCCGCAGCGCCGTCCTCGTCGACGACTCACTGCTGCTCGACTTCGGTCTGCTGACCGCCGAGCCGCCGCAGTACCCCGTCGGGACGCCCGAGCCCGACGCCGTCGTCGTCTCCCACGGCCACCTCGACCACGTGGGGACGATCCCGGCGCTGCTCTCCGGCCGGAATCGGCCGCCGATCCACTGGACGCCGCCGACGCGGGAACTGGCTCTCACCCTCGCCCGCGACACGCTGAAGCTCCACGGGCAGTCGCCGCACTGTCCGTTCACCGAGAACGACGTGAAACGGGTGACCGAGGTTTCGGAGACCCACGGCTACCGCGAGTCCTTCGAGGCCGCGGGGTACGAGGTGACGTTCTACAACGCCGGCCACATCCCGGGCAGCGCGCACGTGCTGGTCGACGACGCGGGGCGAAGCCCCGCTGGCAGCCGGACGCAGTCCGGCGACGACGGCGACACCAGACTCCTCTACACCGGGGACTTCCACGTCGACGAACCCGAGGCCGCCGACCCGCCTGCGGGGTTCGACGCCGGGGAGCCCCCAGTCGGCCAGCGGCTCGTCGCGGGGTCGACCGCCCGGCCCGACGCCGACGTGGTGCTGTGTGAGAGCACCTACTCCGACGTGGCGCACGACCCCCGGGCGAGCGTCGAGCACCGCTTCGCCCAGAGCGTGAAGACGACGCTGTGGGAGGGCGGGACGGTGGTCGTCCCGGCGTTCGCGATCGGGCGGACACAGGAGATGCTGCTGATCTGTGAGGCGCACGACATCCCGTGTTACGTCGACGGGATGGGGAAGGAGGTGACAGAGATGCTCCGTCGGCACCCGGAGTTCGTCCGCGACCCCGACGCGCTGCGGCGGGCGAAGTCCCACGCGCGGTTCGTGACGGGTCGCGACGGGCAGCGAAAACGGATCGCCGACCAGCCCGCCGCGATCGTCACGACGAGCGGGATGCTCTCCGGCGGCCCGGCGATGACGTACATCCCCGAGATCCGGGCGAACCCCGTGAACAAAATCACGATGACCGGCTATCAGGTCGAGGGGACGCCCGGCCGCGAACTGCTGGAGACCGGCCGGGCGGAGATCGACGGGCGCGTGATGCCCGTCAGCGCGCAGGTCGAGGGGTACGACTTCTCCGCCCACGCCGACCACGACGGCCTGCGGCGGTTCCTCGACAGCTACGACGGCGCGGAGATCCTCGTGAACCACGGCGACCGCTGTGAGGCGTTCGCCGACGAACTCCGCGCGGACGGCTACGACGCCGCTGCGCCCGAACTGGGCGCAACCTACTCGGTCTGACCGCCGAGTTCGCGTTCGAGCCAGTCGAACTGCTGCTCCAGCTCCCGGCGACGCTGGCGCTCGATCACAGTCGAGTCGAGCAGCTTCCCGACCAGCGCCACGTCGATCGCGAACTCCGTCTCCGCGGTCACCTCGGTGCCAGCGTCGGTTTCTTCGAGCGTGTACCGCGTCACCATCTCCTCGAAGATGCCCTCGCGCTGGCGGTACGCGAGCGCGGCGTCGGGCTCCTCGACCAGTTCGAGCGAGAGTTCGATCGTCGCGATCCCGACGCCGTTTTCGAGGTCGATCCGGTCGCCCTCGACGACCACCTCGTCGAACCCCGCGGCGCGCATGAACGCCCCGAGGTCGTCCATCCGCTCGCGGATCGCGTCCGGCGGCGCTTCGATCTCCCGGGAGACGCTGACCGAGTTCATACCCGCGCTACGGCGCCTCGATTGAAAACGCTCGGGACGAACATCTCCGTCCGGCCCGTTCAGCCGTCGGCCAGCGACTCGGCCAGCCGCTCGGCCTCGCGGAGCCGCCCCGGAACCCCCGCTCTGGCGGCGTAGTTCGCACAGATGTGCGCCCCGTCGGGCAGGTCGACCGCCTCCAGCGCGTCCCACGTCGTGTCGTAGGCGGGCATCCCGCGGCGGAGCCGGCGGACGTCGACGGCAGTCGCCTCGACGCCGGTCAGCTCCGCGAACTCCCGTTCGGCCATCTCGCGGATCGACGAGGGCGACCGCTCGACGAGCCCGGGGTTCCGGTCCCCGCCGAGGTAGGCGGTGTGGCGGCTCCCGCGGTCGAACAGCGCGCCGGTGCTGGTCACGCCGAGCGTCCGGAACGACTCGTCGTACTGGACCTGGAAGCCGGCGGCGTCGAGGTCGCTCGCGGCGTCGAGGTGGACGGCCGCCATGGGGTTGTAGGTGAGTCGGCGGAGGGCGTCCGCACTCTCGGGCGCGAACGCTTCGACCAGTTCCGCAGTCACGTCTGCGGGCGTCGTGAATACGACGTGGTCGACAGTCGTCGTCTCCCCGGGCGTTTCGACCGCGAACCCACCCTCTTTCTGTCGAACCGCCTCGACCGGCGTGTCGAGTCGAACACGCTCGCTGTGGCGCTCGAACAGCGTCTCCGGGAGCGTCTGGAGGCCGCCGTCGAACGAGGCGACTGGCGGCGTCGACCCCCGCCGGGTCGCCCGCACCGCCGCGACGAGCAGGCTCCGATCGACGCCACGCTTTTCGAGCGCTCGCCCGAGCGAGTGTCGCATCGGCATCTCGTCGGGGTGGGTGCCGTAGATACCGCCGTACAGCGGTCCGACGAGATACTGGGCGGCCTCCGCCCCGAGCATCCGGGTCAGGCACGCCTCGACGGTCTCTTCGCCCCGCGGCGGCCCGGTCAGCGGTTCGAGCAGCATCCTGAGCTTCCCCCGCAGCGAGAGCAGGTCCGTCGACAGGCCCTCGCGGACGGAGAACGGGACCCGTCGGAGCGAGCCGTCACGGTAGAGGTACAGCGGGGGGTCCGCCGCCTCGACGACTCGACCGTCGAGGTCGAGATCGTCGACCAGCGACGCGACCGGCGGCGAGAGCCGGGTGCGCTGGGGCCCGTCCTCGACGACGTGGCCCTCGACGGATCGGCTCCTGATCACGCCGCCCGGCTCCGAATCGGCCTCGAAGGCGACGCTGTCGACGCCACGCTCGCGGAGTTGGTGCTGCAGCGCGAGGCCGCTGATCCCCGCGCCGACGATGCCGACCCGCATCGTCAGTCAGCCGGGTTCGGCAGCGGGCCGTCGTACCCCTCCGGGACGTACGGGCAGAGCGGATCGCTCTCCAGCGGGTCGCCCGTCGTCGCGTACGCCCGCGAGCGGCTGCCGCCGCAGACGTTCCGGAACTCGCAGGCGCCGCATTTCCCCGACAGCGCGTCCGGGTCGCGGAGCTTCTCGAACAGCGGCGAATCGCGGTAGAGGTCGACGAGGCTGTCCGTCCGCACGTTCCCGGCCGGCTCCGGCAGGAACCCCGAGGGGTAGAGCTCGCCGGTGTGGCTCACGAACGCGAACCCGTCGCCGGCGGTGATGCCGGTCCGGCGGCCGATCGCGTCACTGTCGGGCTTGTCGGTCGCCGAGCGGCGCTGCTGGATCGCGACCCGGCGGTAGTGGGGCGCCTCGGTGGTCTTGATCCCGAAGTCGGCCTCGTCGTTCACCTCGGTCAACCACTCCATCACGCGGTCGGCGCGTTCGGGGGAGACCGGATCGAGCACCTGCCCCCGGCCGACCGGGACGAGGAAGAACACCGACCAGAGCACGGCACCGAGGTCGTCGACGAGCTCGCGGAGTTGGGGGAGCTGTTCGACCGTCTCGGCACAGACGGTCGTGTTGATCTGGAGCGGGAGCCCGGCCTCGTTGGCCGCCCGGGCGGCCTCGACGGTCTGCCGGAAGCTCCCCTCCTCCTTCCGGAAGCCGTCGTGGGCCGCGGGGGTGGCGCCGTCGATGCTGAGCGCGAGCCGGCGCAGCCCCGAGTCCGCCAGTTCCTGAATCCGGTCGGGGGTCAGCGACGCCGTGCCGCTGGGCGTGAGCGTCATCTGCAGGCCCTGCTCGACGCCGTGTTCGATCAGTTCGAACGTGTCGTCGCGGTAGAGCGGGTCGCCCCCCGAGAGGACGACCAATTGGTTCTCGCCGAACTCGCTGGCCTCGTCGAGGAGCTGCTTCCCCTCCTCGGTCGTGAGTTCGTCGGGGTGGCGCTGGGGCTGGGCCTCCGCGCGGCAGTGTTTGCAGGCAAGCTCGCAGGCCTGCGTGAGCTCCCAGACCAGCACGAACGGGCGCTGACTCGTGTCGATGGTGGATGGGCGCATAGGTTGGATGTCGGAGACGCGGTTACTGGACGTGGACGCGCAGGACGTGGCCGCCGCAGCCGCACTGTTCGACGTACTCCCACGCTACGTCGTCGCCGAACTCGTCGTCGAGCGCGTCGTAGAGGTACGTCTCGGGGTGGCCGTGCTCGCCGTGGGTCACGAGGTTGACGTGGTTCCCGGGGGCGGTGTGTTCGACCGCCTCGATCCCCTGTTCGACGAGGAGATCGCGGTCCTCGGCGTGTTCGGGCCCTTCGAGGTTCGCGGACCAGGAGTTGTCGTGCACGCGGTCGGTGACGGGATCGGGGGTGTCGTGGTCGTGCTGCGACATGGCTTACGTCGTTGTTCGACGCCGACGACCAAGGGGGGATGGCCGAACATGTTCCCAACCGAGCCCCCCGACGAACTCCGGGTCAGCCGCGCAGAGCCGCCCACGGCGCCGGGAGCACGCCGACGATGGCCAGCACGACCGGCGCGAACCAGTAGAGGCCGACGAAGCCGAGGGTGAGATCCTGTCGCGTCCAGAGGAACGCCGCGAGGAGGACGAACGGGACGGACAGTACGCTCCACACCGCGAGCGCTCGGCGGTACTCGCTGCCCATATCTGGCCGTACGGCGTCCGCCGCTTAAACGTCCGGTCGACCGCGGAGAGAAGCTACCCAACTGTAACTCAGTTACCAGTAGTAACCTCTAAGTCGCCGTCGCCCCACTCGCCGTGTATGACGAGTCGCACGGACGACGACGGGGAGAAACTGCAGGTGTGGTGTGCGGGCGAGGACTGGTGTCCGGTCACCACGACGGCGCTGCTCGTCGGGAAGAAGTGGCACCCGGTGGTGATCCACCGGCTGCTCAACGAGGGGCCCAGTGGGTTCAGCGAACTGGAGGACAGCGTCGACGGCATCTCCAGCAAGGTGCTGTCGGAGGTGCTCGACGATCTGGAGAGCAAGCGGCTGATCGACCGGGAGATCGTGAGCGAGAAGCCCGTCCGGACGGAGTACTCGCTGACCGACCACGGCGCGTCGCTCGAGCCGGTGATCTCGGCCATGCGGGACTGGGGGAAACAGCACATCACCGAGCCCGAGGATCCGAGCGTCTCGCTGGTCTGAGACGGTTACCTCCCGGTAACTCGTGATTGAAGGCCCGTGGGGCCGTACCCCGGGTATGGAGGAGTTCGACTTTCTCGTGATCGGTTCAGGCTCCGGGCTCGACGTGGCGAACGTCGCCGCGAACCGGGGGCAGTCCGTCGCCGTCGTCGAGAAGGGGCCGCTGGGCGGCACCTGCCTCAACCGCGGCTGCATCCCCTCGAAACAGCTGCTCTACCACGCCGACGTGTACGAGACGATCGAAAGCGCCGGCGAGTTCCACATCGACGCCGAGATCGAGGCCGTCGACTTCGCCGAGATGGTCCGGGAGGTGAACGAGGACGTGGCCGAGTCCTCGGCGTCGATCCGCAGCGGCCTGCAGTCATCGGAGCGACACCGACTGTTCGACGGCGAGGCGCGGTTCGTCGACGATCGGACGGTCGAGATTCACGGCGGCGAGGACGACGGCTCGCCGGCACGAGGAGCCGGCGAGGACGACGGCGCCCGAATCCGCGCGGAGACGGTCCTGATCGCCGCCGGGACGCGCCCCGGAATCCCGGACATCGACGGCATCGACGCGGTGGACTACCTCACGAGCACCGAGGCGCTCGAACTGGAGTCGCCGCCGGACCGGCTGGTGATCGTCGGCGGCGGCTACATCGCGGCGGAGCTCGGCCACTTCTTCGGCACGTTCGGCAGCGATGTGACGATACTCGGCCGGCGGCCGCAGCTGCTCCCGAACACCGACCCCGAGGTCGCCGCGGCGTTCACCGACCGCTACCGCGGGCGGTTCGACGTGCAGACGGGGTACGCCGTCACCGAGGTCGCGGAAGCCAACGGTGAGATCACCGTCGAGGCGCTGCCCTACGAGTACGGTGACGACCCGGGCGTCGTCGAGGGCGGCGAGGCGCTCAGCGTCGCCGGCGACGAACTGCTCGTCGCCGCCGGCAGGGTCCCGAACACCGACACGCTCGATCTGGAGCAGACGGCCGTTCAGACCGACGAGGCGGGGTTCGTCGAGACCGACGAGTACCTCCGCACCGACGCCGAGGGGGTCTGGGCGCTGGGTGACATCGTCGGCGAGTACCTGCTGAAACACAGCGCCAACCACGAGGCGCAGTCCGTCGCGCGCAACATCTTCGGCGAGGAGCCCGAGCCCGTGGACTACTCGGCGATGCCGTACGCGGTGTTCGGCTCGCCGGAGGTCGCCGGCGTCGGCGCGACCGAGGACGAGCTCCGGGCCGCGGATCGGGAGTACGCCACGAACACGTACCGCTACGACGAGACCGCCCGCGGCGACGCGATGCACGCCGACGGGTTCGTGAAGGTGCTCATCGATCTGGAGGGGGAGATCCTCGGCTGCCACATCGTCGGTCCGGACGCGTCGACGCTGATCCAGGAGGTCGTGACCGCGATGACGGCGGGCAGCGGCACCGTCCGGGACATCCGGGAGTCGATCCACGTCCACCCGGCGCTCCCGGAGGTGGTCCAGCGCGCGTTCTCCGGGCAGTTCTCCCGCGGCGGGGGCGGCCACCAGCACCACCACTGAGCCGACAGCGCCCCGCCCGGGTGAGGGCGACGTAACCCCGTTACCGGGCGGTTCGCTCCTCCTTTTCCCTCCGGGGGCCGTCGCTCCACTCGCATGACGAACGCAGCCATCGTGATCCTCGCAGGGACGGACGGACACACCAACCTCGGCCGACTCGTCAACGGGCTCGAAGCCGCCAAGGAGTTCGCGGAGAACGACGAGGACGAGCTCGAACTGATCTTCGACGGCGCGGGCACCCAGTGGATCCCCGAACTCGAAGACGAGAGCCACGACTACCACGAGCTCTACGCCGCGGTCCGCGACGACGCCTCGGCGTGTGACTACTGCTCGGGCGCCTTCGGCGTCGACGAGGCCGTACAGGACGCCGGCGTGGTCCAACTCGACGACCACGACGGCCACCCGAGCATCCGGTCGCTGGTCGACGACGACTACGAGATCATCACGTTCTGAGCCGCGACGGCGATTCGTTTTTCGAGCCGGTGTGTGTCACGTCCACCCGGGCGCGGGAGGCTTTTCCACCGGGGGGCCGAACCGGCAGGTAATGTCACAACCCGACCCCGAGCGCGACGAGGAGGCTCGCGCCGGCGACCGGCGAGCGAGCCGGCAGGAACCGACCGACGACGTGCCGGCGACGACCGACCGGCGCTCGCGGGTCGGCGAGCCCGTCGTGCGTGCGGACCCGGAGATCACCGGCGAGCGCGCGAGCGACGCGATCGACTTCGACCCCGACGACCCCGAGAGCGTCGCCCGCGCCGCCGACGTGCTCGAGGAGTTCGCCGGCTGTCAGGGCGAGGACGACTGCGTCGACATGCTCCGGGGCGCGGCGGCGTGTGCGGCGCTCGTGCGCGGGGTCGGCTCCTACCGCGAGGCGGCCGAGCGCGCCGGCGGCGTCTCGGTGTCGTTCATCCGGACGTGGGCGCGGGTCCACGACCTGCCGCAGTCGGTGCGGCGCCACGTCGCCCGCGGCGAGATCGCGCCCTCGGCGGCCAAACACCTCGCCCGGGTCGACGGCCCCGCACGGCTGGATCTCGCGTGGGCGGTGCTGGACCACGACCTGACGGTCCGGCAGGTCCGATCGCTCGCGAGCCGGGTCAACGACGGCGCGTCGGCGCAGGAAGCGCTCCGCGAGGCGGGGATCGAGCTCGGCCGGATCGAGCTCTCGCTGTCGGTCGGAGCGTACCGCGAACTCCGCCGCGAGGCGTCGATGAACAACACCACCCCCAGCGAGCTGGTGGGGGAGCTGCTCGCCGAGCGCTACGACTGAAGGAACTGGACGGCGGTCGCCGCGATCGTTTCTCGGGCCTGCTCCACGTCGGCCCACTCGATCGTCTCGTCGGGGAAGTGGGCCTGTTCGATGCTGCCCGGCCCGAACACGACCGTCGGGATACCGGCGGCGACGTAGTGTCGGGAGTCGGCGCCGTACGTCGCGCCGCGGGGGTCCGTATCCGGCAGCCCCGTGTCGAGCATCGCTTCCCGGAGCGTCCGGACGATCGGCTCGTCGGGGTCCGTCTCGGCGGGCTCGAACTGGATGCTGAACCGCTCGAAGCTGGGCGGGTGCTCGGCGAGCCAGTCGTCGGCGTCGACGACGGCCTGTAGCGCCTCCTCGTACTGCTGCTCCACCTCGTCGACGCTCTCCCCGGGGGCGACGCCGAACCGCATCTCGGCGGTCAGCGAACTCGGCACGGAAGAGGCCCAGTTGCCCGCCTCGACGGTGCCGATCACGATCGGCCACGGGACGGGGTACTCCTCGTACAGCGGGTGGGTGACGCTCTCGGACCGCTCGGCTTCGAGATCCTCGAACGCCGCCCGGATGCGCTCGAAGTGCGGGAGCACGTCCTCGCCGCGCCAGCGCGAGGCGGCGTGTGCGGCCCGGCCCTGAATCTCCAGTCGCTTCATCACCGTCCCCTCGGTGGCGGTGATCGCCCGCAGTTCGGTCGGCTCGGCGACGATCGCCGCGTCGCGCTCGAAGGGGTAGGGGTTCGACAGCGCGGCCGCCGCGGCGCCGATGCCGCCTTCCTCCTCCCCGGCGACGGCCTCGACGACGAGTCGGCCCTGCAGGTCGGCGTCCTCGGCGCGCTCTCGGGCGTCCAGCGCGGCGAACACGCAGGCCGCCACGGGTGCCTTCATGTCCACTGCACCGCGTGCGGTCAGCGCCTCCTCGCCGTCGTCGGTCTCGCCCCACACCGGCTCGAACGGCGGCGACGACCACGCGTCCTCGTCGGCCGGCACCACGTCGAGGTGGCCGTTCAAGATCAGCGTCGGGCCGGCGTCGGGATCGCCGAACTCCAGCACGCCGGCGACGCTCGGGCGGTTCTCCGTGTCGATCAGGTCGGGGTCGTCCGGAAACGACGAGTGCTGGGCCAGTTCCTCGGCGTCGGCCTCCCACTCGTACGTCTCGAAGCCGAGGTCGTCGAGGCGCGCTCTGGTCCACGCCGCGGCCTCGGCCTCCCCGCCGCCGACGGTGGGGAACTCGATCAGTCGCTCGGCGAACGTGCGCATCTCCATGACCGAGGGGTCGGCGGGAGAGGGTTTAGCTTCCGGGGGAACCGTAAACGCTTACCCGGTGCTCGTCCTTGGTCGGCGTGAGGGCTGATAGCTCAGTTTGGGAGAGCGTCTGGCTTTTAACCAGACGGTCGGGGGTTCAAGTCCCTCTCAGCCCGCTTCTCCGGTGAACGCAGTGAACTGTGAGAAGCGTCGCTAGAGGGAGTTGAAGCAGGGAGCGGGAGGTGAGCAGCGAGAGCGAACGGGAGTGACCGTGGTTCAAGTCCCTCTCAGCCCGTTGCTCCGACGAATCCCATCGCCGCCTCAGTTCTCGCCCTGATAGCTCCCGTCGTACGTCCCCGCACTCTCCGCGTCGGCGAGCACGAACTGCCCGATCCGGGCGCCCTGCTCGATCTCGATCGCCCGGCCGACCTGCAGCAGCCCCTCCCCGCGGCCCTCGTAGCCCGCGTCCCAGACGGCCGTATCGAGCGAGCAGGTGTTGCGCAGCAGCGTCGAGCGCGGCAGGACGAAGCCCACGCTGTCCGCGGGGACCGCCAGCCGCTCGCCGTAGCGGACGACGTAGTCGCCCGGTTCGAGCCGGTAGATCGGCGGGTCGTCGCCGTGGGGGTCGACCTCGCTGCGCTCGCCGACGGACTTCCCCTCCCGGCCGACGTAGCCGGGGCTGGTCTGTTCGAACACGGCGTCGAGCGTGAGGTCGACGCCGTTCGGCTGGACCGCGTCGTCGTCGGCGCCGTCGACGGCGGCGGCGACCTCGGCTCCGGAGTGGAACATGGATTGGTGTCGATCCGTCGGCGACAAAACCCTGCCGAAGGCGTCGTGACCGGCTCTCTCGACCGCGTGTGGCGGCCTCGCCGCCTGCGCCGTTTCTCGCCGGATTTATCACTGCTCCGAGCCCATCTCAGTACGATATGGGAAAGACAATCACGGAGAAAGTCCTCGACGATCACCTCGTTGAGGGCGAGCTGACCCCCGGCGAGGAGATCGGGATCGAGATCGATCAGGTGCTGACTCAGGACACCACCGGGACGATGGTGTGGCTGCAGTTCGAGGCGCTCGGCCTCGACGAAGTTCAGACCGAACTCGCCGCGCAGTACTGCGACCACCAGACGTACCAGTTCGACTTCAAGAACACCGACGACCACCGCTTCCTGCGCTCGGCGGCGGGCACCTACGGCGCCCACTTCTCCCGGCCGGGCAACGGGATCTGTCACAACGTCCACAAGGAGAACTTCGCCGCGCCCGGCAAGACGCTGCTCGGGAGCGACTCCCACACGCCGACGCCCGGCGGCCTCGGCCAGCTGGCGATCGGTGCTGGTGGGCTGGACATCACCGTTGCGATGGGCGGCGGCGCCTACTACGTCGACATGCCCGAGGTCGTCAACATCCGACTCGAGGGCGAGCTCGGCGAGTGGGCGACCGCGAAGGACGTCATCCTCGAGCTGCTGCGGCGCCTGAGCGTCAAGGGCGGCGTCGGCAAGGTGTTCGAGTACACCGGCCCGGGCGTGGAGACGCTCTCCGTGCCGGAGCGGACCACGATCACCAACATGGGGACGGAACTCGGCGCCACCTCCTCGATCTTCCCGACCGACGAGCGCACGAAGGAGTGGCTCGACGAGGTCGGCCGCCCCGAGGACTACGTCGACCTGCAGCCGGACGAGGACGCCGAGTACGCCGACGAGATCGTCGTCGACCTCTCGGAGATCGAGCCCATGATCGCCGAGCCGTCGATGCCGGACAACGTCGTGCCCGTCCGCGAGGCGGCCGGCAAGTCCGTCGAGCAGGTGATGATCGGCTCCTGTACCAACGGCGCCTACGAGGACATCCTCCCCGCCGCGAAGATGCTCGAGGGTCGCGAGGTCAACAAGAAGACCGAGATGATCATCGCGCCCGCCTCGAAGCAGGCCTCCGAGATGCTCGCCCGCGAGGGCTGGACGGCCGAGCTGATGGCCGCCGGCGTGAACTTCTCCGAGGCGACCTGTGGCGCCTGTATCGGGATCGGCCACGTCCCCGGCAGCGACACCGTCTCGCTGCGGACGTTCAACCGCAACTTCGAGGGTCGCTCCGGGATCGAGGACGACTCCGTCTACCTCTGCTCGCCGGAGGTCGCGACCGCCGCGGCCATCAAGGGCGAGATCATCGACCCGCGTGATCTGGCCGACGAACTCGGCGATCTGGAGGACCCCGGCTTCGAGCTCGGGACGGACTACGACCAGCACGACGCCGACCTGATCTCGCCGGACGAGGCCGTCGACGACGAGCTCGTCAAGGGCCCGAACATCGGCGACGTGCCGCTGAAGGACGCCCTGGAGTCCAACCTCGAAGGCGAGGTGCTGCTCCGGATGGGCGACAACATCACGACCGACCACATCATCCCGGCCACGTCGGACATCCTGAAGTTCCGCTCCAACGTGCCCAAGCTCTCCGAGTTCACGCTCTCGCGTGTCGACGAGAGCTTCGCCCAGCGCGCGCTGGACGCCGACGGCGGCTTCCTCGTCGCCGGCGAGAACTACGGTCAGGGATCCTCGCGTGAGCACGCCGCCCTCTGTCCGATGTACCTCGGCGTCGAGGGTGTGCTCGCACAGAGCTTCGCCCGCATCCACAAGGCGAACCTGTTCAACTTCGGCCTCGTCCCGCTGACGATCGACGAGGACGACTACGAGCAGATCGAGCAGGGCGACAACGTCCAGATCGTCGACGACGTGGGCGCCGGCGTGCGCTCCGGGCAGGAGGAGTTCACCTTCCGCGTCAACGACGAGTGGGAGGGCACCGCCCACCTTGACGCCTCCGAGCGCGAGCGCGAGATCCTCGCTGCCGGTGGCAAGCTGTCGTGGACGAAGCAGCAGGCCGAGGGTGGCAGCGGCGCCGCGCCGGCTGACGACTGAAAACCGATCACGGTTCGCGAGCGGCGATCACCGTCGGGTGATCGCCCGGAGCCTGCTGCCGTGATCGTGTAGCCAATCACGTCGACGGGAGCGTCGCTCTCGTTCCCCGATCAACCTCTTCGGTTTTTTGCGGGCTCGCGGATCGCCTCCTCGATCCGAGAGTGTCGACCGCCGTTCGGCTCGTCAGTACGAGTAGCTGTTCTCGGCGACCGTGAGCGCGCCGTCGTTGGTCCGCGTTAGCGGCGAGTACCGATCGTCAGATAGGTCCGCGAGGTACGACTCGAACTGCTCGCGGAACCCCGCCGGCGGGTCGTCCCAGAGGCGCGCCGCGTACTCGATCAGCTCCTCGTCATCGACGGTTTCACGGTCGCTATCGTGGGTGAGGCCGTAGTACCCCGACGCACACATCTCCCGCCACAGGGTTCCGTCCTCGTTACAGAACATACACCCCTTCGACTCGGGCTGGAACTGCACCCCGCGTTCGCCGTGGCGGTCACACTCGACCCGTGTGAGTTCGCCGATCGACCGCATCTCCACGTCGAGGCCGTCGCCGTCGAGTTCGGCGACGAAGTAGCCGCCGAAGCGCCGCTCCTCGGCCCGCGGGTCGCGGAACTGGAGGAACGCCGAGTTCAGCCGCCGGCCCGTGTGTCGGCCGCGGTGGGAGTTGCCACAGAAGTGCGCCAGCCCGTCGAAACTGTCCACGAGCCGCCAGTGCTCCATATGCGTGACCAGCACCGTCTCGGGACCGACGTGATCGAGGGAGTTGGTGAACGCCAGCTCTCCGACCGTCGCCACGTCGTCGTCCGGGAGCTCAGTCCCCACGGAGAGGTCCTCGTCGAGGTCGCCGAAGTAGTCCTGATTGCCGTACACCCACACCAGCCCGTGCGCCGCGAGCTCGTCGAACCGCTCCAGTACCGGCGCCACCGACCTCAACTGCTCCGCCCCGCGTTCCTTCCCCCTCCGTTCGTCGTCGGTCTGTCTGGCCGTCCGCCAAGCGTTCGTGAAGTCGCCGACGTGGACGACGTAGTCGAACGGTTCGTCGCCGGCGTCCTCGAGCACTCGCCGGAGCGACTGCACGTCGCCGTGGTTGTCACCCATGACGAGGATTCGGTGGGGCATCGTGTCCGTTCGTGTTCTCGACCCCGACGCAAGTAAGCACCGAAGCGTGAACGGTCTGATACGTACTGAACGGCTGCCGCAGCGGGCCGCGTTCGCCGGCGTCGTCGCCGGCCACGCCGTTTATGCCGATCACCCCCCTACGTCACGGACGTGACTTCCCACCCGGACGCGACGGACGCCACGGATCTCACCATCCGGGAGGCGGACCGGGCCGACCTCCTCGCGGTGTTCCGGATCGAGAAGTCGGTGTTCCCCCAGCCGTGGCCGTTCGCCTCCTTCGAGCGGTTCCTGGGCAACCGGGGGTTCCTCGTCGCGGTCCGGGACGGCGCCGTCGTCGGCTACGCGATCGCGGACGTGAACGCGAACCACGGCCGCGATCTGGGCCACCTGAAGGATATCGCCGTCCACCCCGAGATGCAGGGCGAGGGCGTCGGTCGCGCGCTCCTCCGGCGCGTGCTGTTCACGCTGGCGCTCGCCGGCGCGGACGTGGTGAAGCTCGAAGTCCGGGAGAGCAATGACGTGGCCCAGTCGCTGTACGAGGACGTGGGGTTCGAGCGCGTCCGGCGGGTGGCCGGATACTACGACGACGGCGAGGACGCGTTCGTGATGGTGCTCGACGTCGAGGAGTGGCGGAACTAAGCCGCGGCTGGCGACCTGTCGCGACCTCCGTGTCGCGACGACGGAGCGTATGCCGCGGCTTTGTGGAACTGAGCCGCGGCGCGTGACCTGTTCCAACCTGCGTGCTGGAGCGACGGAGCGCCATGCCGCGGCTCTGTGGGACTCAACGCGGCGCGCGACCCGCTCCAGCCTGCGTGCTGGATCGCTCCCGCCGAGCACACCTGTTTTCCCCCTCCGGGCCGAGACCCGGGTATGGGATACCGCTGTCCGGTCTGTGGCTCGCCTCAGCAGGACGACGAGCACTTGGCGAACCACCTCGCGATGACCGCGATGCTCCACGGCGAGGACCACGAGGCGTGGCTCGACGAGCACGTCGAGGAGTGGAGCGAGCACACGCCCCCCGAGCTCGCCGCCGAGATCGTCGACGACGCCGAGGAAGTCGACTACGACGACGCGACCGCCGAACGCGCGGAGACCGAGATTCCGACCGGCGACGGCCACGATCACGAGCACGACCACGACGGATCCGGCAGCCATCCGACCGAAGAGATCGCCGATCCCGCGGAAGTGCCCGATTCGGGGTTCATCGACGAGGCGGCCGAGGAGGCCGTCGCCGAGGCACGGGAGATGACGCGGAAGCGCCGGGAGAAGGCCGCCGAGGACGACGACAGCGACGAGAGCGACAGTTGACCCACCATCGTCACCGGTAAGCCCGTCCGCCCGGGATTCCCACGTATGCGAACCGAAGGAGTGTTCTCCCCGGAGACGCCGACCGAGGCGGCCGAGGCGTTCGAGAGCGTCGGTCCCGCCGCCCAGACGGTCGTTCGCGAGACCGCCAAGGCGATGGAGTTCGACCGCGAGGAGTACGACCGTCGGGTCACCGGCGAGGTCGTCGAGACCGCCCGCGACGCGCTGTTCGCGTCGCTACTGTCGGTCAGCGTGGGCGACCGCGAGGAGTGGGAGGCGTGGCGCGAGGCCCACCCGGGGTACGACGTCCACGAGACGGGCTCCGAGAGCGTCGAGCGAGTGGTCTGGCACGCCGCCCCCGCCACCGAGGAAGCCGTCGCGGCGACGTTCCAGTCCGAGGAGGAGGCGGCGATCGGCACCCTCCGCCGGCAGGCGTTCGGCCGGATCTACCAGCCGATGCTGAAAGACGACGCGCCCGAGCAGTCGGATGGGTGAGTACCCGCCGGACGACGGTCGCCGGCACGAGTCGCTGCCCGACCCCCACCCCGACTGGCGCGTGATCGAGAGCGTGCCGGAGTACGAGACCGGCTGGTTCGTCGGGGGGTACGACCTGATCGAACAGCCCGACGGCAGCCGGAAGCGCTACTACTGGGCCGAGCTCGCGACCGCGGTCGTCGTCACCGCCGTCACCGACGACCACGTGCTGTTCGTCGAGCAGTACCGGCCGACGATCCGTCACGAGCAGCTCGAACTGCCCGCCGGCGTCGTCGAGGCCGAGGAGTCGTTCACCGCCGCGGCCCGGCGGGAGCTCCGCGAGGAGACGGGGTTCCGCGCCGACTCGCTGTCGCTCCTTGAGGACGTCTGGGTCGCGACGGGCGCGCTCAGACACAAGCGCGCTTACGTGTTCGCCGAGGGGCTCGAACCGGTCGGACAGGAGCTCGACGACAACGAGTTCCTCACGCCGCGGGCGATCCCGATCGAGGAGGCGATCCCGACGGTCCGCTCGCGGCCGATCAACGAGGCCACGCTGCAGGGGCTCACGCTGGCCGACGAGGAGGGGCTGCTGTAGCCCCGTCGCGGTCCGTGAGCTTCAACCGTCCGAGCGAGCCACGGTCACTATGGACGAGATCTCGACCGAGCGCGTGGCCGAACTGCTCGCGGACGGCGCGCCCCCGACGGTGGTCGACATTCGCGAGCCGCCGGCGTTCCGGCGCGGCCACATCCCCGGCAGCCTGAACGTCCCGTTCAGACAGCTCCCCGACCGCGTGGCCGAACTCGCCGACGCCGACCACGTGGTGACGGTCTGTCCCCACGGCAAGTCCAGCGTGCAGGCCGCGAAGCTGATCGAGTCGTACGAGGGGATCACCGACGCGACCGTCGAGAGCATGGCCGGCGGACTGAGCGAGTGGGACGGCGAAATCGAGTCCGGCGGCGACGACGCGGAGCCGGACGAGGGGCCGGCGGCGCCGTTCTAGGGCGACTCTCGGCGGTTTCCGAACCTTTCTCGCGATCGAGGATCGCGCTCCAGCAGCTAGCTCCCCGACCGTCGAAGCCCCAGCGCCGCGAGCACGGCGACGATCGCGACCGGGACGCCGAACCCGGGAGTGGTTGTCTCCGTCGTCGGCGCGACCGCACGCACGTCGACCGCGCGGCCGCCGGCGCCGACGCGGTACTCGCCCGCCGCCGGTAGTTCGACGGTCGCCGACACCGTCTCACGCTCGCCCGGGCCGAGCGTGACCGTCCGAGTCGTCACGGTTTCGCCGTTCCGGGTGAACGGGATCGTCGCGTTCCCCGGTACCTGCCCGTCGTTGGCCACGGTGGCGGTCACGGTCGTCTCGCCGCCCGGCTCGACCGTCCGCGGCTCGACCGCGAGATCGGTCACCGTCGGCGTCGCCGGCTCGCGGACCGCGACGGGGAGTCGTTCGCCGGCGATCGAGACGGTGTAGCGCCCCGGCTCCTCGAACTCGTGAGTCAGCGACACCGCCGTCCGCTCGCCGGGGGCGAGCGTCCCGTTCGCCGTCGCGACCGTTCGATCGTCGACCCGGAGCGTGACCGCGTACTCGCCGGACGCGCCGCCGAGGTTCTCGACGGCCGTTCGTAGCGAGAGCGTCTCGCCGGCCGCCAGCGTGACCGGGGGAGAAAGCGTCGCGTTGCGGTACGGACCGGTCGCGCGCACGTCGGTCGCGGGGTCGAACTCGACCCGCAGCAGCGCGGCGTCGCCGCCGAACGCCTCGCGGTGGGCGCTCCGGTTCCAGACCTCGGGGGCGTCGCTGGTCGTCGTGAGCCGCTCCGCGGGGGTCCGGGTGGACTGCCCCCCGGCGTCCGCGACGGCCGCGAGGACGTCCTCGTTGGTGATCGGGGACGTGCGCTCGTTGAGCGACGCGAGCACGCGCTGGAACGTGGCGCCGCGGTCGGTCGCGACGCGGATCCGGCGGTCGATCTCCCCGGTCACCAGCGCCCCCTTCCAGTAGTTCGCGTTGTTCGCCCAGTCGGTCGGGTCGGCGAGCACCGAGCTCGCTTGCGGCTCGTTCGTCCCTCGGTCGAGGAACTCGGTGAAGCGGGCGAAGCTCACCCCCTCGTGTCGGTGACTCAGCAGCGCGGCGTACCACGTCGCGCTGGCCTCCGTGACCCACCGCCCGGAGTCGGCGGTCCGGAACGACTGCCGGGTGTGGACGTACTCGTGGAGCCACGCGTTCCCGACGTCGTCGATCGACTGTGGCGCACGGACCCAGAAGTCGGTGTCGCCGACTTGGATACCCTGTGCCGCCCAGTTCACTCGATCGGTGGGTGCCGCGACCGCGAACACGGTCGGGTCACGGTCGCCCACGTGGAGCGCCTGCGAGGCGTTCCCGAGCCCGTCGAGGATCTCCTCTGGGGGGTCGGCGAGCGAGGCGGCCTCGGGCACGATCAGCGTGATCTCCTGCTCGGCGACCGCCCGCGTGTACGTCGTGTGGGCGCCGAGAAACGCCGTCGTCTCGCCGACGGCGCCCGCGCCGTCGACGCGGGTCGTGCGGTCGACGCTGATCGAGTCGGCGCCGCGGTAGCGCCACTGGTAGCCGAGATTGGGCTGCTGGACCAGCGCCCACTGGCCGACGTCGGCGTAGAGGTACGACCCGTCGGCGCCCATCGGGCCGTCCCGGTCGGTGGTGCGGTTGGCCGCCATCCCGTAGCGGAGCCGCGGCGCGGCGGTCTCGCCGTCCCACGCCCAGGTCTGCCCGTCGACGTGGCTGAACCCGTCGGCGTCGGTGACGTTCGACTGCGGATCGAGCGTGACCCTGAGTTCGGTCACCTCCGCGGGGATCTCGAACGTCTGGACGACGCCGATCGACCCCGGGCGTTGGGGCGTAAGCGAGAGGACGGTGTCGACCGCGATCGTCGGCGACGCCGCGGAATCCACGGCTCGTTCGGCGTCGTGGGCCGTCCACGAACTCGCGTCGGCGCCGCCTGCCGTGACGGCGGTCGCTGGCTGGACGCCGGCGAGCAAGAGAACGACAGCGACGGCGACAGCTCTGTGCACGGTGCTGCTCGGTGCGGGACCGACATAGTTCCCACGTCACCGGGCGGGAACCGGGCCGGCAGGGAGGGGGTCAGGCCACGTTGAAGCCTTTGTCGCGGAGGAAGTCCTCCACGCGACCGCTGTGGTTCCCCTGGAGCTCGATGGCGCCGTCCTCGACGGTGCCGCCACACGCGAACTTGGACTTCAGGTCCGAGGACAGGCTGTCCATGTCCACGTCTTTCGGATCGAACCCCTCGATGATCGTTACCTCCTTGCCGTACCTGCGCTCGTCGATGCGGATACTGATCTGCTGGGACTCTTTCGCGACGTCTTCGCAGACGCAGAGTTCCTCAGGCAGCCCGCACGTCGAGCAGACTTCACCCATTACGGCCGAAAAGTAGCTACCACAGCTACAAAACAGTATCGGGGCGCCGTTCGCGGCCCGAGCGCGGGCGTCGACGGCTACTCCTCCTCTTCGTGGACCAGCTTGTGGACGTACGACCGCCCGGCCAGCCCGCCGAACAGGAGCTCGCGGGGGGTGAGCTCCCGGTCGAACCCGTCGCGGCGGGCGATGTCGAGGCGCTGTTCGGTCGTCTGGAAGTAGTTGACCACCGTCACCAGCAGCACGCCGCCGACGGTGTTCCCCAGCAGCACCGGGAGCACGAACCAGAACAGCCCGTCGAGGAACACGGGGTAGCCCGCAAAGGCGAGGTAGGCGAGTTCGGTGAAGGAGACGACGGAGTGATAGAGGTTCCCCAGCGGCACCGCGAGGAAGGCGAGGTAGACGATCAGCAGCCGGGCGACGCTGTCCCGGACCGCGTAGACGAGCCAGACGACGCCGGCGACGATCAGCCCCGCAAAGCCCGCCTTGAAGAAGAGGGGCCAGAAGTTCGTCTCGACACCCTTCCGAGCGACGTACGTCGCGGCCTGCGCCGCTTCCGGTGAGAGCACACCCGTCCGGGCGAGCACCAGCGCGCCGACCCCGCCGCCGGCGAAGTTCCCGACGATCACGATCCCCCAGATCTTCAGCAGTCGCGGGAGGCTCATCAGCCGCTCCAGCACCAGCACCACCGGTGGGAGCGTGTTCTCGGTGTACAGCTGGTAGCCGCCGATGATGATGAACACGAACCCCAGCGGGTACAGCAGCGCGCTGAGGATCGGATGGCCGTCGGTCGACGCGGTCAGCGACGCGTACAGCAGGAACGTGACCGTGATCGAGAACCCCGCCGCGAGGCTGCTGAAGAACAGCTCGCGCCCACCCGTGGTGGCCTCCTCGTCGGCGGCAGCGATGATGCGCTGGAACACCTCGTGGGTCTCGAACTGGTCGCGAAGCACCGCCCCCGCCGCGGGTGCGCCGTGCTCGGACTGCTCGATCGCCTCCCGTACCGACTCCTCTTGATCATCGCCGTCCGGCATTGGCGATGGCTACACGACGGAGCAGGTAACTTCTGGGGATATCGGACGCCGGCTCACCACAGCCAGATCGACGAGATCAGGATCGACAACCCGACGAGTGCGGTGATCGCGCCGACGATCTGTGTGGCGTCGATCTCCCACTCGTCGGCGACCTCGTCCTCGTTCCCCTCCTCCATCGCGGCCTTCCGTGCGGCCTGATAGGGGGCGACGGCGTGGATCCCCCCGGCGAGAAGCAGGAACAGGCCGGCGACCAGCGGCTGCCACGATTCGTACGCCATTCGCCGGTGGTTCTCGGCGGTCGTGGAAATGGGTTCCGACGGCGGCGCTTCCGCTCGTCGCGTTCGCTCCTCGCAGGAAGCCTGGACCGGGAGTCGAACCCGGGAAGTCTCGATTACAAGTCGAGTGCATGAACCACCCATGCTCTCCAGGCGCAGCCGTCGCTACTCAGTCCTCCTTTGAGTGCGTGTCGTTTTCGGGTGCCTTCTCCATCTCGACGCGGTGGGGGTCGTAGCCGTGGCGCGCGTAGAACCGGCGGGCGGCCTCGTTGTCGGCGAGCACCTCCAGCGAGATCCGGTCGACACCGGCGTCGAGCAGCCGGCGTTCGGCCGCCGCGAGCAGCTCGCCGCCGACGCCGCTGCCGCGGTGGCTCGGCCGCACGTAGATGTTCTCGATCACGCCGCGATCGACGTCCTGCCGGAAGCCGCCGGTCTCCGGGGCGAACTCCACGAACCCCGCGAGGTCGCCCTCGGCGGTCCGGGCGATCAGCACGCCTTCGGTGACGATGGCCCGGGCCAGCCCCTCGCGGACCGACTCGCGGTTGGGCGCCGCCAACAGGTGGGAGCCGTGTGCGCGCTGGTCGCGCGCGAGATCCACCCACAGCTCCGCGATCCGGTCGGCGTCGTCCATCGTCGCCGGCTCGATCTCCATTCCCCTCCCCCTCGGTCCGCCGTGGGGTAAGAGGTGTCGGCCGCGGTGCCCGCGATCCACGCGGAGCAACTCCGAGCCCGTTCCCGATACGGGAGAGGGAAACGTTCAACCGCTGTCCGGCCGACTACCCGCGCATGGATCCCGACGATATCGACCGGATCGCGGTGCTCGGCGCGGGCAACATGGGCCACGGCATCGCCGAGGTCGCCGCGCTCGCGGGCTACGACGTGACGATGCGGGACATCAACGAGGAGTTCGTCCAGAACGGCTACGAGCAGATCGAGTGGAGCCTCGAGAAGCTGGCCGAGAAAGACCAGATCAGTCAGGCCGACGCCGACGGCGCGCTCGACCGCGTCACGCCGGTCGTCGACCTCGACGCCGCGGTCGGCGACGCCGACGTGGTGATCGAGGCCGTCCCGGAGAAGATGGACATCAAGAAGGAGGTGTACCGCGACGTGGCCGACCACGCGCCGCCGGAGGCGATCTTCGCGACCAACACCTCCAGCCTCTCGGTGACGGAGCTCTCGGAGGTCAGCGACCGCCCCGAGCAGTTCTGCGGGATGCACTTCTTCAACCCGCCCGTGCGGATGCAGCTGGTCGAGGTCATCTCCGGCGCCCACACCGCCGACGAGACCCTCGACACGATCGAGTCCCTCGCCGAGTCGCTGGGCAAGACGCCCGTCCGCGTCCGGAAGGACTCGCCGGGGTTCATCGTCAACCGCGTGCTCGTGCCGCTGATGAACGAGGCGGCGTGGATCGTCGAGGCCGACGACGGCACGATCGAGGAGGTCGACTCCACCACGAAGTACGATCTGGGCCTCCCGATGGGCTCGTTCGAGCTCGCCGATCAGGTCGGCATCGACGTGGGCTACCACGTGTTGGAGTACATGTACCAGGAGCTCGGCGACGCCTACCGGCCCTGCCCGCTGCTGGCGAACAAAGTCGAGAAGGAGGAGCTCGGCAAGAAGACCGGCCGCGGCTTCTACGACTACGAGGGCGGCGACGGCGCCCAGATCCCGACCGACGCCGGCCGCGTGGACCTCCAGGAACGCCTGCTCGCCGTGATGGCCAACGAGGTCGCCGGGCTGGTCGCCGCGGATGTCGCCGACCCCGAGGCGATCGACGAGGCGGTCAAGCTCGGCGCCGGCTTCCCCGACGGCCCGGCGAAGATGGCCGACGACTACGGGCTCGACGCGCTCGTCGAGACGCTCGACGAGCTGTACGAGGCGACCGAGGAGGACCGGTACGAGGCCGAGGAGTCGCTACGCGAACTCGCGGAGTCCGGCGCGGGGTTCCACGGCGCGGGTGACGACGAAAGCGGCGAGACGGCGTACGAGGTGCTGAACGTCTCCGTCGACGGCTACGTCGGCCACATCGAGATCGCGCGGCCCCACCGAATGAACACGATCAGCGAGGAGCTGCTCCACGAGCTCGACACCGCGATCGACGAGCTCGACGCCCACGAGGACGTGCGCTCGGTGCTGCTCACCGGCGAGGGCGACCGTGCGTTCTCGGCGGGCGCGGACGTGCAGTCGATGGCCGCCGGCGGCGGCGACCCGCTGCACGCGGTCGAGCTCTCGAAGCTCGGACAGGAGACGTTCGGCAAGCTCGAGTCGCTGGACGCGCCGGTCGTCGCCGCCATCGACGGCTACTGCCTCGGCGGCGGGATGGAACTGGCCACCTGTGCCGACCTCCGTGTCGCCAGCCGGCGCTCCGAACTCGGTCAGCCCGAGCACAACCTCGGCCTGCTGCCGGGCTGGGGCGGCACCCAGCGCCTGCGCCACATCGTCGGCGAGGGCCGCGCGAAGGAGATCATCTTCACCGCCGACCGCTACGACGCCGAAGAGCTCGAGGAGTACGGCTTCATCAACGAGGTCACCGAGGACAGCGAACTGCTCGACCGCGGCTGGGAGCTGGCCCGAGACCTCGCGGCCGGCCCGCCGATCGCCCAGCGCTACACCAAGCGCGCGATGCTCGCCGGCCGCGACGACACCGACGCCGGCCTCGAAGTCGAGAGTCAGGCGTTCGGCCACCTGATGAACACCGACGACCTGATGGAGGGCGTCACCGCGTTCATGGGCGACGAGGAGCCGGAGTTCGAGGGGAAGTAACGCTCCTCGGTTCCGACCCCCACGGGCGACCCAAAGGGTAGCGTTTATACGATCCGCCCGCCGATATTCGGTTGCGCTCGGTTGGTGTAGTCCGGCCAATCATTTCGGCCTTTCGAGCCGATGACCGGGGTTCAAATCCCCGACCGAGCATTCTCCGAGGAACTCGTGACGAGGAGCGGCGCAGGGAAGCGGGAATTGAGCAGACGAGTCGCGCGCAGCGAACGCGAGCACGTCTCGTCGAGTTCAAATCCCCGACCGAGCATTTCTGTCGACGCCGCTGTTCGAGCGGTGAGCTTCGCGAGCCGTCGTCGCCGATACCCGACTCGAGGCTGTCCGTCGCCCGCGACTTGCCAGCCACTGTTGTCGTTCCCGGAAGAACGGCTGCACGTCGGAGGGCCGACACCGCACGCGTCCGGAGTCGGTCGGAATCGATCGGTTCGGGCTGCCTCTGACAGCCCCGACCGTACGAACGCACGTCGGGGACGCTACTTCTCGATGACCGTCCCGCTGGCGCCGACGGCGATGTCGGTGTCGCCGCGGCGGACCGACTTCAGGTTCGCGCCGGTCGGCGTCGACTCGCGACGCCACTCGCCGTCGGCGTACTCGAACACGGCGCCGCCGCCGCCGACGGTGTACCCCGCGCCGCCCTCGACTTCGATATCCCGGAGCGAGGCGTCGCCGAGATCCGTCGGCGTCCAGCGCGCGCCGTCCCAGCGGTGGACCATCGCGCCGCCGCCGGCCACGTGAACGCTGTCGGTCCCGTCGGAGTCGACGGCGTAGAAGTTCACGTTGGCGTTGGCGATCCCGATGTTCTCGTAGACGCTGCCGTCGGTCGTCTCGAAGACGGTCTGGTTGCCGTCGACCGCGTGGCCGCTGGTCGGGCCGTGGAAGTCGATGGCCTGAATCGCCGACCCCGATCCCGGGGTGACTTGGTCCCACGTCTCGGTCGCGCCGTTGTCGAAGCTGTTGTAGATCTTCCCGGAGTCGCCGGCGATGTACACGTTCGCGTCGCCGGCCTCGCCGACGACGCTCACGTCGTTGAAGTTGTTCGTCACGTCGTTGGGCGCGGAGTGATCGACCAGCGAGCCGGTCTGCACGTCGTACTCGCCGATCGCGCCCGACGCGCCGACCACCCAGAGCCGCTCGCCGTCGTCGGTCGTCGCGGCGCCGTAGAGGTCGTTGCCGTTCCCCGTCGGGCCGCCGTCGACGACCCGGGTCCAGCCGTTCTGGGTCCGTCGCAGCACGTCGCCGCCGCCGCCGACCGCGAACGCGCCCACAGTGGTTTCGACGACCGCGTGGAGCGTTCGGTCGGTCGGCGTTTCGGCGGTCGCCCACCCGTCGGCGGCGGCCACCGTTCCGGCGCTCCCGAGCAGCCCGCCGGCCGCGAGGAGGGCGCCAGTCGTCTTGAGCACGCTGCGTCTCGTTCCGTGAACTGCGGGGGAGTCGGTCATGTGGGATACCTCCGGCGGTAGTCGATCGTAGTGGATCGAACCCCTTTACCTCGGTTCTCGGCTCGTTTCGGGCCGGCCGAGCACGGTTTCGCGGCCCGAGTATCTGCTCACTGGCTGCCGATCCGTGCAGCTCCCGGTCGACTCGTCGCGAACGGACAGCCATTAACCACAGAAACGCGGACGTTCCCCCGAATGGGCCGACAGCTCGTCTCCCAGCTCCGCGCCGTCGCCGTCGTGAGCCGGCTGTCCGCGACCGCCGGCTACAACGTCGCCTCGGTGCTGCTCGCGGTCGGTCTCGGCGTCCGCGTCGGCGGCTGGCCCGGGCCGACAGCGCGGTGGGTCGCCGTCGGCTACGCGGCGGCGACGATGGCCGCGAAGTTTCAGGCGTCGGTCGCCGACGCCATCCACGACCGCGCGGTCGACGCGACGAACCCCGAGAAGGACGTGATCGCGTCGGCGGTCGAACGCCTCGGCGTCGATCGCGCGTGGTGGCTGCTCGGGGGGTACCTCGTGGCGGCGCTCGCGCTGTACGCTGCCGTCGCTACCGTCGCCGGCTGGTGGGTACTCTTCGCGGGCGTCGCGGTGATCGGCTTCGGCTTCACCTACTCCTACCCGCCGCGGTTCAAGGAGCGGGGGGTCTGGAACCACGTCGTCACGACCGGCGTCGACGCCGGCCTGCTCGTGTTGCCCGTCGCGGTGCTGATCGCCGGCGGGATCGCGCCGGCGATCCTCGTCGCGGTCGGCGTCGTCGCCTGCTACAGCTTCGGCTACCACGTCCTCCACCAGGCGGCCGACGTGCACTTCGACCGACAGGCCGGCGTCGAGACGTTCGCGACCGCGCTCGGCGTGGCCACCACCGTCGCAGTCGGAGCGATCGCGACCGCCGCGGCGGCGGGGTTCTCGTTCGCGCTCGGCTACCCGATCGCCGCGGTCGTCCTCGGGGGTGTGACGGCGTTCTACGTCGACGTGTACCACTCGGTTCAGGGCACGGACCCGGCGTCTGCCTCCCGGATCCTCTCCGAACGGTTCACCATCGCGTGGGTCGCGACAGTGGTGAACGGCGCGCTCGCGGTGTCAGTTTGGCGGCACGTCCTCGGGAGCGGGCTGCTCTGAGCCGTGACGCAGCGGAAACCGATTTAGGGTCGCGTTCCCCAGCATCGAGTATGGATACAGACGGCGTCGACGGACAGCGCGTCCGTGACGTCCTCCGCAAGCGCGGCGACGTGCTCGCCGCCCTCTCGACCGACCGACTCGACAAGCGGGAGCTGGGTGACGCCGTCGACGTCTCCCGATCGACGGTGGATCGCGCGATCACGGATCTGGTCGAGACGGGGCTGGTCCAGGGGGTCGGCGGCCGGTTCGAGGCGACCCACGCCGGACAGCTCGCGCTCGAGACCCACCGCGCGTACCGCGACACGACCGACACGCTCGGGGCCGCGGAGCCGCTGCTCGCCGCGATCCCCGACGAGGCGCCCGTCAGCCCCGATATCCTCGACGGCGGGACGGTGACCTACGCCGACCCGGCGCTGCCGGAGACGGCGCTGTCGGAGGTGCTCTCCCGGCTGCCCGACGCCGACACGCTCCGCGGGTTCGCGCCGGTGGTGAAGACCAACTACGTCTCGATGCTCGAGGACGCCGTGATCGAGGAGGGGCTCGCCGTCGAGATCGTCGTGACGGCCGACACGCTCGACTCCCTCCAGTCGAGCACGCCGGCGCGGGCGGAGGTCGCCGAGTTCTTCGCGACCGACGCGGTCGACGTGTTCGTGACCGAGGAGTCGCTCCCCTACGCGCTCTGGCTGTTGAACGGGTCGTCGCTCGAACACGCGGGCATCACGGTCCACGAGGGCGGCGCGGTCGTCGGTGTCCTGAGCAACGACCGCCCGGACGCGGTCGCGAACTACCGCGATCAGTACGAGTCGATCCGCGAGCGGGCGACGCGGTTCGACGCCGAGGCGTTCGAGGAGTAGCCCCGGCCGTCAGTACGTTTTTCTCGCCGGCGACCGTCCGTGCCGACGGTGGACTCACACTCCCCGCGCCGGCTCGCCGTCGCCCTCCTCGGCCTCGTGCTGTTCGGCGTGCTGCTGTGGTGGAACCCTTCGTTTCCGGACCCGATCGCGTTCGGGATCGTCTCGATCCCGCTCGGGCTCTGCTGGTACGGCCTCTCCCGGCGGTCGCCGGTGTCGGTCGCGCTCCGAGTCGGCGCGCTGGCTGTCGCGCTCACGCTCGTCTCGTGGGCGAGGGGTGCCGGACTCCCCTAACGGAACGGCTCGTCGCTCGCTTCGAGGTCGACCATCGGCTCGGGGTAGTCCTCCCCGAGTACCACGCCGTAGGCCGCCTGCTCTTCGGGGTCCATCTTCCACGGCTCGTGAACGTAGCCGGGCGGGAGCCCCCGGAGTTCGGGGAGCCAGTGGCGGACGTACTCGCCGTCCTCGTCGTACCGTTTGGCCTGTTCCACGACATCGAAGGCGCTGTCCCGGCTGTCGTTGCCGACCCCGGCGACGTACGCCCAGTTGCCGTAGTTCGAGCAGGGGTCGTAGTCGACCAACTGCGTCTCGAAGTAGGCCGCGCCGCGGCGCCAGTCGATACGCAAGCTGTTCGCGAGGACGGAGGCGACGTTCTGCCGGCCACGGTTGCTCATAAACCCTGTCGCGTTCAGTTCGCGCACGTTGGCGTCGACGAACGGGATGCCCGTCTCCCCACGTTTCCAGCGCTCGAACTGCTCGCGAGCGGCCGGGTCGCTCCCGGGGTCGGCCCAGTCGATATCCTCGCGCTCCCTGATCCCGTTCCGGGCGAAGAACTGCCCGCCGTGCTTGGCGGTCTGGAACGCCATGAAGTCCCGCCAGCGGAGCTCGAACAGCAGCCAGTACGTCGAGTCGTTCGCGACGCGCTCGGCCTCGTAGCGGTCCACCTCCCGCTTCACGTACCGCGGGGAGAGACAGCCCGCCGCCAGCCACGGCGAGAGCTTCGAGGAGTAGTCGGCCCCGAGCAGCCCGTTTCTCGTCCGTTTGTACGCCCGGAGGTGATCTCCCTCCCAGACGTACGCCTCGAGTCGGTCGAGTCCCGCGGTCTCCCCGCCCTCGAACGCCAGCACTCCGCGGTCGTCGTACTCGGGCCGTTCGAGGCCGAGATCGTCGAGTGTCGGGAACGCGCCGTGACCGCCGTCGAGCCGGCCGAGATCCGGCGTCGGCGGCAGTTCCGGCTCGGGAAGCGGCTCCCGAACCCGACTGTCGCTCTCGACGGACTGCCGGAACGGCGTGAACGTGTCGTCGATTCCCTGCACTCCCTCGGGCAGGTCGGCGACGTGGTGGAGCGTGGACGTCCAGTGGCTCTCGGTCCGCACGCCCGCGTCCCCGAGCGCGCTCACGACGGCGCGGGCGGCCTCACGCTCCTCGGGCGCGGGGAGGGCCTGAAAGTGGACCACGTCGGCGTCGACCGCGGCGGCCACCTCGGGAACCACCTCGCCCGGCCGCCCCTCGCGGACGAGCAGCCCCGACCCTTCGTCGTCGAGCGACTCGCGGAGGTCCGCGATTGTCTCCCGCCGGAAGCGCGCGCGGTACGCGCCGGTCTTCTGGAACGCGAAGGAGCGCTGCCCGCCGTAGGCTCGTTCCCCGTACTGCCGTGGATCGACCACGAACACCGGGAGGAGTTCGTCGGCCTCGGCGGCGGCGACGAGGGCGGTGTTGTCGTGCAGGCGGGCGTCGGCCCGGACCCACCAGAGGGCGGTCTCCATGCCGGCCGTGGGGTCGGCCGCCGCTTTGCAGTTCGGGTAGCGGGCCGGGCGCTCTCCGGAGCGAGAGGCCTATCCACCTCGGCGACCCACGGCCGAGTATGGGTCTCGACGACCTCCCGGAGTCCTGGACGGTCTGGACCGAGCAGCGGGACGGCCGGATCATCCTCGCCTACCGTCCGGACGTGTTCGACGCCGACGCCTTTCCGGCGCCGTGTCTGCCGACGATCTACGTCACCAACGGCTCCCGGGCGAACCGCCCCGGCGCGGGCCAGTACGCCACTGAGGAGTGGCACGCCACGCTGTTCGCGGAGCCCGAGATCGAACTCGAAAACGAGACGCGGGACAGTCGGGCGGCGGCCGTCGACGCCGCGATCGACGTGGCTGAGCGGTTCGCGAACGGGGAGATCGACTACCGCGCGGCGTATCAGCAGCCCCGGGAGGCGTACCTCACGGAACTGGACGAACGAACCGGCCGGGAGGATTGAAACCGGGGCGAGAGCCTTAACCCCGCCGCGGAGCTACGTTCGCCCATGACCACCGTCACGCTCGTCGGCGCCCGGCTCGCCGAGCCGGGACAGGAGTTCGTCTATCAGGGGGAGGCCTCGGGCTGTGAAGGCTGTCCCTACCGGAGTCAGTGTCTCAACATCGAGGCGGGTACCCGCTACGAGGTCGTCGACGTGCGGGAGAACACGCAGATCCTCGACTGCGCGGTCCACGACGAGGGGGTGCGGGCCGTCGAGGTCGAGCCCACGTCGGTCCCCGCGAACGTCCCCTCGAAGTCAGCGTATTCGGGGAGCAAGGCGAAGCTGGCGGGTGAGTGTCCCCACTCGGACTGCCCCTCCCACCCGTTGTGTGAGCCGCTCGGGGCTGATTTCGACGAGGAGTACCAGATTCAGGAGGTCGAGGGGGAGCCGCCCCACGAGACGTGTGCGTTGGACCGGGACCTGACGCAGGTGGAGCTGGCGCCGTCTGAGTAGTTTTGCGGATTCTGCGGTAGTTCCGTCGACGGCGGCGTTTCGTTTCCAGTGATCGCTCGAGACCGTTCGAGAACTGCGACCGCGAACGTCACTCCGTAGTTCGGTGTTTCGACCGCGAACAGCGACAGCAGCTCGTTCGTTGGCACCTTGTGACCGCAACCGCGCCGCACAGTCCTCATACCTCCCCAGCCGACTCGTTCGTTCACTGCGTTCACTCACTCGTCCCTCGCGCTGGCTCGCCCACGGAGGGGCTTACGTCGCGCGCCACCGCGGCCGCGGTGCGGTGGCGGTGGACGCCTCGCGCTCGCCGACGGTCGGCGAGCGCGGGGGGAGGGGTGGGGACTCGGTGCTGTGCCGGACTCTGTGTCCGGCACCCTGCGGTCGCAAGTGGTCAGCGATCGAGATGCTGTTACCGTCGCGGTCGTCGTCCCAGTTGCCAGCGATCGAGACGCTGTCGCCGTCGCAGTAGCCGTTCCAGTCGCCAACGACTGAACCGTCCGAGAAAAGAGAAACCTCAGAACGAACGCGAAAAACGCCGACCTTACTCCAGCACGACCAGCACGTCGCCCATGTCGACGCTCTCGCCTTCCTCGACGAGCACCTGCGACACCGTGCCGCCGCGCTCGGCGTCGATGTCGTTCTCCATCTTCATCGCTTCGAGCACAGCCACGGTGTCGCCCGGCGCGACCTCGTCGCCGACCTCGACGTCGACGGAGAGCACCGTCCCCTGCATGTCGACGGCGACGGACTCGCCGCCCTCGGGCACGTCGGGCTCGCTGCCGCCCGAGCCGCCGTCGTCGCTCCCGCCGCTCCCGCCGGCGCCGGAGGGACGACTCCCGCCGCTACTGCTCGTCTCGGGCGTCGGGATCGCGGGCGCGCCCTCCTCTTCGAGTTCGACGTCGAAGCGCTTGCCGTTGACTTCGACCGTGAACTCGCGGGTGGTCGTCTCGCTCTCCTCGCCCTCCTCGCTCGTGGACTCGGTGCCCCACGTCTCGACGGCCTCCTCGATGCGGGCGTGGTCGAGCTCGTCGTCGAGATACTTCGTCGTGTGCGTGCCGTTGACGAACGCCTCGTCGTCGAGTATCATCCGGTGGAACGGCGAGATGGTGACGACGCCCTCGATGTCGTACTCGCCGAACGCCCGCTTCGAGCGGGCGAGACACTCCTCGCGGTCGCTCGCGTGGACGATCAGCTTCGCGATCATCGAGTCGTAGTCCGTCACCAGCTCGTCGCCCTCCGAGAGCGCGTCGTCGACGCGGATGCCGATCCCGTCCGGCGTGTCGTACGTGTCGAGCGTGCCGCCGCTTGCGGGCTGGAACTCCTCGTCGGCGTGCTCGGCGTTGATCCGGAACTCGATCGCGTGGCCCGAGAGGTCCACGTCGTCCTGCGAGAAGTCCAGCTCCTCGCCCGCGGCGACCCGGAGCTGCCACTTCACGATGTCGATGCCCGTGAGCTCCTCCGTGACGGTGTGTTCGACCTGAATCCGGGTGTTGACTTCGAGGAAGAAGAAGTTCGCGTCCGGCCCGAGCAGTTCGCCGGCCTCGGCGTCGCGGTCCTCCTCCTCGACGAGGAACTCGAACGTGCCGGCGTTGTAGTAGCCGGCGGCGTCGGCGCCCCGGCGGGCGGCCGCGCCGATCTCCTCGCGGAGCTCCTCGGTGAGCGCCGGGCTGGGCCCCTCCTCGATCACCTTCTGGTGGCGGCGCTGGAGCGAGCAGTCACGCTCGCCGAGGTGGCGGACGTTGCCGTGCTCGTCGGCGAGGATCTGCACCTCGATGTGGCGGGGGTTCTCGAGGTAGCGTTCGAGGTAGACGTTGGCGTTGTCGAAGTACGCCTCCCCCTCGCGTTTGGCGCTCTCGAACTGGTCTTCCGCTTCTTCGGGCCCCTCGACGATCTTCATCCCGCGGCCGCCGCCGCCGCCCTCGGCCTTGATCGCGACGGGGTAGCCGTGCTCCTCGCCGAACGCCTTCACTTCCTCGGCGCTCTCGGCGGGCTCGGTCGTCCCGGGGACGATCGGCACGTCGGCCTCCCGCATCGTCTGTCGGGCCTTGGTCTTCTCCCCGAGCTGCTCCATCGCGTCTGCGGCGGGGCCGACCCAGGTGATGTCGTCGTGAGCCTCGACCTTGCCCGCGAACTCGGCGTTCTCCGCGAGGAAGCCGTAGCCGGGGTGGATCGCGTCCGCGCCGGCCTTCTCCGCGGCCTCGATCACGGCCTCGTGGTCGAGGTAGGAGTCGGCCGCGCGGGCGGGGCCGACGTTGTACGCCTCGTCGGCGTGGCGGACGTGGCCGCCGTGTTTGTCGGCCTCGGAGTACACCGCGACGGTGTCGACGCCCAGTTCCTCGCAGGCGCGCATGACTCGCACCGCGATCTCACCGCGGTTCGCGACGAGCACCTTGTCGAACATTCTTGGAGGGGGTTCTCGCAGGGCCGACGTGATTCTGTCGGTCCGGACCGAGCGTCAGTGAGCGTGCCCGTCGGCGCCGTCCTCGCCGTGGTCGTGCCCGTCGCCGTGGTCGTCTCCCTCGTCGTCGTGTTCGTGCGGGCCGTCCTCCTCGTCTCGACTCGCCAACCCCGCGAGGTGGCCGGCGGTGGAGACGATCAGCTCCGCGCCCAGCGTAGCGGCGTTCTCGCTTCCCGGGAGACAGAACACGGGGACGCCGTCGGCGACGCCGGCGGTCGCCCGCGTCGCGACGACCATGGTGCCGATCTCCTCGGCGGAGCGCCGCCGGAACAGCTCGCCGAAGCCGGGGAGCTCCTTCGCGAGCAGCGGCTCGACGGCCTCGACGGTCACGTCGTCCGGCGTGACGCCGGTGCCGCCGGTCGTCACCACGGCGTCGGTGTCGTCGCGATCGACGAACCGCTCGACGGTGCCCTGTACCGTGTCGTAGTCGTCCGGGACCAGATCGCGGGTGGTGATCTCGTGACCGGCGCTCTTCAGGGCGTCGACGATCCGGTCGCCGGCGGGGTCTTCGTCGAGGGATCGGGAAGAGGAGACGGTGAGCACGGCGACGCCGAGGTGGTCGCGGTCGTGGTGGTGATGATCGTGCGTGCCGGGTTCGCCGTGGTCGTCGTGCGCGTGATCGTCGCCCATAGCCGACCGTCCGGGCGCGGGACACAAAACTCCGGGCGCTCGCGGTTCGCCGTGGCCCCACGGCGCCCGAACCGACCGAGAGGTCGTCCGGCTCCGTTCGGACCAATGAGCAAACGGCTTAATGCGCCTGCCCGACCATCGATCTGAGGAGTCCATGATCGCCGCGAGCGTCGTGATGATCGTCGGCCTCGGGGTCGTCGCGTTCCTCTCACAGGCGTACGGCTACCGGCTGGGCGGCGTGATGGTGGTCCCGCTGCTCGTCATCTACACGCTCCGGGAGCCGCTCTCGCTGGTCATCTTCGTGACCGGTACCGCCGCCGCGTGGGGCGTCCTCTGGGCGCTCAGGGAGTACACGCTCAACTACGGCCGGCGGCTCTTCCTGGCGGCCGTCAGCGTTGGCGCGATCGCGACGGTCGCCGTCGGCTTCGCAGTCTCCCGGCTTTTGCCGGCACAGCTTCCCTTCGAGAACGCCGAGGTGATCGCCAGCATCTTCCCGGGCGTCACCGCGTACAACCTGATGCGGATCGAGCCCGAGAACCGCCGCGCCGACCTCCTCGCGATGGCCGGCTGCTACGCGGCGCTCGTCGCCGTCGGGACGCTCTCGCTGGCGCTGCTCGCGCGCGTCGGACCGCCGACGCCGCCCGTGCTGGCGTTGCCGACCAGCGACTTCGTCGGCTGGATCGGGATCGAGCCCCGCGGGACGGCTCTCGCGACGGTCACCCCGAGCTGGCTCTCGATCTCGCTGCTCCTCGTCGACGTCGCGATCTACGAGGGGTTCCGGAAACGGTACGACCTCCGCCTCGCGGGGATCATCATCATCCCGCTGCTGGCCGTGTTCAGCGTCCGGTACGGCCCCGCGATCGCCGTGTTCTCGATCGGCGCGACCGCGGTGTTCTTCCTCGTCTCCTACGTCCACTGGGTGACGCTCCTGTACGGGCGAGTGCTCCTCGCGCTCTCGCTCGGGCTGGGCGTCCTCTACGCGCTCGCGATCGGCGTGCTCCGCCCCGTCTCCGCCCCCGGGATCACGCTGTTTTTCATCGGCCTGTTCGTCGGCATCGGCGCGTACAACCTCCACCGCGTCACGCCGACGAACCGCCGCGCCCACATCCGAATCTCCGCCGCCCTGTTCGCGATCTTCTACGCCACCATCTACGCCTTCGTCGACGTCCCAGCGACGGGGCTGATCTCCGACGGCCCCGTCCCGTACGCTCTCGTCGGGATCGTCGTCGTCGGGCTCGCAGCCGTCGAACTCCGCCGGCTCGAAGCGTCGATCCCCGACGCGGCGGCGTTCGCCCGCGAGTCGGTGTTCGCGAACGTCTCGGTCGACGGCGCGGACATCGACGACTCGCCGCTGGTCGCGGAGACGGAGGAGGAGCGATGAGCGACCGACACCCACTCTCGCGGCTCCGGGAGTCGGTCGCCGACTCGATCCGTGCCGTCCGACACGTCGCGGACCGCGGACGATCACACTACGAGCGGGTCGAGCGGACGCCGATCCGCGTGACCGTCTCCGGCGTTCGGGGGAAGTCGACGGTCGTCCGCTGGCTCAACGAGCTGCTCGTCGACCGCGGGTTCGAGACGTACGCCAAGGTCACCGGCGACCGCTCGTTTTCCTACCACAACCGCGAGCGCGAGGAGATCGCTCGAAGCGGGCCGACCCGGCTGTACGAGAACGAACGGGAGCTCCGGAGGTACGCCCCCGTCGACGCCGTCGTCGCCGAGAATCAGGGGATCCGCGAGTACACGACGCGGCTCGCGAACGAGCTGTTCGACCCGCAGGTCGTCGTCATCCTCAACGTCCGCCGGGACCACCAGTCGACGCTCGGCGCGGAGCTCACCGACATCGCCCGCGTGTTCGCTCGGACGGTTCCGGAAGACGCCCACGTGATCAGCGCCGACCGCAACGACGCGATCAACGACTACCTCCGGCGGGAGTTCGAGAAGACGGGGAACGCGTTCACCGTCGCCGAGCCGCGGTCGGGCTCTCCCATGGAGGACGTGCTCGGCGCGCGGTCGGCGTTCGCCGTCGACGAGGTGCTGCGCACGCTCGACCTCGACCCGCTGTCGCCGGCCCGGATCGAGTCCTACGTCGACGAGCTCCGGGCGGAGTGGGGCTGGCGGCGGCTCGCGGGGGGCGGGCTCGTCGCGAACGGGGCGATGATGAACGACATCGAGTCGACCGAGCTCCTCCGGCAGTTCCTCGTCGACCGCCTCGCGGAGCCGACGATCACGCCGTTCGTCTACACGCGCCGCGACCGGGCCGGCCGGACCGCGGCGTTCGTCCACTACCTCACGTGGCTCGCCGAGCACGACCTCGTCGGGCGGGTCCACGTCGCGGGCTCGCACGCCCGGCTGCTGGAGCGGCGCGTCGACGCCGATTTCGTCCACCACGACGAGTCCATGCCGGCGGATCGCGTGCTCGATCGCTGCCTCGACGACGGCTACCCGGTGTATCTGATGGGCAACACGGTCGCGACGTTCATGCGGGAGCTCACCGCGGCGATCGACCGCCGGGCGGTCGAGTGAGCGGCCCGCCGCCCCGACCAGTTATGTCGCCCGGCCGTCAACCATCCACGCATGAAGTCCGTCCAGTTCCACGGCCACGGCGGCCACGACGTGATCCAGTACGACGAAACCCCCGACCCGACGCCCGGCCCCGACGAGGTCAAGATCGACGTGAAGGCCGCGGCGCTGAACCACCTCGACGTGTGGACGCGGCGGGGGATGCCCGGCGTCGATCTGGAGATGCCCCACACGCCCGGCAGCGACGCGGCGGGCGTCGTCGTCGAGGTCGGGGAGAACGTCGAGCGGTTCGAGCAGAACGACCGCGTGGCGGTGTCGGCGGGCGTCGCCTGCGGTCGCTGTGAGTTCTGCCGCGACGGCGAGGAATCGATGTGCGTGCGCTACCAGATCATCGGCGAGCACCGCCCCGGCGTCCACGCCGAACAGGCCGTCGTCCCGGCGGACAACCTCGTTCCCGTCCCGGAGGGCGTCGACTGGGCGGTCGCGGGCTCGGCGTCGCTCGTGTTCCAGACCGCGTGGCGGATGCTCGTGACGCGGGCGGAGCTCTCGCCGACGGACTCGGTGCTCGTGCTCGGCGCCTCCGGCGGCGTCGGCCACGCGGCGGTCCAGATCGCCGACCACGTCGGCGGCGAGGTGTACGCCACCGCCTCCAGCGAGGAGAAGCTGGGCTACGCCGCGGACTGCGGCGCCGACCACGTCATCGACTACACGGAGAAGAACTACGCCGAGCGAATCCGGGACTTGACGGGCAAGCGCGGCGTCGACGTGGTGGTCGATCACGTCGCCGGCGAGTCGTGGTCGGACTCGCTGGCCTCGCTGGCGAAAGGCGGGAAGCTGGTGACCTGCGGCGCGACCGCGGGCGGGCAGCCCCACACCGACGTGAACCGCATCTTCTGGAACCAGCTCTCCGTACTGGGGTCGACGATGGCCACCCCCGGCGAGGCCGACGACGCGCTCTCGCTCGTCTGGGACGGGACGTTCGAGCCCCGGATCCGGGAGGTGGTGCCGATGTCCGAGGCCGCCCGCGGCCACGAGATGCTGGAGAACCGGGAGGGCTTTGGGAAGGTGGTGCTAAAGCCCGACAGTGAGCTCTGAGGACGACGGGTACACGCACACGCCCGGCGGCGTCGAGGGTGGCACGGACGACGCCGACGGCGAGAGTGAGCAGGGCGGCCCCAGCGGCACGCTGCTCGTCGCCGTCGTCGCGCTGGCGACGCTGGTGATTCCCGGGATCATCTACGTCTACCCGACGCTGTTGGCGGATCACGTCCCGTTCATGGTGGCGATGCTGGCGCTGCCGTTCGTCCCGGCGCTGCTTTTGGGTGTCGTGGGTGTCTGGGCGATGAAGGAGTAGATTCGGCCGTTTTTCGTCGGGTTTCGGGATCGGTCTGATCGTCGACTACTGGACTGGGACGGTGGCAGCAACCGCGACGGCAACCGGAACCGCGACAGCAACAGCATCTCCATGCCTGACTACTTGTGACCGCAGTGCGCCGGACACAGGGTCCGGCGCAGCGCCGAGTCCCCACCCCTCCCCCCGCGATCGGCGGCGATCGCCGATCGCGAGGCGTCCACCGCCACCGCACCGCTGCGGCGGTCGGCGCGAAGCGCACGCGGCCTCGTGCCGCGTGTCAGCGCGAGGGACGACCGACTGAGCGAAGCGAAGGAGGGAGTCGGCTGGGGAGGTCTGTGGGCGGTGCGGGGCGGTGCGGTCGCAAGTGGCCAACGATCGAGATGCCCTTGCTGTTCGTGGTCGCTGATCGAGTTGCTGTTCGCGGTGGCTGTCCAACCACCGCCGAAAGAATTCGGTCTGCGGTTCGTACCCCCGCTTACCGCTCGAAGCCGACACGACCGTCCGCAACCGTCTCGCCCTCCTGATCCCGGCGCATCGCGATCTCGAACCACGGACACAGCCGCAGTTGGCGGTACCACTCGGGGTTCTCGTACAGCAGGTCGTAGTCCGCCCAGAGCAGCCCCTCGATCTCCTCGGTGTCCGGATCGAGCGTGATGTCCTGCAGCGTCACCTGCAGCACGGCACAGACCTCCCACTCCAGCCCCTCGCGCTCGTAGCGCCGCTTGTACTCGAAGCGGTCGGTCACTTCGAGATCGTCGTACTGGTCCGGCGTGACGCCGAGTTCCTCCTCCAGTCGCTGCTTGGTGGCCTCGATCTGGCTCTGTCCCTTGACGGGGTGGGAAGCGACCGTCCCGTCCCAGTGGGTGTCCCAGAGGCGCTTGTTCGCGGCGCGCTGGGCGAGGAGGATCCGCCCCTCCTCGTCGAACACCAGCGCGGTGAACGCGCGGTGGCGCTGCCCCTCGCCGGTGTGGGCGTCGAGGCGGTTCGCGAGCCCGGTCGGTTCGTCGTCGCCGTCGACGGCGATCACGTCCTGCGCTGCGTTGGGGTGGGGCTCGGTGCCCCCGCCCGCGTCGGCGTTCTCGGTGCTCATACGGGGGTCATTGGCCACCGGGGGTAAGGTCGCTTCGATGCCGAACGAGTCCGATCAGGCCTCGACGCCCAGCTCCTCGAGCAGCGTCAGCGCCGCTTCGTGGGAGGAGCCCGGGCCCCGAGCCGTGACCAGATCGCCGTCGACGGTCACCGACGTGTCCGCGTCGAGTTCGGCGTCCCAGTTCGCACCGACGGTCTTCACCTCGTCCTCGACCCAGTAGGGCAGCTTCCGCCCCTCGAAGAGGTCGTTCTCGTCGACGATCCCCTCCTCCCACGCGTTGGGGAACCCCGTCACGTCACGACCCGCGGCGAGGAACTCGCCGTCGCTGTCGCGGGTGAACGCGAGGATGCCGACCGCGTGGCAGACGACCAGCGCTTTGCCGTCTTCCCCCTCGACGGCCGTCCGGAGCGCGGCGCGGGCGTGTTTGTCCTGATTGATGTCCCACTCGGTGCCGTGGCCGCCGGGGAACACCACCGCGTCGTAGCTGCCCGGCTCGGCCTCGGCCACCGCGAGCGGGTCGTTCAGCCGTTCGTCGGTCTCGTGGATCTCGCGGAGGCGGTCGGCCTCCTCCTCGCCGATGTCCTCGGGATCGAGCGAGCGCTCGTCGACGACCGGCGGCTCGCCCGTCGGCGTCGCGACGGTCACGTCGACGCCGGCGTCGTCCAGTGTGGTGAGCGGGTCGATACACTCCTCGGCCCAGTAGCCTTCCTCGCTGACGATGAACAGCGCGTCGGTCATGCACTCGACAGTCGGGGACTCGGAGGGAAAAACGCTCCCGCCGTGGCACGCGATCCGCCCGCCGGAGCGCTTTAGGTGCCGAGCCGCTCGTCGAGGATCAGCCGGGTGGTGCTCTCCTCGACCTCCTCCTGCTCGCGGGCCCGCGAGATGAGCTCGTTCACCGCGCGGGTGTCGACGCAGTCGACGATCAGCACGATGTCGTCCTCGCCGGAGACCTGCCAGACGAAGTCCACCTCGTCCCACTCCGCCAGCCGCTTCCCCACCTCGTCGGTGTTTACGTCCATCGCGACCGAGATCTCGATCATCGCCTTCACGTTTCCGGTTCGGGTGGTGACGGTGAACCGTTCGATCACGCCGTCGTCGACCATCCCCTCGACGCGGTTCCGCACCGTCCCCTCGCTGGTCCCCACCCGTTCGGCGATCTCGGTGTAGGGCGTCCGGGCGTCCCGCCGGAGGATGTTCAGGATCTCCCGATCGAGTTCGTCCATACAGTCCTCTGGGACGCCCCCGTCATACCGATTACGAATTTCGTAGGAAACCTTCGAACGACACAGTTATACGCGACGATGAGTACGTATCTCGTAATGAGCGCGTACATCGCGCTGGCCGACGGTCGTGTCGTGGAGGGACGCTCGCGTGCCCCCGGCACGGGCCGGGGCGAGCTAGTGTTCACGACCGCCTACACCGGCTACGAGGAGAGTCTGACCGACCCCTCCTACGCCGAGCAGGCGCTGACGTTCTCCTACCCGCTGATCGGGAACTACGGCGTCCGGGAGGAGCGCTTCGAGTCCGACTCGGTCCAGCCCCGAGTCGCCGTCGCCCACGAGTTCACCGAGGACGTGGCCGACTGGCTCGAGCGCGAGGGGGTTCCGGCGATCGACGCCGTCGACACGCGGGATCTCGTCACCTCGATCCGCGAGCAGGGGGCGATGCGGTGTGGCGTCGCCGCCGGCCCCGACGCGACGCCCGAGCAGGCCAAAGCACAGCTGGAGCAGTGCGTCGAGATGAGCGAGCACACCGACATCGGCGCGCAGGTCAGTGTCGACGAACCGCAGGTGTACGAGGGCAGCGGGCTCACCGTCGCGCTGCTGGACTGCGGCGCGAAGCGGTCGATCGTCGACTCGCTGACCGCCCGGAACGCCGAGGTGCACGTGCTGCCGTACGACTCGACGCCGGAGCAGGTGGCCGCCGTCGAGCCGGACCTCGTGTTCGTCTCGAACGGGCCGGGCGACCCGGCGAACTTCGAGGCCGCCGGCGCGGTCGTCGACGAGTTCGCGGGCGAGCTCCCGATCGCGGGCATCTGCCTAGGCCAGCAGGTCGTCGCCCGCTCGCTGGGCGGTGAGACCGAGAAGATGGAGTTCGGCCACCGCGGCCTGAACCAGCCGGTCCGTGACCTCGACACCGACCGCGTGATCATGACGACCCAGAACCACGGCTACAGCGTCGCGGACCCGGGCGAGCTCGCGGTCACGCAGGTCAACGTCAACGACGGCACCGCCGAGGGGCTGGAGGGCGTCGGGATCGACGTGCTCACGCGTCAGTACCACCCCGAGGCCAACCCCGGCCCCCACGACTCGCTCGACTTCTTCGACGACGTGCTCGAGATGGCCGAGAACCACGCGCCAGCGATGGCCTCCGACTGAGCCGCCGGCGATCCCGTCCTCGTCGAAGCGACGCGGTGAAACGTTCTTCAGGATACGCTTTAGTGACTCTCGGCCCCATCCGTGGGTATGGATGCCACAGTCCCCGACGGCTTCGTCGAAGTCGCCGACGAATCGACGCTCCGCGAGGAGGGCAGGACGGTCGCGAGCGCCGACGGCACGCCCGTCGTCGTATTCCACCACGAGGGCGAGTTCCGAGCGGTCAACAACCGCTGTCCGCACATGGGCTTTCCCCTCTCGGAGGGCAGCGTCGACGAGGGCGTACTCACCTGCGAGTGGCACCACGCGCGGTTCGAACTCTCCTGTGGGGACACGTTCGACCCGTGGGCCGACGACGTGGAGAGCTACCCCGTCGAAGTCGTCGACGGCACGGTGTACGTCGATCCCGACCCCCAGCGCGACGAGCCGCCGGCGGTCCACTGGGCCGAGCGACTGGAGGACGGGCTGGAGCAGAACCTCCGGCTCGTGCTCGCCAAATCCGCGATCGGTCTCCAGCGCGCCGGCGTCGACCCCGTGGAGCCGTTCGAGACGGCCGTCGTCTTCGGCACCAAGTACCGCGAGGGCGGCTGGAGCTCCGGGCTGACGATCCTGACGGCGCTGCAGAACCGGCTGCCCGACCTCGACGCCGCGGACCGGGAGCGCGCGCTCTATCAGGGCCTCGTACAGGTCGCGAGCGACTGTGCCGACCAGCCGCCGAAGTTCGATCAGGAGGCGTTCGAGGCGACGGACGTGCCGTTCTCCCGGCTGAAGGCGTGGTTCCGGGAGAACGTCGAGGTGCGTGACGCCGACGGCGCCGAGCGCGTGCTCCGGACCGCGGTGGCCGCCGACTGCACGCCCGAGCAGCTGACCGAGATGCTCACGGCGGCGGCGACGGACCACCGCTACCTCGACACCGGCCACCGGTTCGACCACCTGAACAAGGCCACGGAGGCGCTCGACCATATCGGCTGGGACCACCCCGAGACGGCGGACGTGCTCGCGTCGCTGGTGCGCGGCCTCGCGATGGCGGAACGCAGCGAGGAGCTCTCCTCGTGGCGCCAGCCCGACGATCTCGCGGGCCGCAGCGCCGAGTCGTTCGACCGACTGGACGAGATGGTCGCCGAAGGAGAGGGGACGGAGTGGACCGAGCCCGACGACTTCACCGACCGCCTCCACAGCGAGGAGCCCGAAGACGTGTACGCGGCGCTGGACGACGCGATCCGCGGCGGCGCGACCGTCGAGCAGTTGGCCAGCGCGGTGGCGTTCGCGGCGGGCAAACGCGTCGCGCAGTTCTCGACGGCCAACGAGTTCAACGACTGGAACACGGTGCACCACACGTTCACGTACGCGAACGCGGTCCACCGCGCGGCCCAGCGCGCGCCAACGACCGAACTGTACCGCGGAGTGTACGACGCGGCGACGAACGTCTACCTCGACCGCTTCCTCAACACGCCGCCGGCGCCCGAGCCCTCGATCGACGAGAGCGCCGACCCGGACGCGGCGATTCGAGAACTCCTGCACTGCTTCGAGATGGAGGGCGAGGTGAACGCCGCCGGCGCCCACGCCGCGAACTTCCTCGACGCCGGCGGCGACCCCGAGCGGCTGAAGGCCGAACTCGGGGGCGCGCTGCTGCGGGAGGACACTGGGTTCCACACGTTTCAGGCGCTCGAAGCCGGCCTGCGGCAGTTCGACCGCCGGGACGACCCCGCGGAGCGGCGCGTGCTCGCGACGGCGGTCGCGCGCTACCTCGCGGCGCACTACCCGACCCGGCGCGAGCGCGAGCAGACGTACTCGATCGCGTCGCGGCTCCACGAAGGGGAGCGAATCCACGAGGCGAGCGACGGGGCGGCGGGGACCGCCGACGACTGAGCGCCGCCGGGCAACCGCGGCGGTGACCGACTGCCCGCCTGTTTCGGCCCACACAAGCTTTTTCACCGCCGTTCACGTCTGATACGTATGAGCTACGACGCGGTCGTGTTCGACAACGACGGCGTTCTGGTGGACACCACCGACTACGACGTGCTGCAGGAGGCCGCCTGGCGTGCGTTCGAGGAGGCCGGGGTCGACGACCCCGATCCCGAGCACGTCGAGGAGGTCGTCGTCGGTGTGACGCCGGAGTCGCTGTCGGAAGTCTGCGAGCGGTACGGTCTCTCTGTCGAGGAGTTCTGGCGAGTGCGGGATCGCGCGTCCCACGAGGCCCAGCGCGAGCACGTCCACGCCGGCGGGAAGCAGCTGTTCGACGACGTGTCGACGCTGTCGGATCTGGATCTCCCGATGGGCGTGGTGAGTTCGAACCAGCAGGAGACGGTGGATTTCCTGCTCGACCACTACGGGGTGTCGGGACTGTTCGACACCGCCTACGGCCGGCAGCCGACGATCTCGGACCTGCGCCGGAAGAAGCCCGACCCACATTTCCTGGAGAAGGCGCTGTCGGATCTGGACGCCGAGGACGCGCTGTACGTCGGCGACCGGGAGAGCGACATCACCGCGGCGGTCAACGCCGGCGTCGAGTCGGCGTTCATCCGTCGGCCGCATCGCGAGCACCACGAGCTATCGGTGCAGCCGGACCACGAGGTGGCGGATCTGCACGACGTGCGGGCGCTCTGTCGGTAGTTCCTCACGGACGTTCGGTTTTCCGGGAGCGTCGACGAAGGAGCGGCTGGTGTAGGTTTGGTGGATAGTCGTGGTAGTGAACGACCTGTCACGTACGGGAACAGCGACCGCGACTGCGTTCGAGACGGGAACAGCGACTGCGACAGCATCTCGGTGCTAGACCACTTGTGACCGCACCGCGCCGCAGCCTCAGACCTCCCCAGCCGACTCGTTCGCTCCTTACAGTCGCTCACTCGTCCCTCGCGCTTCGCGCCAACCGCAGCAGCGGTGCGGTCGCGGTGGACGCGAGGGCTCGCCACCGGTCGGCGAGCCCGTGGGGAGGAGGCGCGGCCGACTGACAGGAGGCCGCGGGATACCGAGCGGGGAACGGAGTGACCCGCGAGGATGCGGGGAAGACCATCGCGGTGCGGTTGCGGTACAAGTGGCCAGGCGTCGAGATGCTGTTGCTGTCGCGGGAGCCGACTACCGTCGCAGTCGCAACAGCCACGTCCCGTCAAGCACCGACGAACCACTCACCAACTAAATCGGCGGAAACGTTAGACCCGTCCACCCCCAACACCACCCATGAGCGAGCCGGACACCAAACCGAACAGATCCGACGAGGAGTGGCGCGAACAGCTCACCGAGGAGGAGTACGAGATCCTCCGCGAGCGCGGCACCGAGGCCCGATTCAGCGGCGAGCACGTGAACCGCGACGACGACGGCGTCTACCGCTGTAAAGGCTGTGGGGAGATCCTCTTCGACTCCGAGACGAAGTACGACTCCGGCTGCGGCTGGCCCAGCTTCTACGCCGCCGAGAACGACGCCGTCGAGACCCGCGAGGACACCCGCCACGGGATGACCCGCACCGAGGTCGTCTGCGCCAACTGCGAGGGGCACCTGGGCCACGTGTTCAGCGACGGTCCCGAGCCGACCGGCAAGCGGTTCTGCATCAACTCGGTCGCGCTGAAGTTCGAGGACGAGTAGCGCCACGGGAAGCTATTTTTACGACCCTGCCGTCGGCTCAGAGTATGGCTCCCCGCCACGCCGCCCGTGCCTCCCTCGACGCATTGCGCCAGCGTGCCGTCGTCGTCGAACTCGCAATCGTCGTCACGCTGTTGTTCGGCTTCGTCACCGGAACCGTCCTCCTCGACGCCGCGCTCGACCCGTTCTTCCTCGACAGCGCCACGTCGCTGCTGCTCGTCCGGAACGCGCTCGCCCTCGGCTGGGCGGGCGTGCTCGTCGCGTCGTGCGCGGCGTGGCGGGGCTACCCGCTCCCGACCTCGATGCCGGACCGGAACGACGGACGGCTCGTCGCCGCCGTGGTGGCCGCGACGGCGCTTCTCGCCACGCTCCCGTTCTTCTACCTCGCGGTCCGGACGGGGACGGGAGTCGATCACGTCGCGTCGACTGTCGCTGACCCGGGTCGCGTCTTCACCGTCCGCACGCTCGCCCGGATCGCGCTGTTCGTGCCCGGGATGGCGCTGCTCTACCACGGGCTGGTTCAGGGGGCGCTCCGGCACGCGCTCGGCGACGAGCGCACTCTCGCCGTCGTCGCGACCACGCTGCTTGGGGCCTATCTGGCGGCGCCGACCGTCGTCACGTACGGCAGCTTCGGGAACGGCCCGTGGCTGTCGATCTGGGGGGACCGCGCCGCGGTCGCGATCCTGTTCGTGCTCGCGCTCGGGGTCGGCGTCTACGCCGACGAACGCGACGGCTCGCCCGGCGTGCTGCCGTGGCTCCCCGTGCTCCTCGGGCTCGGACTCGTCGCAGCCGTTCTCGTGCCAGATGTCGGCTCCCCGGGCGGCGTGCTCGTGGTCGCGACCCGAACTGCGGTGATCGGCGTCGCGGCCGCGGCGTACGACGCGACCGAGTCGCTGGCCGTCCCCGCGCTCGTCTACGCGGCGTTCGCCGCCGTGAGCAGCGTGCTGTACGTCGCGACGCTCGCCGCGGCGTTCGGCGCCGGATAGCCCCACCGCAACAGTCATTCCCCCCGCGCGTCCCCTCGGGGTATGGTCGAGGCGAACCTCGTCCTCACCGCGGGGATCTTCCTGACCGCGCTGGCGCTCGGGGGGCTACTCGCGCTCCGACTGGGCCAGTCGGTGATCCCGGCGTACATCCTCGTCGGCGTCCTGCTCGGCCCGTACGCGCCGGCCGTCGGCGGCGTCTCGCTCACCGTCGTCGAGTCCACGGAGGTCGTCGGCCTGCTCGCCGATCTCGGCGTCGTGCTGCTGCTGTTTTTCGTCGGCCTCGAACTCAGCCTCGCCTCGCTGATCCGGAAGCGCTCGCAGTTCCTCCGTTCCGGCGCCGTCGACGTGGCGGTCAGCTTCCCGCTGGGGATCGTCGTCGGCCTCGCGTTCGGCTTCTCGCTCGTCGAGTCGCTGTTCGTCGGCCTGATCACGTTCAACTCCTCGACGGTGATCATCGCGAAGTCGCTGATCGATCTGGAGTGGATCGCCGACCCCGAAAGCGAGGCGATCCTCGGCGTGATCGTGATCGAGGACGTGCTCACCGCCGCGGCGTTCGCGGTGCTCTCGGCGGTGCTGCTCGGCGGCGCCGACGTGGCTTCCCTCGGCCGGACGCTCGGGCAGGCGGCGGTCGTGCTGGCCGCGCTCACGCTGCTGGCGTACTACGGCAGCGAGTGGGTCGACCGCGTGTTCGACGTGCGCTCGGGCGAGCTGTTCCTGCTCGCGGTGCTCGGCGCGACCGCGCTCGTCTCCGGCTTCGGCCTTGCTGCGGGTGTCAGCGACGCGATCGTCGCCTTCCTCGTCGGCGCGGCGTTCGGGCAGACCTCCCACGCCGCCCGGATTCAGGACCTGCTCGCGCCCAGCCGGGACCTGTTCGCGGCGGTCTTTTTCTTCGTCGTCGGGCTCGGTACCGACCCGCGGGTGGTGGGCTCGGTCGCCGGGCTCGTGCTCGCCGCGGCGGCGGTCACCGTCGCCGGCCAGATCTGCAGCGGCTACGCCGCCGGGCGGAGCTGGGGGCTCTCCGTCGAGGGGGCGTCGAAGATGGGCGCCGCCCTGGTGCCCCGGGGGGAGTTCTCGCTGGTGATCGCCGCGTTCCTCCTGACCGCCGGAACCACCCCGGCGCTGCGTGAGACGATCCCGGCGTTCACGGTGGGGTACGTCCTGCTGACGAGCGTGCTCGGAACGGTGTTGATGCGGAACGCGGGACTGATCCAGCGAGTGGCGGAACGACTCCCGGCGACGGATCAGTCCTGAACGCGCTGTTTCAGCGCGGCCTGCTCCTCGTGGGTGCCGACCGCGACGAGCAGGTCCCCGCCCGCGAGTTCGAAGTCGGGATCGGGGTTCGACACCGTTTCCTCCCCGCGCTGGACCGCGATCACCGTCGCGCCCGTCTCGTGTTCGAACTCGCCGTTCCCGAGCGTCGTGCCGTCGAACGCCGATCCCTCGGTCACTTCCACCCACTGGATGATCGCGTCCCCCAGCGGCGCCGACAGCGCGTCGACGTTCACCGACTCGAAGTAGGCGCCCTCGAGGATCGAGCCCAGCTTGTTCGCCTCCTCGCCGTTCAGGTCGAGCAGCTTCTCCCCGCTCTCGTCGCGGGCGGGGCGGCGGTACAGCTCGCACCGCCCGTCGTGGTGGACGACTACCGACACGACCCCCCCGGCGTCGAGGTCGAGGTCGAACTTCCGCCCGACCCCGGGCAGGTCGGTCTCGTAGACGGTCATACCTCCCCTGACGCGGCGAGGGGAATAACGGTGTGGGTGAGACCGACGGCTACGGCAGGTAGCGAACGCTGACGATCCCCGGCTCCGAGCGGATCTCGACCCGGTTCACGCCGAGGCGGGCTGCACGCCCGAGCGTCGCTTCGCGGTCCTCGAGCACGTCCTCGACGGCCGCCTCCGTCTCCTCCTCGGGCACGCTGATCACGTGAAGTTCGCCGATCCCGGCGCGTTCCTCCTTCGTGAGTTCGCCGACGGATTGTGCGGCGGCGATCTCCTGCTCCTGCTTCGTCGGCGGCTCGCGGCTCTCGCTGATCGACAGCGAGCGTCGCTCCTCGACCTCGACCAGTTCCGCAGTCACCTCCAGCGGCGGCTCGGGGGCGACGACCCCCTCCACGGCGTCGTCTTCCGAGAGCCCGGGGTTCGAGGAGAGCGTGTGCACCTGCCCGCGGTCCACGTCCCGCAACACTGCGCTGTCGTCGTCGGCGTGCGTGACGAGGAACGTCCCCTCGACCGCGTCGTCGATCTCGGCGTCGCTCATACGCTCACTGGGCGCCCGAGCCCCTTCCGGATTTCGCCCGCGGCTCAGCGCAGCCGCCGGTGGATCAGGAGAATCACCGCCGCCGCCGTGAGCGGGAGGATGGGCGAGGCGGCCGCCGGAAGCGCGTACAGCGCGGCGAGGACGGGCGCGAACAGACCCGAGGGTTCGGGTCGGGTGACCGTCTCGCCGTCGAGGACGAACGTCTCGGGCATCGACGCGATCAGGCCGAGGTACAGCGAGAGCAGGAACAGGTAGCCGCCGACCGCCAGCAGCGGCTCGTAGTTCGCCGGCGGGTCGTACGACTTGCTGAGCCGGCCCCCACGCCGTCGCGTGCGCGCCGCGAGCAGGACGGGCCCGACGATCGGCAGCACCGCCAGCAGCCCCAGCAGGGCGATGAACGACCGCGAGAGGGTGAAGCTCCCGCCGCGGGCGCCGGCGGTCTGCCCGAACACGACGACGATCGCGAGCACGCAGGTCAGCGCCAACAGCAGCGTCGCGAGCCCGGCGACGAGCACGTACGACCGGAACAGCAGCGAGTCGCTCCGCCGGAACGCGTAGGGGAACGCGCCGAGGATGCCGCCGTAGTCGTCTGCCATCGCCGGGGGTTGTGGCCGGCCGGAGTTAAACGCCGCGAGGCGGCTGCGGCGGATCCGGCCAGCAGCAACGCTTTTTGAGTCGGGGGACCCCCATCCGGCAACTGAATGGTCTCACTCCCGGACTCTCTCTCCGATCTCTCCCGCCGCCACCGGCTGGTCGCGTACTACATCGTGGGGCTGGTGGCGATGGTCCTGCTCCTCACGGTCGTCTACTTCTACGGGATGCGAACGCTGGAGGGCGAGGGGGCGGAGTACACGATCTTCAACGCGTTGACGACGGTCGTGGAGACGATGACGACCACGGGGTACGGCGCCGACTCGCCCTGGGACCACCCGCTGATGAACGTCTTCATGGTGCTCATCCAGCTGAGCGGCATCGCCGTCGGCTTCTTCACGCTCCGGCTGGTGGTAATCCCGCTGTTCAACGAGGCGGAGGTCGACCTCGACAGCCGGCTCTCGCCCAAGCGGGACCACGTGATCATCTGCGAGTACAGCCGGGACTCGGCGGTGCTGTTGGACGAACTCCGGGAGCTCGACATCGACTACGTGTTGCTCTCCTCGGACGAGGCGGAGGCGAAGGCGCTCGCCGACGAGGGGTACGCCGCGATCCACGGGTCGCCACAGGAGGCCGCGGCGTTCGAGCGCGCGAGTATCCACAGTGCGCGGGCGGTGATCACCGACGCCGGCGACGCCACCGTCAACACGATCCTCACGGTCCGGTCGATCCGGGAGGACATCGACGTGATCGCGCTGACCGACGACAGCGAGATGGCGGGCGTGCTGCGCTCGACCGGCGCCGACACCGTGCTCTCGCCCCAGAGCGTGCTCGGCCACCACCTCGCGGCGAAGGCGGTCGAGTCGTTCACCGCCGAGATCCGGGAGACGGTGGAGCTCGGCGGCGACATCGAGGTGGCGGAGGTGCCGGTGTCCCACGGGAGCGATCTGGTCGGGAGCCGCATCCGTGACTCGAAGATCCGCGAACGGACCGGGGTGAACATCATCGGCGCCTGGATCGACGGCGAGCTCCAGCTCCCGCCCGACCCCGACGCGGTGATCCGGGACAACACCGTCCTGCTCGTCTCGGAGCGCACCGAGGCGCTGGAGAAGCTGAGCGAGTTCACCCGTTCGCGCCGACAGTTCGGCCGCCACGACCGCATCGTCGTCGCCGGCCTCGGCGAGGTCGGGAAGGCCGCCAACGAGACGATCGAAAACGCCGGGATCGAGACCGTCACGATCGATCTCGTCGCGGACGAGACGGTCGACGTGGTCGGCGACGCCAGCGCGCGGGAGACGCTGCGCGAGGCCGGCGTCACCGACGCCGACGCGATCGTGATCGGGCTGCCCGACGACTCGGCGGCGCTGCTTTCGGCGGTGCTCGCCCAGGAGATGAATCCGGAGATCGAGGTGTTGATGCGGGTGACCGAGAGCGACGCCACCCGGAAGGCGTTGAGCGCCGGTGCCGACTACGTGCTGTCGGTGCCGCGGGTGAGCGCACGGATGGTGGCCCGGGCGCTCCGCGGCGAGGAGGTTCTGGATCCCGGCGGGCAGGTCCGGCTGATCCGCGTGCCCGCGACGCCGTTCGCCGGATCGACGATCGCCGACTCCGGGATCGCCGAGAAGACGGGCTGTCGGGTCGTCGCCGTCGAGGACGAGGACGGGGAGACGAGGGTCGTCGACCCCGAACGGACGCTCTCCGGCGGCGAGGAGCTCACGCTGGTCGGCACCGACGAGGCGGTCCAGCAGTTCCTCAAAACGTACGACGTGACGCCGGCCGGAGCCGACGAGTCCGGCTGACTACTCCGCCCGCGGGAACTCCCCGATCGTGTCCTCGCGGAACGCGTCCTCGTCGAACTCGTACTCGCCGTCGAGGAACTCGACGACCGTGTGGGTGTCCCGCATCGCGTTCTTCAGGCAGGTCGAGGCGCCCGGCGAGGGCGTGATGTTGAAGATCACGTCGTTGCCGACGATCTTGGCCTCGCCCATGTCCAGCGACTTCTTCTCGGTGTCGACGATCTGGGGGCGGACGCCGCCGTACCCCTTGGCGCGCTCGATGTCGTCGAGCTCGACGCTGGGAACCACCTTCTGGACGTGCGGGAGGAACTGGCGCGGCCCGATCTCCGGCACGTCGTAGACGAGGTTCCGGAGCACGTACGGCAGCAGGATGCGGTCGGCGAGGATGTTCGCGTAGCTCAAAAAGGAGGCGGCGTTGAGCCCGAACACGTCGAGGAAGTCGCCGACCGTGGAGAGCCGGCCGCGCTCCAGCGCCGGCACCAGCTTCGCGGTCGGGCCGAACCGGGTGATGCTGCCGTCGTGCACGTCGGCGTCGCCGTGGACCGCGGCGAAGGGGAGCTTCTTCATCTGGAGGGTGTACACTTTCCCGTTCAGCAGGTCGTCGGCGAGGAAGAAGCTGCCCGCGACGGGGAGCAGCGCCTTGTTCTGCCCGTAGCCCAGTTCCTTGGCGATCTGGAGGCTGTGGGAGCCGGCGGCGACGACGGTTGCGTCGGCCTCGAACGTGCCCGCCGCGTCCGTCTCGATCGTGTGGCTGTCGGGCTTGGGGGTGATCTCCGTGACCTTCGTGCCGGTGAACACGTCGACGCCGGCGTCGTCCGCGACGGCCTCGACGAACGACTCGGCGGTCGCGCCGTAGTCGACGACGTAGCCGTCGGGCGTCTGGAGCGCGAGCATCTCGGTGTCGGGGTCGCGTCCCTCGACGACTTTGGGTTCGAGGTCGGCGATCTCCTCGCGACCGATCGGTTCGAGCTTGGGGAACAGGTCGCCGAACCCTTCCTCCTCGTAGCGCTGTTCGAGACTGTCGACCTCCTCGCGGCCGACGCCGAGCACCATCTTGCTCCGCTTGGCGTGCATCTCGCGGTCGGGGTCGTGGTTCTCGAGGTAGCCCGCGAGCAGCTCGGCGCCCTCCTTGACCTCCTCGGCCTTCTCTAAGGTGTAGTTGGTCTCGATGTCGCCGAAGTGCAGCGTCTGGGAGTTGTTGGTGTGATGCGTGTTGATCGCGCCGATCTCCGGCTCCTTCTCGACGAGCGCGATCGAGTCGATGTCGGTGAACTTCGCGGTCGTGTACAGCAGCGACGCGCCGCTGATGCCGCCACCGACGATGACGAGGTCGTACTGTTCGGACATGTGAGCGTTACTCCCACGCTCGTGCTCCGCACTGATAATGGGTCTTCTTTCGCCGTCGTGTTCGACGATCGACGTGCCGGATATCGACAGCAATGGGCGGGGAGCCGGCGGTTCGGCCGACTCAGCCGACGACGGCCTCGGCGACCGGGAGGAACGACCGCAGGTCGAGCGTGAGGACCAGCCCCGCGCCCACTACGTCGAACACCAGATCGAGCGCGGTGTCCCGGCGGCCGTAGTGGACCAGTACCGGCTCGATGTCGTAGCGCTCGGCGACATCGCGGGCGATCAGCTCGCCGATCTCCCAGAGAACGCCCAGCGCGAACGTGCCCAGCAGCGTGCCGACGACGGCGTTCCCGGGCGCGACGACGAGCAGGGCCGCGTACAGCAGTGCGGCGACCAGCGCCGCCGAGAGCGTGTGCGTGAGGTGGTCCCACCAGCCCACCGACTCGTAGCGACCGAGCATGCCGAGCGCGTGGAGGAACCCCGCGACGGCGACCCAGAACGTGAGCGTGCGGAAGCCGGCGGCGCCGGTACCGAGCGCCCACGCCAGCGCGGGGGGGACGAGCGTGAGACAGGCCGCCCCGAGGGTGTTGACGACTGCCGCCGTGTTCCCCCGCCGGTAGCCGACCCAGAGCGCGACCAGCAACGCCCCCTCGACGGCGACGACGGCGACTGTCAGCGGCTCCATGTGTCGAGGAGGCCATACCACACGGAAGTAGCTTCTGGACGGCTCACGCTCCCCGTCCCGGATCGTCTTCGACGTACCGCGCGGGGAGCCGCGCCAACAGCGCCGGCGGGACGCGCCCGGGGAGCACCTCCGTCACGAGCACTCGCGCGAGCCGCGGGAGCACGCGCCGCGTGGCCGCGTAGGCGACGGCGACGGCCAGCGACGCGACCACGAGGCGATCGAACGGCGGCGCGACGTGGAGTCCCACCGGGATCGCGAGCCCGACCGACAGCAGCAGGTCCTCCGGTGCGCCGTCGTACCGGACCCACCGTCGCGGGGCGATCCAGCGGCCGCGGACGTGGTCGTACACCGCGCGGTCGTCGGTGGCCTCCCACGGCCGGAGCTCCAGTCCGCCGCCGAACGCGTCGAGGAGGCTGTGACTCGCGGCGGCGGCGAACAGCACGGCTGCGGCGATCATCGGCGGCGACGGGGCGCCGACCGCGCCGACCGCGGCGACGCCGCCCAGCACGCTGTACCCCACTGGGTAGTGGAGCCTGCGCCGGTGGCCGGCGTACAGATCCAGATCAGGCAGGACGCCGCCGGCGAGGCCGGCGCCCAGCGCCACGGTGGCGTGTTCGGGCGCGAGCGCGGCGACCGGCAGCGCCAGCAGCATCCCGAACAGCGCGTGGGTCGGGAGCATCATCGTGTCGTCCCCTATCGGACAGATACGTATGAACGTATCGGGGAGGCGTTACCACACGCTGTCGGGCTCGTGGCGTCGAAAAACGAATCGGGGAGCGGTTCGCCGGGTGGTCGAGGCGATCGTCTCGAAAAGAGAACACGAACTCTCTCGGGACGATGGCGACTCTGCCGCCCCGAACGGGCGCGAGAGTGACGAGCTACTTCCGGTCTTCCGGATCGGGCTCGTCCTCGCCCGGTTCGTCCTCCGTGTCGTCGGGCCGGCCGTCGTCCGTTTCCGGCTCGTCGTCGCTCTCGGGTTCGTCCTCGGCCGTCTCGTCGTCGGTTCTCGGCTTCTCGCCGTCAGCCTCGTCGGCCGCGTCCACGCCCTCGGCGACGGTCTTCTCGACGGTCTGTTCGACCTCCTCGGTGACCTTCTCCGTGACCTCCTCGGTCACTTCCTCGCTGACCTTGTCGGCCACCTCGTCGACTTCCTTGCTGACGGTCTGCTCGACCTCCTCGCTCACCGTCTCGCTGACGGTCTCGGTGACGGTCTCCTCGACCTCCTCGGACACCTTCTCGGTCACGGTGTCGCTCACCTGATCGACCTCCTTGCTGACGGTCTGTTCGACCTCCTCGCTGACGGTTTCGCTGACCGTCTCCTCGACTTCTTCGCTCACCGTCTCGCTGACGGTCTCGGTGACGGTTTCCTCGACCTCCTCGCTCACTTTCTCGGTCACTTCCTGCGTCATCCACTCGGGGTCGAACCGCGCCATCTTCCAGGCGATGTGGATGAGGTAGGAGAGCAGCGCCCCGAGCCCGAACGCGACGCCGACCTGCGTCCCGAGTTCGAGGATCAGGACGATGGCCACGAAGATCGTCAGGCCGTAAGCGATGTCGACGACGGCGTCGACGCGTGACGCCCTCATCGGGGCTCCTCCTGCGAGCGCTGTCTGTGGACGGTCATATCGAAACATCGAGTTCCAGACGGGTATACCCATCTCTCTCGGCGGGCCATCGCGGCGGCGCTCGGCCGTCCCCGCCTCGGACTGCCGACCGCCGGAACGGGCCGTTCCAACTGCTTAAGAGCACGCCGCCACTCCCTCCTGTATGGTCGAGGTTCTTCTCTTCGTGGGGATCGCCGTGGCGCTGTTCGTGGGGTTCAACATCGGCGGGTCGACCACCGGGCCGGCGTTCGGGCCGGCGGTCGGCTCTGACGCGATCTCCAAGACGGGCGCCGCGGCGCTGATGGGCGTGTTCTTCTTCGTCGGCGCGTGGACGATCGGTCGCCGCGTGGTGGACAAGCTCGGCGAGGAGCTCATCACCAGCGCCAGCGTGTTCACGATCGAGACGAGCATCGTCGTCCTCTTCTTCATCGGCGGCGCGCTGTTCGTCGGCAACTACTTCGGCGTCCCGGCGTCGACGTCGATGACCGCGGTCGGCTCGATCGCCGGCCTCGGCGTCGCGACGGGCGAGCTCGACTGGGTCGTGATGGGCGAGATCGCGGTCTGGTGGATCGTCGCGCCCATCGTCGGCTTCTGGGTGTCGGGGATGATCGGCCGCTACCTCTACCCCCGAATCAACCAGTGGGTCGCGATCAACAGCAGCGAGGGGCCGTTGATGGAGGTCGAACGCTCCGGGGTGGTCCCGCGGCCCGTTCCGGGTCCGAACACGACCCGCCGGGAGCTGTTCGGCGGCATCATCGTCATCACGATCGGCTGCCTGATGGCGTTCGCCTCGGGCACGTCGAACATCGCGAACGCGATCGCGCCGCTGGTCGGCGCGGGCGTCGACGTGAACATGATGATCCTGCTGGGCTGTGCTGCCGTCGCCGTCGGGGCGTTCACGATCGCCCGGCGGACGCTCGACACGCTCGGGAACGACATCACCGACCTGCCGCTGACGGCCGCGATCGTCGTCGCCGTCGTCTCCTCGTCGATCGTGATCGGGCTCTCGGCGATCGGGATCCCCGCCTCGTTCGTGATCATCGCGACCACCTCCATCGTCGGCCTCGGCTGGGGGCGGGCGACCCGGACGGCGACGGTCTCCGGCGGGGTTCGCGGCGAGGAGGAAGCGAAAGTCTCCGTCGGCGCGCTGGCCGCCGAGGAGCCGGGCGAGGAAGTCCCGGAGATCGGCGAGGAGGAGCCCGAGGACATCCCCGCCGCCTCGGATCTGTTCGACCCGGCGACGACGGGTCGGGTGCTGATCATGCAGAACGTCGTGCCCGTGCTCTCGACGGTGGGCGCCTACGCCGCGTTCACGATCCTGTTCCGGTTCTTCTGGTAACGGTTCCCCCGTAGACTGGCAGGAGTACTCGTCGTGCTGTTCGACGTACTCGACGATCTCGTCGCCCTCGTACAGCGTCACACCACGGTCGGTGTCGACGAGGTACGGGAGCTGGTCCTCGCTGCCGGCCGTGAGCTCGTCGTCCGTCACCTCGTTGGGCACGTCGCCGCCGGGGAGTCGGGGGTTGTGGATCACGTATCAGTCGCCGAGTTCGGAGAGCGTCTCCCGGACCTTCGCGCGGCGTGGACAGCGTTCGGACTGGGAGAGTTCGAGCAGACGGGCCGGTTAGTGGCGACCACGAAGGCGTTCAGCCGACCTCCGCGACGATCGGCGGGCTTACGCTCCCGTTCGGCGAAAAATTCTTCACCTGTTTCTCGTTGTATAGTCCATGGAGTTCGGACTGACTCAGGAGCAGGAGCAGCTACGGGACGAGGTGCGCCGGTTCGCGGAGAACGAGATCGCGCCCGTCGCCGGCGAGTACGACCGCGAGGAGAAGTACCCCGCCGAGATCGTCGAGAAGGCCGCCGAGATGGGGCTGACGGGCGCGCACTTCCCGATGGAGTACGGCGGCGTCGGCTACTCGACGCTGGAGATGGCGCTGATCACCGAGGAGCTGTTCGCGGTCGACCCCGGGATCGGGCTCTGTGTCACCAGCGCCGGTTTCGGCGCCGAAGCGATCATGGAGTACGGCACCGAGGAACAGAAGGAGGAGTACCTCCGACCGATCGCCGAGGGCGAGGCGGTGATGGGCGCGGCGATCAGCGAGCCCCACGCCGGCTCCGACGTGAGCTCGATCTCGACGAGCGCGCGGAAGGACGGCGACGAGTGGGTGCTCAACGGGTCGAAGATGTGGATCACCAACGGCTCCGTCGGCGACTACTTCGTCGTGATGTGCGAGACCGACCCCGACGTGGGCGACCGCTACACGGGGTTCTCACAGATCCTCGTCGAGCGCGACCGCGACGGGTTCGAGAGCGAGAAGATCACCGGGAAGATGGGGATTCGGGCGAGCGACACCGCGGAGCTCCGATTCGACGACGTGCGCGTGCCCGAGGAGAACCTCGTCGGCCAGCGCGGGATGGGGTTCCCCCAGCTGATGCAGTTCTTCGACGAGACGCGAACCATGGTCGCGGCGCAGGCCGTCGGCATCGCCAAGGGCGCCGCCGAGCGCGCGCTCTCCTACGCGGAGGAGCGTGAGCAGTTCGGCCGCTCCATCTCCGAGTTCCAGTCGATCCGGCACAAGCTCTCGGAGATGCACACCCGGACCGAGGCCGCCCGCCAGCTCACGTACAAGTCCGCCTGGAGCGTCGACAACGCCGAGGAGGATCTCACTATGCTGGCGTCGATGGCCAAGGAGTTCGCCTCGGATGTGGCGACCGACGTCGCCGACGAGGCGGTCCAGATCCACGGCGGCGCGGGGTTCGTCGACGACTTCGACGTGGAACGGCTCTACCGCGACTCGAAGATCACCCAGATCTACGAGGGCACGACCGAGATCCAGAAGAACATCGTCGCCCGCGAACTGCTCGACGAGGGACGCTGAGCGAGCGGGCCGGCGTCCTCTCTCGACGACTACGGGGGCGTGTTGTGCCTGACATTGACACACATTTATAAGGGTGAACATAGAAGACACGCCCGCTATGGTACGAAAAGTCACACGCCGTGACGTTTTGAAAGGTGCCGGGGCGGTCGGTGCGGCCGGCGTGACCGGCGTCGCCGGCTGCCTCGGCGGCGGCGGCGGGAGCCGGACGATACAGCAAGGGGTCCTCCTGCCGCTGACGGGCGACCTCGCGAACCTCGGCGGCCCGATCCGTGACGGGGCGATCCTCCCGGCGTCGGAGCTGGAAGGCGAGACGGAGTTCACGTTCGACATCCAGGAGGAGGACACCGAGACGAACGCACAGGCGGGCATCTCCGGCGCGGAGACGCTGGTCAACAACGGCTATCCGGCGATCACCGGGCCGGCGTCCTCGGGGGTGAACATGCAGGTGACCCAGCAGGTGCTCATCCCCAACCAGACGGTCGGCTGCTCGCCGTCGTCGACCTCCCCCGCGGTGACCGACCTCGACGACGACGACTTCATCTTCCGGACGGCCCCGTCCGACGCGTTGCAGGGGCAGGTCATCGCGCAGGTCGCCGCCGAGGAGCTCGGCAACAGCACGGCCGCGACGATGTACGTCAACAACGACTACGGGCAGGCGCTCTCGGAGTCGTTCACCAGCACGTTCGAGGAGGAACACGGCGGGAGCGTCTCCAGTCAGGTCTCCTTCGAGCAGGAGCAGAACTCCTACAGCTCACAGCTCGAGTCCGCACTCGAGGGCGAGCCCGACACGCTGGTCGTGATCGGCTACCCGGCCTCGGGGATCCAGCTGTTCCGTGACTACTACAGCAACTACGACACCGGTGAGGACATCGTCGTCACCGACGGGCTGCTCGACGATCAGCTCCCCGACGAGGTCGACAACGACATGGGCAACGTCACCGGAACGGGGCCGAAGGCGTCCGGCCCCGGGCGGGACGCGTTCGACGAGCTGTACATGGAAGAGTACGACCGCGAACCCGGCGTGTTCAACGCTCACGCCTACGACGCGACGGCGGTCAGCTTCCTCGCGAACGTGTACGCCGGAGAGAACGACGGCCCGGCCGTCCGTGACAACATGCGCCGTGCGGCCAACCCCGAGGGCGAGGAGTTCGCCCCGGGCGAGCTCGTCGAGGCCGTCGAGGCCGCCGCCGCGGGCGACGACGTCAACTATCAGGGCGCGTCGTCGGCGGTCAACTTCGACGACAACGGCGACATGACCGCGGTCTCCTACGGCATCTACGAGGTCGAGGATCGGGACTTCACCGAGGTCGACTCGATCGCCTTCGGCGGGTAGCCGACCCCGACTCCGCGTTTTCGAGATCGGCCGCCGACTCTCCCGTTTTTCGGATCAGCCGCCGAGGAACTCCTGTCTGACCTGCTCGTCGTGCAGGAGCGCGTCGCCGTCGTCCATGAACCGGTTCCCGCCCTGCACGAGCACGTAGCCGCGGTCACAGCGGCGCAGCGCCTCCTTCGCGTTCTGCTCGACCATCAGGATCGCCGTGCCGGCGTCGTTGATCCGGTCGATGCGGTCGAACATGTCCTCGACGAGGTCGGGCGCCAGCCCCGCCGAGGGCTCGTCGAGCAGCAGCAGGTCGGGGTCGAGCATCAGCGCCCGCCCCATCGCGAGCATCTGCTGCTGGCCGCCGGAGAGCGTTCCCGCCTTCTGTCCCTTGCGCTCCTCGAGGATGGGGAACCGCTCGAACACGGCGTCCAGTTGGTCCTGTGGCACCTCGTCGAGGATGTACGCACCCATCTCGAGGTTCTCGAGCACCGTCAGCGTCGGGAACACGTTGTCGGACTGGGGAACGTAGCCGAGGCCGAGGTGGATCACGTCCTCCGGTTTCTTCCCCGTGATGTCGGTGCCGTCGAACTCCACGGTGCCGCCCATCAGGGTGGTGAGCCCGAAGATGGACTTCATCACGGTCGACTTCCCCGCGCCGTTCGGGCCGACGATCGTGACGTACTCGCCGTCCTCGACGTTGAGGTCCACGTCCTCGAGAATCTGGAGGTCGCCGTAGCCGGCGTCCAGCGAGTCCACCTGCAGCAGGCTCTCCTCGCTGGTGACGAACTCGGTGGCGTTGACCGCCGCGTCCTGCTGGTCGGCCGGCTGTGCCTCGCCGTCGGCGCTCATACCTCACCCCCGAGGTACGCCTCGACGACGCGGTCGTCGTCTTTGATCTCCGCGGGCGTCCCCTCCGCGAGGACGGTCCCCTGGTGCATGACGATGACGTGCTCGCAGTTCTCCATGATCAGGTCCATGTCGTGTTCGACGAGCAGGAACGTGTACCCCTGCTCGGTCAGGTCGTGGATGCGGTCGAGCAGCTTCTCCTCCAGCGTCGGGTTGACGCCCGCGAACGGCTCGTCGAGCAGCAGCATCTCCGGGTCGACCATCAGCGCCCGGGCGAGTTCGAGCAGCTTGCGCTGGCCGCCCGAGAGGTTGCCGGCCTCCTCCTCGGCGAGGTGGTCGATCTCGAACAGTTCGAGCATCTCCCAGACCGCCTCCCGGAGCTCGATCTCCTGCTCGATCACGTCGTCGCGCAGGCCGGGCAGCACGGCGTTGTACAGCTTCTCGCCGATCTGGTCCTGCGGGGCGAGCATCATGTTCTCGAGCACCGTCATCTCCTCCAGCTCGCGGGCGATCTGGAACGTTCGGACGAGCCCGCGGGTCGCGATCTCCGGCGGCGAGCGCCCCGTGATGTCCTCACCCTGGAACGTGACGGTGCCGCCGTCGGGCTCGTGAACGCCGGTGATGCAGTTGAACGTCGTCGACTTGCCCGCGCCGTTGGGGCCGATCAGCCCCGTGAGCGAGCCGGACTCGACCTCGAAGGAGGCGCCGTCGACGGCGGTGATCCCTCCGAAGTGCTTCTCGAGGTTCTGGACGCGGAGCGGGATCGACGGTGGTATCTCCTGTGCCGCACGCTCGGTCTCGCTGTCCTGCGTGTCCGAGAGCTCCTCCGGCGGCGTCGCGTCGACCGGCTTCTCGGGCCCGTCGGCGTCACTCATCGCTCTCACCCCCCGTTCGGTCGCTGAGGTCGACGCTGGCGGCGATCTCGCTGCGGCCGCCCAGCAGCCCCTCGGGCCGGTTCTGCATCAGGTACACCAACACCGCCCCGAGGAAGATGAACTTCAGGTAGGCGACGTTGTCGACCAGGTAGCCGGCCCAAGCCAGCGGATTGAGCGTGACTATCGCCTCGTAGAAGTTCGTCGGCCGCGGGAGCGAGCCGAAGAACAGCTGCGCGACGGCGTCGACGAACCCCGCGATCCGGCGGGGCCCTTCGAGCAGGAACGCCGCGAACACCGCGCCGCCGACGACGCTGCCGGTGTTCGAGCCCGAGCCGCCGACGATCAGCGCGGTGAAGATGTAGAACGTCACGATCGGGCGGAACGTGTTGGGGTTGACAAAGCCGTAGGAGCCCTGCCAGAGGATGCCGCCCAGCCCCATCAGCGCGCAGCCGACCATGAACACCTTGATCTTGAACAGCCGGGTGTCCTTGCCGAGCGAGCGGGCGACGAGCTCGTCCTCGCGGATCGCCTTCAGCACGCGGCCGAACGGGGAGTTCCCGATGCGGCTGAGGAGCACGTAGTACAGCGTCACGAACACGACCAGCAGCACCACCGCGTACGTCCCGCCGACGACCACGCTGGTCCCGACGCCGACCGTGTCTGCGAGCCCGTACACCACGTCGCCGATCGCGGTGAGTCCCGACTCGGTCTCGTAGATCGCCCGTGCCGGGCTGTTGATCGGGGTGGAGATCCCCTGCCCCCCGCCGGTGCCGAACTGCAGTCCGAACACGTCGACGACGTTGTAGCTGGTCGCCTCCGGATCGGTGACGGTGCCGGCGAAGTAGCTGGCGTTGAGCACCAGCCGGATGATCTCCGAGAGTCCGACGGTGACGATCGCGAGGTAGTCGGCGTCCAACTGCAGCGCGGGCAGCGCCGCCAGCCCGCCGACGACGGCGGTGATCAGCAGCGCGCCGACGATCGCGACCGGCACCGGCAGCCCCAGCCCCGGCGGCGACCCCGTCGGCGACGCCGCGAGGATCGACATCGAGTAGACGCCGACGGCCATGAAGCCGGCGACGCCGATGTTGAACAGCCCGGTGTACCCCCAGTGGAGGTTCAGCGCCAGCGCCAGCAGCGCGTACACCGCGATCAGGAACGTGATGTTGCTGGCGGAGTTGGCGACGGCGTTTGCCACCGAGGCGTTGTTGACGCCGGCGAGGAAGCCGGCCAGCACGCCGTGGAACACGTACGTCCCGAGCAACAGCCCGGCGATCAGGCGGGTGTCGTTCTCCTTGAAGTACCCCGGGACGGCCGCCCACGCGCGGTCGGCGACGCTCATGCGGTTTTCACCCCTCCGAACAGCCCCGACGGGCGGAACAGCAGCACGAGGATCATCACGGCGAACGCGACGACCCGCGCGAAGTCGGAGGGGATCCACACCAGCGAGAGCCGCGAGGCGATGCCGATGATGATCCCGCCGCCGATGGCGCCGTAGACGCTGCCGATCCCGCCGAGGATCACCCCGGAGAAGATCAGCAGCAGCAGCCGCCAGCCGACGTTGTAGTTGAGCGTCCCGCGTTCGAGCACCATCAGGAAGCCGGCGATCCCCGCGAGCCCGCCGCCGACGATCCACGTCGTGCGGACGACGCGCTCGGTGGGGATGCCCGTGACCTGCGCGAGGTCCTTGTTGTCCGCCATCGCGCGCATCGCCTTCCCCAGTTTCGTCCGTTGGAGGAGGAAGTGGACACCGAACATCAGCGTCACCGCGGCGACGATGAGCGTGGCCTCGTGGGCGTTGAGCGGCACGTAGCCGTCGACCATCGGGATGTCGAGCGACGGGATCGACCCCGTCTCGGTCACGCCGCGGGTGCTTGTGCCGAACACGAACACGATCGCGTACCGCATCGCGAGCGCGACCCCGATCGACGCGATCAGCAGGGGGATGCCGCCCTTGTCCCGCATCGGCTCGTAGACGATCCGGTCGAGCAGGAGCACCACACCGACGGTGATCCCCCCCGAAGCGACGAGCCCCACGAGCAGCGCCAGCGGGGCGTTGACGACCGAGATCAACGACGGCGCGGTGACGAGGAACGCCTCGCCGAAGGGGACCTCGACGTTGAGCGTGAAGAAGGCGACCAGATAGGCGGCGAACCAGCCCGAGAAGGCGCCCGTCGTGATGTAGTCACCGTGAGCGAAGTTCGCGAAGCTGAGGATGCTGTACGTCATCGAGAGCCCGACGCCGGCCAGCCCGATCACCAGCCCGACGATCAGCCCGTCCAGCACGTACCGGCCGACCTGCGAGACCGCGGTCGACCCCCCGAGGAGGTGGACGCCGCCGGCGCCGACCTCGACGCCGGCCAGCTTGGCGACGAGATCGACGAGGAGGTAGCCGATCGCGAGCCCCACCGCGGCCACCGCGGGTCGTTCAGTTAGCGTCCGACCCGCATCCCTGTAGTCGTCAAAAGATGCCATGTGTGTATTTCACACTCACCCTCTCCGCCGGAGGGATATAAAAATTCACTGCGTCGAGTCGACGGATCCCCGTCACGACGGGTGGATGAAACGGCGCCGCGGGGTCAGACGCCGTCGGGCATCGCGTGGTTGGCGTCGTCGGCGAGGTTGCGGAGGCGGTCGGCGGACGCGGCGTCGAACTGCGCCTGACACCGGGCGACCCACGACTCGGGCTCGTCTTGTCGGCCGTCGTCGTCGGCCGACGCCTCGGCGTGCGTCGCCGTCTCGGCGGGTGTCGCGTCGGTCGGCGCGCCGGTGGTCGGGTTCGGTTCGGTCGGGTGCTGGGGGTGTGTTTTCACGGCTGGAGTATCTGCGGGTCGGTCTGGGAGCTGTACGGCCGAGAAGGAGTCATTCGCGTACAGGTACGACCGACATGACGTGTTGCCCACTGTGACGAGAAATATAATAAATGTTCCTGTACAATTTGCGTTCGGCGCGACGGACGCGAGTTGGGAGCGGTAGCGGGCGCGCTGGCACGCAACGCCGGTCCAGTGTCTCCTCTCCGGTAACTGACTAACGGGACCGAAAGTGTCGGCCTCGGCACTCATAGGGCTCGTCGTCGCCGGATGCCGAGTCCGGCTCGGCCCGGTGCCGTCGTCATCGGCCGGTTCGCTGTTCGCCCCCCGACGGCTTGTCGGTTCCGGACCCGAAGGTTCCCGGCGCTCGCGCGAGTCGGCACCCCCCATGCCGCCGGACGCCACGTTCGTCGTCCCGGCCAGTCCGACAGCGGCGGTCGTCGACGGCAGCGTCCCGTCGCGTTCATGCCTCCCCGGATTCATGCTCCGGTATGGCTACCACGCTCGAAGGGACGATCCTGCGGGGTGAGTCGTTCACCCCGATCGAGGGGCGCGTCGTCGTCGAGGACGGCGAGATCGCGGCCGTCGAGGAGACCGCCACCGACTCGACGGACATCGTGCTCCCGGCGTTCGTCAACGCCCACACCCACATCGGCGACTCGATCGCGAAGGAGGCCGGCGGCGGCCTCTCGCTCGACGAACTGGTCGCGCCGCCGGACGGGCTCAAACACCGCCTCCTGCGGCAGGCCAGCCGTGAGAAGAAAGTCGCCGCGATGGCTCGGAGCCTCCGGTTCATGGAGTCCTCGGGCACCGCGGCGTTCCTGGAGTTCCGCGAGGGCGGCGTCGAGGGCGTCGAGGCGATCCGCGACGCGCTCGCCGACCGCGAGATCGATCCCGTCATCTTCGGCCGCGAGAGCGCCGCCGCCATGCGTGCCGCCGACGGGTTCGGCGCCAGCGGCGCCCGCGACAGCGAGTTCGGCGACCTGCGCGAAGCCTGTCGCGAGGCGGGCAAACCGTTCGCGATCCACGCCGGCGAGCGCGACCCGCACGACCTCACGCCCGCGATGGATCTCGACCCGGCCTTTCTGATCCACGTCGTCCACCCCCGCGACGAGCACCTCGACCGGATCGAGGACGAGGCGCTCCCCGTCGTGGTCTGCCCGCGTTCGAACCTCGTCACGAACGTCGGCGTCGCGCCGATCCACGAGCTGGTCGAGCGAACGACCGTCGCGCTCGGGACGGACAACGTGATGCTGAACTCCCCGTCGATGTTCCGCGAAATGGAGTTCGCCGCGAAGCTGGCCGACGTGAGCGCGACCGAGGTGCTCCGGATGGCCACCAGAAACGGCGCCGAACTCGCGGGGAAGGAGTACGGGCTGATCGAGGAAGGGAGACCCGCGAAGCTGCTGACGCTCGACGGCGACTCGGACAACCTCGCGGGCGCGGAGGAGCCGGTCCGCGCGGTGGTTCGCCGGGCGGGCGAGGGCGACGTAAAGGACGTGCTGCTATAGCGACCTACTCGGACCAGCTACCTATTTGCGCTCCCGCGGCGTTGAGGGACGGATGGAGAACCGTCTTCGACTCCCGACCGGGGCCGACAGCCGGGAGTTCGTCCTGCTGTGGGCGATCGCCGCGGCGACCTACGGCGCCGGCGACGTGCTCACGACGCTCGTGTTGCTGTACCGGAACCCGAACGTGGTCGAGACCAACGCGCTCGTTCGGGCGGCGACCGACGCGTTCGGCCCGGCCGGGCTCGTCGGGCTGAAACTCGGGGTGTTCCTGCTCTGTCTCGCGATCAGCGTGGGCGCGACCGGCCGAGATGACCGGGCGCTGTACTACCTCCCGCCGGTCGCGCTCGCGCTGATCGGGGCGTTCACCACCTCGATGAACCTCCGGCTGCTGATCGGCTGAGTTCGGTGACACCCACCCGCGGCATCGCCGGTGACCGTCCGACGGAGGGGAGAGTCCGTTGCTCGCCGCGTGGTCACGGGAACGGGTGGTACGCCCGCTCCGGCCGCGCCTCGAACCCCATCGCCGCCGCCACGCGATTCAGTCGGTCGCCGAAGAACGGTTCGCCGGTGAACAGCGGCTGTGCCTCCGGGATCACGACGCGAACGCCCTCGAACCCCAGCGCGGCCACGTCGCGGCTCGTCGTCCGGGCGGCGTACGGCGTGAGTCCGGCGTCGTCGACGTGCTCCACGAGGGCGTCGAGTGCGGCATCGCCCGAGAGCTCGGCGGCGGGGTCGGCGACCGAGTAGGCCGGCACCGTCGTTTCAGGGTGGGTGAGCTCCCGAGCGCGGTCGGGGAAGTCGGCGTACTCGCCGATCGCGCCGCCCTCCTCGGCGGCCTGTTCGGGGCCCATGTCCCGGAGCTCGATCCAGTTCTGGAGCGCCTCCGCGAGCGCGCCCGTGGCGGCGTCGACGGGGTCGAGCGCGGCGCCCGATCCGGCGGCGAATCGGGGCCACTCGTCGTCGCGGTGGACCGTCGCGGCGACGACCGGCACGTCGACGTCCTGCGTGAGCAGCGTGACCGAGACCGAGAGCGCCTCGGCACGAGCACGCTTCTCGAGTTCGCGGAAGCGCTCGTCGTCGACGGCCAGCCCCAGCGGCTCGTAGTCGGAGTACCACGCGAGCATCGTCGCGTCGCGCTCGATCACCTCCGACAGCCCCGAGATCACCGCCTCGCCGGTCGAGCTCCCGAGGCCGAGCCCCGTGGTGATCGGCGGCTTGATCCGCCGCTCGGGCGGCGGGTACTGGACGACCTCGGCGGGGAGCCAGACGCCCGCCTCGTCGACGAGATCCAGCCCCGGCAGCCACGGGCGCTCGGCGTCCGGATCCGGGTCGTAGCCGTCGCTCGTGACGAAGCGGGTCGGCTGGACGGCGTCGTCGAGCGCCGTCGCGGGCGCGTGCCGGAACTCCGCGTTTCGGTAGACGCCGGCCGCGTAGCGCTCCAACCCCTCGCCCAGCGCCTTCATGTACGCCTCGTTCCAGTCGGTGGCCGCGCCGGCGGCGAAGGGGGCCGCGCTCGCGTCGGAGAACCCCTCCGTCGCTGCGATCGACGCGAGGTAGTACGGCAGCGGGAACGACGCCTGTTCGCCCACCTGTTCGATCAGCCCCACGCGGTCGTCGACCGCGGCTTCGGCACGGCCGACGGCGTCGTCGAGGTCGGTCTCTCGGGAGGAGAGCGAGAGCGTCCGGTCCCGCCCGCCGGCGCAGCGACAGTACGGCACCGGCTGGAACCGGCGCTGCACGTCTGCCTCGCCGATCTCGACGACCGTGCCGCCCAAATCCTCGCCAGTCAGGATCCTCGTCGCCCGGCGGCCGGCGACCGCACCCGCGTAGCGCACGGCGCTCGTGGGCGCGGACGGGTCGTCACCCCCCTCGACCGTCGCGGCGACGCGCCGCTCCAGACAGCGGTAGCAGCCCGAGCCGGGCGTGAACGCCGAGACCGCGGCGTCCACTTCGTCGACGGCGTGGCCGCCGACGCCGCCGATCTCGACGGCGATCCACCGATCCAGTCCGCTCGCGGCCGCGGTTTCGAACGCGTCCGCGCCGGCGGCGCCGACGACGAAACAGAGCCCGACGTCGGCGAACTCGCCGCTGCCGGTCTCGACCACGCGTGCGTCGAGGTCGCCCATCGCCGCCTCGATCGCGTCGGCGGCGGGGCCGCTCCCGACGATTCCGATATCCATACCTCGGGAGGGGGGCGCCGCTCGCAAAAAGGAACGGGTGCCGGCTCAGCTGGCGATCATCGACTGCGCGACGCTGGCGAGCTCCTCGGCGTCGGCGTCGTGGAGCCGATCGTCGCCGAGCTTCAGACGCAGGCGGGGGCGACCCACGTCGATGGGCACCTTTTCGGTGTCGATCAGGCCGAGCTCCTCGAGGCGGGTCTTGGTCCGGGAGAACGTCGCCTTCGAGGCGATTCCCACGTCCTCGCCCCACTTGCTGATGTCGTACAGCAGCACGTCGTTCTTCGCGGCGACCAGCAGCGAGATGGTCACCTCGTCGAGCCCGTCGCCGTCGCCGCGGGCGGTTTCGAGCGAGTCGAGCACCGCGTCGAAGTCGGTGCGGGACTGCTCGCCGATGTCGTCTTCCATCGTCTCCCGAACCCGCGAGATCGCGGGCGTCCGGAGGTTGAACGTCTCGGCGGCCTCGAAGCGTGCGCTGTAGTCCTCGTGGGCCTGCCCGACGAACGACTCGTCGTCGGTGGCAAGCCCCGCGACGGCGTCGCCGGCGGTGACGACCGCAATGGTCCGTGCCTCGGTCACGAGCAGCGCGTTGTCGACGCCGCCCTCGAGCGTCCGCAGCTCGAGGCTGCCGGCCTCGACGAGGTCGGCGGCGTTGCTGGCGACGAGGAAGTCGTCCATCACGTCCTTGAGCAGGCGCTCGTCGGCCAGCAGCTTCACCGTCGGGAACTCGCCGTCGAACTCGGTGCCGAGCCCGATCAGCGCCTCTACCGCGGCCGCCGAGGGACCGACGAACAGTATCTCGCCGTCGGCGTCTTCGATGCTCTCCCGCAGGATATCCTCGATTTCGTCGCCGAGTAAATTCGAACTCATTTCTAGGAGAGTATATGCGTCACTCGGTATTTAATATTAACGGGTATACTGCCGTCTCAGGGCTTCTAACGGAAATTCTGAACGATCGTATCGAGGAAAACAACCCCGCCTTCGTCGTGTAATTGGGACAACTCTTTTCAGTGTCGGCGAACCATGATACTACATGGCACGGAACGGAACGCTATCGGGTATCGGTGTTCGGATCGGCGAGTTCGTCGCGCGCCACCCGCGGCTCGTCGTGGCCGTCGCGGCGATGCTCGTCCTACTCGCCGTGCAGGACGGGGCGATGGCTGCGGACGGGGTGCCGTTCGAACCGGCCGACGACGCCTCGGCCGACCCCGGCCCCGAGCCGATAGAGGATTAGCGACCGGCCGTCTCGGCGGCGAGCTCCTCGGCGAGCTCGGTACACCAGTGGATGTCGCCGCGGTAGACGACGGGGAACTCCCCCCGTCGAAGGAACTGGACGACCTCCGCGGCGTCCATCTCGAGCTCCCATTCGTTGCCGATCAACACCGGCGGGCAGTCTCGGTCGACGTTGAGGAACGCACGACCGCCCGCGAGCGACGGCGACAGCATCCCGTGGGTGAGTGTGAACGCGTCGCCGTCCCGGACCAGCTTCGCCTCGGTCCCGGCCAGCGAGTCCGTCTGCGTGAGCACGTGTGTGCCGTCGCCGACGACCGCGTAGTCCTTCCCCATGATCACCCGCCGGCGGGCCAACGCGAGCGCCCGCTCGATCGCGTAGCCGTGGGCGACCAGCCGCGCGAACATCGTCCCGACCTTCGCCGCGTGGCTGTTGAGCACCTTCTCGAACGTGACCGCGCCCGCGACGCTCCCCTTCCTGACCAGCGCCTTCCCCTCCTCGTAGGAGCCACAGGCGTTGAGGAAGAACGTCTGGACCCGGGAGCGGTCGACCGACGAGATCGAGAGCGTCCCGTCGGGACAGCGTAGCCCCGACGGCTCGCAGTGCCCGACGAAGTGGAGCAGGTCGTGGCGCTGCTCGATCACGTTCGCGAGCTCGTCGACCGTCAGCGACTCCCGCACGTCGATGTCGATGTCGAGCTTCTCGGCCCGCCGCCGGTAGATGTCGGCGGCCCGGGAGTGCTCCTCCCGCATCTCGGCCTCGTTGAGCACCGCGACCACCGAGATGGGGCCGTCGGCCCGCCCCCGGTAGAGGGATCGGTTCTCGTACGCCGCCGGCAGCGTTTTGAACGTGTCCATGGCGACGCCGTCGGCCAGCCACCCGTGGTATCGACTCGGGCCCAGCTCGGCGTCCCGGAGCTCGACGGGGTCGGGGGCGGCCACGCCCGCCCGGTAGAACGCCGAGAGCGAGCTGTCGAGCCGGTCCTCGTCGCTCAGCGGGCTGCTCCGGGGGGTGAACAGCTGCGGCACGTCGGCGAGCATGAACGGCAGACACCGGACGCCGTCGTACGTCGGCTCGACGTACATCGAGAGGTGCCACTCCGGGAACGCGTCGGCGACGGCGTCGATGTCGACCGCCCGGTACGCCAGCAGCCGTTCGGCGATCTCCGCGTCGTAGAGCGCGTCGGCGTCGATCGGGAGCCGGTCGAGCAGGTCGGCCGTCCGGACGGCGGCGTCGTGGGGGCCGGCGGTTCGAACCAGACAGTCGAGCCAGAACGTCCGCCGGAGCAGCGCCGCGACCCGCCGCTCGTAGCAGCGTCCCTGTCCCAAATCGATCCGTTCACCCCCTGCGCGGAGCGACGGCTCGACCCCCTCGGCGACGCTGACCTCGGCGCCGAGGTAGTGTGCCAGCGACGCCGCCGGCAGCAGCGCCGACAGCGAGCGGGGGAGCCGGAGCTCGACCGAGTGCTCGGGAACCGCCTCGCGAACGGCGTCGGGGATCGAGACCGTCTCACCGAACGTCAGCGAGGGCGGGCGCTCCCGCATCGAACTGAACGACCGGTCGGCCGTCGTCGACCGGAAGGCGGCCGAAAGCGTCGAGAGCGCGGTCGCGACCCCCTCCGGACTTCGGGGGACGGTGACCGACTCCCGTGTCGAGTCGGCCCGGCTCTGGAACCCCAGCCTGACGGCCGTCGGCCCGGGAAAGGAGACGACGGTCCGGTCGAACTCGGGCTGAGCGAGGCTGAACGGCCCGTCGATCCGGAGGAACGTCCGGACCGGCGCGGCGATCCGGAGCTCGTACGCGCCGGGGGAGAACGAGATCGGCCCCTCGCGACCACCCAGCGTCGTCGACTCCTCGCCATCGACGTCGTCCACAGCGACGACGACGGGCGGGAACTCCAGTCGCTCGGTCCGGCCGGTGAGCTCGGCATCCACGGGCGCGTCCAGCGCGGGCGCGGCGGCGCTCGGCTCCCAGCCGTCGGCCTCGACACGGACGGCGGTTTTAGCTTCGTCGACGGCGCGGACACCGTCCCCGTCGATCTCGACGTCCATGCGTCCGTCCCGCGATACGTGAGGCCGGCGCTAAATCTCTGTCGGGCGGCGGCGACAGTCAAGCTTAACCCGGACCTGGCCCCGGTTGCGCGTATGGAGCACGATCACGTCCGACAGGTCGACCCCGAGCTCGCGGACGCGCTCGAAGCCGAGACCGGCCGCCAGCGGGACACGATCACGCTGATCGCCAGCGAGAACCACGTCTCCGAGGCGGTGATGGACGCCCAGTCCAGCAGCCTCACCAACAAGTACGCCGAGGGATACCCCGGGCAGCGCTACTACGGCGGCTGCGAGCACGCCGACACCGTCGAACAGCTCGCGATCGACCGCGCGAAGGAGCTCTGGGGCGCCGAGCACGTCAACGTCCAGCCCCACTCCGGCTCGCAGGCCAACATGGCCGTCTACATCGCCGCGCTCGACCCCGGCGACAAGATTCTGAGCCTCGATCTGACCCACGGCGGCCACCTCAGCCACGGCCACTCCGCGAACTTCGTCGGCGAGCACTTCGAGGTCCAGCACTACGAGTGCGACGACGAGACGGGGTACATCGACTACGAGGGGCTGGCCGAGCAGGCCGAGGCGTTCGAGCCCGACATGATCGTCTCGGGCTACTCCGCCTACCCCCGCGAGGTCGAGTGGGAGCGCATCCAGGCGACCGCGGAGTCCGTCGACGCGCTCCACCTCGCCGACATCGCCCACATCACCGGGCTCGTCGCCGCCGGCGAGCACGCGTCGCCGGTCGGCATCGCCGACTTCGTCACCGGCTCGACCCACAAGACGATCCGCGCCGGTCGCGGCGGGATGGTCATGTGCGGCGAGGAGTGGGGCGAGGCCGTCGACAAGGCCGTCATCCCCGGGATGCAGGGCGGCCCACTGATGCACAACATCGCGGGCAAGGCGGTCGGGTTCAAGGAGGCGCTCACGCCGGAGTTCGAGGAGTACGCCGCCCGCGTCGTCACCAACGCGGAGGCGATGGCCGAGCGCCTGCGCGATCGCGGCCTCGACCTCGTGTCGGGCGGCACCGACACCCATCTCGTGCTCGCGGACCTGCGCCCGTCCCACCCCGACACGAGCGGGAAGGACGTCGAGGAGGCGCTCGAGACGGCGGGGATCGTCCTCAACGCCAACACCGTCCCCGGCGAGACGCGCTCGCCGTTCAACCCCTCCGGCATCCGCGTCGGCACGCCCGCGATCACGACCCGCGGGTTCACCGCGAGCGACTGCCGGACCGTCGCCGACTGCATCGCCGACGTGGTCGACGCCCCGGACGACGAGGACGTGCTCGCCGAGGTGTCCGAGACTATCGGCGAGCTGACCGAGAAACACCCGCTGTACGAGTAGTCGGAGCGGACCGTTTATGCCTCAGGGACGGCAGTAGACGGTAGATGAGCGAGACCCTCCTCTGGATCGGCGCTTCGGCGCCGCCCGACGCGGTCGACAGCCTCGCCCAGCGGCGCGGCTGGTCGCTCCGGAGTGCCGACCCGGGAACGGGCAGTAGTGCGGCGACTCGCTACCGTCCCGGGGCGGTCGTGGTCGGGACGGACGACGCCGACCTCGACGGACTCCGCGCGGCCACGCCGGCGCCGATCGCCTACTGTCCGCCGGCGACGACCGCCGACGGCGTGGGTGCCGCGAGCGCGGCCGGCGTCGATGTCGTGCTCCCTCAGGATACCGACGAGTGGGGAGTCGACACGCTCCTCGACCGCCTCGCGACCGTCGAGTCGGGCTCACACTCGATCGCCGACGGGAGGGGCTCGAACCACGACACTGCTCGGGAGGCCGCCGGCGACCCGCCGGCACCGACCGGAACGGCGACGCCGACCGACGAACGCCCGCCGCGGGGGACGCTGACCGTCGACGAGGAGGGGCGGATCAGCTACGTCGGCGAGCGCGCTGCCGAACTGCTGGGCCGGGACGCCGAGTCACTGCTGGCCAGCGATCTCCACGAGGCGCTACCGTGGGCCGACCTCGGCCGGCTGGAAGGGATGGACGATCTCGACGCCGACGACGGGACGGTGTCGACGGTCGAGCGGCTGATGCCGGCGAACCGCTGGCTGGAGCTGGCTGCCCGCCCGACGGACGCGGGGGCGACGATCACGGTTGTCGAACTCGACGCGGCCGAGCGTCGGCGGGTGGTGCTCGACCGGCTCCACGGCACGACTCGCCGGCTGTTCGCGGCCGAGACGCCCGACGCGATCGCGGAGATCGCGTGCGAGGCGGCCCGGGACGTGCTCGGCCTCGAAGTCGTGGTCGTCCGCCTCTCCGACCGCGGCAACGACGGGCTCCGGGTGGCGGCCAAGACCGACCCGGTCGACGAACTGATGCCGACACGGTCGCGCTACGGGGTCGGCGAGAGCATCGCCGGGGCCGTCTACGAGGAGGGGAGCTCGCGAATCTCGCTCGACCTCGACGAGGCGCAGTTCGGCGAGGTCAACTCGACGATCTCGCTCCCGTTGGGCGACCACGGCGTCATGAGCGTCGGCTCGACCGCCCCCGACGCGTTCGACGAGGCCGACGTCTCGCTGGCGCGGCTGCTGTCGACGACGGTGACCGCGGCGCTCGATCGGGCCGAGCGCGAGACCCAACTGCGTCGCCGGGAAGCCGTTCTCGAATCGGTTCAGGGGATGGTGTTCGTGCTCGACGAGGACCGGCTGATCGACTACGTTTCGACGCCGCTGGCCGAACGCCTCGGCATGAACCGGGAGGAGATCGTCGGCAAACACGTCGTGGAGTTCGTCGACGTGACGGAGTTCTACGGCGCCGAGAGCCGGCTCCGCGAGGGCGTCTCGGAGCTCTCGCTCGACCTCCGGATCGACTCGCCCGACGGGGAGTCGTTCCCCGCCCGCGTCGACCTCTCGGTGCTCGAACACACGGACCGCGGCCGGACGCTCGTCGGGATCGTCGAGGACCGCTCGACGCTGGCGGAGACCCGCGAGGATCTCCGCCGGGAGCACGAGCGCCTGTGGACGCTGTTCGAGAACCTCCCCGATCCGGTCGTCGACGCCGAACACGCCGAGGGCGGGCCGGTGATCCGCGCGGCCAACGACGCGTTCGCGGACGTGTTCGGCGTCGACCGCGAGGCGATCGTCGGGCAGCCGATCGACGAGGTGCTCAGCCTGCCCGCCGGCGAGCGAGCCCGGGACACGCCGCCGGAAGCGATCAACGAACGGGTCCGGGAGGGCGAGGTGACCGGGGCGAAAGTCAGGCGGGAGACCGCCCACGGCGCGCGGACGTTCCTGTTCCGGGGGATTCCGTACGCCGAGAACGGCTCCGTCCGCGCGTTCGGCATCTACACAGACGTGACCGAGATCGAGCGCCGCGAGCGCCACGTGAAAGTGCTCGACCGACTGCTCAGACACAACCTCCGCAACGACCTCGGCGTCGTGATCGGCCGGGCCGAGAACGTGCTCGACCGGGCGGACGATCCGGATATCGAGTCGGAGGCCGCCGCGCTCGTCGAGGCCGCCAACGGGCTGATCGACCTGAGCGACACCGCAAAGCGCATCCGACAGATCATCGAGAGCCCCGAAACCGAGCGATCGACGATCGACGTCGCGAACCTGTTCGGGACGGTCGCGGCGGGCGCCAGGGAGCAGTTCCCCGGCGCGACGGTCCGCGTCGAGGACGACCTCGACGATCTCGCGGTGCTCGCGACCTCGGATCTCCGGCTCGCGCTGGAGGAGCTGGTCGAGAACGCGATCGTCCACGGCGCCGACTCACCGACCGTCGACCTCCGGGCGGAGACGTTCGAGCCAGCCCCCGAGGAGTGGATCGATCTGCTCGTGGTCGACAACGGGCCGGGAATCCCGGAGGCCGAGCGCGCCGCCGTCACGGGCAGCCGCGACATCACGCAGCTCCAGCACGGTAGCGGCCTCGGGCTGTGGCTCGTCCGCTGGGCGGTCGAATCCGTCGGCGGCGACGTGTCGTTCGAGCGCCGGGACGGGAACACAGTCGTGCGGCTCCGACTCCGACGGATGACGGAGTAATTCACGTTCTTGTCTACTGTGGGTGGTGTGTCGTTCGATCTATGCACGTACCCGAGGGTTGAAGTGGGCGTAGCCCCCCGTATCGACCGTGAGCGAGGCCATTCAGGAGCGAGCCGACCGGGCGGACGTGATCGACGGCGAGGCCGTCGCTGCGGCGGTACGAGAGAGCGTTTCGGGGGCGGTCGATCGCCTCCGGAGCGAGGGCGTGACCCCGGGGCTGGCGACCGTGCTGATGAGCGACGACCCCGCGAGCGAGACGTACGTCCGGATGAAGCAGCGCGACTGCGAGGACGTGGGTATCGAGAGCCGCCACGTCGAGATCGACACCGACGCTCCCCAGTCGGCGCTGTTCGAGACGATCGACGAACTCAACGAGGATCCCGCGATCGACGGGATCCTGATCCAGCGGCCGCTGACCGAGGGCGTCGACGAGCCGGCGGCGCTGCGCCGGGTCGACCCCGAGAAGGACGTCGACGGGTTCCACCCGGAGAACGTCGGGCGGCTCGTGACCGGCGACCCCCGATTCGTCCCGTGTACGCCGCTGGGGATCCAGCGACTGCTGTTGGAGGCGGGCGTGGAGATCCCCGGCTCGGACGTGGTCGTCGTCGGTCGCTCGGAGCTCGTGGGGAAGCCGCTCGCGAACCTTCTGCTCGGTCGCGGCGAGGGCGCCGACGCGACGGTGACGGTCTGTCACTCGAAGACCGACGACCTCGCGGCCCACGTCTCCCGGGCGGACGTGGTGGTCGTCGCCGCGGGCGTCCCCGAACTCGTCACCGGCGAGATGCTGGCGCCCGGCTCGACGGTGATCGACGTGGGGATCAACGCCGTCGGCGAGGGCGACGACCGCGAACTGATCGGCGACGTTGAGTACGAGAGCGCCTCGAAAGTCGCCGGCGCGATCACGCCCGTCCCCGGCGGTGTCGGACCGATGACTCGGGCGATGCTGCTACGGAACACGGTGACGGCCGCGGCTCGGCAGTCGGGTGTGGATCTCGATCTGGAGTAGAGTTTCGGCGTCGGTTCCGCGGCGACAGCACGGAGGCTGTCGTAGGTCACGCGCCGAGTTGGTTTCACACAGTCACGGCGTCGGCTCCGTCGCGACAGCACGGAGGCTGTCGCAGGTCACGCGCCGTGGCTGATCTTTACTCCGTCACGACGGTCACCGGCCCCTCGAAGTCGAGGATGACGCGCTGGGTCACGTCGCCGAAGATCGCCTTCCCGGTGGGCGAGCGGCGCTGGCCGGTCATGAAGATGTGGTCGCAGCCGTGGTTCTGGGCGCCGTCGATCACGGTTTCGGCCCGGTCGCCGACCGCGCCGGCGGTCTCGTACTCGATGTCGACGCCCTCCAGCGTCTCGACGCCGATGTCGTTCGCGAAGCTCCGGGCGCCCTCCAGCGCCTGTCCGACGGAGTAGCTCACGTCGGCCTCCGGGATCGCCTCCAGCGCCTCGCGCTCCTCGGCGTACTCCTCCTCACTCACGACACAGAGCAGCGTGAGCCGGGCGTCGACCCCGGCCGCGAGTTCGCCGGCCTCCCGAACCAGCTCCTTTGTCACGTCGTCCGGTCCGACGACTGCGAGTGCGTGTTCCATACGCCGCAAATGCGAGGGTCCGGTGATAAAGCTGGCTGAAAACGTGTTACCATATGGCGAACAGGCGGGGAGAGATATGCGACCGGACGTGCCCCGCGCTCCCGCGATCGAGGGGGACGGGAGAGCCCTGCTCCCGCCCGCCTCCGGCGTCCGGCCGTCGGTTCGTCAGATCACGGCGTGAGTGGTCGCGCCATCGGCCTTCAACTCTCGGCCAGCTCGTCGAGTCGCTGCCGCGCGGTCGCGAGTGCCGACTCATCGCCGTTCAGGTAGCGGTACAGGTCCCGACACGCCCGCACGAGCGACTCGACCGTCTCCGGCGGGAGATCGCCCTCCAGCGCGTCGAGTCGCTTCTCCTGATCGCGGATCCGGCCGAGCGTCCGGCGGGCGTCCTCGTCGGGCTCGTCGTCGAGGAAGGCGGCCACGTCGTCGCGGTAGGCTTCCACGGCCGCCGCGTACGCCAGTCCTCGGGCGGGCGCGAGCGAGTCGGGTACGTCCGCGGGCGCGGGGCGCTCGCCGGCGTCGGCGCCCTGGAGGAGGTCGAGCAGGTAGCGCTCGGCGGCCTCCCGGTCGGGCTCGTCGTACCCGGCGCCGAAGCGCGCGTCCCGGCGGTAGTCGGTGATCGCCGCGCGAAGCTCCCCGACCGCGAGGTACGTGTCGTCCAGCGCGAGCAGCTCGCCCCCGCGGAGGAACCCCCGTTTGCGGAGGTACGCTCGGCAGTCCGACGCCACGTCGTCGGCGATGTCGAGGAGCTCCTCGCCGTCCGCGAGCGCGGTCCGGTGGGGGGTGAGGTCGATCTCGGCGGGGCTGTCGGTGTGGCGCCGGCGTTCGTCCTCGACCGCGACGCTCCGGAGGCTCCCGCAGTCGGGACAGCTCGCCTCCCCCGTCTCGTAGTAGGACCAGCGCGTGCCGCAGTTCTTGCACTCGCGCTCGCCGCGGATCTTCATGTCCGACCGTGGAGGCGCCGGCGGCAAAACGACGGTGGTCGGGCGGCGTGGTCGTGTGTGAGTCCGCCCCGTCCACCCGTCACGGATAAGTGAGGACCAGTCCTACCATCGGGCACGATGTCCCACCCGACATCCGTCGAGGATAGAGGAAGCCGTCGACAGGCGGCTGATCGAGAAATCGGTCGGCGCTGAGGCCACCCGGGACGGCGAACTGGTTCTGTCGCTCCCCGACGGCGAGCACCGACTCTCCCGCGAGGCCGCGACGGCGTTGCGGGACGACCTGACCGCGGCGCTGACCGGGCGACGGGAGTTCGTTCGGACCGCCGGCGAGAACCGCCCGGACGGCAGCTACGTCGTCTCGCGCCGGGGCGCCGACTCCGCGGGCAACGCGAAGCAGTTCCGGGATTTCCGGACGATAACCACGCTGTACGAGCGGCTGCCCGAGCGGTTCGACGCGAGCGCGGTCGGGGCCGCCGCCGGCGACGACGCGGTGTCGGGGAGCCGCCGACACCTGCTCGTCCGGCACTTCGCCGAACACCCCGCCTTCGACTGCGAACTGGTCGCGGAGCAGCCCCTGACCGCGGAGAAGACCGGACACGACCGCCGGACACGGGCGACCGCGGCCGCGTCGACGGACTGATCGTCCCCCACTGCGGCTGCCGCGGCGTCAACGCTTTTCTCGCCGCCGACCGATCCATCGTCCATGACGTTCTCTATCGTGGCCACGGAGGACGATGCGATCGGGATCGCCGTCCAGTCGAAGTTCGTCAGCGTCGGCTCGGTCGTCCCGTTCGCGGACGCCGAGGCGGGCGCGATCGCGACGCAGAGCTTCGCGAACGTCGCCTACGGCGCGGACGGGCTCGACCACCTCCGAAACGGGCTGACCGCCGAGGAGACGATCGAGCGACTGACCGACGAAGACGACGAGGCCGAGCGCCGACAGGTCGGAATCGTCGGGGCGGACGGCTCCGTCGCCGGCTTCACGGGCGAGGACTGCTTCGACACCGCGCTCGACGTGCAGGGTGAGAACTACACCGCCCAGGGGAACATCCTCGAGAACGAGGAGACGATCCACGCGATGGCGGAGACGTTCGAGGAGGCCGACGGCGGCTTGCCCGAGCGGCTGCTCGCCGCGCTCCAGGCCGGCGACGAGGCCGGCGGCGACAGCCGCGGGAAGCAGGCCGCGGCGCTGTACGTCGTCAAGCCCGAGGGCGGCTACGACGGCGGCAACGATCGCTGGATCGACGTGCGCGTCGACGACCACGAGACGCCGATTCAGGAGTTGGAACGCGTGTTCAAGCTCTACGACGTGACGCTGCTGGCCCGGGAAGAGCCCGAGGACGTAACCGAACTGACTGGCGAGACCGCACAGGCGGTCGCCGACACGCTGGTCGATCTGGGCCACCTCGATGTCGAGGACGCCGAAACTGTCGCCGCGTTCGCCGAGCCCCAGCGCGAGGCGCTGGAGGCGTTCCGCGGGATGAACAACTTCGAGAACCACTCGCTGCCCGTCGTCGAGGACGCGCTGGCCCGCGGCTGGGACGACGCCGACGGCGAGGGCGAGGACCGAATGGTCGACGCGATCTGGCACGGGCTCCAGCGGCTGGACCGCAAGTAGCGGGAGCGGCGAGCCCGCGAGTCGCGACACCGCGCCGCCACGCCCAAGCGCCCGCGGGTCCTACGCCGGCCCATGCGTGACGAGTCCGAGATCCGTGAGCAGTACGAGTTCCTGCAGGAACAGCTCGACAGCGAGGAGATGAACCACGAGGGCGTCAGGGAGATGTTCACTTACTACAAGCGGGCGCTGGGGTGGGTGCTCGAGGAGGAACACATCTAGTGTCGGATTCGGGACAACGCTACGTTTAACCGAGGGGACGGCCAACGACCGATGACGCTTCGTCTGGAGGGCCGAAGCGTCAGCGGGGACCGTTTCGACGCCGGGCCCGGCCGGTTTTCTCGGCCCGCCCGGCGTTTTCGTTCTCACGTCAGTAGTCACGTCGCTCGACTCGTTCCCCGTGACGGATATGTCGACTCGCCGGATCGGACCCCCGTCACTCGATCGCCGGTGATCGGGCGTCAACGGCCGTGAACATGGAGATCTGCGTAATCTTTATCAGGTCTACGAAATAATTGGAAAGTAACACGATGTACGACCTCACCGGGTTCCAGCGCGATCTGCTGTACGTGATCGCGGGCGAGGGCGATCCACACGGGCTGGCGATCAAGGAGGAGCTGGAGGAGTACTACGAGTCGGAGATCCACCACGGGCGGCTCTACCCGAACCTCGACACGCTGGTCGAGAAGGGGCTCGTGGAGAAGGGCCAGCGCGACCGCCGGACCAACTACTACACGCTGACCCGCCGCGGGACCCGCGAGATCGAGGCTCGACGGGAGTGGGAGGAGCAGTACGTCGACCTCGACTAACCCTCGCTCTCGGTCCCCAAGCCCGGTGTGTCGTCTTCGCCCTCCACGAACTCCCCCGTATCGACGGTGATGTAGCTCGGATCGACGGCGTACGGCTCGATCGGCTCCCCGGCGACGAGTTCGGGCAGGACGATGCGGGTGAAGTGGACGACGAACACCAGCAGCATCGGCATCAGGAAGATGCCGTACCAGCCGAACAGCAGCGGCCCCAGCGTGTACGCGAGCATCAGCGCGCCGACGTGGAGCGAGCGGCCGGAGACGTACGGTCGGAGCACCAGATCCGGGATCGTGTCGACGATCACGAACGACACCGCCGCGAAGGCGACGACGAACGCGAACCCGCCCGGCGTGCCAGCGAGCGCCGACTGGACCGACAGCACCAGCGCCACCGGGACGTAGACGAGCTTCATCCCGACGACGGGGATCAGGCTCGCGATGCCGGCGAGCATCCCCACCAGCGCGGGTGCCGGGATCGACCCGCCGGACGGCGCGAACACGTTCAGCACGGAGTAGGCGATCACGCCGATCGTGCCGGTCAGGATCGCGTTGAGGATGTTGCCGAAGAAGATCGAGTTGAAGTCCCGGTCGACCGCGCGGAAAAAGCTCCGGACGGTCCCCCGGTCGTCGTCGAAGTTCCGGACGAACCAGCGCGCGAGCCGGTGGTCCTCCCGCAGCAGGTAGAACGCCATCGCCAGCATCACGAACAGGTGGATGCCGGCGATGCCCAGCACCGCGACGGTGCCGAACGCCGACTCGACCGATCGGAGTAGTCCCGACAGCTCGGCCGACGTGAGCATCTCCACCATCCCGTCCTGCAGCAGGCTCTCCGGGTCGGCGATCCCGTCGAGCAGCGCCGGGTCGATGCCGAGCTGTTCGACGTCGATCGTGGTCGTCTGGGCGTAGCGGTCGAGCTCCTGGAGCACGATGGTGATCGCGTACGCCACCAGCGCCAGCGCCGGCAGCACGAGCGCGAACAGCGACACGGCGGCGGCGAGGCTGGGGCTGTCGAACGCGCGTCGGAGCTGCCGGTAGATCGGTCGCGTCGCGTAGTAGACGAAGAGGCCGAAGACGAACGTCCCGACGAAGGAGTAGGCGACGAACGCCAGCGCGCCAGCGAGCGCGAGGCCGAGCAGCCCCCACGCCAGTCGCCCCTTGTCGACCGCCGAGAACTCCATACCTCCCGAGGGGACCGGCGCGAGTATAAGCGTGTTCCCGGCCCGATCGGCTCGCGGGCCCGTAGACCTTTACGTGCCGGGTGCGGTACGTAGCGACCCATGCTGCCGCTGCAGGCCGACACGCTGTTCGCCGCCCCCCTCTCGGAGCCGGTGGTCAGGCTGACGATCGCCGGCGCGCTGGGGCTGTTTCTCGGCCTCGAACGCGAGTGGTCCGAGAAGTCGGCGGGCGTGCGGACGTTCTCGCTGTTGACGCTGTCGGGCGCGACGACGACGCTGCTGGCCGAGCGTGTCGCCGCCACCGGCGCGCTGGTGGCGGTCGGCGGCTTGCTCGTCCTGCTGTTGGGCGGGCTGCTCGCGGTCCGGGAGCTCCAGAGCGACAGCGCGGACGCCTCGCTCTCGCTGACCACCAGCGTCTCGATGTTCGTGGCCTACGGGATCGGCGCGCTCGTGGCGGGCGGGCTGGTGATCGAGGGGGTGACGGTGGCGGTGATCTCCTCGGCGCTGCTGGTGCTCAAACGGGAGCTCCACTCCTTCGCCGGCGGACTCGATCGCGCCGAACTGCGCTCCTCCACGGAGTTCGCCGTGCTCGCGTTCGTGATCTACCCGCTGCTGCCCGCCGAGGAGATGGATCTCTTCGGCGTCGGCTTCCCGCCCCGGGTCGCGTGGCTGATGGTCGTCACCGTCGCCGGGATCGGGATCGCGAACTACGCGCTGGTCCGGACTTACGGGGGGCGCGGCGTCGCGATCACGGGCTTTTTCGGCGGGCTGGCGTCGTCGACGGCGGTCGTGGGCTCGATGCTCGATCACGTCCGCCAGCGCGACTCGGTGACGGAGTACGCCGTCGCCGCGGTGCTGCTGGCCGACGCCGCGATGGCGGCGCGCAACCTCGGGATCGTCCTCTTTTTCACCCTCACCTCGGGGGTGCCCGTGCTCGTCGGGGCGGCGGCGCCGCTGGGCGCGCTGGTGCTCGCGAGCGTGGGCGCGGCCGCGCTGACCGCCGACTGGGACACGTCGCTCGACGTCGAGCTGGAGAGCCCGTTCTCGATGCGGAACGCGCTCACCTTCGGCGCGGTGTTCGCGGTGATCCTCGTCGGCTCGGCGTTCGCCCAGGCCCGCTTCGGCACCGCGGGGCTGTTCGTCAGCGCGGCGATCTCGGGGCTGGTCTCCTCGGCGGGCGCGACCACCTCGGCGACGCTGCTGTACATCGGTGGCGGCGTCGCCGGCGGCCCCGCCGTGATCGCCGTGCTGCTGGCGTCGGCGTCGAGCATCGCGGTCAAGGCCGGCCTCACCCTCTCCGGGCCGCGGCGGTTCGCCCGCTCGGTGGCGATCTGGTCGGTGCTGCTGCTGGCCGTCACCGCGGCGGTGGCGGGGGCGGCGATGCTGTTCGGGCCTGGGTTCTGAGCGGACCGCCAGCTTAACAACAGCCCCCCCGTTCCCTCAAGCATGGACCGGGATACCGCGGAGCCGGAGGTTAGCGACCTCCCCGGCGACCGAGCCACGGAGTGGGTCGACTACCACCACGAGTTCGCCGCACCGAGCACGTACGTCTACGAGTTCGTCTGGGATCACACCGCCCCCGCCGAGGGTCCGTTCTGTACCGACGTCGACGGCAACGTGCTGATGGACTTCACCAGCCACGTCGCCGCGGCGCCGCTGGGGTACAACAACCCCAAGATCACCGAGCCGCTCTCGGAGTTCGACCTGTTCGACCCGGTGAAGATCGCCGGACAGGACTTCTACGCCGCCGACGGCAAGCCGCCGGGCGAGGGGCTGCCCGGCGCCGCCGGCCTGATGGATCGCATCACCGCCACCGCCGAGGAGTTCGGCATGGACACCGTGTTCCTCTCGAACTCCGGCGCCGAGGCGGTCGAGAACGCGATGAAGATCTCCTACGACCACAACCCCCTCGGGAAGTACGCGCTCACCTTCGAGGGCGCGTTCCACGGCCGGACGCTGGGCGCGCTCTCGCTCAACCGCTCGAAGGAGGTGTACCGCCGTCGCTTCCCCGAGATCGCGTCGGTGCACGACTTCCCGTTCTGTTCGTGTGACGGCGCGCCCGAGAACTGCGAGTGCGGCTACTTCGCGGGCGGCACGTCCGCGCTGCGCTCCAAACTCGACCCGAAGACGGGCCACGTCAACCCCGAGGAGGTCGCGTTCCTGATCATGGAGCCGATCCAGGGCGAGGGCGGCTACCGCTTCCCCAGCGAGGCGTTCGCTCAGGACGTCGCCGATGTCACCGAGGAGCACGACATCACGCTGATCGCCGACGAGATTCAGTCCGGCCTCGGCCGCACCGGCGAGTGGTGGGCGTCCGAGCACTACCCCTACGACCCCGACGTGATCACCTCCGCGAAGGGGATGCGCGTCGGCGCGACGATCTCCGACAGCGAGACGTTCCCCGACGAGACGGGGCGGCTCTCCTCGACGTGGGGCGCCGGCGACATCGTCGCGGCCGCCCGCGGCGCGTTCACCATCGACGCCATCGCGGAGTACGACCTGCTCGACAACGCGGTCGAGCGCGGCCGGCAGTTCCAGGAGCTCCTCCGGGACGCCGACCTCGACGGCGTCACCAGCGTCCGCGGCAAGGGGCTGATGCTCGGCGTCGACTTCGAGTCGAAGGAGCTACGCGACGACATCGTCGACGCCGCCTTCCAGCGCGGCCTGCTGCTGCTCGCCTGCGGGCAGCAGACGATCCGCGTGCTGCCGCCGATGGACGTGACCGAACGCGAGATCGAACTCGGTGCGGAGCTGTTCGTCGACGCGATCGAAGCCGCGAACTGAGGCGGCCGTCGGGTTCCTCCGTTTCTGCCGTCACGGGCTGCGGATACTGTTCTCGCGTATCACCGCGAGCGACCGAAGGGAGCGAGCGGGCCAAGGAGGCCCCGAAGGGGCCGACGCAGGCTTTTGGTCGAGCTTTTGCAAGGGCCCTCCGGGGCCCGCAGCAAAAGGTCGAGCTACATGTTGTACCGTCGGTCCTCGTCGCGCTCGGGGTACTGATCGGCGCCGGTCATCTCCTCGTACGTCGCGCCCGCGAGGTACTCGTCGTACGTCACGTCGTAGCCGGTCCGCAGGTGGAAGTCGAGGTCGCCGCTGCTGACTGCCTGCTGGAACAGCGCGTGGATCCCCCGGCGGAGGAGCTCGTCGGCGTCGGTGCCCATCGCCGCCTGCAGCATCGCGAGTTCGTTCCGTGTTTCGGGGTCGAGCGCGACTTCGGTCTCCTCGCCCAGCGCGGCGTAGTTCGCGGTCACGTTCTCGTCGAGGTCGTCGAGGCTCATGCCCGACGGTTCGGCGGGAGGGGAATACGGCTTGTGGCTCGCACCCCGGCGACGGTCGGCCGGGGTGGGATCGCTCCTCTGTCCGGTCCCCGACCGCGCCGCTTTAGCGACGCCGGCCCTCACTCCCGTGCATGACCGACGCCGACGGCGGGACGAGCGCCGCCGACGCCCCTCTCCCTCCGGATCTGGATCTCGACGCCGTCCGCGAGGCGCTGATCGACTGGTACGAGGCCGACCACCGGCCGTTCCCGTGGCGGCAGACCGACGACCCCTACGAGATCCACGTTAGCGAGGTGATGAGCCAGCAGACTCAGTTGGACCGCATCATCTCGGCGTGGAGTGATTTCCGCGATCGGTGGCCGACCGTCGACGCCCTCGCCGACGCCGACCGCAGCGAGGTGGTGGCGTTCTGGACCGACCACTCGCTGGGCTACAACAACCGCGCGAAGTACCTCCACGAGGCCGCGAACCAGATCGTCGAGGAGTACGGCGGCGAGTACCCGGAGGAGCCCGGAGAGTTGGAGGAGCTGATGGGCGTCGGCCCGTACACCGCCAACGCGGTCGCGTCGTTCGCGTTCAACAACGGAAACGCGGTCGTGGACACGAACGTCGAGCGCGTCACCTACCGCGCGTTCGACGTGCCGGACGACGACGCGGCGTTCGAGGCGGCCGCCGGCGAACTGATGCCCGAGGGGGAGTCGCGGGTCTGGAACAACGCGATCATGGAGCTCGGCGGCGTCGCCTGCACGAAATCGCCCAACTGCGATGAGGCGGGCTGCCCGTGGCGCCGGTGGTGTCACGCCTACGAGACCGGCGACTTCACCGCGCCGGACGTGCCCGAGCAGCCGAGCTTCGAGGGCTCCCGCCGGCAGTTCCGCGGGCGGATCGTCCGCGTGCTGGGCGAGCACGACGCGGTCGCGGTCGACGATCTCGGCCATCGCATCCGGGTGGACTACACCCCCGACGGCGAGCACGGCCGGGAGTGGCTGGAGGGGATCCTCGACGACTTGGCCGACGAGGGGCTGGTCGCCGTCGAGACGGAGGACGGCGAGCGCGTCGCCCGGCTCCAGTAGCCAGCGGCCGATTCAGCGCGTGCGGCGGGGAGTTATCGACTGCCCGATCGAGGGTCACGCCCCGTCTCGACCAGCGCGTACCCGGCGCCGAGCACCATCCCCGTCAGGTGGGCGACGCCGGAGCTCTCCGGCACGACCGTCGACGTGCCGGCGAAGTCGTTCAGCAGTTGGATGGCGACGATCGCGACCGCGCCCGAGACCAGTCCGCGGCGCAGCGCCGGCGTCTCGACGGGGCCGCGACCCCGCGCCAGCGCCACGGCGGCGAACGCGGCGGTGGCCTGTGCCGCGCCGCTGGCGCCGACGACCCCGCCGCTGACGCCCGTGAGGACGTACTCGGCGACCTGGGCCAGTATCCCGGCGACGCCGGTGCCGGCGAGGAACGCAGCGTAGCGGCGCGCCCCGAGCGCGTGCTCGGCGATCGTCCCCCAGATCACCAGAAAGAGGAGGTTCGCGGCGAGGTGGTTCAGATCCGCGTGACTGAGCACCGCGAGCACCCACCCCGGCGAGGGCGACGCCCGCGCGACGAACCACGTCCCGAAGCGGTCCGCGCCGAACGCGGCCGCGAGCCGCGGAACGAGCGCGTGCCAGCAGACCAGCAGCGCGACGGCGCCCCACGTCACCGGGGCGCCGCCGAGCCAGACCCGCAGGTCCGCGGCGACCCGACGGGACGCGCGCTTCGGGTCGGGTTCGCGGGCCATGGTCGGGCTACTCGTCGTCGGTCGTCCCTGGATCCTGCCACAGCCCCCGTTCGGCGAAGAGCTCCTTCCCGCGCTCGTAGGCGCCGAAGCCGTAGAGCCGCGAGGGACAGAGCACGTAGCGCCGCTTCACGCCGCCCTCCGAGCGGTAGCGGATCACGAACCGCGGCCGCGTGAGGAGGGGAAGCCCGTACTCCGGTTCGACGCTCTCGACGGCGTCGTACTGGATGTTGATCTCCTTCTCGGGCTGCCCGCCGCGGAGGCGCGACCACGCGAGCCACGCGAGCAGCAGCCCCGCGCCGGCGCCCGAGAGCCACACGGGCAGCGTCCGGACCGCCAGCGCGACGCCGACGACGACCGCGAGGCCGAACAGCGCGACGCCCGCGCGCCGAACCGGGGGGATCTCCTCGTCGGTCAGCGCGTCGCGGAGCGTCCCCAGCGGGCTCCGCTCGCCGACCCGGATGCGGAGGCCGTCCTCCGCGACGATACAGCGGCCGTCCTTGGTGCGGAACTCGCCCACCACTGTGTGGTCGGTGGGAGAACGGCGGAATAGCGTTTTTGGGTCGCGCTCACTCCTCGGCGACTGCCTGACACCGCTGGACCCACTCGGTCCGGAACGTCTCGTCGCTCACCACGCGCCCGACGAGGTCCGCTGGCCGGCGAACGCCGGCGTCGACGCACCACCCGAGACACGTCCTGTAGATCCCCATCGAGAGCGTCTCCCTGTCGGGATCACGGACGACCGGCAGCGTCTCGGTCCCCGAAAGCACCGCTGCGAGTGCGCGCGTGTGCCCGTCCGCGAGCACGACTCGCCCCGGCTCGACCCGTTCGGGAGCGAGTCCGAGGTCCTCGACTGGGTGGAGGTACGGCAGCGGCTCGGGGTCGGGGTCGTCGGCGTCCCACCAGTCGAGCACGTCCCGGAGTTTCTCGCTGCTGACGAGCAGTTGGCTCGGCTGGAGGTCGGCGAGCAGCCGTCGTTCGAGGCCCCCGTTCTCGCTTCCGCCCCCGTTCATCAGGACGCGGTGGAGACGATCTTGATCACGTCGCCCTCTTCGAGCTCGTGGTCCTCGCCGATCCGCCGGCCCGCACGGGCGTCGACGGCGTGGACGTAGCCGTCACCGATGTCGGAGTGGACGGCGTAGGCGAGATCTTTCGGCGTCGACCCCTCGGGCAGCAGGAACGCGTCCGGGAGGACGGTCCCCGTCCCGTCGGTCCACTTCGACTCGTTCTGGACGGGGTAGGCGGTGATGCGGTCGAGCAGGCCGTAGACGGCCTCGTTCAGCGACTGCTGGACGCCGGTGCCGCCGTGGGCGGCCATCGTCTCCCGGATTTTCTCCAGCCCTTGCTCCTGCTTCTCGCTCACGTCGCCGACGATCTCGAACTCCTCGTCGCCGGGGTCGTAGTTCAGGATGCCCGCCTCGGCGCCGTTTCTGAGCGCGAGCTCGCCGTCGGCAGTGCAGGGGACGACGGGCTTGTCGGTCTCCCGCAGCGCCTCGACGTTCTCCTCGGGCGCGATGTCGATCTTGTTCGCGACGAGGACGATCGGCTTCGTTCGGGCGCGCAGGTCGCGGGCGAGCGTCTCGCGGTGCTCGTCGGTCCAGTCCCGGGGGTTGTCGGGGTACGCCATCCCCCGAAGTGTCGCGGTCACGTCGTACTCGTCGGCGCCGAACCCCGTCAGGAGCTCGTGCAGCGCCTCGTCGATGTCGAAGTCGGGCGAGCGGGACTTGCGCTCGACGGACTCCCAGTTGCGGTCGACGATGCCCGTGAGCCAGCGGTCCATCTCCTCCTCGACGAACGTGGCCTCCTCGGTCGGGTCGTACGTGCCGACTTCGACGGGTTCGCCCTCCTCGTCGGTCGCGCCGGCGGCGTCGACGACGTTCAGGATCACGTCGGCGTCGGTCAGCGCGTCGAGGAACTGGTTGCCCAGCCCGCGCCCCTCGTGAGCGCCGGGGACGAGCCCCGCCACGTCGAGCAGTTCGACCGGAACGTAGCGCTTCCCGTCGCGGCAGTTGTCGCTGTCACAGCGCTCGTCGCGATCGAGACAGGGGCACTCGGTGCGGACGTGGCTGACGCCGCGGTTCGGGTCGATGGTGGTGAACGGGTAGTTCCCCACGTCCACGTCGGCCATCGTGGCGGCCTTGAAGAACGTCGACTTGCCGGCGTTGGGTTTGCCGGCGAGCGCGACCGAGAGCATTTGGGTGTGGGTTCTCCGGACGGGAGGAACTGCCTTTCGGTCGATACTGCGAGTTCTGGGTTTGCGCTAGGGTTTCTACTGCTTCTGATCGGTTGTCGCTTTGAGTCGTCCGTCGAGTGTACAGGGCCAGCAACACCGTGAAAGCCCCTGTCGGCTCGACTCCCGGGACTCGCTGTGCTCCTCAGTCGCTTCGCTCCTTGCGGTGCTTACGTCGTCCGGGTTCGTCGAGCCGACAGCCCCTTTCAGTCCCGCCCGCCCGCACAGCCCACACACCTCCCCAGCCGACTCCTTCGGCGTCGCTACGCTCGCCTCAGTCGTCCCTCGCGCTGGTCGCGCCCACGAGGGGCGCTCCTGCTTCGCGCCGACAGCAACCGTGAACATCGGTCGTCGAAAACTCAGAAGTCCGGCGTCTGCTCCTGCGGGTTCTCCCCGGGTTCGGGCCCGTCGTCGGACTGCACCAACTGGATCTCGCCGTCGGCGCGCATCGTCCCCTCGACGTTCGCGCGCTCGTGGACCCGGAGGTCGCCGCAGGACACGTCGCCGCGGACGTTCGCGCCGGCGTCGATCGTGACGCGGCCGTCCCGGGTGCTCACGTCGCCGTGGATCACGCTCCCGGTGTGGAGATGCACGTCGCCGCGGGCGCGGACGCTGCCGAACAGCTCCGAGCGCTCGTCGATCGTCACCTCCGTCGCGCGGATGTTCCCGTGGAGCCGGCAGTCCGAGCCGATCGTCGCGGGCGTCGACACCCGCCACGCGTCGTCCGACACCGACGAGCCCCGCGGGATCACCAGCGGCGCCTGCTCGGCCTCGCCGCCGTCGGCGAGCGCGTACGCCAGATCGTCGGCGGCTTCCTCCTCGCCCAGCCGGAGCAGTTGGGAGAGCACGATGAAGTAGAACACCAGCGTCGGCATCGGGTTCCGGATCGTAATCCAGCCGTTGGCCTCGAACCCCTCCTCGATTTCCACGTCGTCGCCGATGTCGAGGTCGCCCGACACCATCAGCTGGCCGCCGATCCGCGCCCGTTCCCCCAAGTACGCGTCGTCGCCGACGAGCACGTCGCCGTCCACGTCGGTCCACATGTCCAGCCGACAGTCGTTCTCGGCCTCGATGTGGCCGCCGAAGCTGCTCCGTTCGCCGGCCGCGACCGAGCGACCGCGCACCCCGAACTCGACGGTGGACTGCCCACCGACCAGCACGTCACCGTCGGTGACGAGGTCGTGCTCCTCGACCACGGTGCCGCTGGGGATGGACAGTTCGTCGAGCGGGTCCTGACGGAGCGACATATACCCGAGGGATCGGTCTCCACACTTAAAAGGCTCCGTCAGACATAGCTCTGAATCCCGACAGGATTCCCGGCCATCCGGCCGCGTTCGGCGGTGAGGCCGCCGACGCTCGCTCCGGAAGCGTGGGGTTAACCCCGACGCGGTCGTACGTCGGCGCATGACCGCACTTTCGTTCGACGAGCAGGGCGTCGACGTCGTCTACGAGGGCACCGAGTTCCGGCTGGAGAAGGCGCTGATCGAGGAGGCGACCGAGAAGTCCTACCCGGACGTGACCGACCACGAGGTGCTCAAGATCGTCGAGGAGAACCCCAGCATCTCGGGGGAGCCCCGCCGGGTCGGCGACATCGTCCAGTCGATATAGGCCGTCAGCTCAGCCCGTACTCGTCGTGGTCCTCTTCCAGCCCGTCGGCCTCCGCGACGAGGTAGCCCATCAGCTCCTGGGCGCTCTCCGCGACGGTTTCGAGATCGTCGTCCGACTGCCCGGTTACCGACACCGACAGCTCCCGTAGCCCGAGATCGACCCGCGGGACGGTGCCGTCCTCTCCGGACGCGTCGGCCGAGCGCCGACGTGGCTCGCCGCCGGACGCGTCGCTGCTCTCGTCGCCGCCGTTCTCTCCCATATCCGCGGGACTCTGTCCGGTGGTACAAAAGTCTCCGGGAGCCGCCGACTCAGCCGTCCACGAAGGTCCGACGGTCGAGTCGTTCGGTCGCCTCGTCGGCCAGCGTCCGCAGATTGACGGCGTCCTCGCGGTTGTACGAGATCAGCGTCTCCAGCGAACCGTCCTCGCCGCGCTCGTGCTCCTTCCAGAGGCGGACCGCGTCGCGGCCGGAGATGTCCGGGCGCTCGCGTTCGATCCCGATCTCCTGCTCGATCGGTTTGAGCCCGCCCGAGAGCCCGAGTTTCTTACAGGTGTACATCAGGTCGAGGTGGGGCGTCTCCACGTCGAGGCCGAAGGACGTCTCGAGGAACGGCACGTCGAAGCGCTTCCCGTTGAACGTCACCAGCAGGTCGGCGTTCGCGAACTGCGCGCGGACGTTCTCGGCGGTCAGGTCGTCGCCGTTGACGAGCGTCGTCGTCTCGCCGTCGCGGTGGAACGAGACGGTCGTGACTTTGTTCCGATCGTGATCCAGCCCCGTGGTCTCGATGTCGAAGAAACACGCGCCCTCGCGGAAGTTCTCGTAGAGTCGCCAGCGCTCGCTGGAGGGGAACTGCTGGTCGAAGAAGGCGGCGTCGCCGGCGTCGAGCCGCGGGCGGGCCTCGTCGATGAACTCGTTGATCCGGTCGCCGGTCTTCCGACCGACCGCGCTCGGGTGGAAATCGTCCCAGTGGGTGATGTCGTCTTCCCAGAGCCGGCGTTCGGTCGTCTCGCCGACGCCGCGGACGGGGATGAAGGAGTTCTCGACGCGCATGGCTGGAGTGGGGCGGTTCCGGGTGATAAACTCGGCGCTCCGGGCGAGGAGGCGAAAGAACGAGGTGGCGACCGCGGGAAGCTGCGGGCCGTGAATCAGACAGTTTACCGACTCGGACTGTTGACGCTCCTCCTCGGCGGTTTCGTGTCACTCGGCGCGGCTACTACCGGTGGCGGCGTCGGCCTCCTGTTGCTCGGCCTCGGGTACCTCTTCGGGCTGATCGGCGTCCTCCAGCCCGACTCCTCCGGGCTGGCGGACAGCGAGTAGCTACTCCGTCAGCCGTTCGCGCTCGCTCTCGGTCTCCTTGTACGGTTCGCACACTCGACTTACTCCCTCCTCGAAGCTGATCTCGGGCTCCCAGCCCGTCTCCCGCTTGAACTTCGAGGGGTCGGCGTGGGTGTGGTAGACGTAGTTCTCCAGCGGGACGGGCTCGTAGACGGGCTCGACGTCGGTGCCGAGCTCCTCGTTGATCATGTCGACCATCTCGTTGAAGGTGTACGGATCACCGACGCCGAGGTTGTACACGCCGTCGAGCTCGTTCTCCGCGGCGAGTTCGAGCCCGCGGACGATGTCCTCGACGTGGGTGAAATCGCGGGTCTGGGTGCCGTCGCCCCAGAGCACCGGCGACTCGCCGTCGGCGATGGCGTCGGCGAACTGCGCGATCGTGTTGGCGTACTCCCCCTTGTGTTCCTCGTTGCCGCCGTACCCCTGATAGACCGAGAAGAAACGCATCCCCGCGAGGGTGAGATCGTGGAAGTCGGAGTAGTACTCCGCGTAGCGCTCCCGGCCCATCATCGACGCGTCGTACCCCGTCGACGCCTCGACGGGCATCTCCTCGCTGCAGGGCTCCTCCTGACTCCCGTAGATCGAGGAGGTGGAGGCGTAGACGAACGTCTCACACCCGTCGGCCATCGCCTGCTCGACGACGTTCACGAACCCCTCGATGTTGACGCGGGCGCCGTCCCGGGGGTTCTCCTCCAGCATCTCCCGGGAGGACAGCGCCGCGAGGTGGAACACGGCGTCCACGTCCGTCGGGAGGTCGTCGTCGAGCACGTCCGCCTCCGCGAAGATCACGTCGTCAGCGAGGTTCTCGGGCGTGCCGAGGTAGCAGTTGTCGAGCGCGATCACCTCGTTGTCCGCCGCGAGGTGGTTCGAGAGGTTCGAGCCGATGAACCCCGCGCCGCCGGTGACGAGCACGCGCTTGCCGTTCATGTCCGGGCCTCCACCCGGCGGCGGCAAAGGCCTGTCGTTCGGCGATACCCACATCCGTCCGGGCTGCGCCGGCCTTTTGAACGGATACAGCAGTTTTTCGTCGCATCCTTCCAGACTGTTTCCAGCGATTCCGGAGTGGGCCGCAGATTTATGTACTCCGGTGGGCAATCAGTCAACAAATGTCTTCGATAGAGCTGACAGCCAGCCAGCGTACGATTCTCAGGGCGCTCGTCAACCTCCACGGGGAGCAGGAGTCCGCAGTCAAGGGGGAGGCGATCGCCGAGGAGGTGGGCCGCAACCCCGGCACGATTCGCAACCAGATGCAGAGCCTGAAGGCGCTCCAGTTGGTCGAGGGCGTCCCTGGCCCGAAGGGCGGCTACAAGCCGACGACGAACGCGTTCGACGCGCTCGATGTCCAGCAGTTGGACGAGCCGGCGTCGGTGCCGCTGGTCCACGAGGGCGAGGAGCTCTCGGGCGTCAACGTCGAGGAGATCCGCCTCACGAGCGTTCACAACCCCGACCTCTGTCGGGCGGAGCTCCACCTGCGCGGCTCGGTCAAGGAGTTCCACGAGGGCGACGCCGTGCGCGCGGGCCCGACCCCGCTGTCGGCGCTGGTCGTCGAGGGCACCGTCGACGGGAAGGACACGACCGCGAACGTGGTGATCCTCCAGATCGAGTCGATGGAGGCGCCGTCCGGCGAGACCGGGCACTGAGCGGGCGGTTCGACTCTCGCTGTTCTACCGCGTCTGTTCGTCGAGTACTACCGGAATCCCGCGTTTCGCAACGTCTTTCGCGAACGCGCCGGAGTCGGCCTGCAGAATCTCGATGGTGTTGTAGTGGACCGGCAGCACGAGATCCGGCGCCATCCGCTCGGCGAGGTCGGCCGACTCTTCGGCGGTGCTGACGACGGTGCCGGCGATGTTCGCGAGGAACAGCGACGCCGAGAGCTCCGCGAACGCGTCCAGCGCGTCGCTGTCGCCGGGCCAGAACACGGACGTGCCGCCGAGCGAGAGCCGGTAGCCCACACCGAACCCTTTGGGGTGGCTCACGGTGCCGCCCGCGTCGGCCCGCGGGCCGTCGGGCTCGTTGTACGCCGGGACGGACCACACATCCGCACCACCGTCGACGCCGTCGACCGCGAGGTGGTCCTCCTCGCCGATCCGGACCACCTCGCCCGGGAGCTCCGAGAGCGGGTCCACGTCGCGGTCGATCCCCGACGGGTCGACGGCCTCGTAGACGACGACTGTCGTCTCCTCGTTCGCGACGCGGCGGATGCCGTCGGAGTCGTAGTGGTGGTCGTGGGTGACACAGACGAGATCGGCGTCTTGGGGACGGTGGTCGGTCGCCCGCGGATGGGCGGCCTCCGTGGGATTCCCGCCGCCGACGGGGGTCCAGTCGCCCGTGAGCACGCCGTAGCGGCCGGGGTCAAGGTAGGCGACGAAGCCGCCGGGCGTCTCGATGCGGGTGGTCGCGTAGCCGAGCCACGTGACGGCGAGGCCGTCGTGGTGTACGGTCATGGTCGTGAGTTGGCCGGGGCGGTCTTAGGGGTTTGTGGAGCGGTATTTTGGGTCGGTGGATCGATTTTCGGTGATTACCCCGACAGCAACGGCATCTCGATCGCTGACCACTTGTGACCGCAGGGTGCCGGGCACGAGGCCCGGCACAGACCGGAGTCCCCACCCCTCCCCCCGCGATCGGCGACGGTCGCCGATCGCGAGGCGTCCACCGCCACCGCACCGCGGTCGCGGTGGCGCGCGACGTGAGCAGGGCGGGACCGGAGGTCCCGCTGGCAGTGCGGGCGACGCGTGGGTCGCCCGCACGACGCCGACGGCGCGAACGAGCGCGCGAGGGATGACCGACCGTAGGGAGCGAATCGGTTGGGGAGGCGTGAGGGCTGTGCGGGGCGGTGCGGTCGCAAGTGGTCTACGAACGAGATGCTGTCGCTGTTGCAGTACCCAGTAAGCGAAACCGTCGACGCAAACGATCTCCGAATCGATCAGTCGTCCACCGACCCCGAATCCACACCCTCGGCCAACCGCTCCACACGCTCGACAGTATCCGCGTCTTCGGGCGACTTGTCCTCACGAACGCCGACGAACCGCGGGAACCGCAGCGCGTAGCCGGCGCCGTACGTCGGCGACGCCTGAATCTCCTCGTACCCCACCTCGAACACGACCTCGGGCCGGAACTCGACGGTCTGCCCGTCCTCGCGGACGACGTGGGGTTCGAGTAGCGCCGTCAGTTCGGCGAGCTCCTCGTCGGTGATCCCCGTCGCGACCTTCCCCACGGTCTCGTAGCCGTCGTCGCTCCCGACCGCGAGCAGGAACGTGCCGAACTCGTTCGCGCGGCGGCCTTCGCCCCACTCCGCACCGGTGACGACGCAGTCCAGCGTCTCCACGTCGGGCTTGCGCTTGAGCCAGTCCTGCCCGCGATCTCCGGGGGTGTACGCCGAGTCGGGTCGCTTGAGCATGATCCCCTCGTGGCCTGCTGAAAGCGCCTCTTGCTCGAACGCCTCGATCTCGTCGGCGTCGTCGCTGTACAGTACCTCGCTCGCGGCGTCGGGGAGCAGTTCGGTCAGTCGCGCGTGGCGCTCCCGGAACGGCGCGTCGAGCAAGTCCGCACCCTCGCTCCCCTCGCGCCCGTCGAGCAGGCAGTCGAACGCGTGGAGTTCGAGTTCGACCGCCTCGCGCATCTCCTCCACGTCGTGTTTCCGACGGAAGCGCCGGAGCACCTCCTGAAACGGCAGCGGCCCGCCGTCGTCGTCGACGGCCACGACCTCGCCGTCGAGGATCGCCGGCGCCGTGAGTCGCTCCGCCGCGAACTCCTGGATCTCGGGGAGCGCGTCGGTCACCTCCGAGGTGTTCCGGGAGTAGAGTCGGACCGTCGGATCGTCGGGCATCGGCTCGCGGTCGGCTGCCGGCGGCGCGATCCCGTCGGGGTGGTGGTGGAGTTGGACGCGTGCGCCGTCGAACTTGATCTCCGCGGCGACTTCCTCCCAGGACTCCAGCGCGCCGGTGACCGTGCCGGCCTGTGCGAGCATCGATTGGACGGGCCGGCCGACGGTGAGGCCCATCTCCCGGAGCCCCTCGTCGCCCTCGTCGCGGGCGATCCGGGCGACCCGGCCGTAGTCGTTGCTGACCTGCAGCGCGTCGGCGACGAGGCCGGCCTCGACCGCGAACGCTTCGGTGATCGCGTCGCGGACGGCGCCTTCGCCGACGCCGAGGCGCATCTCTCCGAGCACGAGCCGGGCGAGGTATCTCGCTTCCTCGTCGCTCACCCGGGAGAACAGCCCGAACAGCGTCGCGAGCTTGGTGTCCTCGCTGCCAGCCCCCTCGGCGGCGGCGACCTTCCGGAGCGCCTCGTCGACCTCGGCGAGCGTGGGGCCGTCGGTGTCCTCGTCGCCGCCCGCGAACGCGCCCAGTCCCTGCTGGCCGCCGAGGTTCAGCCCCTCGGCGACGGCGCCGATCTCCCCCTCGTCGGCGAGTCGCTCTTCCACGTCGTCGGCGGTGACGTTCGTGCCGGCGGCTTTCGCGAGCGCCTCGTAGCAGAGCGCGGGCCCCACGTCGAGCGTGCGGGCGTCCCAGCCGGGGAACACCCGGCCCTGGAGGAAGCGCGCGACGGTCTCGATCTCGTCGCCGGCGTCCCGGAGCAGCCCCGCGACCAGCGAGACGGTCTCGAGGTCGGCGGGCTCGGCCTCCAGTTCGGCGGCGCGGTCGGCGAAGGCGGCGAACTGCATCTGAGGGGGGTAGGAGCAACCCCCAAAAAAGGCCGCCGATGCGGCGCCGACCGTCGGCCCACGGGTTCTTCCCTGTCCGTACACACAGCCACGAGCATGGAGCAGACGCTCGCCGACCGCGTCAGGGAACTGCAGTCGGTCGACCCCGACGCGTTCGCCCAACAGGCCGCTCAGGACGCGGAAGTCGTGAAGTCGCTGCTCCGCGAGGGGGCGTTCGACAACCACCGCGCCGTGGTGGGAATGGAGTACGAGTTCTACGCCGCCGCCGACGGCCGCTGGGCCGAGAACGACGCGACCGACGGCACGCTGATGCGGGTGCCCCGACGGCTGTTCGATCTGATCGACTTCGAGAAGGAGCTCGGGCTGCACAACGCCGAGATGACCACCAGCCCGCAGCCGTTCAACAGCTACGGGATGGCCGCACAGTCCGCCGAGATCCGCTCACACCTCCAGAACGCTCGCGACTGCACCAAAGCCGAGGGGATGCGGCTGGTCAGCGACGGCATCTGGACGATCCCGCCCGCGGGCGAAACCGCGCGGGAGTACCTCACCGACAGCGTCGTCGACGACGGCGTCCGGATCGCGGTCAACATGAGCGACGCCGTGCGCTACCACGCGATGTCCAACACCGACGCGATCGACCCGCCGATGAGCGTCGACGCGCCCAACGTCGACCTCGACGCGGACACGGTGATGCCCGAGAGCCTGATCACGTCGATCCAGCCCCACTACCAGATGAGTCGGGCGGCCGACCTCCCCCGGCACCACACGTACGCGCTCCGGATCGCCGGCCCGCTGCTCGCGCTGGGGGTGAACGCGCCGTTCTTCCCGCCGGACCTCTACGCGGACGGCGTCGACGCCGAGACGATCCTCGACGAGGCGTACATGGAGCACCGCATCGCCGTCTTCGAGTCGGTGCTCAACACCGCCGACGCGGAGAAGGTCACGTTCCCGCCGGATCTGGACACCGTCGAGGAGGCCGTCGACCGCATCGCGGGCGACGACGTGGTGGTACCGATCCCGACCGACGACGAGGACGGCGACCGCTTCGACGACCAGTTCCCCACGTTCCGGGCGAAACACGGCACGTACTGGCGCTGGGTGCGGCCGGTGTTCGGTGGCTCGACCCGCTCGGACGCCAACGCACGCATCGAGTTCCGCCCGCTGCCCGGCCAGCCGACGGTGAAGGACACCGTCTCCTTCCTCGCGGCCTTCGCCGGGCTGATGCAGCAGCTCCCCCGGCACGGCCATCCGGTCGACGAGCTCGACTGGGCGACCGCCGAGTCGAACTTCTACGACGCCATGCGGTCCGGGCTCGACGCCGACCTCCACTGGATCACCGCCGACGGCGAGCGAACGACCGACACCGACGACCTGTACGACGACCTGCTCGCGAACGCGAGGGCGGGGCTGCAGTCGGCGGGCTGCTCGGCGGCCGCCGCCGAGGAGTATCTCACGCCGCTGCGCTACCGCGTCGAGAACCGCGTGACGCCGGCGTCCTGGAAGTTCGACCGCGTACGCGACCGGATCGAGAGCGGCGAGTCGTTCGCCGACGCGGTGCAGGACACCAAACGCGAGTACGTCCACCAGCAGCGCGAGACGCTGCTACAGGGGGCGTTCGCGGACTGGACGTAGAACGGCCGCACGGCTGGTCGATCGTGGAAAACGCGGGAGAACGTGGAGGTAACGTCGTGCCGATGTGGCAGACACGATCGCGGCATCGGCTCCGAGCAGCGACACGACGGTCGCTGCCGGTCGCGCGCCGCGATCGGTTTACAGCAGCGAGTCGATGTCCTTCTCCTTCGTGACCTCGACGCCCTCGTCGGTCACGACGGCGATGTTGATCCCGTTGCCGGAGGCGGTGTCCCGCTCCATCGCGCTCTTGATCGCCTTCGTCGCGACGGTCTTGGCGTCCTCGACGCCCATCTCCTCGTCGAACTCCTGTTCGAGCACGCCCAGCGCGAACTGGGAGCCGGAGCCGGAGACGGCGTAGTTCTCCTCGGTCGTGCCGCCCAGCGCGTCGATGGAGTAGACGTGCGCGCCGGTGTCGTCGACGCCGCCGAGGATGGGGGAGACGATGTAGAACGCGCCCGAGCGGAGGAGGTTCCCCGTCAGCGTGGAGAGCGCCTGCATCGACATCTGCTTGCTGCGGCGGACCTCGAACAGGTTCGACTCGGCTTTCAGCGTCTCGATCAGCGACTGGGCCGCCGACACCGAGCCGGCGATGGTGAGCGCGCCCGTCGGGTGGATCTGCTCCACCTTCTGGACGTCCTTGCTGGAGACCATGTTGCCCATGCTGGCACGCATGTCCGTCGCGAGCACGACCGCGTCGCCGGCGTTGATGCCGATCGTGGTCGTCCCGGTCTTCATCCCTTCGTCAGTCGCGGCCTGAGCACGACGCTCGTCGGCGTGGGGGAACTCCCCGAGTTCGGGGCCGAAAACGTCGGACTGGTCGCCGCTCAGCGGGTCGAGTCCTGACCGATCAGCAGGTGTTCGCATTGACGAACGCTAATCGGGGAACGCTGATAAAGCCACCCCTTCGGGGAGAACTCCCCGCTTTCGAAACCCCCGGCGGCGCCGCTTCGGGGGCCGGCGTTCGGCGAAAACAGTCCCGCTACTCCGTCGCCTCGTAGGCCGCCTTCGTCCCGTCGACGGCCCGGCCGAGCGGCAGCGGGATCCCGAGTCGACGGGTGAACAGCGCGACCGGCAGCAGCGCGATCCCGAGCAGGACCGTGAGCTGGTAGAGTGCGAACAGCGCGACGCGGCGGATGGTTCGGCTCATCTCCGTGCCCGTTCGGATCGGGTCGTGGTATAAGTACTTGTCGGGGTCGGGTTCGGACTCACCGCGACGCTTGCATGCGTTTCTACTCTAGTTGTGTCGAGGGAAATCGGACTGGGATATCGGATAAAGACGGGCGATAACGCGCGGGGCTCATGGGGAGTATCGCTGTAAGTTATGCAGGCGTTCGATCGATGGTGCGCGGCGACTGCGCTGGGGAAACCCTGAAACGCACCCTCGGCGTACGGGGCGGTATGAGCGAGTCAGATTGGACCGACGCCATCGTCGGCGAACGGATGGCGGTCGACCAGCAGTTCTCCGCGGAGGTCCGTGACTCCCCGTTCTCGAACCAGGAGTGGGGGCTGATCATGACGGCGGCGGAGTTCGAGATCGTCGACGCCGACGATCCCGAGAACGCCCGAATCGTGCCGAACACCGAGAAGCTGGCGGGGATCATGCCCGAAGTCGAGAAGATGGAACAGGGGATGGGCCCCGGCCCCGGTGGCGGCAGCGATGGTGGCGGGGGCGGCGTGTTCTCCTCGGTGAAAGACGCCCTCGGCGTCGGCGGCGACGACGGCGGCGAGCCCGAACGGATCGACGAGGCCGAGGAGCTGCTCGAACGCTACGCCGAGACGCTACAGGAACACCTGGTCGAGAAAGGCCGCTGGGAACAGGTCCGCATCGCGTACCAGGAGTAGGGCGCTCCCGACGCCGGCGTTAGCTGTTGGCGATCTCGGCGTCGTCGAGCGGGAAGTCGACGTCGACCTCCTCGCGACTCTCCTCGGTCAGCGTGAGTTCGAGCGCCTGCCCGCAGTCCGGGCAGGGGACGATGACGTCGATCCGGAGCGACTCGCCGGCACCGCGGATATCCGTGACGGTGCTGTCGGTGGTCGTGAGGTACTCGCTGTCGAGCTCGTGGTCACAGGCCATACCACCTCTTGTGCGGCCACCCGTTTCAGTACATCGGCCGTCGCCGACTGGTTTTTAACCGTCTCCCGCCCAACGGCGGGTATGAGCGATTTCGGCCTCGACCTCACCCGCGCCGAGGAGGAGCTCCCCGACAACGACGACGCGGTGGGTGACGTGGTGCTGGGTGTGCTGGACGGCGAGACGGACGACGAGGAATGGATCGACGCCGTCCGGTCGGGCGACGTGCTCGTCCTCGACGTGGCGGGCGACCTGAACACGCTGGCGGCGGGGTTCGCCAGAGAGATCCGGGCGGAGGGCGGGTCGCTGACCCACTTCCGGGGGTTCCTCGTCGTGACCCCGCCCGGGATGGAGATCGACGCCGATAGGCTGTAGCCGAGCGATTCGTGTCGCCGCTGTCGTGGCGTCGTGCGCCAGACGTTTCTCCACGCCTACCGGCCGGTAGCCCCCGCCGTTATCCCGACGCCGCCCGTAGCCCTACCTATGCCCACGTACACGCGCCGCACTCGCGTCGACGCCCCGCTCTCGGAGGTCTGGGCGTTCCACTCCCGGGTCGAGGGGCTGGAGGCACTCACCCCCGGGTTCATGAACCTCGCCGTCGGGGAGGTCCGCGGCCCCGACGGCGAGCCCGACCCCGAAGTGCTGATGCAGGGCAGCGAGATCGAGATGTCGCTGCGCCCGTTCGGCGTCGGGCCGCGCCAGCGCTGGACCTCGGTGATCACCGACCGCGAGGAGGGCAACGGCGTGGCGTGGTTCCGCGACGAGATGCGCGGCGGGCCGTTCCCGCGCTGGAAGCACACCCACCGCTTCCGGGGGGACGGCGACGGGACGGTGATCGAGGACCGCGTCGTCTACCGGCTCCCGCTGGGTGGGCTCGGGCGGGCGCTCGGGCCGCTGGGCGTCGTCGGGTTCGAGCCGATGTTCCGCTACCGCCACCGGCGGACGAAGCAACTGCTGGAGTAGCCACTTTTCACACCGCGGCCGGCAGCAGCGCCGTCACGAACACGACGCCGAGCCAGCCCGCGGCGTTCCACCACGGCACACCGCGGACGCGCGGGCCGGGGAGCACGTCCGCGTACGCCCACGCGCCGTCGCGGACCGCTCGCGGTTCGACTGCGGCGTCGGCCAGCGTCGCGAGCACCGCCGCCAGCCAGGCGACGGCAACCGGGCCGCCGACGACCAGCGACGCCGCGCGGACCGCGAGGTAGACGACTGCGGGCCACGCGAGCAGGATCGAGACGGGGACGCCCGCCAGTTTCGGCCGGAGGTGGTGGGTGAACAGTCCGGCCCGGATCGCGGGCGCCTCGACGGCGAACGCGACCGCGATACCGCCGGCGAACAGCGCGACCGCCTCCGCGGGCGGCCACGTCAGCAGCGCGTGGAGCAGCGTCGCGAGAAACAGCGCGATCTGACTGCCGACGTACCGCCGCGCCGTGTCGGAATCGATGGGCCGGCCGGTCGCGAAACGGGACGGGTCAGTCACGGTTCCGCGCCTCGGCGGTGAGGTAGATCCCCAGCAGGACGACGGCGCCGCCGACGATCGTTGTCGGCGTCGGCACCTCGCCGGGGAGCAGCAGCATCGCGAGCACGGTGCTCCCGACGGGCTCGCCCAGCAGGCTGACCGAGACGACGCCGGACTCGACGTGGGCGAGCGCCCAGTTGATCACGGTGTGGCCGAAGATCCCCGGACCGACCGCCATCCCGAGGAACAGCAGCCACTCGTGGCGCGGGTAGTCGACGAGCGGGGCGTTCTGTGCGACGGCGATCGCGAGCAGGACGACCGAGCAGGCGACGTACACGACGACGACGTACGGGACGAGTGAGACGCGCTGTCGGAGCGACCGCCCGGCGAGCACGTACGCGGCGGCGCAGACGGCGCCGACGAGCGCGAGCGCGTTGCCGTACGTGCTCGTGCCCGCCAGCCCCGACGAGCTGCCGATCCCCATCGCCGCGAGCAGGGGATCGCCCAGCGACATCGTGGCGGCGCCGACCAGCGCGACGGCGATGCCGACGAGCATCCGACGGGTGAGCCGTTCGTCGAGCAGCCCCCACGCGCCGACGGCGACGAACAGCGGCTGGCTCTGGACCAGCGTCACGCTGGCGGCGACGGAGGTGTGGTTCAGGCTCTCGAACCACGACGCGAAATGCAGCGCGAGCGCGACGCCGGTGAGCCCCGCCACGCCCAGATCCCGGAGCTCGATCGCCCGGAACTCGTGGCGGTAGCGGCCGACCGCCCACGGCAGCAGGAACGCGGTCGTGAACAGCACGCGGTAGAACGCCTTCACGACGCTCGGCGCGCCCGACCAGCGGATCAGGATGGCGCTGGTGCTGACGGCGACGACGGCGACGGCCAGCGCGGCCATCGGCGGGACTCGATCCTCGACGGCGGCGAAAGACACGGGGAACGCTCCTCTCGCCGGGTGCTTACCCGTTTCGGAGGGAGCAATCGAGTGGCGTCCCCGGCCGATTCGGTCGTCAGAGGGGCCGTCGTCGTCGGGCGATACTGACTCACGTAGCGAGGCCAAGAGACAATCCTTAAGTCCGAACCCGGACCTACGTGGAAGTGCCCGCCCTTAGCTCAGACTGGTAGAGCAGCCGACTGTAGATCGGCTTGCCCCCCGTTCAAATCGGGGAGGGCGGACTGAACTTCAACACCCGTGAGCGATAGCGAACGGTGTTGGGTGTGAAGGACGACCGACCCGATTTGAGCACGGAAGTGCAGCCGAGCGCAGCGAGGTCGTCTTCCGGAGTTCAAATCGGGGAGGGCGGACTTTCTCCTTCCGACGCTCGATCGACCAGCGTCACGTACGTCGGCGACGGTCCGAGCTCCGGATCAGATCACGTCCCGCTCGCGCAGCGCCTCGATCGTTGCCGCGTCGACGCCGACCGACTCGAGCACCTCCCTCGTGTGTTCGCCCATCTCCGGCAGTCCGGTATCGGGCCCGCGCCGGCGCTCCGGCGTCGCTTTCGCGGGAAACCCGACCCGGGGGGTGCCGTCGTCCCCGACGATGCCGCGACTCCTGATCTGGGGATCGTCGATCGCCTCATTCGGCGTCCGGACGGGCGCGAACATCACGTCCTGCTCGCCCAGTTCCGCCTCCCACTCCGCCTGCGTCTTCGACCGGAACGTCGTCGCGAGCGTCTCCCGGACCGCCTCCCGGACGGCGTCGTCCTCGGCGTGGTGTTTCTCGATCAGTTCGGGGTGGTCCAGCGCCGTACAGAGGTTCCGCCAGAACTTCGGTTCGAGCGCGGCGATCGAGACGTATCGGTCGTCCGCGGTCCGGTAGAGGTCGTAGCAGGGGAGCTTCCCGGTCAGTTCGGTCTCCCGCGGGCGCGGATCGTTCCCGGCGAACGCCGCCGACGCCACTGGCTGGGCGAACGACAGTATCGCGTCGGTCATCGAGACGTCGACGAAGCTCCCCGATCGGTTGCCGAGCGATCGGCTGAGCAGCGCGCTCACGATACTGAACGCGGCGAAGAGCCCGCCGGCCATGTCGCCGATCGGGTAGCCCGGGATCGCGGGCTTCCCGTCGGTCCGCTCCCGCGTCATGTCGACCAGCCCGGCGACGCTCGCGTAGTTGAGGTCGTGCCCGACTCGATCGCGGTACGGCCCGCCCTGCCCGTACCCCGAGAGCGAGCAGTAGACGATCTCCGGATTCTGCTCGCGAACCGACTCGTAGTCGACGCCGAGCTTCTCGGCGACGCCCGGCCGGAACTGCTCGATCACCACGTCGGCGTCTTCGACCAGTTCGGCGAACAGTTCGCGCCCGTCGTCGTCCTCGAGGTCGAGCGTGACGCTCCGCTTCCCCTCGTTCACCGCCGCGAATATCGTCCCGACGCCCTCCTGCGTCTTCGGCGCCATGGACCGCGCGTAGTCGCCGACGCCCGGCTCCTCGACTTTGACGACGTCGGCGTTCATGTCCGCGAGGAGCTGTGTCGCGTACGGCCCCGGCAGCAGCCGCGTCAGGTCGAGAACGCGAACCCCCGTGAGATCCATACGCCGCCTCCACCCCGAACACGCTTAAAAAGTGGTTCCGGAGGGGGTCCGCTCCACTCGCTCCCGACCGGTATCGGCGACGAGCCGACTGCCTACGACTCCGGCTCGGCCCACGGATCGTCGGCGTCCGTGGGCTCCAGTGCGCGCTCGATGTCGGCTTCGTCGAACTCCGTGGAGGACAGCACCATCGCGAGGCGCTGCCAGCGGGCGCTGAGGTCGCCCTCGCCCTCAGGGCCCACGCGGGCGCCGTGGGTCTTGAAGAACTCCGTGCCACGGCCGCGGCGCGACCCCTCCCCGGTGTGGCCGTCGAACACCGCGTCGAAGCGGCCGCCGGGTTCGAGGTCGCTGACGGGGAAGTCGTGGCTCGGCTCCTCGCCGCGCTCGCGGGCCTCGGCGCGGCGCTCCGCGACGGCGCCGAAGTACTCGTCGGCGTTGGCGGCCTCACGGGAGGACTCCGCGCGGGCACACGCGAGCGCCGCGTGCACGGCACAGAGGCGGCCCCGCCACTCGTCGGGCTCCCAGCGTTCGGTCGCCAGCTCCTCGTAGCGCGCCACCTGCGTCGCGATGTCCTGCCCGGCCCGGAGGTCCTCGACGACGTAGAGGTTCAGTCGCTCCCAGAGGTTCCAGCCGAACCCCGAGCGCGCGAGCTCCCACGCGGCCCACGCCGCGATCTCCTCGTCGGAGCGCCGGACCGCCTTCTGGAGCAGGCTGGAGACGACGTAGCGGCTGAAGCCGCCGTCGGTCTCGTCGGGGTCTTTCTCCTCGCCGAAGTCGTCCTCGCCGGTCGCTTCCGGTGGCCGATCGGTCTCCAGCGTGCCGTCGCTGCCGAACGTCGCCTGTCGCTCGTCGCCCATGTGCCCGTCGCCGGCGGCCGGCGCCTAAACGCTCTCGGTCCGCCGGATTCGCGGGGACTGATTTCGGCGCCCGGCTGGGAACTCGCTCCGGCTCAGGCGTCTGTTTCCGTCGAGCCTTCGCCGTCGCCGCTCCCCTCGTCGTCGTTCGCGCCGTCACCTTCGTCGCTGTCCGGCTCGTCCGTCTCGTCGCCGACGACCGTCTCGTGGACGCGGACGCCTTTCTCCGCGAGGTGGCGCATCTGCTTGCGGGCGAACTCCTCCTCGCGGGTGCCGTGGGTTGCGAGCACGACCACCTCCGCGCGCCCGACCGGGCGCATCGTGCGGCCCGCGCGCTGGGCACCCTGCCGACGGGAGCCGCCGAGGCCCGACGCGACGACCGCCAGTTCGGCGTTGGGGAGGTCGATCCCCTCGTCGCCGACGCGGGAGACCACCAACGCGTCGCGCTCGCCCGTGCGGAACGACTCGAACAGGCGCTCGCGGCGGTGGTGGGGGGTCTCGCCCGAGACGAACGGGGCGTCGAGCTCGTCGGCGATCGCCTCGCCCTGATCGAGGTAGTCGACGAACACCAGCGCCTTCCCGTCGTGGTCGGCGAGCAGGCGCTCGATCTCCTCGACCTTCCGGGGGTTGGTGGCGGCCAGTTGGTGGCGCTCCCGACCGTCGGCGCTGGCGTACTCGTTCTCGGCCAGTTCGTCGTCCCACGGGAGGTAGCGGAGCTCGACCTCCGGTTCGGCGACGAAGCCGGCGTCGAACAGCGCCGACCAGTCCGTCCCGAGCGGCGGGCCGATCAGGGTGTAGATGTCGGTCTCGTCGTCGCTCTCCCGAACCGGGGTGGCAGTGAGCCCGAGGCGGTGTTTGCTCTGGAGCGCGGCGGATCGACGGAACACCGGCGCCGGGACGTGGTGGGCCTCGTCGAACACGATCAGCCCCCACTCGCGGTCGTCGAACAGCGAGCGGTGGCGGTCCATCCCCGCGATCTGGTAGGTGGCGATCGTGATCGGCCGGAGCTGCTTCTGCCCGCCGTGGTACTCGCCGACCTGCTCCGCGTCGACCGTGGTGTGGCGCTCGATCTCCTCGCGCCACTGCCCCGCGAGTTCGCGCGAGGGGACGAGGATCAGCGTCTCTCCCCCGACCGACGCGAGCGCACCGAGTGCGGCGACGGTCTTCCCCGAGCCGGGCGGCCCCACGAGTACGCCGGCCTGCTTCTCGAGGAAGCTGTCGACCCAGGACTGCTGGTACTCCCGGAGGTCCGTCGTGAGTTCGGCGTCGATGGGGTCGCCGCTCTCGAGGTCGCGGTCGTCGACGACGGGGTAGCCCGCCTCGTAGAGGGTGCGTTTGATGCTCGCGATCGCGTCCTCGTTGACCCACGCCTCGGTGTCGGAGATGGGCGCCCGGATCGCGTCGTCGTCGAGTTTCTCCATCGCGACGTTGCCCATCAGGTCGTCGGTCGCGGCGGTCAGGACGGTGTAGCCGTCCTCGTGGGTGTCGAGCCGGAAGCGGTTGGCCCGCTTCCACTGGCTCTCGACCCACTCCTCCAGCCCCTCGTACCGGCGGGGGAACACGCCCCGCATCGCGAGGATCAGGTCGGCGACGCCGTCGAAGGGAGCGGACCAGACGTCCTCCGGACGGATCCGGTAGAGGTAGCCGCGCGTGCCGGGCTCGGTGCCCGTGGTGTCGACGAGGTGGGCGAACTGCGAGAGGCGGGCCTGCGTGTACTGGGTCGGGCGGTCGACGACGATCTCCCGCCGTTCGGGGAAGACGACCACGCGCTCACGCGAAGCGAGCTCGCCCCACTCGGTCGGGTACCAGACCACGGGATCGTTCTCCACGTCGACGCGTTCGAGCAGCCCGTCCTCGGCGAGGGACGAGAGCGCCTCGTCGGCGTCGGCCTGTGACTCGTCGAGGCGGCGGGCGAACTCGTCGGCCGTGAGCAGCGGCCGCCCCTCCGCCTCGACGGCGTCGTAGAACTCCGAGAGAGTGAGATCCGTCATTACCCGCGGTTGGCGGTCGTGGGGAATACGGCTTGCGACCGCGGGGCGTCGTCGAGCAGTCGGGGAAACGCTCTTGGGTCGCCCGCGTGAGCAGGCGGACGATGCTGGTCGTTCGTCGGTGAGCGTCGGTCGATCGTCGGTGGATCGCGTGCGGTAGCCGCGCGTCCGCCGGCCGTCGCCGCCCGTTTTCTCGACCCCGGAGCGCCCGCTCACTACCGACATCCACGACGATGACGAACGACACCACCGGCACGACACGAACTGAATCGACCGACGAGACAGAACACCCCGCGTCCGTCATCGCGGGCCTGCGTGCACACGCACACGAACTCGGCACGTGTGACCCAACGACCGACATCGCGGACGACGCGCTGCCCGAGGAGATCGGCGACGCCGCAGTCGTCGCGCTCGGGGAGGGAACGCACGGGACACGCGAGTTCTTCCGACTCAAGCACCGGCTGCTTCGCTGGCTCGTGACCGAGGTGGGCGTGCGCACGTTCGCGATGGAGGCCAACGCGCCGGAGGCGCGGGCACTCGACGAGTACGTCGTCCACGGCCGGGGGGAGCCGGACGCCGGGCTCGCGGATCTCTACTTCTGGACGTGGCAGACCGACGAACTGCTCGCGCTGGTGGAGTGGCTCCGAGGGTTCAACGAGGGGCGGCCGCTCGACGACCGTGTTCGGTTCCGTGGGTTCGACGCACAGTACACGCAGGGCGCGGTCGACGCGCTCCTCGCCGAGTTCGGCGACGAACTCCCGCCGGCTCTCACGGACGCTCTCCACCTGATCGGCGACGACGGGACTCGCCCCGCGAACGACGATCGGGTCGAGGCGCGGATCGACACTGCGGAGCGTGTGATCCCTCGCGTACGCGACGCGCTCGGGAGCGACGGGCAGGCGCGTCGGCCGCTCCGGGTGATCGAACAGGCGACGGCGTACAAACGTACGCTCGTCGACTGGGAGGCGGCCGACGAAGGCAGCGACGCCGAGTCGGCCGCGATGCGGGAAGCGCTTCGCGTCCGTGACCGCGTGATGGCCGAGAACGTCGCACGGATCGAAGAGCGGGCCGACGGGCCCGTCGCCATCTGGGGACACGACGCACACGTCAACCGAGATCGGCACGCGTACCGCGCGTTCGAGGTCGCCGCACCGTCGATGGGCAGCCAGCTCGCGGCGTGGTACGGCGACGACTACTACGCGGTCGGGTTCGCGTTCGGTCGCGGATCGTTCCAGGCGATCGATCGGACTGGCGACGGACGCGGGCTCACGTCGTTCGAACTCTCCGATCCCGTTCCGGGGACTGTCGAGTCGGCGCTCGACGAGGCGGGCGTCGGGACTGCGCTGCTGGATCTCCGGCGCGGGGGTGGGGACCCGCGGCTGCGTGAGTGGCTGACGGCGCCGCGAGAACGGTTCTCGGTCGGGGCGACGTACGACGGCGACCCGACGGGGTATCTGACAGCGTATTCGGTCGGCGAGGCGTTCGACGCGCTGTGTTTCGTTCCGGGGACGACGCGGGCGCGGCCGCTCGACTAGCGCGAGCAGTCGGCGCGGTCGAGCTCGCCCTTTGACCGGAACCGGCCGTGACAGTCGACACAGCGCAGGTGGCCGTCGCCGGGTTCGGTGACCAGCTCGTGGCCGCGGACGTAGAACGGCCGGGGGACGTCCCGCGGGCGGATGTGCTCGGGGACGTGCTCGTCGGAGCGCTCCGAGAGCGTGCTGCGGAGCCGGATCGTCTCCACGTCGGTCCGGTCCCACCGCTCCGAGCGCTGGGCGGCGCCGATGTCGGCGATCTCCGTCCACGCGGTGACGACCACCGGCGAGGCGGTCTCGGTGTCACAGACGACCACGACGAGCCGGACGCCCGCCTCGACGCGGGCGAACCGCCAGCCGTCGCTGCTGTTCCAGCGGAGCTGCCCCCCGCGGATCGCGGCGTCGATCCCGTCGAGGGTGACGTAGCGGCCGCCCTGTGCGAGCCGCTCGCGGACGTGGTCGGTCAGGGAGTACTGGCCGGGGTTCCGGATCGGCGGGTCCTCCGGCCGTCGCCGGGCAGCCTCGGGGACCGCCGCCTGCTCGGCCGTACGGTGCGTCGTCTCTGGGCCCGGGGCGCCCCGGCCGTCCGGGCCGTGGTCACGGGATGCCACTACCGGCGGCTTCGTACTGGAGGGTTATTCCTCTTGCGCCGGTATCACACTGCGTCAGCGCGACGAAAAACGGGTCGGGAGGCGGCGTCGCCGGTTCAGCTGAGGAGCCCGAGCCCCTCGATGCGCTCGACGATCTGCTCGACTGCCTCCTGTGCGTCCTCGGTGCGCTTCCCGCCCGTGATGACGATCTTCCCCGAGCCGAACAGGAGGATCACCACGTCGGGCTCGTCCATGCGGTAGACGAGACCGGGGAACTGTTCGGGCTCGTACTCGACGTCCTCGAGCCCCAGCCCGATCGCGAGCGCGTTGAGGTTGAGGTTGTGCCCGAGGTCGGCGCTGGAGACGATGTTCTGGACGGTGATCTCCGGGTCCTCCTCGACCGGGATGGTGAGGTCGCGGAGCTTCTCGAAGATGATGCCCAGCGCCTCGTGGACGTCGTCGATGCTCTTCGCGCCCGTGCACACGATCTTCCCCGAGCGGAAGATCAGCGCCGCCGCCTTCGGACTCTGCGTCCGGTAGACGAGGCCGGGGAAGTTGTCGGGGTTGAAGTCGGCGCCCGGGAGGTCCTCCGCCAACGCTTCGAGGTCGAGCTCCTGCCCGATACCCGTCGATGCGACCACGTTCTGGATCTCAATTGAGTCTGCCGGCGAACTCATCGTTCACCCTTTATTGCTCCCCCAGTCCTTATAAACGGTTCCCTTATATACCGGCTCGCCGGTATCGACGGCGAATCGTGGGAACGTTCTCGCACGGTAACGCCACCCAGTGGCCGATCGAAACATCAGGGTTAAGTATTCCACACCCATCGAATGGAATGCGAAGAACGCGCCGCGGCCCGGGGCGATCCGGGACGGTGCGTGGACCCGGCTCGCTTCGATGGGTTTATGACCCATCGAGCGAAACATACGGGTCCGAAGAAAGATGAGGACGCCGCCCCCGTGGTCCGCCACAGGACGGCTTCTGATGCGAGCCTTGGTAGTTCGGTGTCCCCCGGTTCGGCCGGCGGACAGCGAACGGTAACCGATACGCAAGACCA